>CAZHHM010000044.1:0-3794 GCA_964532225.1 uncultured bacterium | reverse complement strand
AACCCGAAAAAAGGCGTATGCGTGCCGGATGACCTTCCGCACGAGGAAGTGCTGTCGGTGGCAAAGGAATATCTCGGGCCATTCTTTTCCGAGGCCGTGGATTGGACGCCGCTAAAGACCAGAGTGGACCTTTATCAGAGCTTCAACAACGTGAAGTTCGACAAGAGCGACCCGTGGCAGTTCCACAATTTCCTGGTGCAATAAGATCAAATGAAACAGAACACTGAGTCGTTGATACGTAAAGTGCTTAAAAAGAACAGCACTCCGCTGATGATAGTGAGCAAAGAGGCTTTGACTAAGCAATTCAAGCTTTTCAGATCAGCTCTGCCCGGGGTCGAACCTTACTATGCGATCAAGGCAAACCCCGACCCGGCCATCATCAGGCATTTTATATCCTTAGGTTCAGGGTTCGATGTGGCAAGCGCGAATGAAATGAAAAAGGTGCTCGATCTCGGAGCAAGACCTGACAGGATAATATTCGCAAATACCATCAAATCCGATAAGGATATAGCGCAGTCGCGGAAATTCGGGGTCAAGCTCATGACGTTCGACAACGAGCCTGAGCTGTACAAGATAGCAAAACACTGTTCAGGGGCAAAAGTACTGGTAAGGGTCAAGGTCGCAAATATAGGCAGCATCGTGGAGCTTTCGCTTAAGTTCGGTGCTGACCCGGAACAATGTGTGCCTTTCCTAAGGAAAGCCAAGTCACTTGGGCTGAAGCCTTACGGCGTCAGTTTCCATGTGGGCTCGCAATGCATAAACGCGAACAATTATATCCATGCTCTTGAAATGGTCTCAGGGATATTCAAAGAGGCCAAGGCTGAGGGCATATCCCTTTCGATGCTCGATATCGGTGGAGGGTTCCCTATCAAACATTTCGACTCGGACCATCATATAGACTTCAAGAAGCTGGCTTCAAAGATAAAGAAAGAGATGAAACGTCTTTTCCCGAAGGATATAAAGGTCATCGCGGAACCCGGAAGGTTCTTCTCCGGTCCGGCCGGAACTCTCGTGACAAGCGTTGTGGGACGCACATTCAGGAACAACAAGAATTATTACTATCTTGATGACGGCATCTACGGGGACTTCTCAGGCATTGTCTTTGATCACTGCAAATACCAGTTCAACTCCTTGAAACGAGGGCAAAAGTTCCTTAGCACCCTGGCAGGACCCACTTGTGACTCGTTCGACACGATATCTCAAAGTGAAGAGCTGCCGGAGCTTGATGTAGGGAACATCGTTTATGTAAAGAACATAGGGGCTTACTCATCAGCAAGCGCGGTCCCGGGTTTCAACGGGTTTGCTCCGGCTAAGTGCATACTTATCTAAAAGTAACGGTCAAAAACCCCAGATATTCTGCTTGTACTCGCCAACCATCCTGTGCGTGGAGAAATAAGCGGACTGTTCGATGCAGTTGATCATCATCTCAACCCATTCCGACTCTTCCGGCATTTTCCTTCCCTTTTGAAGGTCATAGTAGATGGTCACTAGTTGTTCGAGATTGTCATAAAGAGCTTTGCTGTCATCTGCAAGCTTAAGGTCGTCCTCAGACCCGATCTCCCCTTCTTTGGGCACCCAGCCGAACACCCTGCCAATGTTCTTATCGGCAGCCTCAACTATCCACCCGTCCAGGGTCGACAGCTGAAGAACAGCGTTTGCAATGGCCTTCATGCCGCTGGTACCTGATGCTTCGAACGGCGGCAGAGGATTATTGAGCCATACATCCACATTGCTTGTCAGGAATTTGCCGAAATACGTATCATAGTTCTCAAGGAAAGCTATCTTAAGATTCTTTCTCTGCCCTCCCAGCATATTGATCTTTTCCATCATCACGTCCATGAACCTGGCAGCGGCCGTATCGGCAGGATGGGCCTTGCCGGCAAGTATGATCTGTATCGGGCCGGCCTTTTTCGCTATGCTCACCAGACGGTGGACATCCTGAAGTATCAATGTCGGGCGCTTGTAGTTTGCTATCCTTCTTGCCCAGGATATCGTAAAGACGTCCTTATCGAAGAACCAGTGTTTGAGAAAGTCGGACAGTACCGCTTTATTCCGTCTGTGGGCATCCCAGAGTCCGCGTCTGAAACCCGCATCGCCCTTTAGTTTGCTTACATTTGACAGAAGTACAGGGTCGTTCTCGAAATCCCCTATCGTATCTTTGTACTGCTTCAGATGGTTCTTGATGTTCTCTGACATCCATGTGAAAGTATGTATACCGTTGGTCACGCTGGCTATCCTGTCCCTGTGGTTAGGGAACTGAAGGCGCGTCACCTCACCGTGCTTTTTCGAGACCCCGTTTATGTGCCCGCTGGTGTTCATGGCCAGGACGGTCAGGTTTGCCAGAGTGTGGTTCTTTTCGTCCGATCCGTACTGCCTTACGATATTTGTCTTTTCGTGGCCCAAAGCACCCTCAAGCTCCTGAAAATTGAACCTGTCATGGCCCGCTTCAACAGGGGTATGGCAGGTATAAGCGAACTTTTCCCTGAGTTCATCGGGATTTCCTGAACCCAGCTTTTCCACGAACGCAAGGGCAGCATGCCCTTCGTTGAGGTGATACTTATCTATTGAATATCCGAGCGCTTCAAGAGCTTTCATGCCTCCAACACCCAGGAGCATCCTTTGTGCGATCTTTATCCAGGAATTGGTGCTTCTGTACAGCTGGTCGGTCAGTTCGCGAAGGTAGTCCGGATTCTCAGGCACATTTGCATCCAACAGCACAAGAGGGATGACGCTCTTAAGCGAATATGAATATACATAATACTTCCACAATTTAAGCTTCAGCTTGTGGCCGCTCAGCTCGATCTCGATGCTCTTATCCAGGGGGACCAGTCCGGGATATGAATACGGGTCCCATTCAAGCTCCTCAGGGAACTGTCCGCCCTCACGGAACCAGAACTTTTGCTGGAAATAACCTTTATGCCAGAGGACCCCTACCCCGACAAGGCTGATCCCCAGATCGGCCGATGATTTCAGCGTATCCCCTGCAAGCACGCCAAGCCCTCCGCTGTAGATCGGCAGATCAAGGATCTTTTCGACTGGCAGATAGTGATAATAGTCCATCTGAACGAGATTTGAAAAGACCTCGTGCTTGCTTGTAATGTTAGAAGGGTCGATCGTGTTCTTTGTCTGGAAGGTATGGTAGATGCTGGGAGCAAGGCCGTATTCCATGGAAAAATAGCCTATTGACCTGACATCCTTTGACCTCAGCTTCTCCTCAGCTTCTATCAGGGGTTCGATGGGAAAGCCGAAGAACTCGGAATCAGTTATGTCCGCGAAGTATTTCTCGTCCGTGAGGCCAAGCCCTATCAGCTCGATGGCTTTATTGTTCATTAAAATTATTGTATCTTACTTTAAAGGCAAAATAAACGGCATCGGGCTGTTTCAGAAGCAGACGCCCTTTTTGTCCTTAGCGCATACGTTCTCTTTACACTGATAGCAGATCTCGTTCTTAAGAGTGTGAGACTCGAAGTATTCCTTAACGTTGCCCAGCGTTGTCTCGGCAATATTGTGCAGCGCCTCCTCCGTGAAAAAGGCCTGATGCGCGGTTATCAGCACGTTGTTGAATGTCAGAAGCCGGGCAAGCACATCATCGCCGATAAGCGAGCTTGAATAGTCTTTGAAGAAATACTCGCTTTCCTCTTCGTACACATCAAGACCCGCAGAACCGATCTTGCCCGATTTCAGCCCTTTGATAAGGGCCTTTGTGTCGATGAGCTTGCCTCTGCCCGTATTTATTATCATCACGCCTTTTTTCATGGCAGAGATGCTCTCGTCATTGATCATATGGAACGTTG
>CAZHHM010000043.1:0-4826 GCA_964532225.1 uncultured bacterium | reverse complement strand
AGTCTGGACCGTGTCTCAGTTCCAGTGTGGCTGATCGTCCTCTCAGACCAGCTACCCGTCATAGCCTTGGTGGGCAATTACCCCGCCAACTAGCTGATAGGCCGCAAGCTCATCCGACAGCGAAAAACCTTTCATCAGCTAAAGATGCCTAAAGCTGATAATATCCGGTATTAGCCCACCTTTCGGCAGGTTATCCCGGGCTGTTGGGTAGATTACTTACGTGTTACTCACCCGTCCGCCGCTTTCACGGTACTGTATTGCTACAGCACCGATCACGCTCGACTTGCATGTGTTAGGCGCGCCGCCAACGTTCGTCCTGAGCCAAGATCAAACTCTCATAAAAAAGTTTAATTAGCTCTATTTAAAGAATGAACAAAGAATGGTTTGTATCACGCCAAAATACCCGTTACATACGGCAAATGCCGCAGAAACGAATATCTCATCCTCTATTTAGTTTTCAAGGTACCGTTCTTGATCGAACATTAACGTGTGAGGAGAAACTGCGAAGGATATCGGCTCTTGTTACTGCGCCTCCTTTCCTTACACGCACTATTCATTGTACATGCATAATAATAGCTTGTCAATAATGACAAGCGGTTTTACGCAAATACCCTGACAATATATTATCGCTGAGAGGTGCCGTGGATTTCATCCTTTTCGTTGATATAATTTCCTTATGTATATGAAGACCATTTTGCTGACCTTCCTGATGGCAGGCATATGCTTTGCTGATATTAATGTTTCTGCTGTCCCCTATCGCGTAAAACAAGGCTCTGTCGTTATCGTAAAGGCGCATGACGGCGTCACGCCGGAGAGTGTATCCCTCAACTTTCTTGGCAGGGAGCTTCCGATGTACAAAGACAACGGCAAGTTCGGGATATTACTTGGCGTCCCGGCTTCCGCCCCTGTCGGTCTGTCCACTATTGAAGTAATCGCAGCGTATCCTGACGGCTCGGTCGTTAAGAAGCAAGAGAACGTGATCATTAAGAGGTCAGGCTTCATACACGAGAAACTTGCATTCACGGCGCCCACGAAAAAAAGCAAGCTATCAAAAGACTCCATTGCACACGACCAGGATGAACTATCAAAAGTATTGACCGTATATACCGCCGAAAAAGCCTACAATGGCAGGTTCATAAGGCCTCTCAAAGGCTACGTTACATCCCCCTTCGGGGCAATAAGGCTCTATAACGGAAAAAAGATCGGCGACCACCGCGGAGCCGACATAGGAGGGAACCCTTCCGGCACACCGATAAAAGCGTCCAATTCAGGCAAGGTGGTCTTTTCCAAGCTCCTGAACTCGCTCGGTGCCGTAGCGGTGATCGACCATGGGCAAGGCGTTCATTCCATATATATGCACATGAGCAGGATACTCAAAAAGGAAGGCTCATTCATCAAAAAAGGCGAGGTCATCGGTCTTGTAGGGAATACGGGGATATCAACTGCTCCGCATCTCCACTGGGGAATGAGCGTTCATGATACGAGAGTGGACCCTTTTTGGTTCCTGAAGTCCGAAATGTAAAGCTTTATCTCAGTCTTAATTTCATCGTCCCCATGAAATCTCTCATCTCTACATTAAGAGCCTCCGTGATATCCTGAGGAATGAACCTTCCGAGACCAGAGAGAATGAATAATATTGAGCTTAAAGAATCCTCGACTGCTTCGTTGTATCTTTGAGCGATAACGTCATAATGGTTTTCAGTGTTCCTGACCTTGTGCCTGCCATACCTGTTTATGTATGCCTTCATCCTGTTCTTTGTTTCTGACGCAAGATGGTTCTTTCTTCTCTCCTCTTCCATTCTTTCCTTCTGATCAATTCTCCCTGACGCGATAAATGCTGAGGTCATGTCATATTCTAAACTTTCAAATTTGATAGTGATAGCATCGGCTATTCTGGACGCGACACGCTGCTCAAGCGTGAATTCGTGTGCCTCGCCTATTTTTGCTTTTGCTTCAAGAAGTCTCGCATAGGAAATCAGGATCAGTCCTTTATCCTTCGGTAGTAATGCGTCAAAAACCTCTGTGCCCATAAACAAGGCGGTCAGATCCGGGTCGTTAATATACCTGTAATACTCAAAGGCCGCGGTTTTATGATCTTTCGCTGACAAGGCATTGCTTAGACTGTAGTAAATATCAGATGCTACGGCAAAATCATCGAGCATTCCGGCGACTACGTTTGATACAGAGCCCCGAGAGAAGGAATTGAAATCATTCTTGATGGAATCCTTTATGCGGTCGTCCAGCCCGGCTTCCTTTGCCTTTGAGCATAAATCCATAAGCTCGATCGCGAGAGTTCCGTTAAGTGACTTGTATGCGGAAATAAGCCTCCTTGCGACGTCAAAAGCGTATATATGATAGTTGAGCTCTCTTTCCAGGGCGGGATAATTGTCCTTAGAAATTGCACGCATCCGGGTCATCTTTTCCCTCCATGCTGAGTGGTTGTCCGTGACCTCGATCTCCTTGGCCAGTTCTAATAGCATCGGCAATCTGTTGTCAGGAGCGGACTGTTTCATGTGCTCGACAGTCATCAGTTTGATGATATAGCCTGGGTAGTCATGATCGCGCAGCAGTCCATGACCGGCCTTTTCCTCCGCGGATATCAAGGAGCTTAGTTCTTCTTGAACAACGATAACGTCCACCCCCGGCTGCTTTGAGATCTCGCTAAGAATGAGAGCGGCTTTGACCGGGTCCTTTGACCTGACAGCATCCAAGCGTGTACGCAGATCCTTGACCTTCAATGCCTGCTGGAGTTTTGCTTTCTCTGCGGAAATGTCCATAAGGTAAGGACTGACGCTGAATTCTTCCATATGTTCAAGCATGTTCAGTGCTTCGTGATAGTGATGATGTCTGACCGCTTTATGATATTCGGTCGAAAGTGCAGCTTTCAGCGAATTGATCCGCTTGCTGACAGCATCCTTGTCGCAGTAATTGTTCGACAGCAAACCGTTGTATATGTGTATCGCATTTACCAGTCTGCCTTCGTGAGCCTCTTTTTCGGCAAGACGAGTATGTTCGGAAAGGTCGTTCAAAGCGACAAGCCTCTGAATGTGATTATTCTTAAGGACGTCGCTCGGAAGGCCGATCTTTTCAATATTGCGGTATGTGCTTATTGCCCCGGCGTGGTCTTCTTTTGCCGTCTGTTCCCTGAATTTACTTTCAAGCTCGGCAAGAAGGGCCCTTTTCGCGATATCTTCTCTTCTTGACAATATGTGGCCGCGAAAAGACCTTTTGCTTATGTCTTTTAAAGTGGCTGAACATAATGCGTCCGCCTCATTCAGAGCCCCACTTTTAATAAGCCTGTCAATATCCAGGTCGAAGGTGCTTATCTCCAGCTTTTCTGACAGTTCTTTTATCCGTCCTCTGATAAAATGCTTCCTTGCGCCCGGAGCCGACAGGACCTCTTCATATACGGATATTGCTTCTTTGAGTTTCCCTTGTTCCTCAAGTTCGGCGGCGGTCCGCATCGGATCCGGTGCGGGCGCGTTTTCCGGGTGTGTGGGCGTGTCCGTGACCGTATGATCTCTGGATGACAGTCGTTTGCCGATGCTGGTTTCAAGCTCTTTCGAAAGGAACGGGTTTTCGTTCAGGAGGCTGAGGAGGTATTTGTTGCCGGTCGAGGAAAGGGTGCGCAACACTATTTGGTCCTTGATGCCGAGAACATAGGGAGCCAGCCAGGTTTCAACTGAGCCAATGCTCTCAGTACAGGACAGCAGTTCAAGTCCCGCTGAGGATGCTATTGCCCTGGCCGCCACTTCGGGATCGAACTTCGCAATATTGTCAGATGACCCTATCTCAAGCAGTCTTTCGGAGAGATTTCTGGACACCTCGAACTTAACAAGAGGGTCCGGGCTGAACGACATCCGTTTAAGAGCGGAGATGCCGATGTATGGATCGCGCGCCCTGTTGATCTTTGAGTCAAAAGGCAGATGAAAAGAAAAAGGGGTCCTTGGGAACACCCTCCTTGTCTCCGATGAATACATCCTGTTCAGTATACGCGGCGAGCTCATGTTACATATGAATATCGGAAGTATCGGTTAGGGATTTCAGTGATATAGCGGTCATGAGAAACAAATTCGGGCTATTTTACTAGTTACGTAATTCCTTTGTGTAGAACAGAAAAGGTCCTCATCAGGACTTCTTTAAGTGACCTGATATCAATCGAAAGCGGCAGGTAAAGGTATATTACGTTGCCTATCGGCCTGAGTATAAGATGTTCTTTTAATGCCTTTTGATATATCTTGTACCCTGCCCGCTTCTCGAAAGGGAACATTTCTTTTGTCGCTTTATCTTTTACGATTTCGAAAGCAATGACCGTGCCGATTTGCCTAACATCGCCGATGTGCGGCAGTGATGCGAACCTGCCCATCCACTTTTTTAGCTCGCGTTCGATAAGTAGGGCATTCTTCATGGAAGAATCTTTCTTAAAGATATCAAGAGAGGCATTGGCGATGGCGCACCCGATCGGGTTGGCTGTGTACGTATGCCCGTGATAAAAGGTCTTCCTCTGTTTAAATTCGGCGTAAAAGGCTTTGTAGACCTTTTCAGTGGTAAGGGTCGCGGCTAAAGGGATGGTCCCATTCGTCAGTCCCTTAGAAAGACATACGAAGTCAGGCTTGATGCCAGCATGTTCAAAAGCGAACATCTTTCCCGTTCTTCCGAAGCCCACAGCAACTTCATCAGCGATAAAATGCACGTTGTATCTTTTGCAGAGATCAAAAGCCTTCTTCAGGTATTCTTTCGGATAGACTATCATTCCGGCCGCAGCCAATATCATTGGCTCAATGATGAAAGCAGCAATATTCTTATGTTCTTTATTTAATAGGGCT
>CAZHHM010000042.1:0-5124 GCA_964532225.1 uncultured bacterium | reverse complement strand
CCTCAGGTCGGAAGGTGATTTCAGGCATATGATCTTTGACGGCGAGGAAGTGATGGGATACAAAAGCAATATCCGTGCCACCGCAAGGAACATGAAATGCCTCGGTATAAGGTTCGGCTATATCGAGATGTCGGAACAAAAGGGTGACAAAGATCTACTCTCAAAAATGGGAGAGGAGATCGTAAGGGTCCATTCCATAAGCCAGGATGAGATGAACAAGAAGCTCTCAAGACCTGAAGCTATAGACAGGTTCGAGCTGGCAGTCTCCGAAAGAGGTGTCAGGATGCTGTTCATAAGGCCTTTTCTCATGCCGGAAGATTCCGAAAAGATCCTTACCACCAATTACAGGTACATATCGGAGCTCTCTTCGGCCCTAAAGAGATCTGGCACAGTTCCCGGGGCCGTAGAAGATACCAAAGAGCTTAAGATAAAGCTTGCCGCAATTGCTCTTATCAGCCTTGGCATCGGAATAGGGGCGCTCTTCCTCATTAATTCCTTCATAAGGGTCCCTGTATGGGCGGCATTCCTTTTTCTTCTTCTGTTCGAGGCGGCTCCTTTTGTTTTCAACGAAGCCGGAATGCTGCTGACGTTCCGGAAGCTGGCAGCACTGCTTTCGGCCATAGTGTTCCCTTCACTTGCCGTTGTTGCCGTTTTTAAGAATTCACGGCCGACAGGAACAACGATGATCCCGGTATCAAGGGCGATCCTGATGGTCCTTTCGGTGTTCGCGATATCCATGACAGGAGCCGTCTTCATTGTCGGGATGCTGGCGGATTCGCTCTTCATGGTAGGGGCGCAGCAGTTCGCCGGGATAAAGTTCGCTTTCGTAGCGCCTCTGGCAATAGCTCTTGTCCATTCGCTGGTAGTTGAATCAGGGGACCTTAGGAGCGCATGGAAAAGGATACTCGGCATGCTCAACTCCCCGATAACCGCTTTATGGGTCGTGCTGGCCGCCTTTGGCGGAGGGATCGCAGCTTTATATCTGCTTAGAAGCGGGAATTTTGGCATAGGAGTTCTTGATATCGAAAGGGTTGCAAGGTCTTTACTCGAGGACATGCTTGCAGTAAGACCCAGGACAAAAGAATTCCTTATTGGCTATCCCGCTTTGTTCCTTGCCGCTGTCTATTACATCAAAGGCGGGAGAAAATGGCTGTGGCTGCTCCTGACTATAGGCATAATTGGACCTATATCCACCGTCAATACTTACTGTCATATACATTCGCCTGTACTTGTATCCCTGATAAGGTCTTTTTACGGCGTGCTTCTGGGCATCGCCGTCGGCGCACTTTATTACGCGGGATCCCTTGCCGCCCGGATGCCGTTCAGAAAATGAAGGCTGTAATATCAGGATATTACGGTTACGGCAACCTGGGAGATGAGGCCATTCTTGCTTCGATCGTAAAGAACCTGCGAGAGATAGACAAAAGCATCCAGCTGACCGTTCTTTCCGCAGATCCGGCCTTGACGTCTTCATCACTGGGCGTGAACGCCGTGCACCGGCTGCGACCCCTCTCTGTGATCGCCGCGATCCTAAGGTCGGATGTCCTTATAAGCGGGGGAGGCAGTCTGCTGCAGGACAAAACAAGCTCTATCAGCCTTTACTATTATCTGCTCATACTTTTTATCGGACAACTGTTCCTTAAGAAGACCGTATATTTCGGCCAGGGGTTCGGTCCCGTATCCAATCCTTTCAATCGTATGCTGTGCAGGTTCATTATCAGAGGCTGTACCATGGTAACTGTCAGGGACCACGGGTCATTTGCTTCTCTGGACAGGCTCGGGCTGGGGGACAAGGTGGTCGTCACCGCGGACCACGGTTTCCTTCTCGGGACATCGATAAAGAGAGCACCCGAAAGTAAGATAGGGATATTCGTCAGGAACACCGGGGAGACCGATATCGCCTTCCAGGTAGCGTTCGCGTCCTCTGTCGACGACATCTGCAGGAAATATTCTCTGAGACCGGTATTCATCCCTTTCCAGTTCCCTGATGACGCCAATCTGTCCGCAGATATTGCCGCACTGATGAACGAGAAAGCCGAGATAATGCCGGCTATGACCACAGCAAGGGAAATGATCGATATCATCAGCAGCTTCAAGGCTGCCGTCTGTATGAGATATCACGCCGCTGTTTTCTCGGTGATGGCAGGGACCCCCATGGTATGCATCGATTACGACCCCAAGGTCATGGCAATAGCCAAAGCCGCTGACTGCCCGCTTATACCAGTTTCCATGAACAAAAAGACCCTTTCGGACGCCTTTGACGCTCTTATGAAGGACGGAGAAGGCATGTCCAAAAGGCTTTTGTCCTTTTCTGAGGAGATGAAGGTCGCGGCTGAGTTGAACTACTCTCTTATTTCTAAATACATCAAAGCGCCGGCCTCATCGAGCATTCTTGGAGTAAGAATAGACAACACCACTTATGAAGAAGCCGCTGATAAGGTCCTTTCATATATTAAAGACCGGGAACCGAAGCTCATCTTCACCCCTAACCCCGAGATCATAATGGCAGGGCAAAAGGACAAAAGCATCATCAAAACGCTTAACCTGGCAGATCTGGCCGTGCCTGACGGGATCGGGATACTGATAGCATCAAGGATAAACGGCATAAAGCTGAAGGAAAGAGTGACCGGTATAGACCTTATGATCAAGATACTTGAGCTGGCAGGCATGAAAGACTTGCGCGTTTTTCTTATGGGTTCGGCTCCGGGCGTCGCCGCAGCGGCGGCAGAAAGGTTCCCTTCGGTGAACATAGTAGGGACACAGGACGGATATTTCAAGCCTGAACAGGAACCTGCTGTGGTCAACAAGATAAAGGCCGCCCGTCCTGACATCCTCTTTGTCGGTCTTGGCGCCCCCAGACAGGAAAGGTTCCTCCTCGAGCATTATAAGGAGATAGGCGCTCCGGTGAATATGGTGATAGGCGGCAGCATGGATGTGCTTTCAGGCAGCATCAAGAGGGCGCCCGACCTGTTCGTTAAGCTGAACATGGAATGGCTGTACCGCCTGATCCAGCAGCCGACAAGATGGAAAAGACAGATAAAACTGGTCTCTTTCATTATCAGCGTTATAATGCACCGCATAAAGGCCTGACTTTTTACTTCACCGGTTTTGTTCTATAATTAACCCAAATGATAAAAAGACGCGTTACAAGGAAAGTAATGGTTGGGAACGTGCCTGTCGGAGGCGACAGTCCGATCTCAGTTCAGTCCATGACCAAGACCAGGACCTCCGATATCGACGCAACTGTCAAACAGATAAAAAGCCTTGAAATGGCCGGCTGCCATATCATCAGATGCGCAGTAAAGGACGAGCAGGACGCATTCGCTTTAAAAAAAATAAAAGAACAGATCTCCATCCCCTTGGTGGCTGACATACATTTTGATCACAAGCTGGCACTTATCGCTCTGGACGCCGGCATCGACAAGCTACGCATCAACCCTGGAAATATCGGCAGCGAGGACAGGATCAAAGCCGTTGTTTCCAAGGCAAAAGAAAGAAAGGTCCCGATAAGGATAGGTGTCAACAGCGGTTCGCTTGAAAAGGACATCCTAGCTAAATACGGACATCCGACAGCCGGTGCTCTTGTTGAAAGCGCATTAAAACACGTGAGCATTCTGGAAAAGCTCGATTTCAGCGACATCATCATATCTATCAAGGCAACTGACGTGATCAAGACCGTAGAAGCATACACGCTCCTTTCATCAAAGGTTGATCATCCTCTGCACCTCGGCGTCACTGAATCCGGCATCCCCAAGATAGGGATCATCAAGTCTTCGGTAGGCATCGGGAACCTTCTGCTGAACGGGATCGGGGATACCTTAAGGGTCTCGCTTACAGGAGATCCTGTCGAAGAGATCAGAGTAGGCATCGAGATAATGAAGTCACTGGACCTTTATGCTGAGGGCATCAGGATCATTTCCTGTCCCACCTGCGGCCGGCTTGGCTATGATATGGAAAAGATAGTAAATGAAGTTGAAGCCAAGACAAGGCACATCAAGAAGCCGTTGAAAGTGGCGATCATGGGTTGTGTGGTGAACGGCCCCGGCGAAGCGGCTGAAGCCGACATCGCTCTTGCCGGAGGGGAAGGTCAGGGCGTGATCTATAAGAAAGGGAAGCTGCTGAAGAAGGTGTCCGAGCCTGAAATGGTGCAGGCACTCATCCAGGAGATCAACGGTCTCGACCTGTAAGCTATCCATCCCGGCTTTTTCCTCTATGTTATAATTTATCCGTAAGGAGACATAAATGATAGGCCGTTATACGCTCCCAAAAATGGGTTCCATCTGGTCGGAACAGGCAAAATTCCAGTCCTGGCTTGACGTTGAACTGGCAGTTTGCGAGGTATGGGCCGAGCTCGGCAAGATCCCCGCTGCATCCCTAAAGAACATCAAAGAAAAAGCCTCCTTCTCCATCGAACGCATAGACGAGATCGAAAAGGTAGTCGACCACGATCTTATAGCTTTTACTACAGCCGTTGCCGAAAGGGTGGGGGAAGACTCCAGGTTCATCCACATGGGGCTTACTTCCTATGATGTTGAAGACACGGCTCTCTCTCTGAGGCTGAGGGCTTCGGCGGATGTGATCATCGAGGATATTGAAAAGGCGATCTCTGTTCTAAAAAAGAGAGCCGCCGAGAACAAGAACACCATTATGATGGGTCGGACACACGGGGTACATGCCGAACCTATAACATTCGCGTTCAAGCTTTGCGTATGGATAGCCGAGCTAGAAAGAGACCTTGAGAGGCTTAAGGCCGCAAGGCAGCGTATCAATGTAGGCAAGATATCTGGCGCCGTGGGCACCTATGCCAATCTGGAGCCCAAGATCGAGGAGATGGTCTGCAAAAAGCTCGGATTAGAACCCTCTCCGGCTTCCACCCAGATACTGCAAAGGGACAGGGTGGCTGAGTTCATGTCAGTACTGGCCCTGATAGCAGGCTCGCTTGAGCGTTTTTCCACCGAGATCAGGAACCTCTCGAGGACCGAGATCCTCGAGGTCGAGGAGCCCTTCAAAAAAGGCCAAAAGGGCTCATCGGCCATGCCGCATAAAAAGAACCCCATAATATCCGAAAGGATAACCAGCCTGGCAAGGGTGGTCCGGGGCAATAGCCTGGCCGCGATGGAGAAT
>CAZHHM010000041.1:0-6155 GCA_964532225.1 uncultured bacterium | reverse complement strand
ACATCTGGGAGAACATTGTCGCAAGGTCTGCCGCGATAAAGGCAAAAGTCGTCATCGCGGACCCTTTCGAAAAGAAGGGGCTCCGCCACCTTCTCAATTTCGGCCATACTATCGGCCATGCGGTAGAATCCCTGAACGATTACAAAGGCGTGACACACGGCGAGGGCGTCGCTCTCGGCATGATAGCGGTCGCCCGTATCGCGGCAAAAATGAGGATAACGGGCCAGGCAACGGCCGAAAGGATAGAAAAGCTCATCGGCGCGTGCAATCTGCCTACGGCTATAAAAGGTCTCGACACCGAGGATATCATCGCGCGGCTCATCCTTGATAAAAAAGTGAAGGACGGCAAGATCGTGTTCGTTCTTCCGAAGGCCATAGGAAGTGCCGTAATGAGGAACGATGTTCCTGTCAAAGTATTGCGCGAGACCTTAAAAAGCATGGGTGCTAAATGAACGCAAAAGAGCAGATAGAGATACTGAAGCGCGGGACCGTGGATTTTGTCGGCGAAGAGGACCTTCTCAAAAGGCTCTCGTCCGGAAAACCTCTGCGCGTCAAATGGGGCGCCGACCCTTCGGCTCCTGACCTTCACCTCGGCCATATGGTCGTGCTCAGGAAACTGAGAGCGTTCCAGGACCTTGGCCATATGGTAGTATTTTTGATCGGCGACTTCACCGGAATGATAGGCGACCCTTCGGGAAAGAACGAGACAAGAAAGCCGCTTTCCGAGGAAGTTGTCAAAAAGAACGCAAAGACCTATCAGGAACAGGTGTTCAGGATACTCGACAAGAGCAGGACCGAGGTCGTCTACAACAGCAAATGGCTGTCTAAAATGGGCCTTCCCGAAGTGATGAAGCTCATGTCCCAGTATTCGGTGGCCAGAATGCTCGAAAGAGGGGACTTTAAAGAAAGGTTCAAGGAGAACAGGGAGATAAGCATGGTCGAGTTCCTTTATCCGCTGATGCAGGGTTATGATTCCGTAGAGATAAAGGCGGATGTCGAGCTTGGCGGACATGACCAGATATTCAACCTTCTTGTAGGAAGGGAGCTTCAGAAAGCGTACGGGCAGGGACCGCAGGTCGTGATCACCATGCCGCTCCTTGAAGGCACCGACGGAAAAATGAAGATGAGCAAGAGCCTTAACAACTATATCGGCTTTACCGAAAGTCCAAAGGAGATATTCGGCAAGACCATGTCGATACCGGACGAGATGATGCTTAAATATTATGAGCTCCTGACCGACACCTCTGCAGCCGGCATCAACGGCATAAAAGAAGGCCTTAAGAACGGTTCGCTCCATCCAAAAGAAGTAAAAAAAGGCCTTGGCAAGATATTCGTAAGGCATTTCTACGACCATAAGGCTGCGGATGCCGCGGAGGCAGAGTTCGAGTCGGTTTTCGGACAGAACAAACTGCCTGAGGATATGCCTGTGTTCAAGCTGAAAACATCAGACCTTGAGGGCGGTTCAATATCCGTAACAAAGCTTATCGTCATGTCCGGGCTCCTTGAGTCGGGCGGTGAAGCTAAAAGGATGATAAAAGGCGGTGGCGTGAAACTTAACGAAGAAAAAGTGACCGACGAGGCCGTGAAAATATCCCCGAAAGGCGAACTTATCCTGAGTGTCGGCAAAAGGAAGTTCGTGAAAGTGATATGCGAGTAGGCACAGGCTGGGATGTTCATAAGCTGGTAAAAGGAAGAAAGCTCATCCTCGGCGGCGTTGAGATCAAGTTCCCCAAAGGGCTTCTAGGCCACAGCGATGCCGATGTCCTGGCGCATGCGATAACGGATTCCCTGTTCGGAGCTGCCGGGCTGGGGGACATCGGGACGCACTTTCCGCCAAGCGATAGTAAGTTTAAAAATATTTCAAGCATCCTTCTTCTTGAACAGGCGGTAAAACTGGTCAGGAAGAAAGGCTTCAGGGTCCTCAACGTTGATTCTACCGTGATAACCGAAGAGCCAAAGCTCGGCAAGTTCATCCCTCTCATCAGGCAAAAACTCGCGAAATCCCTCGGCATTACCGTCGATAAGATAAGTGTGAAGGCTAAGACAGAAGAAAAGCTCGGATATATCGGCAAGGGCAAAGCTATAGCAGCCCAGGCCGTTTGCCTCATCAACTGATCATATGCGCAACCATTTAAGACCTATATCATATATTTTTGCGGTCATAACGGTCATGTTGACCTTGGGCCAGCATGCATTCTCTTCGTCGTACGAAGCGGTCCCGGCGCATTTCTTTACCGCGTCAAGGGTCCAGGGCGCTGAAGTGCTTATCGGGACATTATCAACGATCAAACTGTATGCTTCTTCAGAGTCTGGACAAACGGCTTTTGACCGTGCCGAGCAGATCTGCGCCAATATTAACGCTCTCCGCAAAGCGGGATATTCGATCGGGAGCGTGGAAGCGTTCGAGTCGGGAGGCGTTGCATCCGGCATGGTGAACGGCGCGGTGGTGTTCACGGTGGACCGCAACGATGTGAAGCATACGAACATGCCTACACTTCTGCTTGCCTATGATTGGGCTAACAGGCTGAGGAGGGCGTTCGGTGCTCCTTTGCTCGGGCAGGACCAGATCAACCAGACCATCAAGATCGAAAGACTGAAAGGCGTAAGGATCGAGGTCAGGGACAACATCGAGTCCGGCATATCAGAGGTCGTTATAAACGGCAAAGTAGTTATGCGGATGCATGAGGTGCTTGACGGAAAGACCTCATATGACAGAGCAATGGAGATCGCTCAGGCCATAGAACAGTCCATAATTGAAGGAGGCGCCGGAGTTGATGTGAAGCCCGGACTCCATCCCAACAACAAGTTCTCGATAAAGATAGGTGAAAACGTCATCTCTGCCATACCTGAGGACGAGGCGGTCATCAACAATACGAAACTTTGGGATATGGCGTATTTCTGGACCAACAAGATAAGGGGAGCTCTCGGAGCGGCGCCGATATCGGCGGATTCGATCAAATCCTCGCTCACCCAGGTAGGCAAGGCTTCATGGTACGGCCCGTATTTTCACGGAAGACGGGCCTCCAGCGGCGAGAGATACAACATGTACGAGTTCACCGGAGCGCACAAAACTCTTCCGTTCGGTTCTGAAGTGCTGGTTACCGATCTTGACACCAACAAGAGCATAGTCGTCAGGATAACGGACCGCGGACCGTATATACGCGGCAGGATAATCGACCTTTCAAAGTCAGCTGCCGAAGCTCTCGGCATGATAGGCAAAGGCGTGGCCAGGGTCAGGATTGACCTTATCGGGACGTCAGAAATAAACAATCTTAGAAAGAAGGCCCGTAAAGGCCGGTAAGGGCGGAATGACCGTTCTCCTTGCCTTCATCTCTTTTCGGGGCTTCACGGGCCATCTCTGCTTGATATTCCCATGCAAGTTTTCCCCGCAGAAATCGATATAGTTATGTAAGGGAAAAATCACAGAACGGAGAAAGAAAATGAGAATTAACGGTTATATGCCCGCAGCGCAGCAGTCCCATAGCGGCCCAGGCAAGGTCAAGGCAAATTCAGAGCTTACGGTGAAGTACAGGTCGCACGTAACTTTCATGGACGGAAAAGTAGATATGTGGGGACTGTTCGGGACCAACACGATCAAGACCACTCCAAAACAGGTTTATGATACGATCAATAACTCTCAAAGCGGGGACAATATCGTTCATGTGGAATATTCTGGAGCAGGCAGTGCTCTTGTGCTTTCAGGAGAGCTGTCAGAACAGGAGCTTGTGGCATTGTCGGTGGCATTGAAGCTTGTGGGCAGATGGCCGGATAGTGACCTTGACGACGCCTCTGACCCTTCGGTCATAAGAAAATGCCTGGGCCAGCTGCAGCGGGACCACAATATCCCCGGCGGTGACAGCGGGAATAATTTCGGATTGCTCACAAAGAAGTATCTGCTTCAGGAATTGAACGCGGTAATGGTCAGGTGATCGCAGTCTGAACTCTTCAAGCCCCTGCGAATGCAGGGGCTTTTTCTTTTGTTAAAAACGTCATTTAGTGAAATTCCATTAAAATCACCCCGATAAGTAGGCATGAGGCTTAGCGGTCTTTCCACATCATATATATGTGCAGGCGCCTTTACGGCGGCCTCTTTTGTTCAGGACAAAGGACAGGCCCAAAAGCTGATCGACTCCCTGGAACAGCTTCTCGGGTCATACAAAGAGATCACCGGTTCGGACGGCTTCACCATCACCGACATAAAGAAGTTCGCGCGGTCCTGCTATGAGGACATGAGCACCAAAGAAGGCTATGAAAAGAACCTGAAGGTCCTTAGGTCCCTGGAAAAGCAGGTGGATGTTCTTGCCGATGCACTGGAATTGTTAGGGTTTGGGTATGGTGCCGCTGCGCAGAGAAGTATCGAATTCAACTCTGCCGAGGACAGGACGCCTTTCAGGCTCGACACAAAACTCGATGAGCTTGGCATAAGGCTCCAGATATTCCGGAAAAGCATAGGGCTGCCGACCAACCCTGTCTCATGCGACAAGGAACTGATCGATAAGATGGTGTCGTTGCTCAACGCCCCAAAATACAGGTTCAGGAGGTAGAAAATGAGGATAGGAACATACAGCGGAACCGTTCTTAGATATCAAGTGAGCAGGGATAAAAGTGACGAAAGCATCAAAGAGCATGTCAAAGGTCTCCTCGATATCATAAAGGACTACAACAGCTGCAATCTTTTCGGGGATATTTGTTCGCTGATACTGAATATCGCCAAAAAAAGCCCTTCCGCGGCGAAGTCCGTTGCCGAAGCCGTTGTGGAGTGGATGACCGACTATTCGCCGCTGGATGAAGAGACCTCCGACGAGGAAGGCGTTTCTTTGATGAACAAGAGATATGCTTTCCTGATGATGATATTAAAGGAACTGGTGTCAGGGGCTGACAGGCGAACATATTTTCCTCCGTCCAAAGACCCCGGCGGGAAGATATTTGCTGGAACAAAAGCTGTGGTCATCAAAGGATTGCGCCATCTTGTCGACTATGCATGCTGCATCGCAACTATCCAGATGGCGGATGAGCTGCTGCAGAAGATAGACCATAGATACATGCCTATAGACAATATCCAGGATTACAAAGACAACTATAAATAGTGGCATTCCCGCTCAGTCACAAAGATGTGCCAGGTTGTGATATATTCTTAGTATGAAACTCGGGGTCAATATCGACCATATAGCCACTCTTCGCCAGGCAAGAAAAGAGACGTTCCCCTCGCCGGTAGAGGCCGCTGTCGTCTGCATGAAGGCAGGTGCTGACGGCATAGTCGCTCATCTGCGCGAGGACAGGCGCCACATCAACGATAAGGACATTTTCGGCATCAGAAAGGCCGTTGACCGGTTTGACATGGAGATGGCAGCGACAAAAGAGATGCTGCGCATTGCCCTCAAGGTCAGGCCTGACATGGTCACTCTGGTCCCTGAAAAGAGGCAGGAGGTCACGACCGAGGGCGGGCTGAACGTGGCAAAGCAGATAGCGTATCTTGAGGCGTATTGCGGAACTCTTCAAAAAAAAGGGATAGCGGTAAGCCTGTTCATAGATCCCGATCCTCTTCAGATCAAAGCCGCTGCAAGGACAGGCGCTGACTTCATCGAGATACACACGGGTGAATATGCTTTGGATAGGTCAAAAGGCAAAAGGCAAAGATCAAAAGTTAAAGTAAAAAGTAAGAAGTTGGGACAGATCAAAAAGGCGGTTGTTACTGCCAGGGCTTTAGGGCTTAAAGTTAACGCGGGGCACGGATTGGACCTTGATAACGTAACAGAGATAGCTAAGATCGAGGGTGTTGAAGAATTAAATATTGGTTACAGCATAATAGTCGATTCCATATATCACGGCCTTTCCCATGCCGTTAAGCGCATGAAGCAGGCTATCAGAAAGGGTTCCAATGCCCGCTAAAAAGAAAAAGACCACTGCCCTGGACAAGCTTAAGGCGGAAGTGCTCGCCTGCCGCAGAGCTATAGATGAGCTGAAGGAGCAGAACGAGAAAAAGGTGCTCGCTCTTTCGGCCGTAAGCAATACAATAGCGTCAGACATGTACCTTGAGGAGATCCTCAGTCTCCTTATGAGGATAACCTCGGAGCTCATGAACTCGAACATATGCTCTCTGATGCTCCTTGATAAGGAAAAGGGCGAGCTTGTCCTCCGGGCGACACAGAGCCTCA
>CAZHHM010000040.1:0-6789 GCA_964532225.1 uncultured bacterium | reverse complement strand
TGTCCTGTCCAGGTCGCTCCTGAGCTCAACTCTTGTAGGCTCAAGGGTGCCCGGCGCCTGGCCGGCTTTGCTGTACAGACCCATTACAAAACTGAAGGTCGATACGGTCTGGGGCTTTTTCGGCGCGTTGGCTATTGCTGACATTCTTCTGTTCTCCCTCTTGCTATTATTTATCGTCCTATGTAGTTATCGTGGCGTCTTTTCACGGATTTCACCTTTTTTTACATTAGAGCCGATAATTGACCGGTGATATAATTAGGGCATGAAAGAACTTAACGGCCCTTTCTCAAAGGAGCGGCTTTCCGGCCTTAAGGCAGGCGACATGGTAATGCTGAGCGGTGAACTTCTGACCGGAAGGGATGCCGCGCACGCAAGGATGTTCGGGCTTATAAGCTCGGGTAAAAAGCTCCCTGTCGACCTCAAGGGGAAGATCATATATTATGTAGGGCCCACTCCCGCGAAGAAGGCAGCGGCCGAGGGTTCCGCGGGGCCGACCACCTCATCAAGGATGGACAGATATACTCCGGCTTTGCTCAGGTCCGGCCTTTCCGGGATGGTGGGGAAGGGCAGGCGGAGCAAAACGGCAACTGATGCTATAATCAAAAATAAAGCGGTCTATTTCATTACTTTCGGCGGCGCCGGCGCGTATCTTTCAAAACGGATAAAGAGCTCAAAGGTCATCGCCTACGGGGACCTTGGCACTGAAGCCGTCAGATCTATGAAGGTCGAGTCGTTCCCCGCCATAGTCGCCATAGACCAAAAGGGCAGAAAGCTTAAGGGTTATTGATCAGGGCTTAACTCCCTAAAAAAGGAGAACACAGATGCAGGAAGTGAACGCGTCCAATTTTGAAGCCGAGGTCATCAAGTCAAATATCCCGGTGCTCGTAGATTTCTGGGCCCCGTGGTGCGGGCCTTGCAGGATGATAGCGCCTATCGTTGAAAAAGCGGCAGAGGATTTCAAGGGCCGTCTCAAGGTCGTAAAGCTTAATACCGACGAAAGCACTCAGCTTGCCGCCGGGTTCGGGATAATGAGCATTCCTACTCTGATGTTCTTTTCAGGCGGCAAAGAGGTTGACAGAGTTTCGGGCTACATGACCAAAGAGTCCCTGGCCTCAAAGATCAACCAGAACCTTTCCAAAAAATGATCTATCTCAATAACGCCGCGACCACAAGGCGCAAGCCGGACAGCGTGTACGAGGCGGTATCCGGTTTCATGGCAGGCAACAATGTAAGCCCGGGCCGCGGACAGGACGAGATGTCTGTCCTGGCTGACGGGGTCCTGACAGGGGCAAGGGCCTCTCTTGCCCGTCTTTTCAATGTCGGGGATCCGCTGGACATCATTTTTACACTGAACTGCTCTGACGCTCTCTCGACCGCCATACTGGGTGTCCTTTCTCCCGGGGACCATATCATCATGTCCGGTGTTGAGCACAACAGCGTTGCGCGCCCCGTCAGGATGATGGAGCAGCTGGGGCTTGAAGTGTCGGTGGCTGACGAGTTCAGCGATCTTGGCGTTGTTGACCCTTCTTCCTTCAGGAAGAAACTTAAAAAGAACACAAAAATGATCGCCTGCCTGCATGGCTCTAACGTGACGGGCGCTATTCAGGAGATCAAACGCATAGGTTCGGTGGCAAAAGAAGCAGATGTCGTTTTCCTTGTGGACGCAGCTCAGACCGCAGGGGTGCACCCTATAGACGTGCAAGAGAGCAATATCGATCTTCTGGCCTTTGCCGGGCATAAAGGGCTTATGGGGCCTCAGGGTACAGGCGGCCTGTATATCCGAAAAGGCGTTGAAATAAGACCTCTCAGGTACGGCGGGACGGGCAGCCAGTCCGAAATGGAGCTCCAGCCGGAGTTCATGCCGGACAAGTTCGAGACCGGTACGCCAAATACGCCGGGCATCGCGGGGCTGAACGCTGGAGTAAAATTCGTGCTCGAAAAGGGAGTGCCTTCGGTCTCGTCCCGTGTAAAAGGACTGGCCGAAAGCCTTATAGCAGGGATATCCGGAATAAAAAAGGTCAGGGTATACGCGCCTTCAGCTCCCGGCTCCAGATCATCGGTGGTCTCTTTTAATATCGAAGGAAAGCAGCCTAAGACCGTAGCCGAGGAGCTCGAAAAAAAATACGGCATCATCATCAGGGCGGGCGTACACTGCGCCCCTGCCTGCCATAAAGCGATAGGGACCTTTCCTCAAGGTACAGTGAGGGTGTCATTCGGGTACTACAATACCGAAAAGGATGCCGAGACGGTAATCAAAGCCGTGAAGGAGATGGCGGGATGAACAAAATGTCAAAGCTTGTTTCGATACTGAAAAAGAACGGACCTTCCGTGCTTGCGTATTCAGGAGGGGTGGATTCCACTTTCCTGGCCGCAGTCGCGAAGAAGGTGCTTGGCGACAGGCTTCTGGCCGTGACCGCCGTGTCCGAAACATACACAAAGAGCGAGCTTGCCGACGCGAAAAGATACGCAAAACTGCTGAAGCTCAGGCACAGGCTCATAGGAACGAAAGAGTTCCTGAACAAAAAATTCACCAGCAATCCGGTCAACAGATGCTATTACTGCAAAGGGGAGCTTTTTTCGGCCCTAAGTGATATCGCAAAGAAAGAAGGGTATTCTTCAGTCCTTGACGCTTCCAACCGAGACGATTTGTCTGACTTCAGGCCGGGAGCCAAAGCAAAAAAAGAGATAGGCGTCATCAGTCCTCTTCAGCTGGCAGGGTTCACAAAGCAGGACATCAGGGACCACAGCAGGAAGATGAAGCTCCCGACATGGAACAAACCGTCATGCGCCTGTCTTGCCTCAAGGTTCCCTTACGGGCAGGAGATAACGGCAGAAAAGCTCGACAGGGTAGGCAAAGCGGAGGAATACCTCAGAAAACTGGGTTTCCGTGTGCTGCGTGTCCGGCATCACGGACCGATCGCCAGGATAGAGCTGGGAAGCAGCGAGATAAAACGGGTCTTCACGGGTGATATAATAAAAAGTATAACTACTTCCTTCAAGAAGCTCGGTTTCACTTATGTGACTCTTGACCTTCAGGGGTTCCGCACGGGAAGCATGAACGAAACTTTAAAAAAAGGGGATAAACAATGGAAGAAAAGATAAAGGAATCGCTTAACAAGATCAGGAAATACCTGCAGGCTGACGGAGGCGATGTAGTGTTCGTTGCCGAGAAGGACGGAGTCGTGGATGTGCAGCTTACAGGCGCTTGCGGCGGATGCCCTATGGCTACCATGACGCTCAAGAACCTGGTCGAAGAGACCCTTAAGAACGATATCCCCGAAATAAAGAGCGTAAGGCAGGTATAACAGGATGAAAAAAGGCCAATTGATAGAGCGGTACAAAAAGGTCGTGACCCCGACCCTCGGGCACTATAACGACCTTGAGATAGCCGGAGGCAAAGGCGCATACCTTTTCGGCGTTGACGGCAGGAAATATCTCGACTTTTCCTGCGGCATAGCCGTTACTTCGCTGGGACACTGCCATCCGTCAGTTGCGAAGGCCGCAAAGAAGCAGCTCGACAATCTGGAGCATATCTGCATCGGCGTGGCTTACTACGAAAAGTATATCCAGCTTGCCGAAAAACTGTCGTCCGTTACCCTTCCCGGCCTTGAGATGTGTTTCTTCTGCCAGGACGGGTCCGGTGCTATCGAAGCCGCGGTGAAGCTGGCGAAATATACCACAAAGAGAACAGGCATGGTCTGCTTTAACGGAAGCTTCCACGGGCGCACCTATGCCGCCATGTCCCTGACCAATTCAAAACAAAAATACAAACAGGGATATGCTCCGCTGATGGGGGATGTGTACACGGCGCCGTATCCGTATTGCTACCGCTGCGAGTTCAACGGCAACAAGCCGAACGACTGCACCAAATGCGGCTTTGAATGCCTTAAGAAGGTCGAGGAGATCGTACAGAACGCTGGCAAGGACAAGATAGCGGGCATGGTCATAGAGCCCGTTCTGGGAGAGGGCGGATATGCTCCTCCTCCGGCGGACTACCTCAAAAAGCTCAAAGCCGTCTGCGAAAAGAACGGCATACTCCTCATATTTGACGAAGTGCAGACAGGTTTCGGGCGTACGGGAAAGCTTTTCGCTCATGAACATTTCGGCGTTATCCCCGACATAATGGTAATGGCAAAAGCCATTGCCAACGGTCTTCCGCTGGGCGGCATCATAGCAAGCAGGGCCCTGATGGAGCAATGGTCCCCGGGAGCTCACGGAGGCACTTACGGAGGCAACCCCGTATCCTGCGCCGCGGCCCTTGCGGTCATGGATACGATCGAGAAAGAGCGGCTTGTCGACAACAGCGCCAAGATGGGCGCGTATCTCAAAGAAAAGCTTGCATTGCTCAAGTCAAAGAGCGTGCGCATGGGCGATGTCCGCGGTCTGGGCCTTATGGTCGGGGTGGAGTTCATCAAAGAGAACGAAGAGCCTGACCCGGAAGTTACGAAAGCCGTCATGAAAGGCTGCCTTGATAACGGCCTTCTGCTGATATCCTGCGGTCTTTATGACAACGTGATACGTTTCATCCCTCCGCTCAATGTCACTAAAAAGCAGATCGATGAAGCTCTCAAAGTATTTGAAGGTGTCATATGCAAGATGTAATAACCGGGAAAAACCCGGTCAAAGAAGCTCTTAAAGCAGGGCGGGCCATCCAGAAGGTCTTCATAGGCAAGTTCAAAGGCATAGACAAGGCCGTTGACAGGATCATAGAGCTTTGCAAAGAAAAAGGCGTTCCGTACCACTGGTCTGATAATTACACTCTATCAAAATACGCGCAGTTCCATCAGGGCGTAGTCGCTATCGCCGAAGGAAAGCAGTATGCAGATTTCTGGGACTTCCTTGAGATAGCCAAGGAAAAGAAGGAACCGCCCTTTATCCTGATACTCGACAGCCTAGAGGACCCGCAGAACTTCGGGGCGATACTCCGCACCTGCGACGCGGCAGGCGTCCACGGAGTGATAATACCCAAGAACAGGTCCGTCAGCCTCACCCCTACGGTAGGCAAGACCTCTGCCGGCGCCATGGAATACGTAAAAGTGGCCAGAGTGGCCAATCTCGCCTCTACCATCAATGACCTGAAAGAACAGGGCCTGTGGATAGTGGGCATTGACCATCTCGGCAGCAACAAGATGAGCGACGTGGACTTCAGGCTTCCGGTCGCGATAGTGATAGGAGGGGAGAACAAAGGCATTTCCCACCTGGTAAAGAGCAGATGCGACTTTATGGTCAGGATACCGATGAGGGGGAGCATTTCCTCTCTGAACGCCTCAGTAGCGGCCGCGCTGATAATGTATGAAGCTTACAGACAAAGGGCTCCGAAGAAGTTCTGAATCTCAGTGCCGTTCTTTGTTATAGTTCCATCTGATCCTGGACAGTGCAAGTTTTAGATCGTCTATAGGATATGCCCAAAGGTCGACCTCCATTATCATCGGGACCCTTGCGAAGCGCGCGATCTTTCCTATGTCGGATAAATGAGGAGTATTCATGATGCTTGGTAAAAGGTGCATGTCATCGGCAAGTGTTCCCTTTTCCGGGCCGTAGTTCCCGTGGATATGGAAATTGAAGATCTTTCTTTTGTCCATATAGGTGAAATTTAAAAGGTCTTTAAACGACATATCGGGTGAGAGGTTCAAATGCCCGCTGTCGATCGTGATACCTGCCCATTTCTTGATGCCGTCCATTATCGAAGAGAATCTTTCAGTATCATAGGCGATGAAATCGAAGTTGGGGTCCCTGTCGGTACGGGGCATATTCTCGATGCCGAGCCTAAGCTTTTGGTCCGGCCATCTCAGTCTCAGTCTTTCCTGGAGTTCGGAGAGAAAACAGTTCGTATTGATGATCGCGTCTTCTGCATTCAGGCCGCTCCTTAGAAGGGAAGATGTAAGGGAGCCGGGGTGGAAAGTGACGACATCAGAGAATTTGTAGATCAATTTCATCAGTATCAGCGCATCAAATAGCGACATGATGGTCCTGTGGTCCTCTGCTCTTCCCGGATTAACTCCGATGTCCTGACCGTTAAGAGGGTCATTGTAGATGAAAGGGAAGTGGAACTGGACAGCACATCCCATAGAGCGGGATATCTTTGCAAGTCGTTCAAAGTTCTCATGGTTCGCGACGAAAATGCCGTCCTTATGGTCGAACAGGCGGTCATTGCCGGTGAATTTATCGGGTTTGACCTCGATCAGGTTAACGAGATGTTTGGATGCGAGCTCGGTCCTTATAAGTTCAAGGTCCCCGAAAGAGGTCGCGTGAACTCCCAGCATCCTTTGTTTTGGATTATCGTTCCGGTAAATCTTTACGCTGTTTCCGCCGGAAAGCTTTATGCGGTATGTATATGTTCGCGGTGTTCCCATACGGGAATATATCGGGGCACAATTCAGGAAAATTCAGCAAATATTCCCTATCTTGATCTGAATATCACTTGCATTGCCAGCAACAAAATTACCGTCGAGCAGGTGAAGATATTGGCGCCTACGATTATAGGGTCGCCGAGATGGTATCCGTATATTGCCCAGAGCGTTGTTCCGCAGGCCGTGATCAGCAGGGTAGCTGTCGATACATCGTCAAGTTTCTTTGTCTTTATGCCTTTTATTATCTGGGGCACAAAGCCTACCGATGTCAGGCACGCGGCCGTAAGGGCTATCAGTTTGAAGATCATAGGGATATTGTAGCGCATTTCTCAAATTCCGGAAGAAAATAGACAATAGAAAGTAGAGAGTAGAGAGTAGGTCTGCGCAGCAGGATCATTAGTGAGGGCTATTATCTAATTTCTACTTTCAACTTTCTGCT
>CAZHHM010000039.1:0-6840 GCA_964532225.1 uncultured bacterium | reverse complement strand
TCTTTTCGATCTTTTTATGGTACTGCGCCTCATCCTCATTGACGTTTGCCCCGGAGATATTGTCCTCAAGACCGCCTTTTGGAACAGCACCGGTATATGCGCCATATATCCCGAAGCAAAGCAAGGGGAAATCATATTCCTGTTCTTCGGCAAGCTTATCCTCGAAAGCACAGCCTGCTTCATAAGAAAGAAAACCGGCCGCGTATCTCCCGGCCTTTGTCTCGAGCTCTATCTCTTCAAGACATTTCTTGATGTTTGAAAGACGATGGCACCGGATGATCCTTATTGGATCCCTAAAAACACGTTTCTTTCCCTCGAATTCAAATAATGCTTCCATAAAGTGAGGTCTGGGTGCCGGAGCTTGTTAAGCGAGGCTATTACATGACCAGAAATATTATATCAGCAATTCGCTGATATTATGAAATCCGCATTGGTTCCATCCGAACTATATTTGTACGAACTTAAAGGAGATATCATGTCATCAGGTGCACAACCGAGAAGGATAAGACCCTCAGACAATTTTCCCATCGGCCTGTCCAGATACAGCATAAACAACCTTTATCTCAACAAAAGGCAAAGGGACCATGTGACTGCTGTAGTGAACAACGGCATCAGGATAGCCGAGAAGCTTGAATACGCACATACCGACAAAGTAATTATTGCAGGAGCTCTTCATGATGTTTCTTGGGCCTTCACCGGGAAAAACAGGCCATTTGTAAAGGAATCGGATCTCTTTACATATGTTCGTGACAATTCATATATTTTCGAAAGGAACGACATCTTTATTGATAACGGGTCGGGCGGTCATCTGACCAACATCGATATTGTCCATGCTCCTGCCAGCGCCGCGCTCAGCAACCTTAAATTCAATGTTTTCGACAGAGATATACTCGCAGCTATCAGCCACCATCACACGGGCGCAAGGTACTACGAGGACATGTCGATGCTTGAGAAGATAATCTTTCTGTCTGAACATGCCAGCGAGACTGAGCACAGCAAGACCACGCTTTCCCTGCTGGAACTTGAGCCGAGCCCCGATCTGGCAGTAGTTCACATCCTCCAGCTTTCCTTATCCCTGCAATTACTACAGCTTGAGAAGAACAAGGCACCCAACCTCCACAAGCTCGATCTGGCAGAAAATCTATATAAAAAGACAATGAGCTCGCATTTTATGAGAAGACCGGAAGCCACTAGGGACACTGAAACAATCAGGACATACCAGTTGCTCAGGACAGAGATCGAGGAGAACTACTCGATGATGAAGAACATCTGGAAAGAATGGACCGAAAGTCAGTCATTCCAAAAGAGACCCGAATAGTATCAGCTCTCTTCACTGGCAAGTAATGAGTTGATATCCCTTATCAGCTGGCCCCAGTATTTCTTTGTCCCCCATTCAGGGAAGTTGCCCTCAAAACCAGGATCATCCTTTTGTATCGCGCACCAGGCCGCGTAATGTACCATGCGCATTGCCTGAAGGTAGTTTATGAGCAAAAGCTCCGCAGTGTCAAAGTCCATAAAGACCCTGTACCCGTCAATGAACCAGCTGATCTCGGATTGACTGTTCTCGACCTTATCCGGCAATAGCATCCACATGTCCTGTACGGCAGGCCCCATGCACATGTCGTCAAAATCGACTATGAAGGTGCCTTCTCCCGGCCTGTGGATCAGGTTCCCGCGGTGAACGTCACCATGCAGCCGGATCTGCTTGGATTTTACAAAACAGGGAGAAGCTGTCCCTATCAATAGTTCCATAGTCCTTAAAAAAGGCGCCTTAAACTCCTCGGGCAGCGTATTTGACCCGATTACGACCTCAACATGATGCTTTGTTGCGCTTTCAGGCGACCAGACGATCCGTTTTGAGGACGAGCCGTTCCCTCCCTTCGTCCCGGCCCTGTGCATCTTGCCTATAAGCTGCCCGATGTTCTGCCAGCCTTCTTTATCGAATTCATCGACTGCCCTGCCGCCTTTCTTCTCGTACACAGCAAAGTGGATCCCGCCGTTCATTTGGAACAGCGTATTCCCCGAGAATTCAAGCGGCGCTATAACATGGTTATCAAGGGACCGAAGTTCATTGACAAAAGCATGTTCCTCAAGTATCTGCTCTTTTGTCCATCTCCCCGGCCTGTAGAACTTGGCTATCAACCTTGACCTCGGACTTTCTTCTTCCAGCTCGAACACCCTGTTGATATAGCTGTTCCGCTTAAGGAAAAGGCCGTTCAGCTCTTTCCCTGTAACTTCCTGAACGCGCGTTATCACGCTGTTCTCATTCAGCTGGGCCCACGGATTGGTCATGCCTACATGTTAGCATGGGCTATAATGTAAATATGCATTCTCAGATATTCTATCTCGGCCTGGCATTCCTTGCAGCTTCGTTGCTTGGACTGATATCCGCAGCATTGGGCCAGTCAACAATAGCCGGGTTCCTTGTCGCAGGGGTCATAATAGGTCCATTCTTCCCTCAGACCGAAGCGTTCTCATTCATCACCTCAATAGGCGCGATCATGCTGCTGTTCTTTATCGGGATAGATTTCTCGATAAAGAACATAAGGACACTTAACAAAAAAGTGATCTGGATCGGGATTGCCGATGCACTGATCAACTACCCGCTCGGCATACTATGCGGCTTTCTTTTTGGCTGGAGCTGGCTTGAGAGCCTTTTCCTCGGAGGTATCGTTTTCGTTACAAGCTCTGCCGTGATACTCAAGCTTCTTTCTGATGCCGGCTGCATGTCACGCAAAGAAACAAAAACCATCCTGGGAGTGTCTATACTAGAAGACATATTGATGGCAATGGGTCTTGCCATCCTGTCCTCCCTGGTGCTAAAGCCCTCTATTGAGGTGGGACAGATAACGATCGTAGTGATAGAGGCAGTGCTTTTCTGCCTGTTCTTTATTGTTTTCGAAGATCCGATCAAGAAGATCATCAATAGGGTCCTTAACGTAGAGAGCAATGAAATATTCCTGATGGAAGTGCTTGGCATAGTCTTTTTGGTGTCCGTTATATCAAGGTTCATCGGGCTGTCCGAAGCGACAGGGGCATTTTTCATAGGTTCGGCCATGGCGGACAGCAATCACAAAGCAAGGATCAAGACCCTACTGAACCCTATCGCGTACTTTGCTGCTCCGTTATTTTTCCTTTCTTTCGGCCTTCAGGTGAACCTGCTCAAGTTCGACCTTACCATGCTTTGGATGCTCACAGTTCTTATAACAGTGTCAATAGCCGGAAAGCTGCTGACCGGACTTCTTTCGATGCCTTTTGAGAAAGCCTCCTTCAGGGAAGCGCAGAACATAGCTGTCGGGCTACTGCCCAGAGGTGAGTTTGCCATGATCCTTGCGGGGCTTTTTGTAGCTAAAGCCTCAACTGCCTACGGCATAAAAGAGATAACCGCCATTTATGTTTTTATACTGATGATAATCAGCACATTTTTCGTGAAGCGCTTCACAAAGACCTGCAAATTGGACTGAATCCTGCCTGAAATCCTTTGTCTTGATCTACGATAATATATCATGGCAGGAGCTCGCTCAAGCCCTATAGCTGACAGGCACTTTACGTTCTTCAGCAACGGAAGGTTCCGTTGCCCCCATTACGACATCGACCGTGCGGATATCAGAAAGCCGATGTTCAGCGGACAAAAGCGTATCTCTAGCCTGATGACCGGCCAGCTTTCGGACCTAGGTTTTTACACTATTAAAATGGACCCTTATATGCCCATGAGAAAAAGGCCGGTCAATATAAGCTTCCTTTCAACATATGTACTGGCACACACCCCATCAGGGAAGCCCTTCTTCATAACTGACGACCATAACCACTGCGCAACTGTGTGGGCAATGGCAAGGGAGACCATGTTCGACAGGCCCGCCGCACTATTTGATTTTGATTACCATTCAGACACTTTCAAGGTCTTCAGGATGCCGAAAAAGAACATGAACATAAGCGATTTTGCCAGGTTCTGCATGACAAGCGTCGACATCACCAATTTTATCCATTATTCATGTGCCGCACGCACCTCTTTCGGACAGGTCCTTGACGGGAACAATATATTCAATATCAGAAGTGAACTGATAGGGACTTCAACGGACAGACCTAACAAGAACAGTTCCGGCAGTGTCGGTTTCTTTCCAACGGACCTTTCGCCGGAACTTGCCTACGACAGAGCACAACGACTTAAGGACAAAGGGACCCCGGTAATATTCGATATTGATCTGGATTATTTTGTTGATTTCTTTTCCATTACCAACAACTTTTGGGCTAAAGACAACCCCCAGAGGGCAATTGATCTCCCTGGCGGAAGCAAGCTTCATTTAGGCCGGATGATCGAGGACCTTTCGCGTCTTGCGGACCTTGCGGATGTCATCACGATAGCTACCAGTCCAGATTACTTTGGGATAGACGACCAGCAAAGAATAGTAAATGAGCTTATATTCGGTATCTACGAGCGGATAAGATAGATGTCTTCAACCGCAACACAGAAGATAATTAACAGACATTTCGTTCAGAACAGGAATGGTCATGCATCTTTCAGACATTATGACAGTTATCTCGCCTCACTGTCGCCTTACAACAAACTTGACAGGAAACCTCCGGCAAGGATAATAGCCGGAGATCTGACTGATATAAGCTTCACCGGTCACAGGACACTGCCGAGCATGCCGCTGGGTATCCTTCCCAGGGAATTGCCTTATCTTTCATCGTATATTCTGACAAGCACACCATCAGGGAGGCCGCTTTTCATAAGCGACGACCACCACCATGCAGCCACCTTTTGGGCAATGGCCCGTGAGACAGGTATTATCGGCAAAGCAGCTCTCTTTCATATCGATCATCATGCGGATTCAATGCCGCACGAATGGCTGCAGCCTAAGACACTTCCCTTTTCCCGTTTCGCCTTGTCCGTCCCGCAATACGTCAGCATCGCGGATTTCATACATTTTTCTCTGTCAGCAAGACCGGAATTCGGGAAAATACTATCTAAAGACAACATCTACAACATTGAGCCTTCACTGACCGGGACCGGAGTGGTAAAGCCCAGCAACAAATGGTCAAAGTCCAGTGGAGCGACAGCATATGATATCGCTCTTGAAAAGGGCATAATGGCGGCAAGAATACTGAAAAGCTCAGGGATTTCCGTCATATGCGACATTGATATCGATTTTCTATTCAACTTCTTCATGATCAAGAAGAAATTTACATGGAAAAATAACCTGGGCAGGACCGCAACATTAAAGAACGGACAAACGATGCATCTTGAGGAGGTACTTGACCGCATCGCAGCTCTTGCCAATACCGCCGACATCATTAACATCGCAACAAGCCCGGAATATTTCGTGGTGAAGGACCAGGTAAACGCTACCAGATACATTATTGAGTCGATTTTTAACAGGCTCTATTGAACACAGGTCTTAGAACATAGTTTGAGCAATAAAATAATCTGCGTCAAGTGAAGTGAGCAGAGATTTATGAGCAGTGAGCAGAGGGTGTTCGGAGCCGACCTTTCACTGTTCAATCCACTCTGCTCACATCTCCCCCACTGCTCACTGTTCACTGCTCGCTGGTCAATAAAACACCCGGCGCCAAGTGAAGTGAGCAGAGAAATGTGAGCAGTGAGCAGAGGGGGGTCGGAGCCCACTTTTCACTGTTCAATCCACTCTGCTCACATCTCCCCCACTGCTCACTGTTCACTGCTCGCTGGTCACCTTTCTCAGCTTTCTGGCGGGAAAATTGCTTGTAAATCCCCTATCCGGGATAAAAAAGGAGGTTTTTCACATGTTCATGTTCGAAAATCTGGAGGTGTACCGCAAAGCAGTTTTCTTCACAAAGGACGTATATTCCGCATCCTTACATATTAAAGACCGGGCAATTAAGGACCAGTTGTGCAGAGCCGCGCTCTCAATTCCACTCAATATCGCGGAGGGCCAGGGACGGTTTCACTGTCGAGAAAAACTACAGTTCTACAGAACTTCTAAGGGTTCGCTTTATGAATGCGTACCACTAATTGATATATGTAGGCATCTTGGGTACATTCACGAAGCAAAATACAAGGAAATCATGCTGATAATGAACGAGGTTGCGCGGATGATGAATGGACTGATAAATAGCATGGAAAAAGAAGACAAGAACACGGAGCACTGAGCACGGAAGCACAGAACACAGTTTGGGAACACCCTGTGCTCAGAGCTCTGTGATCCGTAATCTGTTATCTCTGCCTTTTTGGTCAATAAAAAACCCGGCGCCTACCTACTCTCCCGAGCCACGAGGACTCAGTACCATCGGCCTTGGAGGGCTTAACTTCTGTGTTCGGAATGGGAACAGGTGTTGCCCCTCCAGCATAGACACCGGGTTTTTTAACATAGCCTAGGCTATGACCCGCAAAATACTGGTAATTTGTGAACTAAATAAGGTGATCCGTGCATTAATTATACTAAAGAGTGATCATGGACAAGACCTCGGACGATTAGTACTGGTCAGCTAAACACATCGCTGTGCTTACACACCCAGCCTATCAAACTTGTATTCTTCAAGAGTCCTTACGATCATAAAGATCGGGAAATCTAATCTTGAGGTGGGCTTGACGCTTAGATGCTTTCAGCGTTTATCCCTTCCAGACATAGCTACCCAGCGTTTGCCGCTGGCGCGACAACTGGTACACTAGAGGTCTGTTCGTTCCGGTCCTCTCGTACTAGGAACGACTCCTCTCAAATTTCCTCCGCCTGTGCCGGATATGGACCGACCTGTCTCACGACGGTCTGAACCCAGCTCACGTACCGCTTTAATGGGCGAACAGCCCAACCCTTGGGACCTTCTCCAGCCCCAGGATGCGACGAGCCGACATCGAGGTGCCAA
>CAZHHM010000038.1:0-7690 GCA_964532225.1 uncultured bacterium | reverse complement strand
GTACACCCTGTTGCCGGTCTCCATCGACATGTTCGGGTATATCTGACATCTTGCCCGGACCTTAGGGTCCTTTATTTCCAGTTTTTGCATCATTGAATTCAACGATGTTACGGTCTTTTTGTCCAGAGAGCTGTCGAGCATCTTCCTGAGGTCGTCGGCAAGGCTACTCTCACCGAGCGATCTAAGGGTCTTTTCAGCCTCGAGCCCGGTGAATATCCTAAAGTTGATCTTTTGGCATTCATACTGCAGATTGTATATGTCTTTCTGCTCGGTCAATGCTTTGATGCTGATGAAATACGCCGGCGGCTCTCCCACGGCCTTAACCGCCGATGTGGCGAACCCCATCGCCCATTCAGCTCCTTTTGCCAGCAACTTATTGTTGCTCATCGCTGCGTTCATGATCTGGTTGACAAAGCCCGTTATCTCAGCGGTCCTGCCGCTGAAATAAGACCTGATATGCTCTGCTTCATACTTAAGTACCGTATCGAGATATGCAACAGAGCCTTTTTTTAATAGGCTGTCCTTGATAACGAGGACAACGAATTTGTCCTTCCCGTGCTGTATGGGGCCTCCGTACGCGCCGTTCTTCTTTGAGGCTTGTATGGTCACGACATCATTCCTGATGAACTCGGCATTGATGTCCATATCCCTTAGGAGCGCCGGAGGGATATTCTCCTTGGTGCAGATCATTACGGGCAGCCCGGGAGCCTCGTATCTGCCGGTCTTCAACAGAGAGTCCATGACCTTTTTTGCGTCGAACTTTATCGGTCCTGTCTTCTTAGTAACGAACTTGGTTATCTCTTCATACGTTATCCTGCCGTCATCGTTCCTGTCGACCATGACAAAGGTGCTGGCGTTAAGGCCGTTGTCCCTGTCCCATTCCGCTTTGGAAGAGGTTAAAGAGGAAAGCCTGGTCCTTTGCAGCTCGTCCTGCCTTATTCGGCCGTCCCTGTCCTTGTCCTTCCATTCCACGCCGTAAAATATCATCGATGCCCATCTTTTAAGCCTGGGATCTTCGGTCGTATTTATCATGTACTATTCCCCCCTGAATAACTATCGGCCCGTCTTGCACGGGATTTCGCGCAATATTAACGGGACTCGGATTATCGGCTCAAAAGACCTTAAGACCTGCTGATATACCGATCGTCACTCCCCATCCTGCTCCTGTCTCTAGGCCGGGGACGGAATATATGAACGACAGGTCGGTGGTGATATCCATGATGCCGCTCTCGGAGACCTTTTGAGAAACGCCCGCAAGAATCGAAGTAAGCATCATCGATGCACTGGTCCCCAGCGTTGATCTTTCAATAAAATCGACCCTGGCTCCCATATAGTATCCGCTGCATTTCACTGTGAACTGATGCGCGAGGGACGAAAGCTTTCTTGTCTCCGGGTAGCCTGTAAGTTCGGAGAACATCTTTGCACCGTGATAGCAGGTCTGCTCGATCGTGTTGGGCGTGCTGTACGGCTGGTAGATCACCGAATAGGATAAGGCCAGGCCGTCTTTCTCCACTTCCACTCCGACCATCAACTCCGGCCTGATCGACCCGGTTGCTCCGGATATCACCTTGTTTCGGCTGTCGCTGAACAGCTCAAAGCTCCTCAAACCGGCCCCGGTACCAAGCCCCAATCTTACGGAAAGCGGACTGGCAATTGCATTACTCATTTTACGGCCCTCCTTTAAAAAATATGAGGCTCCAACCCCCCTGTACGTATATATCGTCAAAAAGGGGGGAGAGTTGCAGAGAGAAGATCATCCTTGCCAAGAGCGTGACGGTAGAATACCTATCTGACCAAGCTCATCACCTTCGACCTGTAGCTTTGGCCATTTGACGTGAGGATAGCGAAGTAGGAGCCGTTGGGAAGGTTCCCCGGGTTCCATTTGACTGACTTAAACCCCTGAGGTACACGGAAAGAATAGACCTCTTTTCCAAGCAAGTTGAATATCTTTACTTCAGCATCCTTCAGGTCGATATTCCCGTTAAAGACGAGTGTTGTCCCTGTCGAGAACGGGTTAGGGTAGTTTGAGATCTCCATACTGACAGGTATGTTCGGCTTGCTTTCTTCAATTTCATGTACAGAAGTGGTGCTGTCTGGAGGGATAAGGAGGGAAGGCCATGGCTGATACTTGATATCTGTCACCGTCCCGTTCCTGTCGGTGATCAGGTCGGTCTGGTAAGTCGACTTTTTGGCTCCAAGGGCCCAGGCATTTGGCCAGACAGAATGGGCGAACTCGACATTGTTGTCAATATCGGGGGTCGTCCCGAAAATATCAGATCCGACCGAGCAGGAACAGAAACCTACCAGTCCGCCGTTAGCCATAAGGCCCATGGCATCGGTCCTTAAAAAGGCGTCTTTTATGTCAATATACGACCTGTTTACCGCATCGGTCATCATGTCGACAACAGCTTTTTTTTCTGCAAAGGTAAGGTCGATATCGGAGGTAAAGTTCTCATATTGACCTTTAAGCGCGCGCTCTAATGCGTAAAAGATGTTTAATTGATCGTGATCCTGGCTCAGTTCGGTCATGCCGAAGGAGGAAGGATCGAAAGTCCCGGCGCTTGACATCCTCCTGAACTCCTCTGAAAGGAACGGGTAGTCCTTGAGATACAGCCAGTTCTTCCGGATCAGCTCCTTTGTGAGGTCGTCTATCCCGGCGGGATCCACAATACCATCAAGTACTGATGTCAGCTTTTCCTTGGTCAAATATCCAAGGTCGGCACTTCCCGTTATGCATGAGGACGTTGCGTCAATATATCCGCTCCTTACAAGCGATGCATGGACCTTTTCTCCGGCATCTGTCCCGAGCTTTTCTTCGATTTCCTCTTTGCTGAGGACCCAGTCACCCCATCTTGTCCTGTCAAAGTCGCCGTGTCCGTTGAGGTAAAGAAAATCGATGCTGCCTGCGCCGATGTTCTCTCTAATGTTCTGCATCTCTCTGCCGAACTCCTTGTCGCTGCCGACATTGTAGTAGAGCACCTTGTAGGCTTTGTTCAGCACCCTTGTAAGTACATGAGAGATATTGCCGTAAAAGGCATGATCGTCATGTTTGCTGTCAGGCAGGATAAGTACGGCATATTTTTTATTCTCCTGTTCGGTCCCGTTGAAGAACTCTTTGCCAAGAAGGCCTTCCAGCTCTGAACGGACCAGGGGTTCGGCCGCTTTGTATCTTTCACTCACGATCTTTCCCAAAGGGAAGACATGCTCAGGATTGTCTATCGTCAGGACCTTGACCGCTTTTTCCAGGTTAGCCGTAAGCTCTATCGCGGTTGGCGAAACATTTTCTGTGCGCAGCATGTTCTTAAGTGATTTATCGGTGTCGGCGGGAAATACAGTGATCCCGGCAATTCCGACCTGAAAGTCCTGGTTGTCCCTTATCGTTTGCGGAAATGCGCACAGGGAAGCTGTCGACCCGCTTGCGCCGAACATCCTGACGCAGAAGCTCGCGTCATTTATGAGCCTTTCGGAAACATAAGAGGCAACGAACTCCCAGGCGGCTTCAAAAGCAAGAAGGACCACATCTTCATCATCCCTCAATCTTTCCGAAACGTGCTGTATGTTCTTGTTTACCGCCAAAGACAAAAGAACTATTTCTTTGTCATCTCTGAGCTTTTCCGGTATGTACTGGAACGCGTACCGGAAACGCTCGATCACCTTCATGATGAAAACCCTGTCGTCCTTAAGCCTGTCAGAGGCGAACCGGATATTACTGTTATTCATGTATATCGCTGTCATTACCAGCAACTCGTCATCCCTGAAAGAATAGGGCAGGATGTCGAGCAGATGTCCGGCGGTATAGAGTGCCGCTCCTGCGATGTTGCGTTTTGACCTTGAGGATTCAAGTTCCATGATGATGTTCTTGCAAGTATCGCTGAACACCGCATTCTGCTTATCGGGAAAGAACCTGCCGGCAAAACTGTCGATCAGATCAAGTTCTCCGCTCCCGGCAAGGGATGTATAGAGCGATTTCGGGACATAAAAATTGTTCCTGAACATGGCTTCGATCTTTTCGGGCTGCTCTTTTAAAAGTCTGCAAAGTATCGCGGCCCCATGTTCAGTCTTATTTTCCTTGACAAGGCTTGATAGATAGATGGCAGTATCTTCCGGAGAGGACGAGAACGGGTCGAATTCGGAAAGGCTGACGGTAGGGGCGGTCATCTCAAGGTCGTAGACAGTATTTCCGGGAGCGATAAAGTTGATCTTGTCCGTTCCTTCGGGAATGCCGGCTTCGAAAGCGGTCTGTCCATTAACTATCTCTACGGTCCGGACGGTCCTGTCCTTTGTCCAGTCATTGTCAGGCGAAGATATTATGAACTGGACCTTGAGCGCTTTTCCGGCGGGCAGGTCCTTTAGGTCGCTGTTGAACCTTATCACGCCGAAGGACGGCTTTTTGAGCTTTATCGTAAGTCCTGCATCCACGGAAAGCGACTTGACGCTGATCTTGATCGAGCCCGGGGTCACCGAGCCTTCGGCGCCGTTGAAGAATGAATAGGATTCGATGATGTCAAATAATGGGGAGTCTCCGGTCATCGTTGCGTTAACGGGGCGTGACAAATGGCTTCCCGGTACAGTTGTCTTACTGAGGGAAGGTCTGTTATCTGTCCCGTTCAAGGGCCTTGAATGGGGTCCTTGCGGAACAGATATTGTGTTCCGGACTGAAAGTTCAGGTGTTCTCATTTGATCCCTTTTGCTTAATCCCCTTCATATATATATCGTCAAAAACAGGGGAGAGTTGCAGGTTGAAAAGTTGCAGGTTGGAAGGTTGCAAGTTGCAGGTTGGGAAGTTGCAAGTTGCAAGTTTGGCAATCAGCTGATTTGCTGTCTTCTAACCTTCAACCTTAAACTTGCAACCTGCAACAATTAATTGGTCCTAGCCAATAGCGTGACCGTAGAGTAGTTATCTCATCAAACTCATCACCTTAGACCTGTAGCTTTGGCCGTTGGCGGTGAGAACTGCGAAGTAGGAGCCGGCAGGAGCAGACGCGGAATCCCAATATATCATACCGCTGCTCTCCTTGACGGCCAGCGAGTCGATCTGTTTGCCGAGCATGTTGAATATCTTTATTTCCGCGCCATTTGATGCCTCTGCCGCACTGTAAACGATGTTAGTGCCATTATGAAAGGGATTTGGGTAGTTTGATATCGTTATGTCCGCGGGTGCGGAGGGTGCTTTTTCGGGTGAACACCAGCCTGTTACAGTATCGATACTGGGAGGGATAATGGTGCTTTCAGGAGGTGCAAACAGTACTGTCTGTACGATGCCGTTCGCAGTTGATACTTGTGTCCCTCTTGTCTCATATTGAGCGCCGATAGTCCATGCGTTCGGCCATATCGAATGAGCGAATTCAACGTTGTTATCGATCCATTCTGTAGTTCCGTTCTTGTATGAGCCGACAGAACACGACCAGAAGGCGACCATTCCCTCGGATCCCATCAGATCGCAAAGCTCTGTTCTTAAGAAACGGTCGTTGACATCCATATATGAACGGTCGATGACCGTGAGAAAAAGGTCCTCGATACGCCTGTTCTCATCTGCGGTCATTGAGATATCAAGTGTTAACGATGAATGCTGCTGTTCCAGGACAGACCGGAGCGCAGCGAAGATGGCTTCCTCGTCAAATGACGGGTCAAGATGGTCCAGCCCGAAAGCTTCCGGGGCAAGCATTCCTGAGAGGCACATGTCCCTGAAGTTCTTCGAGAGCAGCGGATAATCCGTAAGATAGAGCCAGTTCCTCTGCACCAGTTCTTTCTGAATAGCTAATGTCTTACCGGGCAGGGCGCAGCCGTCGATCCCGGCAGAAATAGGGGCCGCATCCACATAGAATTGAGATATCTTGTTTGTGAGTGTGCCGTTCTGGTCAAGATAACCGCCCCTTATCAGCGAGGCATAGATTTCAGCCGCGCGTTGCTTCCCTAATGTCTGTTCCAGGTCTTCGACGGTCATTGTCCAGTCCCCCCATTTTGTCCTGTCCGGCTCTCCGTGGCCGGATATAAGCATGAACGATACTTTCAGCCCGCGGGAGAGGAGGTCCTCCTGCATTACGGAGGAGAATTCCCTGTCGCTGGAAAAGTCGTAGAAAAGTCTTTGATATTTTGCCTTAAGAGGGAGCATCTGGCTGTTGGTCTCCGGATAATTGAACGCCGCTTTATTGTAATCGCTATCGGGAAGTATGACGACCGAGATAGGCCGTCCTGCTTCCTCAATGTCTTTGAAATAGTCTTTTCCCAGTATTTCTTCCAATTCCATCCTGACGGCGGGGGCAGAGACCGAGTATCTCTGTCTGATAGCATCGCGCGAATTGAAGAAATTTTTGTAAGAGCCGATCTTAAGAACGGACATAGCGGACACCATTTTGTTCAGCACCTTGAGATATGCCTCTCCTCTTAAAGGTGAATGAATTACCGATATGGATGGAATTGACAATTTGACAAGTTCCATCTGGAAACCGTCGGTTGCTTTGAGATCGGAAGGAACGTTCTCTATGATCGATCTTTCCTCTGTCGCGTCCAGGAGCTGCATAATGAACCCGGTGTCATAGCGGAGACGTTGTGAGGCATATTTTATCGCTTTGACCGAGTCCTTTGCCGAGAAAGAGGCGCTGATAATGAACTGCCCCATATCGAGCAGTCTTGCGGATGAGAACGCCATTGTGGAAGTATCCAGCAGAGCTGCCGCAAGGGCCACATCATAGTCGTCCCTTAGCCTGTCTGATGCATACTGAAAGGCCATTGGAGCGGACAGTTTGCCGGATGACAGGGCTGCAAGCACGACTCCCTTATCGTCCCTGAGCCTGCCACTTGCGTATTGCAATGCTCTGCCGTCGGTCTTTACTGCGGCCAAAGCTAATTCCTTATTGTCCCTTAAAGCTTCGCAGACCCGCCCGAAATATGTGTAGTTCTGAAGGATAGCTGCTCTCGCTATATCGATATCTTCCTGCAATCCCTGTGAGATACGGTCAAAATACGTATAATCCTGGCTAACAACGGCCAGAACGATATCCTTGTCCTCTTTAAGCACGTCCGGTAAACGGTCGAAGTATGTGTGGTCGCTGGTCACGGTTGCAAGCGCGATATCCTTATCATTCTTAAAGATATCGGAAAGCAGGTCGTAATAAGCGCCTTTTCTTTTTACTGCGGCCAGGCAGATCTCTCTATCTCCTGAATGGAGAGAGATAACTAACGGGAAGCAATCTCCATAATACGCAAGAGCGCCCAGAACGATCTCGCGGTTCCACCGGGACCATTCGATCTTTGAGAGTACGGTCTCGAATATTAGGGAAGAATTGTTTGTGAAGCCTTTTGAATGATATTCCGCAGCGAGCTTGTCGATCAGTGTTCCGTAACCTAATTCATATAGCCGGGCATAAGCGGAAGGACCCAGTCTCAGTGTGTCAGGTGCGGAGTCGATCAAACGGACCACAAGATCGAATTTAGTTTCAAGATATCGGCGCAGCAGGGAAGCCTGATAATCTTCGTATGATTTATAAAAATACTCTGCCAGGTCATCGTCTGTCTTTTTTGTGTTCGTTGAAAAATGACATAATGACTTCTTGATGTTCAGGTCGAACTGTGAGGCTCCGGGCATGATGAAGTTTAGTTTGTCCGTGCCAAGCGGAACAGAAATGAATATCTCGTGTTTGTCCTTGGGGATACTGCTTGTATAAAGGATCGTGTCTTTTTTGTAATCCCC
>CAZHHM010000037.1:0-7815 GCA_964532225.1 uncultured bacterium | reverse complement strand
GGGCTCAAGGAAGCAAAGGACCTCGTTGATAACTGCCCGAAGCCTGTAAAGACGAAAGTGAAAAAGGCTGAAGCAGAGGACCTGAAGAAAAAATTAGAGGAACAAGGTGGCATCGTTGAAATCAAGTAATAACAGGGTTAATCCTTACACAGTCGAAAGGCCTGAACTCAGACCGCCAGACCTGCTGGAGATGCAGAAGAAATCTTTCAAATGGTTCCTGGATGAAGGGCTGAAAGAGGAGCTTAAGGCTATATCTCCCATTAAGGGATACAGCGGAAAAGGGGAGCTGGAGTTCACAGGGGCGTACAAGCTTGATAAGCCGAAGTATTCGGCTGAAGAGTGCTTGATAAAGGAGGTCACTTACAGTGCTCCTCTCAACGTCACTGCCAGGCATATCGACAAGGAGAGCGGAGAGATCAAGGTACAGGACGTCTTTATAGGCGACCTCCCGCTGATGACAGACCGCGGCACGTTCATAATAAACGGCGCCGAAAGAGTGGTCATTGCGCAGCTTGTCCGTTCATCCGGAGTGTATTTCAGGGTAAGCAAGCATAGTGAAAGGGCCGGAAAACCGAGCTATTTCGCTACTATTGTTCCTGACAGAGGGTCCTGGTTAGAGCTTGAGATCGATAGTGTCGGCGTGATATTCGCCAGGATAAACAGGACCAAAAAGGTCCCTGTCACGAAATTCCTGTCGGCTATCGGCTGCACCGAAAAAGAGATAAACGATGCCCTCCTTGACAGCGATAACAGGAGGAAGACCCTGAAGGAAGCGCCTATCAAGACCAGGGAGGAAGCTCTCCTTGATATTTACAGGAAGCTGAGACCCGGGGATCCGGTCACAAAGGAAGGCGCTCAGGTGTACCTGAACAATCTTTTCTTTAACCCGAAAAGGTATGATCTCGGCCGTGTCGGCAGGCACAAAATGAACGTGAAGCTCGGCATCAACGTGTCCGAAAGCAAAAGGGTCCTTACAAAAGAGGATATCCTTGCTTCAGTGAAATACCTGATCAAGATCAATCAGGGCGAGGGAATGCCGGACGATATCGACCATCTGGGCAACAGAAGGGTCAGGGCGGTCGGCGAACTTCTTCAAAGACAGCTTAGGGTAGGGCTGATCAGGGTCGAAAGGCTCATAAGAGAACAGATGGTGATCAAGGCCGGAGAGAAAGTAGGGCCGCAGCAGCTTATCAATATCAGACCGATAGTTGCCGTGCTCCGTGAGTTCTTCGGTTCAAGCCAATTGTCGCAGTTCATGGACCAGACCAACCCGCTTTCTGAGCTTACGCATAAACGAAGGCTGAGCGCGCTCGGGCCGGGCGGTCTGACAAGGGAAAGGGCTGGGTTCGAGGTCAGGGACATTCATCCTTCGCATTACGGAAGGGTATGCCCGATCGAGACCCCGGAAGGCCCAAATGCCGGTGTCATATCATCACTGACCACTTACGCAAGGGTAAATGAATTCGGTTTCATCGAAAGCCCGTACTACAAGGTGAACAATGGTAAGGTTAGCGACAAGGTCGAATATCTTACCGCTGACAAGGAAGACTATGTAAAAATAGGTCCTTGCGACGTAAAGCTTGACAAAACGGGGCATATAATCGAAAAGTCGGTCCCGGTCAGGTATAAAAGAGAATTCATTATCGTCCCCTCGGAAGAGGTGGACTATGTCGGTGTAGATCCAGCTCAGGTATTTGCCATAACAACGGCACTTATCCCGTTCCTCGAGCATGACGATGCCAACAGAGCGCTCATGGGAGCGAACATGCAACGTCAGGCGGTCCCTCTTCTCAGCCCTGAAGCGCCGCTTATCGGCACAGGACTGGAGGCTCAGGCCGCTCAGGACTCAAAGGTCCCCGTAATGGCCGATGCGCCAGGCACGGTCACAAAGGTCACCTGCGATGAGGTCGTCATAAAAGAGGATAGCGGAAAGAACGAGACATATAAGCTCGTTAAGTTCCAGAGAAGCAACCAGAACACATGCCTTCACCAAAGGCCGATAGTGGCAGTTGGCGACAGGATAAAGAAAGGCCAGATAATCGCGGACGGTTCAACGACCGATCAGGGTGAGATAGCGCTCGGAAAGAACGTTCTCGTGGCTTTCATGCCGTGGGAAGGATACAACTTCGAGGATGCCATCCTGATCAGCGAAAGGCTGGTCTCAGACGATGTGTTCACATCTATACATATAGAGAGGTTCGAGGTCGACGTAAGGACCACGAAGCTCGGAATGGAAGAAATAACCAGAGAGATCCCCAACGTGAGCGAGGACGCTCTGCGTAACCTTGATGAGCGCGGTGTCATCAGGGTAGGCGCTGAGGTCAAGGCCGGGGATATCCTGGTCGGCAAGGTCACGCCGAAAGGCGAGACCGAACTGCCTGCAGAAGAAAAACTTCTCAGGGCGATATTCGGCGATAAAGCAAGGGATATGAGGGACACCTCCCTTAAAGTGCCTCCCGGCGAAGGCGGCAAGATAGTAGCGGTTAGGTCATTCTCACGCGAAGAAGGCGATGAGCTTCCTCCGGGCGTACACGAGATCGTAAGGGTGTACATAGCTCAGATGAGGAAGATATCGACCGGTGATAAACTTGCCGGACGGCACGGTAATAAAGGTGTTGTATCAAGGGTCCTGCCTGTCGAAGACATGCCATATCTTCCCGACGGGACACCGATCGACATAGTTCTCAATCCTCTTGGCGTTCCGTCACGTATGAACGTGGGGCAGATATTCGAGCTGCTTCTTGGCGAAGCCGCCTACATACTTAAGCAGAAGTACAGGGTCGCATCGTTCGATGAGTCCCTTGAAGATGAAGCCTCCATCAAGATAATCGAAAGAGAGCTTGAAAAGGCGGCCGTACAGAGCGGTCTGCACTGGATAAACAAGAACGGCAAAGTGACCCTGCGCGACGGCAGGTCCGGCAGGGCCTTTGACAGGCCTGTCGTATGCGGATGCATGTACATCATGAAGCTTATACATCTTGTCGATGACAAGATGCATGCCAGGTCAACCGGCCCATATTCTCTCATCACTCAGCAGCCGTTGGGCGGTAAAGCTCAGTTCGGAGGCCAGAGGTTCGGAGAGATGGAGGTCTGGGCTCTTGAGGCTTACGGAGCGGCTCATTGCCTGCAGGAACTCCTGACAATCAAATCTGACGATGTCGGCGGAAGGGCCAAGGTATATGAAGCGCTTATCAAGGGTAAGCCCATGACAAAGCCCGGTACACCGGAGTCGTTCAAGGTCCTCGTAAAAGAGCTCAGAAGCCTTGCGCTTGACATGAAGCTCCTGACAAAAGAGGGCAAAGAGGTCAATCTTGACGAAGAATCGAAGCATGCGCATTCGAAAGAAAGCTCAAAAGGACGCGGGTTCTTTTCAAGGGCTTCTTTTGACGAGGAGAAATAAATGGCGGAAAAGTTAATCAAAGAAGAGTCAAACTGGTTCGATTACCTCAAGATCGGCTTGGTGTCCACTGAAAGGATACTTGGATGGTCTTTCGGGGAAGTCGAAAAACCTGAAACAATCAACTACAGGACGTTCAAACCTGAAAGAAAAGGACTTTTCTGCGAGAAGATATTCGGCCCTGTAAAAGACTGGGAATGTCATTGCGGAAGGTACAGGAGGGTCCGATATCGTGGCATTATCTGCGACAGGTGCGGGGTCGAAGTAACGACATCAAGGGTAAGAAGGGAAAGGATGGGGCACATCAGACTATGTGTACCCGTATCCCATGTCTGGTTCCTCAGAGGCATCCCTGGTTATATAGGCCTGCTGCTTGACATCTCTAACAAATCACTTGAAGAAGTGATCTATTACGATTCTTATATCGTGACCGAAGCGTCAGATGACCTTAAAAAGACGCTTGAAGTCGGCGACGTGCTTAAAGAAGGCGAATATCAGGACCTTAAGGACAAGCACGGCGGAGCCTTCAAAGCGGAAACAGGAGCAAAGCCTATTAAGGAGCTCCTTTCTAACATAGACCTTCCTCAATTGGTCAAGCAGCTGAGAAAAGAGCTCAAAGGGGCTGTGGGACAGAAGAGGATAAAGGTCGTAAAAAGACTGAGGGTCGCTGAGGCCTTCCTTAACTCAGGCAACCGTCCGGAGTGGATGATACTTGAAGTGCTTCCAGTCATGCCGCCTGATCTCAGGCCTATGGTACAGCTGGAAGGCGGAAGGTTCGCGACATCGGACCTGAACGACCTCTACAGAAGAGTACTTAACAGGAACAACCGTCTGAAAAAAATGATCCAGATGGGCGCTCCCGAGATGATCATCAGGAACGAAAAAAGGATGCTGCAGGAAGCTGTCGATGTTCTTATCGACAACGGAAGAAGGAAGCGCGCGGTCACCGGTTCGACCGGAAGACCGTTAAAGTCGCTCACCGACATCATCGAAGGAAAACAGGGACGGTTTAGACAGAACCTTCTCGGCAAAAGGGCTGACTACAGCGGTAGGTCCGTCATCGTCGTCGGTCCGTCACTGAAGATATATCAGTGCGGTCTTCCGAAAAGCATGGCTCTCGAGCTGTTCAAGCCGTTCGTCATAAGCAAACTGGTGGAAAAAGGTCTTTCTCAGAACGTCAAGAGCGCCAAGAGACAGCTCGAAAGAAAAGATGTTGTGGTATGGGACGTGCTCGAAGAGGTTATCAAAGGCCATGTCGTGTTGCTGAACCGTGCTCCTACACTGCACAGGCTCGGCATACAGGCTTTTGAGCCGATATTGGTAGAGGGCAAAGCCATACAGCTGCATCCTCTGGTATGTACAGCTTTCAACGCTGACTTCGACGGTGACCAGATGGCGGTCCATGTGCCTCTGCTGCCGGAAGCACAGGTCGAAGCAAGGCTCCTTATGCTTTCATCTAACAACGTGCTCTCTCCTGCATCCGGTAGGGCGATAATCGCTCCGACGCAGGATGTCATCCTTGGCACATATTATCTTACGTTCATGGATGAAGCCCAGATGAAAGGGTCTCATTCTGCTGAAGGCAAGTTCGAGGGCTTCTCTGATATGGAGGAAGCGGTCTTTGCATATGACAATGATGAGCTTCATCTCCATTCCGTCATAAAGGTGGCGGGCGTCGAGGGCCTTACTACAGTAGGCCGGGTCATTTTCAACTACAACGTGAACAGGGTCCTGAAGCAGACATTTGCTGACGAGTCCGTGCCTTATATGAACTTCTCTATTGACAAAGGCAAGGTCTCACAGCTCGTGGAGTCATGCTACAAAAGGTTCGGGTCTGCTGTCGCGGCGAACATCGCTGACGAGATAAAGAGGCTCGGGTTCATGTTCGCTACTAGGGCAGGGATCTCGATCGGTATTGACGACCTGATAATCCCTGACAATAAAAAAGAGATCATAACCAAAGCAGAAAAAGAGATCGAACAGATCGAGAAGATGGAAAGGCACGGTTCCATTTCGCCAAAGGAAAAGCTTGAAAGGGTCCTTGATACATGGAGTACCGTGACCGACGATGTCACTCAATCGCTCATGAAGCAGCTTGAGGACCAAAAGCTGAATTCTGTCTACCTTATGTCCTTCTCGGGAGCCAGAGGTAACAAGGACCAGGTCAGACAGCTTTCTGGCATCAGGGGTCTTATGGCAGACGCGCAAGGTCACATCATCGACATACCGATCAAGACCAACTTCAAAGAAGGTCTGAGCGTAACAGAATATTTCATATCATCTTACGGCGCAAGGAAAGGTCTCGTGGATACGGCACTCAGAACGGCCGATTCAGGGTACCTGACAAGAAGGCTTGTCGATGTAACTCAGGACATCTTCATAACCGAGGAGGACTGCGGAACAAAGCACGGCATCGAGGTCGCGGCGATCATGGAGAACTACGATGTGATCGTTCCTCTCAGAGCGAGGATATTCGGCAGGATAGCTGCTACGAAAGTGGTGGACCCGAATACCGGCAAAACGATAATCTCTTCAGGTGATGAGATAGATGAAGCCACGGCGGACAAGATCGTCGCCGCGGGCGTAGAGGCGGTCGAGGTAAGGTCTCCGCTCTCATGCAAGGCCAAAAGAGGAATATGCCAGAAATGCTACGGCAGGAACCTGGCAACAGGAAAGCTGGTCAACGTCGGCGAAGCGATCGGTGTGATCGCCGCCCAATCGATCGGCGAGCCCGGAACACAGCTTACCATGAGAACGTTCCATATCGGAGGCGTTGCTCTCAGAAAAAGTTCCCGAAAGGTCGTAAAGGCAAAACATGCAGGCAAGATCAAGTTCACCGAGGATGTGATAACCAGGACAGTTATCGATGATTTCGGGAACAAGATCAAGGTCCTTACCAAGGAAACTGTGATCACTGTGGATGCCGGCAAGGACAGAATAGATACATATCCGATGTCGATCGGCTACATCCTCAGAGCTACAGATAAAGCGCACATAGAAGCGGGCGGCACGCTGGCCGAATACGAGGAGAATTACGAGTACGTCACCTCAAAATCGGACGGAAGAGTGAAGCTCATCAACATTGAGTTCGCTAAGAAGAAGGCAGAGGCGACACATCAGGGCCAAAGGGTCAAGAACGATGACGGCATGCTCTTCGTTTATCACAGCGAAGCGGTAAAGACCTATCAGGTGCCGAAAAGCACGAATATTTTCGTGAAAGTAGGCGACAGCGTGAATATCGCCACCGACATCGCTGAAGGTGTGACTGCGAAAACACCGGGTGTTGTTATCGAAATATTCGAAAGCGGAGGGCAGAAGAACATCGTTACCGCAAAGGGTGAGTTCTATCAGTCCCCGTCGGATACGACAGTACTGGTCGAGGACGCTGAGGATGTAAAGAGCCATGACGTTCTTGCCAGGGTCAAAATATTCGATTCCAGCAAAACACGCGACATCATTCAGGGTCTTCCGAGGGTAGAGGAGCTGTTCGAGGCGAGAAAGCCGAAGAACGCCGCGATCCTCTCGGAAATTGACGGGAAAGTGGATATCACTGATAAAGAGGATTACAGAAAAGTGACCGTTGCGGGAGAGGACGATGACGTGAGAGAGTATCTCATGCCGTACGAATCAAGGCTCGCGGTAGCAAAAGGCGACAGAGTAACGAAGGGTACGCCACTGACCTACGGCAAGATCGACCCGCACGAGGTCCTAAGGATCGAAGGTATCGGCGCTGTTCAAACACATCTTGTCAACGAGGTGCAGAGAGTATACAGAGAGCAGGGCGTGAGCATACACGATAAACATATCGAAACAGCGGTAAGACAGATGACCAAAAAGGTCAGGATAATGACGCCGGGAGACACAATGCTGCTTCCGGGAGAGCTTATTGACCGCAACGAGTTCGAAAAGGTGCTGGAGGACGTGAAAGGCGAAAAGCCGACGGTATCACAGGTATTGCTTGGCATAACCAAGGCATCACTGATGACCGACAGCTTCATCTCTGCCGCCTCCTTCCAGGAAACGGCAAGGATCCTTACGGATGCCGCGATAAGAGGCAAGATCGACGAGATGTACGGTCTCAAAGAGAACGTCATCATCGGAAAACTGATACCTGCAGGCACCGGTTTTGTAGGGTACAAGCATTTTGAGCTGCAGCCAAAACACGGAAAAGAAGGAGACGAGTAAATGCCCACGATATTACAGCTGATCAGGAAAGGGAGAAGCACGAAAAAACAAAAGAGCAAAGCTCCGGCGCTGACCGGTTCTCCGCTCAAGAGAGGTGTTTGTCTCAGGGTGTACACGACTACCCCCAAGAAACCGAACTCCGCTCTCAGGAAGGTCGCAAGGGTAAGGCTTGTCAACGGGATAGAGGTCACGGCCTATATACCGGGGATCGGGCATAACCTTCAGGAACACAG
>CAZHHM010000036.1:0-7866 GCA_964532225.1 uncultured bacterium | reverse complement strand
TTCCTTTGGCAGGAACTGCAGGTACATGGAATTCAGGTACAGGTTCCTGTCCCCCTGCGGGACTTTCGGCTCTATCCTGAGTATCGGCTCGCCCTCCGGGGTCCATCCGTGCAGTACGAATGTTGGATGCAGGTTGTCGATCATTTCGCTTTGGTATATGCTGACCAGAGCCCTTATCGGATTAAAAATGGCGTTCTTGTTCTCGTTAAGGTACTCTATCTCAGTGTTCTTTATCCATGGGGTCGTATCCGTTTCAAGTACGGCATTCCTTCCGTTTATGGAAGCAAGGAAACCGCCTTTTTGCGGATTGTCTTTTTTCTGTCCTACCATCTTCATAAAAAAGGATATACCATCACGCGAACCATATTGAGAGACCAGGCCGATATACCCGGTGTTTATCGGCGAAAGCAGCTGGGCGGTATCCTCTATGCTGCCTACCAGTTCAACGCTTTGGGTCTTTAGCCAGCTTGAAAAGTCAACGCCGGACAGATGCTTTTCCTCGGTCGAATACCCGTCATTTTTCCTGAAATGGAACCACTGTCCGTCAAGCAGGGACTGGAAAGGGATCAATCCGTGGTTGCCCTGCGACGAGCGCTCAGCATCTTCGGCGAGCATCCCGTTCTCAGTGACCTCCAGCACGGGATGTTTTGCCTGTGCCATGAAGAGCACGTTTGCAGGATCAAGACCGTAAAAGCTGTTACGGAGGAACGAGTCCACGATAGCGGTCCCCGAATCCTGGTTCACGATGATCTTGAACCTGAGCTGCCTTACAGATCTCATGGCGTCCTCAACGCTGTAGCCTCTGTCGCGGGCTGCCTGATATACAGTGAATGCCTTGCCGATGATTATCATGTCACCCAAAGTGGCGTCGGATATTCCCGAGTATTCATTGCGTATATTATCAATGCCGCCGGCAGCACTGATGTTCTTTGCAAGAGCGGTGTAAGTCGGGTCAGACGCGTACTTAGGGTCGGCGATCCTTGAGTTGAATACGCTGAGCCCTCCAAGAAGGTCGTCAAAGGTCATGTTGAACTTTGGCTTAGAGCTTTCAAGCCTTGTGCCGAGTCCGGCATAATGCCCCTCAAATACCAGTCCGCCTTCTGACAGCAAAGCATTGCCTCTCTGAATGACCTCAGGGACCATGGCCTTGGTATCTATCATCATGAAGGACCCGTCGTTCATGGGGGTGGTCGAATAGCTGCCGATATCAAGCACAGTGCTTTGACGTTTCTGAAGCTCGACCTTCAGGTCAATACCGTTCATTCTGGCTGTTCTTAAGTGTTCAGCGAGTCCCATTTTATAGGCATAAAGATCGGCAACTCCGTTTCTCCTGTAATAAGCCGATATGCCGCTCCTCATCCTATCCCTGAAACCCGACAATGTCGCTGTTGCTCCTCCAGAACCTCCCATTAAAAGCTCCTCCTTATAGTTTGCTATATATATATCAGTACAAACCGATCAGGATTTCAGGAGATCTTCAGGACCGGAAATGTTTTTTGTGTACTACCTGGGGATGTTCTGAAGGAAGTCAGGCACGTCTATAGCGGGTCTTGCCGAAGGCTGTTGCGGTCTGGGCTCGATATGGGAGGCGACCCTTGGCATAGGCCTTGATATCTCGGCAGGCTGGTCATATTTTTGTTTAAATCCGGTAGCGATAACGGTTATCTGTATATCGCCCTGCATCTTTTCATCGATGACAGAGCCGAATATGATGTTCGCATCAGGATCGACGGCATTGTATATTACCTGGGCGGCCTCGTTTATCTCGTAAAGCGTCAGGTCGCTTCCGCCCGTAACATTCATGATAACGCCCTTGGCGCCGGTTATGGTCTCCTCAAGCAGCGGAGAAGAAATAGCCTGCTCTGCGGCCTCAATAGCCCTGTTGTCCCCTGACGCCATGCCTATGCCCATCATGGCCGACCCTGCGTCCATCATGATTGTCCTGACATCGGCAAAATCAAGGTTGATGAGGCCTGGTACGGTAATGAGGTCAGAAATGCCTTTTACGCCCTGTCTCAGAACATCGTCAGCTACCTTGAAAGCGTCAATGATAGATGTCTTTTTGTCGATGACCTGAAGCAGTTTGTCGTTAGGGATAACGATGAGTGCATCTACTTTTTCTTTAAGTACGGATATCCCGTTATCTGCCTGGGCTATCCTCACCGGACCTTCGAACTTGAACGGTTTGGTAACTACGGCTATCGTGAGAACTCCCATGTCCTTGGCGACTTCTGCTATGACAGGGGTAGCGCCCGTTCCGGTGCCTCCGCCGAAACCTGCGGTAAGGAAGATCATGTCGGCGTTATCGATGGCTTTGGCTATCTCTTCGCGTGATTCTTCGGCGGCTTTGGAGCCGATCTCCGCATTAGCTCCGGCACCCAGGCCCCTGGTCAGCTTGGAACCGAGCTGAACTTTGTTGTCGGCAAGCGATACGTTAAGCGCCTGAATGTCGGTGTTGGCCACCCAGAAATCAACGCCTTTAAGTCCGGCACCTATCATCCGGTTGACGGCGTTGTTACCTGCGCCGCCCACGCCGAACACTTTTATATTGGCGAATCTTTTGCTGTCTTCAGCTTTGTCTGTCACCTTTTTAGCTCCTGAACGGGGTTTGGCATTTGATAATGCGCGGTCCGTCGGTCAACTATCTAATTCTAGCATATCCGGTCGCAAAAACAATGTCACGCGACTACGGCCTGAACTTGACCGCCGGGCTAGACGGGACCCTGAGGTCGATGTATTCGATCTTCCTTCCTTTTTGCCCGATCTTTTTCAAGATCACCGATAGAACTGCCAGTTTTTTGTCTACGTCCCCCGTGTCCCCCATCTTGACCTTGATCACATCATCGACCAGGATATTAAGTTCTCCCGGCCCTGGTATCTCAAGCTCGAATTTTGACCGGTTCATCAGAGCGGTCAGTTTTTTTATGGCAGATGTCATCGCGGACATGACCTTTTTGTCGGCTATCCTTCCTTCTTTGACCGAGGTCCTCTTAAGGCCTACGACCGTAGAAAGAGAGGCAAGATCGTATGACCTTCCCTTGTCGGTCCCGGACACCTGCAGTATCACGCCTTCATCATCTATCACGGTATGCTCCCCTTCGATGATGGCAACGGCGAACGGCCTTCTTTCCGTGACATCTATGACAACGGAATCAGGCACCTGCGGATAGGCCTTGGCGCTGCGTACTCTCGGGACCGAAGCCGCCCGTCTTGCGATCTCGCCGTAATCAAGGAAGAAGATATTCTCGCTCCTTGATATCGAAACTGCCCTGACTATCTTTTCGCGCGAAGCCATGTCATTGCCCTTAACAACGATCTTTTTCACCGTCCACACAGGAAGCGAAAGCAAGGCAACGGCTGTGCAGGCAAGTATAAGCATGATGAACAGGTATTTTACTACGGGCGTACGTTTCTTCTTCGTATTTGACCTGGAGGGGCGTTTTTTCACTTAAGCGCGCTTTCGAGTATTTTTATGACCAGCTCATCGTAGGATATGCCGTCCGCAGCAGCCTGAGCGGGGAGATCAGAAAGGTCGGTCATACCGGGTATGGTGTTGGCATCATGTGCGAAAGGGGTCCCGTCACTGTCGATAATAAAATCTATCCTGGCCAGCCCCCTGCATTCCAGCGCTATAAATGCATCGATAGCCGCTGCCTGCACTCTTGAATAGACAAGCTTGGGGAGCCGGGCCGGCACGATGAATTGGGTCATGCCTGCAGTATACTTGGCCTTGAAATCATAAAAGTCCGCTTTTGGGACAAGCTCAAGAACAGGCAGAGCCTTCAGTTTCCCCCCGTCATCGATTATGCCTACCGTCACCTGAGTGCCTTTGATGAACTCTTCCGCAAATGCGTCCCCAAATTCGGCTATAGTATTTTTCACGGAGGGAAGCAGGTCCTCAGGCTTGGTCATGATATTTACGCCAAGGCTGGAGCCTTCGGAAACAGGTTTCAGTACCAGGGGCAGAGGAAAGGTCCTGAGCAGTCTTTCACATTGCTCCTTTAGGTCGGAGCTGTTGTCGAACAAATAGAATTTAGGGGTGGGAACACCGGCCCCAATCCATATCCTCTTTGACGCGATCTTGTTCATCGCCGCGGCGCTGGCAAGGACCCCGGAGCCTGAATATTTGATGCCTAATGCCTCAAGCGTTCCCTGAAGTACTCCGTCCTCTCCGCCCCTGCCGTGAACGGTTATGAAGGCGACATCAGGTCTATTTTCCTTAAGCATTGCGATGAAATCTTCTTTTGTGTCCACGAGATAGGCGTTCAGACCTTGAGAGACCAGACTTTCGTGCACTTTTTTTCCGCTGCGCAAGGACACTTCCCGCTCTCCGGATGTCCCTCCGTACAGCACAGCGACCTTCAGGTCTTTGAGTTTTTCGTTCATCGATTTCCTTTTTCCCGACACTAAAGTGTCGGCACCTTTTTCTGGTTGGAGCCGAGGCTTCAGCCTCGGGCCCTCAGCCTTCCGTCCTCGGTCTTAAAACATCCTATCAAATCCCCTGTTATAATTCAATTTATGAAGATAAGGAAGGCTGCAGAGGCGGACATGAAAGAGATAAATGCCCTTGCGCTTACTATGGACCTTGACTCGAATGACACCGAGGCCGAGCAATTCATTGTGGCAGAAGAGAACGGCAAGATAGCCGGGTTCGGAAGACTGTGGCAGCATGATGACGCTCTTGAGCTGGGGACGATCGGAATAGTAAAGGAATTCAGGAAAAAAGGTCTGGGAAAAAAGATAATAGAGAATTTGCTTGATAATTCAAAAGGGACCCTTTATCTTACTACTCTGATACCGGATTTCTTTAAACAGTTCGGTTTCAGGCCCGTGGCCGATACTCCCCCAAATTCCATGATAAGAAAAGCCGAGTGGTGTGAGGGCTGTACCAAGGTCGGATGCACTGTGATGAAGCTGGATAGATAGCAAAGCACCAAATTACAAATCCCAAATACCAGACAAATCACAAGCACCAATGACCAAAATCACAAACAAAGACAGTCTCCGTTTTGTAATTTGGAATTTGAGATTTGTCTGGAATTTGGTGCTTGGGATTTGGAATTTATTTTCTTGGAAAAGAAGCCTCTACAACGGTCTTTATCCCTCCGCGGGGATTAAAGTCTCCGACAACTGAACATTTTTTCGGCTTACATGCCTTCACGATATCCTCAAGTATCCTGTTGACCGAATTTTCCATGAATATGCCTATGTTCCGGTAAGAATTGAAATACATCTTCAGCGACTTAAGCTCCAGACATTTTTTATCGGGAATATACTTGATCGTGATCGTCCCGAAATCAGGCAGCCCGGTCTTTGGACAGACCGAGGTGAATTCCGGTTCTGTGATAGATATTTCGTAATCAATAAATTGACTTTCGAAAGTCTCTATTTTCGGGAGTTTCGCAGATAATCCCGATCTTGCGCCAGAAGAATATGCCTTCACCGTTCCCCAGCCCCCGTTCCCTGTTCCCTAGCCTACGCTTTACCCGAGCAGCCGAGCACGTCCTTTATCTTGTGCTTGACCACTTTCTTGATCTCGTCCCTAGCCGGTCCGAGATATTTTCTGGGGTCGAACTCTGCAGGTGATTCGACGAATATCTTCCTTATGGTGGCTGTCATTGCAAGCCTGAGGTCGGTGTCGATATTGATCTTGCATATTGCGCCTTTTGCGGCTTCCCTTAACATTTCCTCGGGAACGCCCTTGGCACCGGGCAGCTTGCCGCCGTACTTGTTACATTCATCTACCAGGTATTGAGGAACTGAAGATGCACCGTGAAGCACCAGAGGAAAGTTCGGCAGCCTTTTTGCTATCTCGTTCAGTCTTGCGATATCGAGGCTTGCATCACCCTTGAATTTGTAAGCGCCGTGGCTGGTCCCGATGGCGATCGCGAGAGAATCGCAACCGGTTTCCTTTACGAACCTTTCCGCCTCTGCAGGATCGGTATATGTAGCGTCTTTTGCGGCAACTTTGACGGCATCTTCGATGCCGGCCAGTTTACCGAGCTCGGCCTCTACTGTGACGCCTTTTTTGTGCGCGTAATCAACGACCTGTTTTGTTATCTTTATGTTCTCTTCGAGGGGGAAGCGGGAACCGTCGATCATTACCGAGGAGAAGCCTCCGTCAACACAGGCCTTGCATATCTCGAAATCCTCGCCGTGATCAAGGTGAAGGGCTATCGGGAGGTCCGCTGTCTGAAGCGCTGCCTCAACCAGCTTTATAAGATATTCGTGCCTGGCATATTTTCTGGCGCCGGCCGAGACCTGAAGGATAAGAGGCGCATTCTCCTCTTTGGCCGCATCAACTATACCCTGGAGTATCTCCATGTCGTTGACATTGAAAGCTCCTATCGCATACCCGCCGGAATAAGCTTTTTTGAACATTTCTTTGGTCGAAACAAGTGGCATAAGAATCCCCTTTCAAATGTGGTTTATATGATGATTATATCATGAAGATGTCGGAGCAATGATCAGGGCAGTTCCGGCCTTTTTACCTCTTTGCCGTCGACAAATACTTTTTCGATCATGGACTTATCAGAACTGTAGATAAAACGCTGAAGTCTTTCGTAAAGACCAAATTCCCCGGGACCGGAATGATCGTCAATCACAAGAAAATCCGCTTTGTATCCCGGAACAAGTTTGCCCACCCTGCCGAAGAAATTCCCTCCGCCCGCAGTTGCCAGATAGAACGCCTCTTCCAGGGTCAAATAGTTCTGCCCGTTCCTGATAGAAGCGGCTACCGAGGCTTTTAAGGCATCAGCGATAGAATTGCGCATCGACATCGTGTACCCTCCGCTTATATCGCTGCCCAGCCCGATCCCGCAGACATCTTCGTGCTGCCTGTAGTCCATCATCCCGCTGCGCAGACCGAAATTGGATGTCGGGCAATGCGCCACATAGAAAGAACCTGTCGCGTTTGCCAGCCCGATCTCGATCGGTTTCGGATATATGTTATGGGCCATTATTGTCGGGGTCTCTAGAAGCCCCATTCTTTTGTATATATGGAGGTAACTTTTGTCCTTGGGGAAAAGTTCTTTCACAAGCTTTATCTCGAACCTGTTCTCGTTGACATGCGACTGGACCGGGACATCGTGCATCTGCGAGAGGTGCCCGAGGCTTTTCATAAGACGCTCTGAACATGACAGAACGAACCTCGGCGTGATTATCGGGCGAACGAGCCCTTCCCTGCCGTATTGCTGTAATATCTCTTTTGTCTGGGCAATAGAAGCATCGGTGTTCTCCTGCAGCTTTTGAAGAGGGCAGCTGTCCATGTTCACTTTGCCGACAAATGCGCGCAGGCCTGCATTCTTAAGAAGATCGAATAGAACTGAGGTGGACTCCAGATGTCTTGTCGCAAATATCGAAGAGCTCGTGGTCCCCTGATCGATCAGCTCATTGATGAACCGGGGAAATATCTGCCTCGCATAAGACGGGTCGGCATATCTTGCTTCTTCTGGGAAGGTATATGTCATCAGCCAGTCCATAAGCTCCATATCAAGGCCGATCCCGATATTCCTGAACTGTCCCGCATGGAGGTGAAGGTCAACAAATCCCGGAATGATCATCTTGTTGCCGATATCTGTAACAGGGTGCCCTCTGAACTCGCGCGGAATATCCTTGCCGACATAAAGGATCTGCCCGTCCCTGACACACATCGAGCCGCGAGCTATCTGCGTTAATTCGCGCGGTGTCGAGGATGTAATAATATTACCCCTATATACCCTCGCACTGCTTTTTACCGCTGTACCCATTGTTACAATTGTTCATCGCTCGTATATTCCCGGGATTTCAGCAAATATTGGGTTTTAAGATAAATATTGTATAATGATTGTGCAAAATGTTTAAGCTAAGGCCCACGATACTGATCGC
>CAZHHM010000035.1:6850-8119 GCA_964532225.1 uncultured bacterium | reverse complement strand
ATGACGACTTTTGCCTTTATCGCGGCAGACCTTGCGACAATGTTCTCCCAGATGTTCAGCAGTCCTTTGAACATGTCCGGATCGAGCAGTTTCGGCTCTTTCAGCCCCAAGACCTGCTTTTCAAGATAAGTAAAGAGTTCAGGGTCCCTTATCACGCCGTATTTGATTATTTCAGCCAGTCCGTTCCGGATCTCTCTTGCAGGCAGCGTGATCAATGTAGAAACGTCGGAAAAGACAAGCGATGGCTGATAAAAGACGCCGACAGAGTTCTTTGCCGTCTCGAGGTTGACCGCGGTCTTGCCTCCAATGCTTGAATCCACCTGGGCAAGCAAAGTCGTAGGTATTTGCACCAGCTTAAGCCCCCGCATATAGGTCGCGGCCACAAAGCCGGCCAGGTCGCCTACCACGCCGCCGCCGAGAGCGATCACCATGTCGTCACGGTGGACTTTTAATTCCAGAAGTTTGTTATAGAGCCTTTCCGCGAAAACAAGGGACTTGGTCCTCTCCCCGGGCTGTATGACAAGTAGCTCCGACCTTATGCCGTTGGCCCTTAATGAATGCCTGAGAGCTCCGGAATACAGTTTGGAAACATTCGTATCGGAAATAATTACTGCCTTCCCCGACCTTCCGAGCCTGCGTATATGCTCACCCGCTTTTGAAAGGACATCCTGTCCTATCATCACATCGTACGGCACGCCAAGGACCTTTACCGACAGCTTTTTCATGATTAGATTATATTACACTCCGTTATCTTATTCACGACCCCTTTTATTGTCAGGAGATCTGTGTTAACGGTGATGTCCGCGGCTTTTTTATAGAAAGTTGACCTCTCACTGAGCATTGCCGATATCTTTTTCAGTCGTTCGTTCTTGTTCCTGATGTTAAGCAAAGGCCTTTGTTTCAGGTCCTTCAGTCTTCTGTCCACTGTCTCCGGTCTTGCCTTTAAAAGAACTACCGTTCCGATCTTCTTCAACAGCCTTCTGTTCTCCGGTCTTATCACTATGCCTCCGCCGCAAGAGACCAATGCTCCTTTTGTCTTAAGAAGTCCTTTCAGCGCTTTGGTCTCAAGGTCCCTGAAGTAAGGTTCGCCTTTTTTAATGAATATCGTCTTTATCTTTGACTTGGCTTTTCTTTCGATAAGGTCGTCGGTGGAGATGTATTTAAGGCCGAGCTTTTTTGAAAGGGCCTTGCCTACTTCGGTCTTGCCCGTGGCCATGAAGCCGATCAGAACGATGTTTTTGCTCATCTATAAGGGAATTATAGCATTTT
>CAZHHM010000035.1:0-6750 GCA_964532225.1 uncultured bacterium | reverse complement strand
GTATTGGCGCGTATATCAAGAGGAACGACCGATTTCTTTGAAAGCGCTTTGAACCCCATATTCGTATGCAGCTCCACGCTCGGCAGATGAGAGACAGCATTCATGATCTTCTCGGCTTTAATGACAGGATCTTCATTGCCCGCAAGGATCGACTTGACCTTTACCAGCGCATCCTTGCCTTCAGGAAAACTCCCCAGGAACTGCCTGTCAATTTTGTGCTCCCGGCCATCAAGCATTTTCATGAAATAGTCGATGACCGACGCTTTGTCCAGCACGCTGAAACTAACGCTCTCCGACAGCATTGTCGAAACTACTGGCAAAGAAGACAAGCGGTCGTGTATTACATGAAGAAAATATCCCTTCATATTTATACTGTTGACCTGTTTGATCAGGTCCTGGACATTTTTTTTCATGAACACCTTCGTGAAATAAGACCGCCACAAATCGATCTCCTGGCAACCGGCATGTGTCAGAAAGAACTTTACCTTCAGAAGAAAATATTTAAATTCTATAGAATCGGGCGCACCAAAGACCGTTCTTACATCTCTCGCGGCGGTAAACGCCACACCATTCCTCGGCATTTTTGGCTCGTGGAAAGAGACCGACACTGTGCCGTCCGTCGATACCTTCACTATCTTTTCGGCATCATAGATGCTCCTTGAGAAATAGGTGAGGTTCTTAAAATATGGATTTCCGAACGCTCTTCCCTCTCTTGCGAGATCGGCCGACAGTACAGGCCTTTCGATATGGGCATCAACAGGCTCATATACGCGGCCTAACACCTCATCATGATAGAACTGAGTGATGTACCTGCCCCTGAGATGCGGATTGGTGTTATTGTCGTCTGACAGCAGCCGTACTTCCGTAGGCGACAGGGTCGTTATTGTATGAGCGTACCGTCTTGCATATTTTTCCAGCCATGCCCTATCCGGTCCTGAATCAGGTTCCGGGAATATCTCTTTATGGAACAAATGCACTGAAAGTACCCTTTCAATTCCAGAATTTTTCACTTTTTCAGCAGCCTCAGTCGCATAAATATCATGCGGCCATATCCCGTGCGTAATGACCGACGTCTTAATCCCCATCGACCCCAATGACAGCACAAGGTCTCCTGCATCAGCGTTAAAAGCCCTGTCCTTCCAGAAGAAAAGATCGCTGTTCTCATAGAACAGCCTGATCTGCTCATTTCCCTCTGCATGGAGCTGCCCGGCAAGCAGAAGGACCATCGGGAACGGCATGAAGCGGACCTTCCCTTCATTCTGTCCGGCCCCGCACATAAGACAGTTGTTGAAGCAGCCGGAGCCAACCTGTATCATCCTGTAGGTCTTTCCCGGCATATTGAAGTCGGCAAATAATGCCCTGAACTGCTGGTCCTTAATTGTCTCAGCGGAGAAGGGCTTCACGAACAGATCCAGCCTGGGGGACCCAACACTCGGCAATTCCGAAAGCAGCCCTTCTATCGAGGATCTTGTAGGGCTGGAATTAATGCCGGAAACATCAGACCTGAGCCTGAGGCCTTCTTCGTTCAATATATGGCTGTAACTGTCAAGAATATAGTTTGCACGGCTGAACCGTATGGCGTTCTCTCTTGAAAGGCCGTTAATAGAGGACAATCTATCAACATTACCTCTTATGCCCCACAGGAGCCTATTGCCGCCTGCTTCTGACCTGACGATATTTCTAGTACCATGTCCGCCCATGTCATATATTTATCGTTATTTTTGGCTTTGAATTTCATTGTTAGTGGCCGGAAGCCGGGGGCCGGGGTCCGGTGGCCACTGGCTGCCTGGCTACAGGCCCCTGGCCACTGGCTGCCTGGCTACAAACTACGGCGGGTAAATTGCTAAGACTTCAACATGTTGGAACCTACGCATATCAACAACCGAAGAGGATTCCGCGACCTTGAAGTATGGCAAAAATCATATTTGCTTGCAGTTGAGATATATAAGGATACAGTGGCCTTCCCAAAGAACGAGACTTTTGGGCTTCTATCTCAGACAAGAAGATCGGCTGTTTCAGTAATGGCAAATATTGCTGAAGGATATGAAAGAAAAAGCAGAAAGGAATATCTCTACTTTTTGAATGTTGCAAAAGGATCACTGGGCGAAATTGAGGCATATCTACTGTTCTCGAAGGACCTGGGTTATATCGATACAAAAAAATACGAAGAACTCGAACTTGCAAGAAAACAAACGATAAAGCTATTAATTGGTTTAATTAGACATTTGTACGGTTAATCGGAAGAGAAGCCGGGGGCCGGTGGCCGGGGTCCGGGGGCCGGTGGCCGGGGGCCGGTGGCCGGGGTCCGGGGGCCGGTGGCCGGGGGCCGGGGGCCGGGGCTACCGGCTACCGGCCACTGGCCCCTGGCTACCGGCTACCTGCTCTTGCCTTATGATATACTTTTGTCAAAAGGAGCAGATAATGCCTGTAAAACGAACAAAGAAGAAAACCGCAGTCAAGAAAACTAAAGAAGAACTGCTCGGCAAGGTCGAGCACATATTCGACAAGATACACGTGATAACAACGACGCTCAAGAACCCGCTTAAGGTCGGAGATATCATCCGCATCAAAGGGCACACTACGGATTTCTGCCAGAGCGTTGATTCGATACAGATCGAGCATGAAAGCGTCTTAAAAGCAAAAAAAGGCGATGGAATAGGGATAAAGACGACCAATGTTGTAAGGGATACCGACATTATCTATCTTGCGGATAAAAAGACGGCGGAAAGTTTTAGAAGACCGCAGATGGCAGTTGGCAGCTCGCAGTTAGCCCGCCTGTCGGCAGGGCAGGCAGTTGGCAGGCAGGCAGTTTCCGTTCATCCGATACTTCCTTCTTTCAGTCCTAGACCGATGCAACAACAGACACCTCAGATAAGGAAAGAGATACAACCGCAGATGCCGCAAAGACCGGCTCAACCTGCTCCTAAGAAAGACACCGGCCCGAGGTTCATGAGCTTCTAGCAGCTATTCGTAACGCAGAGCTTCTATCGGCATCAGCTTAGCGGCTTTTCTGGCAGGCCATATACCGAATATCACGCCGACCATTACCGAAAAGACAAATGACAGGACAACTGACCTGACCGTGACATAGACCGACCATCCCGCAAATATTGATATCACCGAGGATATCCCCACCCCTATCAGTATGCCTATCGCTCCTCCGAGCACGCTTATGAGGACGGCCTCGATGAGGAACTGGTAAACTATGTCCTTGCTGTCAGCCCCCAATGCTTTTCGCAGGCCTATCTCATGCGTGCGCTCCATTACCATGACCAGCATGATGTTCATGATCCCTATGCCTCCCACAAGAAGGCTGACCGCGGCGATAGCGCCGAGAAGGAAAGAGAAAGTGCTTACGGTCTCCCTCGCGGCCTTTTGAACATCTGCCATGTTCCTGATGTCAAATACATCCGACTGGGAATCCGGCAGCCTGTGAAGCTTTACCAGCGCAGGCACGATCTCCTGCTGAAGTATATCAAGGTCCTTCGGATCGTCCGTCTGGACGTCGAAATAGTTGATATAGTCGGTTCCCAGCAGTCTTTTCATGGCCGTGGTGGCAGGGACAGCTATCTGGTCGTCCATGTTCCTGAAACCGGACACCCCTTTCTCGGGTATAACTCCGATGACCTTGAAGTTCACCTTGTTGATCTTGATCGACTTATTGACGGGATTGCTGTCACCGAACAGTTCCTTCGCTACTGTAGCGCCCAGGACAGCCACCTTTGCCCTTGTGCTCATTTCATTTGAAGTAAAGAACCTGCCCAGCTCGGGATAAGCATTCCTTATGTCCTGGTATTGCGGGGTCGTACCCGTAATGCTTGTGCTCCAGTTCTTATTGCCGTACACCGCCTGGCCCCTGCCCGTCACGTAAGGGACGACGTACTTAACCCCGTCAAGTTTTCTTACGGCTTCCACATCCTCAAAGGTGAACCTTGTAACGGAATCAGCTCCAAAGGATATTCCCGCTGTCCTTGAGACCGACCTTACCATCAGAAGGTTCGAACCGAGAGCAGATAACGACTGCTGTACCTGGACCTGAGCGCCGGTGCCCACCGCAAGCATAGCGATGATCGCTCCTACGCCTATCACGACTCCAAGGATAGAGAGGAATGAGCGGAGCTTGTTGGCAAGCAGCGATGAAAATGCGTCCACAAGGTAATTGCCTATCATTTCGCGGGAGAAATGCTGTCGCTTACCGAGGTCCTTCCCTTTCATGAGCTCTTCAAGCGGCCTGCACTGGCCCTCTTGGCAGGGCCTTCTGGTCCTTTCGTCCGAGACGATCGCACCGTCTGACAGGGTTATCACCCTTGAGGCTTCCTTTGCCAGTTGAGGCTCATGGGTCACCATAATTATAGTGTTCCCTTTTTGGTTCATCTCTTTGAAGAGTGCGATTATCTCATGGGCCGAGCGGGAATCAAGATTTCCGGTAGGCTCATCGGCAAGCACCACAAGAGGATCGTTGGCAAGCGCCCTGACCAGTGCCACTCTCTGCTGCTGACCTCCGGAGATCTCGTTGGGTTTGTGTTTCAGCCTTCCGCCAAGTCCCACCTTTTCCATCAACAAGACAACTTCTTTCTTCTTTTCCCTGTCCTTTCTTCCCGAATAGACAAGAGGTAGGAAAACGTTCGACAGAAGGTCGGTACGCGGCAGCAGGTTAAAGGCCTGAAAAACAAAACCGAAGAATCTGCTTCGCAGACTGGCGCTTTCGGAGTCGCTGATGCCGGTTATGTCCTTGCCTAGAAGAAGATATTTTCCGCTGTCCGGACGGTCAAGAAGTCCCAGTATCGACAGGAGAGTTGACTTCCCGGAGCCTGAAGCCCCCATTATCGCGACAAAATCCCCCTGCTCAACCTGCAGGGACAGTTTTTTCAGTACAGGGACCTCGATATCCCTGCCGATATGGTAGGTCTTGGTTATGTCCTTAACTTCGATAAGGACCGGCATATCAGGACCCCGATCTTCTCTGGAATGGGTTCACGTTCGGAGGCCCCATCCTGCCGGGCATGAGCTCCCTCAACAGTGAAGCGGACGGGATGACCGCAGGCTGACCTTCGGTCAGTCCGGAAACGATCTCGATGTTAGCATCGTCCTCAAGCCCTGTTTCTACCTGAACTGCTGAAGGCTTTGATGCCCCTTCCTTCATGACAAAGGCATAGGTCGTTTTTCCCCTCTTCTTCACAGCGTTCGACGGAAGAAGGAGAACTCCGTCCTTACGCTCCTGCATGAACTTCACCGAAGCGCTCATCCCGGAACGCAGGAATGCAGGTGCCCTGTCCGGCCGTATATCCACCTGATATACGGTGACATTGTTTATAGTGGAGGACTCATATGCGATGTGGGACACTTTTCCAGGGACAGGCCTGTCAGGATATGCGTCGATATTGATCGTGACCGGCTGACCGTTACTGATCTTGCCGATATCGGTCTCATCCACATTAGCCTGTACAATAAGGAAGTCAGCCATTACTATCACAGGATCGTTTATCGTGAACGACTGTCCCGGCTCTATGCGGCACTGTATCACAGATCCGTTTATCGGCGCTATTATCGGCGACGGCTTGTAGATCTCTTCCCATTTCCTCACCTCATCCGCGCCTTTTGACCTTGCGGCGTCTATCAGTGTCGCCCTTTCCTGAGAGCTCATCCAGGCAAGGACCTGTCCCTTTGAGACCTCCTGACCTTCTTTCACCAGAACGCTCTCGATCCGGCCTGCAACGGGAGGCTTTATCTCGAGCCTGTTGCGGGGCATCACCGTCCCTTCGGACGGTATGCTTGCAAGGATGCTGCCTTTTTTGACCGTGACGGTATCAAGGTCCGGCTTCTTCTCGGCGGAACATGAGGTCAGGGCCAGCAGGCTCGCGGCAATAACGGTCAGGGCCAGATATCGTCTTGTCATTTTACATATCCTCCGTACGAATTGTGCCAGGCGGCCTCGGACATAAGCGCGCTCTTCTTCCTGGCAAGAACGAGCTTTTCCGCGTTGATATATTCATTCTCTATCCTGTCCCAGTCGTCGTAATTGATAAGTCCGTTGATGTACTTTGTCCTTGCGATATCCGATCTTTCTCTGGCAGCCTGCAGATACAAATCGGCGACTTCAAGCGCCTGGACAGAGTTAACAAAGGACAGATATGCCGATGAAACAGTGTATCGCACCGAGTCTTTTGCCGCCTGATGATCGGCAGCCGCCTTGTCGGCCTTCGCCCGGTAAATTGCAACATCTGCAATATTGCTTCCTCCCGGGAAGAACTGATAGGACATGTTGAGGCTTATCGACTTGTTTTCGTTATTCAACGGCCAGGTCACGCCGGACCTCGAAAAGGAGCCCTGCAGCGAGATATCAGGAAGGAAACCCGATACCGTTCTCTTAAGATCTATCTCCGCGAGCTCTTTTTGTTTTTCCGCGCTGACCATGTCAGGACTATTGGATGCTAAAGAAAATATATCCGGGGCGGTCATGGCCTTAACGCTCCCCGCCTCGACAGGCCCTTTGACCTCTGTGCTGATCAACTGTGAAAGTCTCAGGCCTGCAAGCTCGATCTCCCTTTTTACCGAATCTACGCCGAACACAGCATCTGCTTCATCCGCCCTGGTCCTGAGGTAGGCGCCTCTGTCCTCCCAGCCGCTGTCATATCTGAGCTTTATCAGGTCGGTGTTGTTCTTTCTTCTTTCAAGAATGCTTTTCTGCAGTTCAAGCCCTTCGGCAGCCATGGCAATATCGATATAGGCGGACCTCAGCCTGTAAAGCCC
>CAZHHM010000034.1:0-10102 GCA_964532225.1 uncultured bacterium | reverse complement strand
GTAACAAGGTAGCCGTACCGGAAGGTGTGGCTGGATCACCTCCTTTCTAAGGAGATTCTCGTTCACCAAGGCTTAGGCCGAGGTGGATTGCGAATCCTAGGTTGATTTTGTATCGCTGAAAACATGAACGTTTCGTGAATGGCGTTCGTGACCCTCCCGCTTAGGCGGGAAGATCCTCTGTTTAGTTTTGAAGGAATTAAACCCTCGCCACGGCGGGGGTTTTTTGCTTTATAATTGATACATGGACTTAAAGACAGCTCGTATTTTTGATGCCAATATCAACCGCTTACTCGAAGGCTTAAGGGTAGTTGAGGACATATTCCGCTTCGGGTTCAATGATAAGATCAATGCTTTGGCCCATAAAGAACTGCGTGCAAAAGCCGTTAAAGGGCTTATTTTGACAGGGATATCGATGTCAGACCTTCACGGAAGCAGGGACTCAAAATATGATCCGGGAAGGAGGCTCCATACAGCAAGTGAGGCAGTACGTGACGATTTGGCAGGTATTGCAGCCTCCAATTTTGGCAGGTGCAAGGAAGCTCTAAGGGTACTCGAGGAATTCTCCAAGCTGTCATCACCTGAGGCAGGTAAGGTCTTTAAAGATATCAGATACGATGTTTACGAATCGGAAAAGTCACTTACTGAGCTTCTTTCTACATATAGCAGGAAGAACAAGCTTGATTTTGACCTCTATGTGGTCACTGACCCTGATGTTTTGGGTAAAAGATCACCAATAACGGCTGTTAAAGAGGCAATAAAGGGCGGGGCCAAGATCATCCAATTGCGTGATAAAAAGGCCAAAATAGGGCAGTATTACGAATTTGCAAGACAAATAGCTCCAATATGCAGGAAAGCCGGGGTTTCTTTCATAGTGAACGATTATGCCGATATTTGCGTTGAAGTCGATGCTGACGGACTTCATCTCGGCCAGGATGATGTTCCTGTAGCTGTTGCAAGAAAGATAATAGGAAATAACAGGATAATCGGTCTTTCCACGCACAGCAAAGAACAGGCACTTAAAGGCGCCGCGTCAGGTGCCGATTATATAAGTATAGGTCCGGTATTCGCGACACAAAGCAAACCTAATACTGCCCCTGTTGGTATTGAGCTTGTTAAGTTCGCGGCAAAGAATATCAGGATACCGTTCGTCGCAATAGGGGGAATAAATGAAAATACCCTGCCTTTGGTCCTGAAAGCAGGGGCAAAGAGGGCTGCTGTCATTAGAGCTGGGATAGGCGGTACAGATATCACAAAAGCCGTAAAAAGATTGAGGAGGTCGTTCAATGCAAAATGAACTAAAGATAGCAGATAAGACCTTTAAGTCCCGTCTGATGCTCGGGACCGGTAAATACAAGACCTTCGAGATAATGAAAGAAGCCCTTGATGCATCAGGATGTGAGATCGTTACCGTGGCTGTAAGACGTGTAGATCTCAACGCGACAGGAGAAAAGACGCTTTTAGACTTCATTGACAGGAAGAAATACTTTATTTTACCAAATACTGCCGGGTGCTATACGGTCGATGAGGCCGTAAGGATAGCAAGGCTTGGGAGAGCGGCAGGACTGACGAACTGGGTAAAACTAGAGGTTATCGCAGATCAAAAGTACCTGGTACCTGATCCTATCGGGACCATTGAGGCGGCCAAGATACTCATCGATGAAGGGTTCGTAGTTCTTCCATATACAACAGATGACTTCACTGTCGCAAAAAAGCTGCAGGAGATAGGCTGTGCAACCGTAATGCCAGGAGGTTCGTTTATCGGGTCGGGGCAGGGGGTGAAGAACTTCAACAAGATAAAAGTGCTTAGAGAGTTCATAACCGTACCTGTGGTCGTTGATTCTGGTATAGGTTCAGCTTCCGATGCTGCTGTAGCCATGGAAACAGGGGCTGATGCATGTCTTATCAATACGGCGGTTGCCGAGGCGGAGAATGCGCCTTTGATGGCAGAAGCCATGAAACTCGGCGTTGAAGCCGGACATAAGAGCTTTTTGGCGGGAAGAATGCCGGTAAAACCCTTTGCCAGCGCAAGTTCGCCTACGGCAGGGATATCAAAATAGTTATATAATACCCATTAGGAGGAACAAATGAACATCAAAAAAGCGATCATAACGGTATTAGCTATAGCTGCAATTTCAGGAACTTCACTTGGGCTAACTTCTGATATTGACCCTAACGGCCTCCAAAAGCCATCATGGTCGCTGTTCTCCGACACAGCTTATATGATCCGCGAGAACACATGGAACTGCAATGTCATCGGCTGGGTGAACTACGGCATACGTAAGAACGTGCAGATCGGCACAAACCTGCCGGCGCTGCTGTTCCAAATGCCGAATATCTACGGAAAGTTCCTTGTCCGGGAGGAGTCGGAGAACGCGGCTCAGATCGCGGTAAGCTCTTCGCTTTATTTCCCATTAAGCACCGATACGCCGATCACTCTGGACACGGCTTTGCACGCCGCAAAGACCATCGAATCGGACGACCTTATCCTTCATGCGGGGCTTAAACTGACGGCCAACATCAATGACAAGAGCTATACGACCAATAATCCAGTCAATTCCCCGGGGGTAGGGGCCAATGCCGGGATTATCCTGAATGCTTCCAGGAACATGAGGACATATATCGATATCTATTACAACTGGATCCCCATCGACAGGAACTTCGTACTTGCCAGCGGCATGGAATTCTATCAGGGAGATAACGCCTCTTTGACAGCGGGTTTCATGCTTTATAATTCCACGAACGCGAACAGGAGGGCAAATGTGCTTCCTTTCGTGAACTATCAGTGGAATTTTTAAGCTAAGGCATTATTGAGCAGTAAAATAAGCTGTTTTCGCCTTTGTTTGGTTATCCTTGCGTTGCCGCTTATGGCCTGTGCAAAGGTCTCGTTCTCAAGGCCGTACCTGACAAAACTGGCTTTTGGCATGATCTGAATGGCTTTATTTTTGTTCCATTCGTTCCCGTAATCCTTTGTATAGAACCGTACCTGCTGTTCATGCTCGCTTTTCGCCCTTGAGATCCTAACTCCGCGAAGAAGTTTCCGTATATTCCCGATATAAGCCCTTGCGACTCGGAACCTCCCAGTCATTATGGAGATGTAGATGTGATGGCCGAGCTCATGAGAAGCGGTCTCGATTATGTGCTCAATAGGGAACCTGACCCTCTTTCCCCTTGCTGCTGCACCGGTGCTCACATGGATGCTCCTGTTCTTGATGTCGTAATAACCTATCGAGGACCAAAGCTTATTCGGGTTGCCGGTATGGAAGAACTTCCTTTGCACAACATATTTCGGTCCGTTGATTATATGCTCATCAAGACCTGTAAGGATAAGGCATAATTTCAGAACATCGTGGTTAAGTATCACCTGATTGTTCATCAGGTACTTTATGTCGTCCTTAATCCTTTTTTGCGAGATCAGCAAGTGCACTTTCTGGTCCTTGAGCATCTTCTCAAGATCAAGCAGCCTCCATTTCCCTCCCATAACGGTCTTGTATATTTCTGCAGCCACTACAAGCCGGGTCGGATGTGTTACCTTGCCGTCATTGCCAAATACGTCCCCGATCTCCATAGGAGTGTACACATCGGACGTGAAAGGGTTTAACGCTAAGGCTGCGTTTATTTCACCCAATATCCATTTAACATATCTGATCTCTTCAGCGTTCATGGATACACCTTCTCCGTTGTATATAATTCGGTACAGCAACATGATAACTTGTATAGCACAAAGTGAAATATTTTGGCTCATTTATCGATAATATATTATGAGCGCTTTTGTTAGACTAAGGGAACGATTCAATGGAGTCAATACTTATGATGCCAAACGTGATTTCGAACGTATTACAAGGATTGACCGGCGGTTTAACATAACGGACCCCTTTCCATCTCCTTTATCTGTCAATGAATCAGCTTCACTGATCACAAATTTGAGCGGGCTAGCTCATGATATCGCCTATGTAGAACAAAAAGCATTTTCTGACTTTGGGATTCAAAGGACATTCGATACCATAGAAGTCAGAATTCCAATTAACAGCAATAATATGTTTGAAGGGCCCGCAGGGAGGCTAACTATGATTGTCGGAGACCCTTCGACCTATCAAACATTCTTTCATTTTGGAAAAGCAATTTATGCTCATGAGACCGGACATCTCTTGGCGCATTATGACCTAAATGGGTTCGATAGGTTTGATGGCAGTGAATATAACAATGAATCGCTCTATCTTCAGTTAGCCTCAATATTGAATCACGGGGATCCCTCCTACATGTATTTTTCGGGAATATCTTACCAAATGATCCCAAGAGCTATTCTTACCTCATCTCTCTTTGGTACCAGAGGCGCTTACTATTTCCTAAATGAATTGATCGCACACAAATTCGCTTTAGAGCTAGTTGGCGAAACAGAGATGGCAAAATATGCAGCGAACCGAACAGGAAATATTGGTTATTGTCCTCATAATAACCCATTTTATCTTATGTCTGAATCAATCCTTGCCAGAGCTTTTGGTCTTAAAGACAACGAAAGAGCTATAAAGGCTGAGTTAGTTAAAATTGATCCAATGTGGCTTTGTGGCAGTAATCTTCCATTTGTTGAAGATCAATTCATTCGTTTCTTTGAACAAACACAAGTAAAAAGACTCAAATAACAGCTTATATATAAAAAAAAGGCGCCCGGAAGGACGCCTTTAATTAGATGATCTGACCGGTCTATATCCCCTTTGCCACCATATCCCCGACCTCGGTCGTAGAATAGCCCATCTTGCCTGCAGCCATGCTCTTCATCTTCTTGCAGGCTTCCATTATCGACTTTTCGACGGCCTGAGCGGCCTTTTCTTCTCCGATATTGTCCAGAAGCATCTGGAGAGCTCCGATCGCCGCCAGAGGGTTAATAACGTTCATTCCAGTATATTTTGGAGCAGAACCGCCTATAGGCTCGAACATCGATACGCCTTTCGGATTGATATTGCCGCCTGCAGCGATACCCATACCGCCCTGTATCATGGCCCCAAGGTCAGTAATGATATCTCCGAATATGTTATCGGTGACGATAACGTCGAACCATTCCGGGTTCTTCACGAACCACATACAGGTGGCGTCTACGTGTGCGTAATCCGTTTTGATATCAGGATATTCCTTTGCGACCTCATTAAAGGTCCTCTCCCACAGCCCGAATGCAAAGGTCAGGACATTCGTCTTTCCGACAAGAGTAAGTGTTTTTTTCTTGTTCCTTTTTCTGGTAAGGTCGAATGCATAACGGATGCATCTTTCCACGCCTTTTCGGGTGTTCACTGATTCCTGGACGGCTATCTCATCAGGGGTCCCTTGCTTAAAGAACCCGCCCAGACCGGTATAGATGCCTTCGGTATTCTCCCTTACGACAACAAAATCGATCTCAGCCGGGCCTTTGTCCTTGATAGGGGTCCAGACATTCTCATAGAGCTTTACAGGTCTGAGATTGATGTACTGGTCAAGAGCGAACCTTGTTTTGAGAAGGATGCCTTTTTCGAGTATGCCAGGCTGCACTTTAGGATGACCGATCGCGCCGAGCAGGATAGCATCATATTTTTTAAGCCCCTCGATCTCTTCGTCCGTGATGGTCACACCGGTCTTGAGGTATCTCTCTCCGTCGTAAGGTAGTTGAGTAAGATCATATTTTATCCCGAACTTCTTTCCTACCGCCTCAAGCACTTTTAAAGCTTCAGCGACCACCTCCGGTCCAGTTCCGTCCCCGCCGATAACACCGAGATTGTACTTCTTCGCCATTGTCTTGTTTCCTTTCTTACGGATGTGCGCCGCTTCGCGCCGTCCTATTTTGTAAGGCCGGACCTTACGTAGTTTATCAGGCCGCCCTTTTCGATGATCTTCTTCATGAAAGGGGGGAAAGGTTCAGCATTGAACGTTTGTCCCGTGGTAAGGTCTTTGATCTGGCCCTTCTCAAGGTCGATATCAAGCTCATCACCCTCGTTGATCTTGCTCGTATCCTTGATCTCCAGTATCGGAAGCCCGACGTTTATCGAGTTCCTGAAGAATATCCTCGCGAATGAATTGGCTATTACCGCGGAAACGCCCGCGGCCTTTATGGCGATAGGTGCGTGCTCCCTTGATGAACCGCAGCCGAAATTATCACCTGCTACGATAATATCGCCTTTTTTAACTTTCCCTGCAAAAGAAGCGTCAGCATCTTCCATAACATGTTTTGCCAGCTCCGCCGGGTCAAAAGTATTCAGATACCTTGCCGGTATTATCAGGTCAGTATCGATATTGTTCTTGAATTTCCAGACCTTACCCTTCATTACATTGCCTCCGGTGAAGTGATATAGCCGGTCACAGCCGAAGCGGCGGCAACTGCTGCGTTCGAAAGATAAACCTCGGACTTCGGGTGTCCCATACGTCCGACAAAGTTCCTGTTGGTCGTTGCTATCGATCTTTCGCCTTCTGCAAGAATTCCCATATGTCCTCCGAGGCACGGCCCGCAGGTAGGGGTTGATACTGCCGCGTTCGCGTCGAGGAAGATGTCAAAAAGGCCTTCCTTCATTGCCTGGCGGTAAACTCCCTGTGTCGCCGGGATGATCAAAAGCCGTACATCCTTGCTTGCTTTCTTGCCCTTAAGTATGGCTGCTGCCTCTCTCATGTCCTCTATCCTGCCGTTGGTGCAGGACCCGATAACTGCCTGGTCTATCTTTATCTTGCCGACCTTGCTCACGCCCTTTGTGTTCGACGGAAGATGAGGCAGAGCGACCATTGGTTCTATATCAGCGCAGTCGTACTCGATGACCTGAGAGTAGACGGCATCAGGGTCGGATTGATAGAAGATAGGGGCGTCGCATTGCGGCGCACTTACATGATCAGCAAGATATTTACGCGTTTTTTCATCTGGAGCAACTATCCCGTTCTTACCGCCCGCCTCAATAGCCATGTTCGCCATGGCCAGCCTTGATTCCATAGAAAGCGAAGCAATTGCCTCTCCGGTGAACTCCATGGATTTATAAAGGGCGCCGTCGACACCGATCTTGCCGATGGTGTACAGGATGAGGTCCTTTCCGCTGACCCATTTCTTAAGTTTTCCCTTATAGACGAACTTGATGGATTCCGGCACCTTGAGCCAGACCTTGCCGGTAGCCATTGCGGCTGCCATATCGGTTGAGCCTACACCCGTTGAAAATGCTCCTAATGCACCATAAGTGCATGTATGAGAGTCAGCCCCAATGATAAGCTGGCCGGAATACACCAGACCCTGTTCAGGCAGAAGAGCATGTTCAACTCCCATGCAGCCGATCTCAAAGAAGTGGGTTATCCCGTACTTTTTCGCGAATTCGCGCATCATCTTGACCTGCTGCGCCGATTTGATGTCCTTGTTCGGAGTGAAGTGGTCAGGGACAAGCATTATCCGCTCCGGATCAAATACCTTTGTTACGCCTATCTTTTCGAACTCTGATATCGCAGGAGGGGCAGTTATGTCATTGCCGAGGACAACATCCACCTGAGCCTCTATGAACTCACCCGGGTGAACCTCTTTTTTGCCTGAATGTGAAGCAAGTATCTTCTCTGTTATAGTTTGCGCCATGTTTTTATTATAGCAGAAAGATGAAACGCATTTATGCTCTTGATGGGTCATGATTTTTATTGAAATCCGCTAAAATCTCCGTCGATAACAATACTGAGGACATTTATGGGAAATCCGGCGGCTCCTTCAAACACAAGAATATTCAGAGGCACCCCGGTAGGGGCCGGCAGAACAGTAAGCGGACATCTCTTGTCTATAGGCGAACTTAAAGGCATAGACCAGTACAGACCGATGAACCTCCGTATGCACGCACAGTATCTTGGGATCCTTGACCCTGAACTTGCCGCAAGCAAGGGCCCCATTGATTATTCCGATTATAGGTTCCATAAGTTCGTCGATGTTTACATCACCCACAGAAAGGACCTGTTCTGGAGCGCTGCGCACAAATATATGTCCTACCAGGAAAACCTGGCCAGGGATTTCGAGACAAAGGAACTGTCCGAAGGGATATTACCCGGAGCAAGGACATCGGAAATGATATATGCGCACCTTAAAGTGGTCAATTCTCTCTCAACGAAGATAATGCAAAGGATCGAGGACTACGGGCAATGCGAGATATTTGCTATTAAAAAAGAGCTGGAGCCTTTCAAAAGGTTCGAAAGGTCAGAGGCGGCCAAGATGAGGGCTTTCCACCATGATGTTAACGACAGTTTCGCGGAGATACTTTTCGACATGCACGGAGTGCTGCCCAATATTCAATCTGAGATAAATTCCATAAACGGCAACGTAATTCTGATGAGCAGAAGGATATCTATCCCCGATATCAACATCCTTGAGAACGAAAAAGTGGTCGGCGTGATAAGAGGCGAAGGATGTCCCGATGACAATGTCTCAGTGATACTTCAGACACATGGTAAAGCAGGCACCTTGATAGAAGACTACTTTAATATAAAATCAAGGATACTGATGGGGCATCACAACAAACATCCGCTCATGACCGTAAACGGCAGCACAGGGGAATTCTGGGAAGAGATCGCACCAAGACACAATAAGTTCTCTTTGATCAACGTTCCAAAATAGAAGATCTAGACCCCTTCGCTCCTGTCAAAGAAAAATGCGGCTATTGACACCATAACGACCGCTGATAAAGCACACACCGGCATGCTCACGCCCAATGAAAAATGACTTATTCCCGTCAGCGCGTATCGCATCCCGTCAACACCATAGGTGAGAGGATTCAGATAAGCCAGAGCCTGAAGCCAGCCAGGAAGATTGGAAATAGGGGAGACGGCGCCTGACAGAAAGAAAAGAGGGAACATCACAAAATTGATTATAAGCTCGAACCCCTGGGCATCCCTCATGTTCGACGCGAACGAAAGCCCCAGAGACAGGAAGACCAGGCAGATCAGCACCATGAAAAGCACCATCAGCAGTAAGGCCAGCAGTATCCTGAACAAACCAAAACCGGCAAAACCCGAGAAACCGAAGAAAAATGATACTGCAAATAGAAGTAATGCCTGAATAAGGCCTGTGGTCGCACCTCCTGCAATTCGCCCCAGTGCAATGGACACCCTTGATACCGGAGCGACCATTATTTCTTTTAAGAACCCGAACTCCCTGTCCCACAATACTGATATCCCCGAGAACATCGAACTGAACAGCAGGTTCATCCCGATAATGCCCGGAACAAGGAAGTTGATATAGTTCGTTCCTTCCGGGAGTCCCGGTATCTTTGATCCGGCAAAACCAAAGGCCATAAAAAGGAGAAATATGAGAGGCATTGCCAGAGAGCCGATTATCCGCTCCTTGGCCCTTCTCAGCTTCTTCATCTCCCTAAGCCATAAAATATAGATCGCTCTTAATTCTTCCATCTATTCCCTTTTCTTTATTACCGGCCACTGGCCCCCGGAATCAACCACTAAAATATTCGCTCCCTCTCCTCAATATTCCTAATAGTCTTCCCTGTATATTTAAGGAACACGTCCTCAAGACTGGGTTTATGTATGTTCACGGAAAGAACTTTAAGCTTGTTCATGTTCGCAAGACCAAGGATCTGGGGAATTCTTATCTCCGCTCTTTCCACGGAAATGCTCAGGCATTTCAGGCATTCGTCATATTCCTTGACGCTCTTCACCCACAGTTCATTGTTCAACTGAGAAACAAGCCCTGAATGTTCTCCCTCTATCTCGATCGTCACTATGTCGCCGCCCTGGTCCTCCTTAAGCCTGTCGGGAGTGTCGATAGCCTTGATGGAACCGTGATCGATAATGGCGATCCTGTCGCAAAGGAAATCGGCCTCCTCCATATAATGAGTGTTCAATATTACGGTCACATCGTGTTTCTTGTTCAATTTCTTTATGTATTCCCACATAAGCCTTCTTGTCTGCGCGTCAAGTCCCAGGGTAGGTTCGTCCAGAAATAGCACTTTTGGTGAATGGATCAGTCCGCGAGCTATCTCAAGACGCCTTTTCATCCCTCCCGAATAGTTCTGTGTCAATGTGTTGGCCTTAGCGGTAAGCTCGACCAGCTCCAGTAATTCATCTATTTTTGGCCTGTAGACCGAAGGGGCAAGGCCGTACATCATAGAATGGAATTCAAGGTTCTCGC
>CAZHHM010000033.1:0-11061 GCA_964532225.1 uncultured bacterium | reverse complement strand
CCATCGCTCCGGGCTACGAGAACGCCGGAGAGAACCTCATTACGGCGTATCTCATGAAGGGGAATACTAGAAAGGCCGCCGAACTTGCGAAAAGCCTGATGAGAAGCGGCAAAGACCTGCCCCCGGCCCTTCGTTCCAGGTTGTCAATGTTCTTGTAACCCCCTCCTACCCGCATAAAAAGTTATGCTATTATAATCATATGGAACAGACCAAAAAAGACGCGTTGGTCCAAAAGCTTCACGAAAAGTGCCAGGTCAACAATGAAATGAGCCAGGACCTTTTCAAGAAGTACAACGTAAAGCGCGGGCTCCGCAACGAGGACGGCAGCGGAGTTCTTGTTGGACTTACAAAGATATCCACCGTCATCGGGTACGAGAAGATAGACGAAGATGTTGTCCCTGTAGAGGGCAGGCTCGAGTACAGGGGCCGCAACGTAATGGACATCGTAAAAGGCCTAAAAGACGAGGACCGTTTTGGTTACGAAGAAGTGGCATACCTTCTCCTGTTCGGAGAGCTCCCCAAGAAACGCGAATACAAGGAATTCCTTGAGATATTCAACAGGGAAAGGCATCTGCCTGACAATTTCACCAGGGACATAATCCTTAACTTCAGGTCAAAGAACGTGATGAACTCGCTGGCAAGGTCCGTCCTTGCGCTATACAGCTCCGACCCTGACGCGGACAATCTCGCCATAGACAACCAGATAAGGCAGGCCATCTCTCTCGTCGCTAAGTTCCCTGTAATTATCGTGCATGCTTTCCATGCCATGCGTTCCAAGTTCTACAACGAGACCCTTTTCATACAGCCCCCTAACGATACGCTTAGCACAGCCGAGAACTTTTTCCATATGCTTCGCAAGGACCATTGCTTCACAAAGACCGAAGCGCAAGTACTGGACATCCTGCTCGTGATCCATGCGGACCACGGAGGCGGCAACAACTCGACATTCACGACCAGAGTTACATCATCCAGCGGCACCGACAGCTACTCTGCTATTGCGGCCGCCATCGCATCGCTCAAAGGGCCGCTTCACGGCGGAGCCAACCTTAGCGTAATGACGATGATGGATGACATCAAAGCTAACGTCAAGGACTGGGCCAACAGGGACGAGCTCAAGGCCTATATCACGAAGCTTATCAAAGGCGAGGCCGGCGACAAGAGCGGCAAGATATACGGTTTCGGGCACGCTGTCTACACCAAATCCGACCCTCGGGCGATAATCCTCAAGGATTATGCGGTCCAGCTTGCAAAAGAAAAAGGGAAAGAAAAAGAGCTTGGTCTTTATCTTCTGATGGAAGAGATCGTTCCGCAGACCTTCTACGAGGTAAAAGGCTCTTCAAAGATCATCGCCCCGAACGTGGATTTCTTCTCGGGCTTCGTTTACAAATGCCTGGGCATATCCGAAGAGCTTTACACTCCGCTGTTCGCTATGGCCCGTATTGCCGGATGGATGGCTCACAGGATAGAGGAATTAATGGTGTCCAAGAGAATAATCAGGCCCGCCTATAAGAACGTGTCCCCCCAGAAGAAATACGCCTCGCTGGAAAAAAGAAGATAGTTCAGCCGATCGCAGCCAAGAGTTCGGTCAACCCTTCCCGTGACTTTCCCGATACTTTTATTACCGGGGCATTTGCGTTCACGGCCTTAACGCCTCTGACGAACATTTCATAATTAAAATCAAATGCGCCGGCAGTGTCCCATTTGTTGACTGCGACGATATCTGCAACGGAGAAGAGCAGCGGATATTTGAGAGGCTTGTCGTCCCCTTCCGGTACGCTTGCCACGACCAGTCGCAGGCTCTCACCAAGATAGAAGTCAGCGGGACATATAAGATTACCGATGTTCTCTATGAAAACAATGCCCGGCCCCTTAGGGTCAAGCTCCTTAAGAGCTTTCTTGATCATCCCGGAATTAAGGTGGCAGGCCCCGGCAGTATTTATCTGCACGGCTTTAAAACCTTCAGCCCTTATCTTTTCGGTATCAATGCTGGAGGCTACGTCGCCTTCGATCACGCCTTTGTACAAGCTGTCAGGTAGAGCTCTGAGCAATGAAAGTATAAGGGTGGTCTTCCCTGCCCCGGGGGAGGCCATGACATTGACCGCTTTTACTCCCCTCTTCTCGAACTCGTCAAAGATCTCTTTTGCTTCCCTGTCGTTCCTTAGAAGCACCTGGGTCTTAATGTCCACTTTCATTTTTCGACCTCGATACTCTCCAGGAATACGCCTTCTCCGCCCTGAAGGGTGTTACTGCCTCCGCAACCCTCACATTCGACCTTCAACGGACCGCTGAGGTCGAACTCGGACACTTTCCCGCACTTAGGGCAGATCACATCGGCATTATTGACCCTGACCTCAAGAACGGCATTCTCGGCAATTGTGCCCTTCGACATCTCGGACATGTACATACGCAGGCACTCTGCCTCAATTCCCGACATCGCCCCTATGATGACATTGATCTTCTTTACGCTCTTGCCCCTTTTAGGAACATTTGCAAGCACTGCATTGAGCAGAGATCTGGCCGCTGGTCCTTCGTGCATATATTATCCCTCCTGATACTAATGCTTAATTATCTCAATGACCGGTCCGGACTCTATCCTTATCACCTTTGACCCGCCTGGCCCGGTCTCCGCGGCTGTCTCCGGAAGCGGTATTACGGGTATTGAATTGCCGGGCTCTTTAACAGGCGCAGGAACAGGCTTTTCTGCCTCTTTTTTGGCAGCAGGGGCAGGTTCTTTCTTATTGTCCCTCAGGACAGACCTGGCTGGCAAAGTGTCCTGGTCCTCGATAATACCGTCTATCCCCGGCATTATCTCCTTTACGACCGGCCTTGCCGGTTTTGATGTCTTCGCTGCCCACGGGACCTTGGCAGCTTTCTTTGCAGTCTTCTTTTTCACGGAAGGTTGAGGAGCTTTTACGGATTTATTTGCTTTTTCGGCCTTTACTTTTGACACTGCTTCTTTTGTAGCCGTGCTTTTTATCTGTGGTTTCTTATCTTTTTGATCCGGTGCCCTGGATACTTTTTTCACCGGAACAGCTTCTGAGGTCGGAACAATCTTCCTTGCGATCTCTATGCGTGCTTTCTTTGGCTCTTCCTTGACCTTAGGTCTTAATTCCTCCGGGAAGTCCATGTTGGCGTTACTGCCGTCAAGAGTTATTCGGTCTGCTTTCTTCGGATCAACAACGACCCTGTACCACGCTGGAGAGTATTTTATCCCCAGAAGATTATGGTCGCAGGATATAAGGAACGGGCCTTCGCCGATATCAGGGAAGAAAGCATAATTAGCGTTACCGTCGGAAGTATGCGCCCTCCTCACGAGATCGACGTTGTTCTGATCGAGTATCTTGTAAATGAAGGATGCCTGCTCCTCGTTCAGGAATCCTTTGCCTCTCATTCTTTTTCCGTCCCTGAACTTCTCCATCATGTCATACAGGTAGAAGTGTTTTCCCATGTAGTCGAATTTCGGCTGGATGTTGCCTTTGCTGTCGATATAGCCGTTCCTTATAAGCCCGTCCCAGACCTTCTTTTTGATCTCTCCGAAGGAATCGAAATAACCCATCTCGACCTTCTTCTTGGCAGGGTACACGAGCTCCACGCTTGACAGTATCTGATAGGACCACTTCTTCCCCACATAGGCCTTCACATAAACCTTAAGGCTGTAGTTGCCTCCGGGAAATTCAGGTGCGGGCGGTAACTTAAGTTCAACGGCCTCGGTCTTTTTACCGCTAGCCGCAGGGGCAGCATGGCCGCCGCCATGTGATGCAGCCGGTTTTGGCGAGCTCGCGTGCAAAGGAGCAAGTAAACCTATTACCAAGCACACTACGAGCGTGCTTTTTAAAAGTCCGCAAAGCCGCATACTAATATAATATAGTATTAATTAAGCAAGTCAATTAATAAAGGCGGACTTAAGACAAAAAACGCTCTTTTGTCCTATTAAAGTCTTTGCTTGAACCTTTACCCACCTTATGCAGGAAATACATTATGCTTAGACAGGCCCTTTTTCTGAAGGTCCTCACCTGCCGTTTGAACGTTCCCGCGTCCTGACCTGAAGCATTTATGTATGTTTCCAGGAAAATATCCTGGAGTTTTTCTGTATTGCCCCCACCATGGCTCCATACCTGGTAATCGAGCTGCTCAAGGAAATATCCGACATCGAATGACGAAGGCATAGTAAAAGCATTGTCAAAGTCGATCACCGAGACGAACATCGTATCAGGATCGTCGGTGCGGTCCTGCCCTATGATTATGTTCATGGGATGGAAATCTCCGTGGCACAATACATGAGACGCGCGGGACAGTATCTCTTTCTCAAGACCGATCAGGGTCTCTGCTGTCTTTTCGATCGCACCCAGCTCCGCCGACCCGAACCTTGACAGGTACCGCTTCACTTTTTTAGCTTCATTTTTAAGAGCATCGCTTTTCTCCTCAGCGGCAATGCCCAGTTCGTGGAACTTTGCCAGCCATTCTGCAGCAAACACTACACCTTTCTCCTGTACCGGCCCTTTTGAGTACAGAAGCCTGTCCAGGAGCGGTTTGCCTCTTTGCCCTTCTTCGATGATCATCCTTTCCCTGTCATCCACGGACAGGATAATAGGCGTCCGATATTTACCCGTTCCCAGTCCGAGAGAATTTATTTTATTCCTCAGCTCAACGGTCTTTTTTTGTGACTTCCATGCGGCATCTTCGGGATATTGCTTAGTGATTATCCTTCCCCTCAGCTCATCAGGCCCTTTGGTGCCGAAAGTGATCTCGTTAACGACGAGGTTGCTGCCTGCTCTGGGGATCTCCTTCATGAACGGCCTGCATCTTCCTGACCTTACCTCAGCGGCCAGCTCATCTATGCTGTACACAGGATGGTCAAATATTGTCGGATATAAAGCAACGGTATCAACGGCATGCGCATCGCTCCCTGATGTGGCGATGAACTTAAGATCGTGCCATTTCTTGATGCCGGAATAGTTCTCAAGCACGGTGTGGTTGTTGTTAATGATCTCTACGGCATCAAGGCACTTGTCGGTCAGCGCCGCATCCGAAGGGAGTTTTCCCTTCCTGAAGGGATGAGCCCAGACCAAGGCGGCTTTCGGATGGTTTTTTCTGAGCTCTTTTATTCCATATTTGTCCGCAAGCGATCTTTCGGCCCCGTAAACAAGAACGTGGCCTATGTCTGTCTCGACCTCCTGTCCCGCAAGTATGATGAAAGAGCTTTCTACCTCGGCAAGTTTCCTGACATCGGACAGCTCTTCATCGGTCCACAAATACCTGTGTTCTGTGAACACGATCCCCTGCACCCCTCTTTTCTTCGCCGCGCGTATGGCATCTGCCGGGGGCAGCCCGCTGCAGCTTGAATGCCGTGACGTATGAGTATGAAGCTCTAATAGCATCTGATGTTCCTTATTTCAACGGGAGATCCCGCAGTTTGACCAGCTTTATCCCTCTGCGCTCCAATATGGGAACGGCCTGCATGACACCTTCGGAGACGCCTGTCCCGGGACGGTTTATATGGAGCAGTATTATCGATCCCGGCTCAGCCGAACAAATCGTGTCCCGCACCTTATCGGCAGGAGTGTTTTGCGCATTTCCCATCACGGAGTATCCGGCAATCTTATATCCGAGGTCCGAAGCGATGCGTATCGCGACATCATCATAGAATGCCGTACCGGACCTGAAGAACTTCGGCTTGCGTCCCGTCAGCTTCCAAATCTTTTCATCGGCGTCCATGATCTCGTCATAGACCTCGGCGGGAGATGCGGTCCCCTGAATGCCGTACTGCTTCCTGCCGTTAACGGAAAGCGGGATATGTCTGTGTCCGTGGTTCTCGATCTCGATGAAAGGCTCCTCGGAGATATCGTAGAACTCCCTAGCGAAATTATCTATCCATCTTGAGTTGACGAACACCGTGCACTCGACCTCATTGGCCAGTATATAGTCCAACAGTTCCCTGTCGAAAGTGTCGCCGTCATTCCCGCAAAGATCGAAAGTGAGCGCTATCGCCTCCTCCGATGAGTCGATCCTTGTCTTGATGCCGTGCTGGAACTCTGACCAGTATTTCGGCCTTGCACTGGCATACTTTGCGGAGATCTCCTGCCTGGAAAGATAAATTGCGTAAGCGGCCTGGCATATGAGGACGAGCGCAATGGCCATCACGGGAAATAACGGTCTTTTCACACTGTTAATTATAGACCAGCGGAGATATAATTTTCTAGTGATATCGCAGATACTAAGAAGGGTCTTAATGTGCCTTGTCATTGCCGACAACTTCCTCGGCAACATCCTTAAGCGCTACATCCTGAGACCCAAGCACGGGATCCGGGGCAAATGTCTCATGTGCGGCCAATGCTGCAGGCAGATATATCTCGAGATGTCTCCTTCGCAGACGAAAAGCCCCTTGTTCACAAAGCTTGCCTTGATGTGGATCCAGTGGCTTTTCAATTTCAGGTATCTCCGGACCGATATCGAAGCGATGTCGCTCGTGTTCGAATGCAAAAGCCTGCTTCCAGACGGAAAATGCGGGGACTACACATGGAGACCGGGGATATGCAGGAATTTCCCTCTGCTCCACTACTTCAAAGAACCTGTGTTCCTTCCCGGATGCGGGTACAGGCCGGACAACTAATAGAACTTGATGTGGTTTATTCCTAACTATCACAGAACGCAGTATAATGGCCCTATGAGGATGTTCAGGTCCGTCTTGATCACAGTGGTCCTCGCCTTTTTAACGAACGGAGCTTACTCTATGCAGGAAATGATCAAATTATTCGATGCTTCCCTGGGGAAGGTCGTTGTGGTAAGCAAGATACAAAGGACCGATGCCGAATGGAAAAAGCTTCTGACCACGGAACAATACGAAATAACGACAAAAAAAGGGACTGAACGCCCTTTCACCTGCATGTTCGAGGCCAATAAGGGACAGGGCCTTTACCGCTGCGTAAGGTGCGGTACCGACCTTTTCAGATCGGACACGAAATTTGATTCCGGTACGGGCTGGCCAAGCTACAACAGGCCTGTGTCAGAGCTGAACATCGACGAAAAAGAGGACAGGTCCCACTGGATGGTAAGGACTGAAGTGCTCTGCGCCAGATGCGGCAGCCATCTCGGGCACGTTTTCGACGACGGGCCCCCGCCTTCTGGAAAGAGATACTGCATCAACGGCGCGGCGCTCGTGTTCTTCCCCTCCGGGTCAAAAGAAGCTTATGAGCAGGCGACCTTCGGCGGAGGGTGCTTCTGGCATATACAGGAAGAATTTGACAGGCTCAAAGGTGTGATCGATACTTCCGTAGGTTATGCAGGGGGGAAAGTACCCGAACCGACATATGAAAAGGTCTGCTCCGGTAGGACCGGCCATGCTGAAGTGGTCCATATCAAGTTCGACCCGGAGGTGATCAGCTATAGAGCTCTTCTTGACGTTTTCTGGAAGATACATGACCCGACCACCCTGAACAGACAGGGCCCTGACGTAGGAGAACAATATCGATCGGTCATATTCTTTTATTCGGACAGACAAAAGAAAGAAGCCCTCTCATCCAGGGACATAGCGCAGAGGGGCTTCCGCTCCCCTATCGTTACCCAGGTCCTGCCGGCATCAGATTTCTTCATGGCGGAGGAATATCACCAGAAATATCTGGAAAAACGGAAGAAAGGTGTTCACTGATATGCAAGCGGCTCAATTTATTTTGAACTCTGTCCCGACCCCGCTCCTCGCGATCCTGTTCGTCATCTTTTCGGCGCTGATCTCGTCGGCCGGCCTTATGATCGTAAGGAGAGCTGTCCCGACCCACAGGCTGAAACTGCATAATGACGTGGCCGGGTTCATCTTCACCACGCTAGGCGTTGTATACGCCGTACTGCTCGCGTTCATGGTAGTTGTTGCATGGCAGAGCTTCGACCGCTCCATCACGAATACATCAGGAGAGGCCAGGTCCATAGCGACCGCTTTCGATCTCAGCTCGGCTTTCGGAGAAAGCACGGGCAACAGCATAAGGGACGGTCTGAGGGTCTACACTTACAGCGCCATAAATGATGAATGGCCACTGCTTTCTACCGGCTCCGGAAGCTCTAAAACGGAGAAGGCCTTTAAAGACCTCTATTCGGCTGTTATAGCCATAGAGCCTGGGAATGAAAAAGAAAAGATATTCCTCACGGAATTATTAAAGAATCTGGACGAAGCCGGAGGATACAGGCATCAAAGGCTCATGGACAGCGCCAGCGTCATACATCCCGTGCTTTGGAGCGTGCTGCTGATCGGAGCCGCGGCCACGATATCTTTCATGTTCTTTTTCGGGACCGAGAATTTCATGGCTCAGCTCATCATGACCTGTCTTCTTAGCGGAACGATCTCGCTTGTTCTGTTCACCATTCTGGTGCTCGACCTGCCGTTCTCCGGATCGTCGGGGATAGGGACAGACTCGCTCGGCAGTGTACTGGCCTACATCAACACGCCCTGAACAGCTCCAGACTGCGTGAACGGATCTATCTTCCGAAGCGCCTTTTCCTGTGAGAATGGAAACTCCTTCTTACAGGGCCTCTTCTTGAAGTAGGGGCAAATGAAGTGAACTCGGCAGTGGGGATGTCCGGGTGCTTTACCACAGGAAGCTGGCTTCTCATAAGTCTTTCGATCTTTTTTACGTCGCCTCCCTGTTCAGGGGTGGCAAAGGAGACCGCGATCCCTTTGTGCCCTGCCCTTCCTGTCCTTCCGATACGGTGGATGTAGTCCTCGGCATCGTCGGGGAGATCATAGTTTATGACCAGTTCGATTCCTTTTACGTCGATCCCGCGCGACGCTATATCGGTCGCCACCAGGACCTTATATTTACCTGACTTAAAACCTTCCAGGGCTTCCCTTCTTTGCTGCAGCGACCTATTAGAATGTATCTCTGCTGCGCTGAAACCGGAATGGCGTATATCCAGAGTTATCCTTTTGGCCCCGCGTTTTGTCCTGCAGAAAAGCAGCACAGGACCAAGATATCTTTCAAGCATTTTTATAAGGAGACGGTATTTTTCCTCATGCCTTATTATGAAGAGCTCCTGCTTAACATGCTCTGCGGCCGTGCCTGAGCGCGCTATCTCAACACTTACAGGAAGCTTCATGTGATTAACGGCCATCTTCACTATCTTCTCAGGCATGGTCGCCGAAAAGAGCATGGTCTGTCTGTCTTTGGGTATCTGCGCAAGTATCTTCTCTATCTGCGGAGCAAAACCCATATCGAGCATCCTGTCAGCCTCGTCAAGGACAAGCATCTTAATGTCTGACAGTCTCACGTTACGCTGCGATATATGGTCGAGCAATCTCCCGGGTGTGCATATCAGCAACCTTGAGCCCCTTCTCAGGTCCTGTGTCTGCATGTACATAGAGCCCCCGCCTACAAGCACGGTCGTTCTCATCGCGAACTGCTGAGCCAGCTTTCGTACGGCTTCATTCACCTGAATGGCAAGCTCCCTAGTCGGGACCAGGACAAGCCCTTTACCCTGTGTCTGAACGAGCCTTTGTATCATCGGGATGCCGAAGGCCAGCGTTTTTCCTGTTCCTGTCTGGGCTATCCCGATTATATCCTTGCCTTCGATGGCAATAGGCAGGGCTTTAAGCTGTATAGGCGTAGGCACTTTGAACTTCATCCTGTCAAGGATCTCGAGTATCTTTGGTGCTATCCCTAATCCGAAAAATGAGGCTGAGACCGGGGGTTGTTTATCCATTAGTCAATCATATCACACTTTAAGAGCGAATTATACAAAAAAGAGACCCCCGCCGAAGCGGAGGCCTCAATTATCGTCTTCTGGTTCAGCTTAGAACGCGTATGCGTAGCCGACCGTCGCGTTAACGCCTTTCAGCGCACCGATGGTCTTGCTGTCAACATACTTCACAGCGCCGTAACCGAGCTCTGCATTGATGATACCGAAATCGGCAGCATAATTGTAGCCCAGTACTGCTTCTGCACCCCACTTACCTGTTCTGGATCTGTTGACCTTCACAGGGATGAGGACGTCACCGCCAACATACCATGTACCTGGAACTCCGAGGCCTGCGAGCATGCTGGTCACGTCATAAATGGCGCCCAGTTTAGCGTTGACGACCTTGAAGTCATCATTGCCCACTGAGTTGTTGCCACTGATGTAGTTACCGCCTACTCTGACCTTGGTTCCCGGGATAAGGCTGCTGATATCGTAGTCGAGGTTGCCCGCGACGCCGAATTTGCCAGCGATAAGACCTGCGTTAACTCCGAGAGCAACGCCCATCTTTGCCTCAGCCGGTGCTGCAGATACTGCAGGTGCTGGTGCCGGTGCTGGAGCCGGTGCCGGTGCTGGTGCCGGTGCGGCCTCCATCTGAGCTTTCAGTTTGTACCACCTTGCGAGCGTGCCCTTTTTCTCGCCCTGGAGCATCTTCACTTTTGCGGTCTGTTTTGCCGCCCTAGCTTTCACTATCTTGGCATCGATGACCGTGAGATACTTTCTGACGGCGGCCTTTTCCTCTTCCAAGGTCCTGGCCATTGAGCTTGCTACAACGGTGCAAACGAAAGCTGCTGCTAATACTAATGTTAGTGCTTTTTTCATTTGGTTTTGCTTAGATCTTTTTGTCGGTCCGCTTACCAGGCGTTCCGTTCAGCGAAGTATCCTAGTTGCCTTTCTGAACTTCCCTCCCGGATCTGCGGTCTTGGTGGAGATCTTCGAATTTCACCTCCTTTAACCACCTCATAATATATTAATAGTATACCGCCCTATTGTCAATAGCTTTCCCTGTTATATGGCCAAATTCCTATAATACAGAATTTATTATATACATCAACCCGACATACATGACCAGCACTATCAAATGCCCGAACCTGATGATCTGCTTGGATCTTGCCGTGGACCTTATCTCTCCCTCGAACCCATAGAACCTGAGGGTTCCCTTGGTCTTCTCAAGCGTCCAGTCGACCGTCCGTTGAGGGGCTACCACCGCGAACACGCAAACCGCACACAAGAATATAATGAAAAGGTTCAGAACTAAAATAAATGTACCCATGTTCACCTCCGGATATTATTAATCCTCAAAGTATATGGTCCCCGCCCCTGACGATCCCGAGTTGAATTCCG
>CAZHHM010000032.1:0-12031 GCA_964532225.1 uncultured bacterium | reverse complement strand
CATAGCTGTAATAGACCCTAAAAGCCCTTGGCCTCACGGCTACATAGCGATAATACTTGCCGAGGACGGAAAATGGAACGAAGCCGTGGCCAGCATGAAAAAGGCCATCAAGATAGATTCAAATGTAGCCGCTTTCCATCTAGGTCTGGGCCAAGGCTACTACAAGCTGAACATGCCGTGGCAGGGCAACATGGAAACGCTTGAAGCGTTGAGACTAAAAGCCCTCGGATTCTGACATATGTTCCGAACCATCTCATTCATCATCATGGTCTCTTTTATCTCCGGGATATTCTTCTGGGCTGTATTCGCTCCGAAAGAAGATGTGTCCCTTAAGATCGAGAGACAGCTTGAAGAGCAGAAGAAAAGGTCCGATCTGTATATCAAAGGGGTCACTTTTTCAGAGATTGTAAGGGGCGTCAAGTACTGGGAGATAAAGGCCCTGACCTCACAGGTAAATAAAGATAAGGGCATGGCGGAGCTTAAGGACGTCAACGGCACTTTCTTTAAGAGGAATATACCTTCAATGAAGTTCATCTCTCCTCGGGTCGATTGGGACATGAACAAGAAAGAGATAGTCATCGATGACATCATCGGTTTTGAAAAGGACATGAAGTTCAAGGCGCCACGGGTAAGATGGTCGCTTGATTCGCAAAGGATATCTTCCGAGGGCGAGGTCTTCTTTGAGCAGTCCGGTTCAAGGCTGCGGGCCGATATCCTTAATGCTGACGCCGGTCTTGATACTATAGAATTCTCCGGAAAGGCAGGGGCAACAGTATCGTCTTCCGGCAGGACGATCGACGTAAAGGCCGACAGGTTCTTGGTGGACGGAAGGAGTGGGACAGTTATGGCCTCCGGAACGGCATCCGCGCGTTCAGGGGAGCTCTCGATCCTTTCGGGAGTGATCTCATTTGACAAGAGGAGCTACTCTATAGGGGCATCAAAAAATGTCAGGATAAAGTTCAGGGATACAGGCGCCTCTGCAGAAAACGCGACCTATAATACCAGGACCGAGACCGTGACCCTGTCCGGGAACGCAAAGGCCGAAAAAGAGGACAGCAAGCTTTCCGGCAATACTCTTAAGCTTGACCTCAGGAACAACAAAATGTCGGTAGAAGGCCGGTCGAAAGTGTTCATAGACGACGAAGTAATAAGCAGGGAGGTCAAGTGATGACTACATCAGCCGAGACCAAGGCCAGGCTCGAAGAGATAATCAGGGACAAGGAATCTCCTTTTGACGCGGTGATAATCGGCGGCGGGCCTGCGGGTCTTACCGCAGGACTATATTGCGGCAGGTCCGGAATGAAGACGCTTGTCATCGAAAGGGCGCTTCTGGGAGGGCAGGTCTCTCTCTGTTCGCATATCGAGAACTATCCGGGCTTCCCTTCGGGTATATCAGGGACCGAGCTTGCCGCAAGGTTCGAGGACCAGGCAAAAAGGTTCGGGGTTGAGATAGTCTGGGGCGATGTGTCATCTATAGACCTTGGCGGAAAACTGAAGCATGTTGTTGTCGACGACAGGAAGTATGCCGGAAGGACATTGATATTGTGTACCGGCACGGAACCCAAGAAGATCGGCATCCCGGGGGAGAAGGAACTAAGAGGCAGGGGCGTGTCCTATTGTGCTACCTGCGACGGAGCTTTCTACAGGGACAAGGAGATAGCTGTGATAGGCGGGGGGAACAGCGCGGTCCAGGAGGCTTTGTTCCTCACCCGGTTCGGGAAAACGGTATCGGTCGTCCACCGCAGGGACAAGCTCAGGGCCGAAAAGGTCCTCGGTGACAGGGCAATGGAAGACCCAAAGGTCCGTTTCTACTGGGACAGTGTTGTTGACAGGATAAACGGTTCGGCCAAGGTCGAATCGATCGAGGTCCGCAACGTGAAGACAGGAGAAAAGTCTACGGTCCCGATGGACGGTGTATTCATATATATAGGTGAAAGCCCGAACACGGCCCTGTTCAAGGACACACTTAACACAGACGAGGACGGGTCTGTGATCGTTGATGACAGGATGAGGACATCAGTAGAGGGCGTATTCGCCGCCGGAGATGTCTGCAAGAAGAACCTGCGCCAGATAGCGACTGCTATCTCGGATGGCGCCATAGCCGCGGACTCCGCTCGAAAATATCTGGAGAACATGCTATAATTTTTATAACCAAGGAGGTAAGAATTTGCCAGTAATAACGATGAGACAGTTGCTCGAGGCCGGGGTCCATTTTGGTCACCAGAGGAAATTCTGGAACCCGAAGATGAAGCAGTATATCTACTCTTCCAGGAACGACATACATGTGATCGACCTGCATAAGTCCATACCGCTCATCGAAAAAGCATACCAATACGTCAAGGATTCCGTGCTCAACAAAGGCACGGTGCTCTTTGTCGGAACAAAGAAACAGGCCCAGGAAGCCATCGAGCTCGAGGCTAAAAGGTGCGGCATGTTCTATGTCAACCAGAGATGGCTTGGGGGAACGCTGACCAACTTCAAGACACTGAGAAAGAACATCGCCAGGATGAAAGAGATCGAGAAGATGGAAGCTACGGGCATATTCGAGAAGCTTCCCAAAAAAGAGGTCTCTAACCTGCTGAAAGAGAAGGCAAAGCTCCTGAAAGCCTTAGGCGGGATAAGGGAGATGACCGGCCTTCCTTCAATGCTGTTCGTGGTCGACACCAAGAAAGAAGAGATCGCTGTAAAAGAAGCCAAGAAACTCGGTATCCCGGTAGTAGGCATTGTTGATACGAACGCCGATCCCGACGAGATCGACTGGCCTATACCTGCCAACGATGATGCCATCAGGTCGGTAAAGCTGATATGCTCGATAATCGCCGATGCCGTGCTTGACGGAAGGCAGATATCGCACCCCGGACAGGGACTTGAGATAACCATCGACGAGACCCCGGAGGAACTGCTTGCCGTGACCGAGCTCGAAAAAGAAGAAGAAGCTCTCGAGCTGGTGCCGGAAGACATCCTGCCTGAAAAAGAAACCGAAAACTAACACAAGGAGCGGGAAATGGCTATTACATCCGAAATGGTGAGAGAACTGCGCGAAAAAACGAGCTGCGGGATGATGGAGTGCAAACGGGCCCTTGAAGAGACCCAGGGCGATATGGAGAAAGCCTCCGAGATCCTCAGGAAAAAAGGCCTTGCCTCTGCCGAGAAAAAGGCCAGCAGAGTAGCATCACAGGGCGTAATAGAGTCATACATACACCTTAACTCAAAGCTTGGCGTCATGATCGAGCTCAACTGCGAAACCGATTTCGTGGCAAAGAACCCGGATTTCGTATCTCTCGCGAAAGATATCGCGATGCACGCTGCCGCCATGAACCCCCAGTACATAGCAAGGGAAGAGGTGCCGGCTGAAGTGCTCGAAAAGGAAAAGGATATCCTCAGGGAACAGGCAAGGGCAGAGAAGAAGCCCGAGAAGATCATCGAAAAGATGGTCGAAGGCAGGCTGGACAAGTTCTATGCCGAGATGTGCCTGCTTGAGCAGCCATTTGTAAAGGCCCCGGAAAAGAAGATCATCGACCTGGTAAAAGAGAACATTGCTAAGTTCGGCGAGAACATAGTGGTCAGGCGCTTTACCAGATATCAAATTGGATAAAGAGAACAAAGCTCCGAAGCTCTTTCTGATCGACGGCAACAGCCTCATCTACAAGGCGTACTACGCGCTTCCTGATACCATGAAAAGCCCGCAGGGAGTGACAACTAACGCCCTTTACGGGTTCACTAACATGCTCCTCAAGATCCTTGACAAAAAACCGGATTACATCGCTGTGGCATTCGACAGGGGAGGGCCTACTTTCAGGCACAAAGAGTTCAAGGAGTACAAGGCCAAAAGGCAGAAAGCCCCGGATTCTCTCAAGGAACAGCTCCCTTTATCCAAAGATATCGCAGATGCGTTCGGGGTAAGGCATCTTGACGCAGAAGGATTCGAGGCGGACGACATAATTGCGACACTTGCAAGGACGGCAGAAAAACAGGGGCTCCGAACATATATCTACACGGGTGACAAGGACGCTTTCCAGCTAGTTTCCGACAAGATCAAAGTGATGGCAACACTTAAAGGCATCTCCGATACCGTTGAGTACGGGCCTGAGCAGGTAATAGAGAAGATGGGGGTAGGTCCTGAGCATATCACCGATTACAAAGCCCTGGCAGGAGATCAATCGGACAACATCCCCGGCATCCCCGGGATAGGTGAAAAGACCGCCATATCGCTTATCGGCAAGTTCGGAGGTCTTGAAGACATTCTCTCCAAAGCCGAGATGATAGATAACCCTAAGCTGCGTGAGAAGGTAATGCAGAACGCGGCCATCGCAAAACTGTCAAAACATCTTGCTACTGTCATAACCGATGTGCCGGTAGCTGTTGATATAAAGGCGCTTGAGTTCAAGGGGATAGACTGGGGCCGGCTGATGCCGGTACTGGAAAAGTACGATTTCAGGAGCCTGGTAAAAAAATACTCTCAGAGTTCGATGCCGCTTAGGCAACAAAACGCGGAAGAGGCGCCGCAAGCAAAGAAGGAGATAGATGTCGACTATCGTCTCCTTGAGGATGGCAAAGAGATCTCCGGCCTTATAGGCAGGCTTTCAACATGTACTGCGTTCGCTTTTGATACCGAGACGACCTCGCTTGATCCCCTCACTGCCGAGATCGTCGGCATATCGTTCTCAATGCAGGAAAAACAGGCCTTCTTCGTCCCTTGGACCAAAATGGGACAGGAGGAAAGGTCGGCACTGGCAAGAGTATTCGATGACCGGAACATCTTAAAGGTAGCCCACAACCTCAAGTTCGACTCTGAAATGCTGCAGGCCAAAGGGATAAGGACAGAAGGCCCGATATTCGATACTCTCATTGCCGCTTATGTACTTGACCCTGAATCGCAGTTCGGATTAAAAGCCCTGGCAAGGAGGCATTTCGGTGCTGAGATGACAGAGTATTCCGAACTGTTGGGACCGGCGAGGGGACGTACGATAAAGGACGTGCCTGTCGAGAGCCTGAGCGACTATTCATGCGCCGATGCGGACATGACGTTCAGACTGTTCAAGAAGCTCGGAGCGTCATTATCCGAAGACAAGAGGCTTGAGCAACTCTTCAAAGAGGTGGAAATGCCCCTTCTTAAGGTCCTTATGGCAATGGAGACCTGCGGGGTAAAGATCGATACGGACAAACTGTCTGAGATAGGGGCAAAGCTAAAGGAGAGGGTCTCTTTTCTTGAGGAACAGATACATATTATTGCCGGTGAACAGTTCAACATCAATTCCACCAAGAAACTGTCGGATATCCTTTTCAATAAGCTTATGCTGCCGTCAGGAAAGAAGACAAAATCCGGACATTCTACCGATTCAAGCGTTCTTGAATCGCTGGCGGACGATTTCGAGATCGCCAGGCTTCTGCTTGAATACAGACAGCTGGCCAAGCTTCTTTCGACCTATGTTGAGGCGCTTCCCGGCATGGTAAGCCATGTGACAGGCATGGTCCACACTTCGTTCAACCAGTTCATCGCGGCGACAGGAAGGCTGTCCAGCAGCAACCCTAACCTGCAGAACATACCGATAAGGTCCGGCGAAGGCAAGCTGATCAGAGACGCTTTTGTGCCTTCACGTAAAGGCGGGAAAATACTGTGTGCCGACTATTCGCAGATAGAGCTTAGGATACTTGCACATTTCTCAGGGGACCCGGTGCTTACCGAGGAGTTCAGAAAGGACGCCGATATCCATAGCGCCGTGGCCGCGGAGCTCTACGGCGTCCGACAAGCGGACGTGACAAAAGATATGAGGAATGCGGCAAAGACCATCAACTTCGGGATAATCTACGGGATGGGCCCGGTCAAGCTCTCAAAGACACTTGGGATAAAGCGAAAGGATGCAGAAGACTTCATCCGCAGGTACTTTGAACGTTTCCCAAAGATAAAACAGTTCACTCACGGGGTAGTGGAACAGGCGAGGAAGGACGGATATGTCTCGACCATGCTCGGCAGAAGGCGGTACCTCAGGAACATACTCGGCTCTAACATGAACGAAAGGGCGGGTGATGAGCGAGCGGCGGTGAATACCGTCATCCAGGGGACAGCCGCTGACATGATAAAGATGGCGATGATAAATATTTCAAAAGAGATCATATCGCGCGAATTGAGATCTCACATGATAATGCAGATACACGACGAGCTTGTGTTTGACTGCGTCGAGAATGAGATACCCCAGATAAAGGAGTTTGTTTTGTCCTTAATGCCGGCAGCAATTGAGCTTTCGGTCCCTGTTAAGGTGGATGTCGGGGTGGGGGATAGCTGGGGGCAGGCCAAGGGCTGATGTTCGAAAGCTCCCCTCAATAACTCGGGGAGCCCTCTGTAGGACCAACTTCTTTTTATCTATGGTCTCAGCCAGGTGATGTTGAACCTGCTCAAGAAATCCCTAAGCCTTGCAAAAGGATCTTCCTGAACAGTATTAGCTGCGGCAGGTGATATTGGGATACTGACCTGGACAGGGCCTGATGTTGTTGTTGGCTCAGGAGCTGGTGTAGAGCCGGAAGTGATGCCAGAGAAGCCAAATGCTTGAGAGGCATATCCTCCGGTCGAGGTCCCCTGAGAAGACCCTTCGACCGCGGGCGGCTCCTCTGTAGCCGGTGGTTGTTCATTTTCTGAGCCTCCGGTACTGTCCGGAGCTTCACTGCCCGATGTCCCTTCCTGTGAGCTTCCTGCGCCGGTGCTTGTTGACTGGGGTATGGTGCCGTCGAAATAGACGCCGCGATAGATCATGGTCTTCTCAACTGAAGCGACCCTTAGCATCATCGTGTCAGGGTCATAGAAGGCGACGGCAGTAGTCCCTCCAGTTCTTGCCCTGTCGAACATGACATCTTCCGTAGAATTGTCGGTGTATGTGATCTTGTAGCCAAGGTGGTCGTAGGTCTCTACCCCCGCAACGACCTTTCCGTTAATGGTCTGCCCTTTTGTTATGGATACCAGATATTTATAGTCATCCTCACTGGTCACTGCGTAGAAAGTCTGGTCCCATGCTTGAACATTCATATTCATCAATCCGGGCTCTTTAAGGATGTCCTTCCACGAGACCGTGTTCTCGTTCGTTTGCGGCGGTTTGTTGGTTACTGCCGCGGGGGTTTCGTTTATTGCGGCCGCCGCCAGTCCTCCGAGATCATCGGTCCTTAGGTTCCCTTCATGGTCTATGACCGCATTGGTGTTGCTTGTTTTGTTGATGTTATCGACCCAGTTGCCGCTTTCCTCCGTTATTCCTATGCCTCCGTTGTTCTTTGCGCCTTTAAGATCGAGCTTGATGTTCTGTATGACCTTGCTGTTGTCGCCGCCATAAGTGCCTTCCTGTACTCCCTGAGTGATGTTCCTCGCGTGGAATTTGGTGAACGGCACGTCGTTGCCGATGGTCGACCTGATATCCTGTTTTATCCCGAACCCGTTATCGTTAAAAGTGCCGGAACCGGTGCTTTTAAGCATGAACGAGTTGGTCGGGTCAACTACTTCCGGTGTCTTTGGGTCCTTGTTAGTAACGATCGTTGTGGTCCCGCCTATCTCAGCTTCTATGTTTTGAGCGAGTGCTCCTTCAAAATGCAATCCGTTTGCCTGTGATACTACGACCTGGTTCTGGATATCAAGACCGGATGTCTCTGATGAGAGCGTCTTTGTTACGACATCCTGGGATCCGGTTATGCTAATAGAGGAGTCCTTGTTAAAGGCCAGGTTCGTTTCTACGCCGCTGGCCCCTTGGGCCTTGCCGGAGTAATCACTGTCTAAGGTTATTCCTGTTCCGATCCTGTTCTGAAAGTTCAGGTTGGTCTTTGTTCTCAAGGCTTGAGCAGTGTTCAGGTGATCATTATCGACAACTATGTTGGTCCCGGCGTTCACATTGTCGGCGTGCGCGAAATCAACAGTGAGCTCTTCATTTGCCGTCCATGCGTCTTTATCCAGCACAACATGCTTGATCATTTGCTCGAAAGATTTCCCCTGGAGCTCAGGCAGCATATCAAGCCACTTTTCTTTGATGTCCTTTATCGAATAGGTCCCGGATGCCTTGTCCCCAAAATACAGTACCCCGTCCTCAGAGTTGATAAGCACGGATTTATCTTTATCATCTACCAGGTTATCCCCGTTGATGTCTACTGTGGCCTGTTTCCATTTTGTCCCCTGAGTATACGCGGACGAGAACAGGTCGTTGGCGCCTTTTAACTTGCTTTGGTCGAATATTTCGCTCATTTGTTGCCCCCCGGGTATTTATGCCCTTCTATGTATCTATCGGGCTGCCAAGCCGAAAACTTGTATATTAAAAGGCGGGTAAAATAAAAAGGCCCCACAATATGGGGCCTTTAGTTTCCGGCAGTTAACTGACTATGAACCGAAATTCCAGAATCTCTGAATAAGCCTCCACAAAAGGTCTCGGATCAAAGCGGCTTGGGTAAACGCTGATCCGTCAGGGACTGACGTGGCAGTCGTGTTTGCTGCTTGACCGGCTGCTGCGTCTGCGCCAGGGCGCGCTGCTGAGACTCTGGATACAGAAGCTGCCGTACTTACTGGCATGACGGCAGCAGTCTGGGCAACTGCCGCTACTGTACCGGCTGCTGCAACATTACCGGCTGCAGAAACATCTTCGACGCCTGAGGCGGCATCAGCTGCTTGGACATCCGAACCATTCACTACAGTCGCGAACCCGCTGAAGAAAGATGAGTATGAATTCTGGGCATTGGCTGAAGCCGCATTCGCGCCGTCATTACTGTCTGGTCGTGACTGGCCTTCCGGCCTCGCAACAGAATCTCTTTGGAAAGGCAGTACCCCGTTATTCGCCGCGCTGTCTTCCCTGGGAGGAGGTGCGCCGGCGGAAGACCCTCCGGCAGATTGCTGGTATTGCTGCTGGGCCGCTTCGAGGTCAAGGCTTGTGTAGCTTTCCTCATCGGGGTTGTCGGCAAAGTTAATAGCGGTATTAATGACGCCTCTTGCCGGGCCGAGTATCAGCGTCATGTTCGCGTATACTACAGCGAAACCGCCTCCGGCAGGTACTTGAGGGATATACTCTTTGCCGTTCTCGAGAACGACCTTGAAGTATGCATGGCCGCCAGTGGACCCCATCTCGACCACGCTGGCGATCTTTGATTCGGGATGGTCTGACAGATAACCGCCCACTTTGAGAACATGGAACTTATTGGCATTTATCCTGTTGTAATCTTCCATATACCAGTTAAGAGCGTCCAGGGCCTCTCTCATGGTGTAGGTCCCGTCCCAGTCTCCGGACCCTCCAGAGGCGGTCGTTTTGTTCACGGACGCATTTGCAAGTCCCCCGAGGTTCTTTACCGCGCCCTGATGGTTTACCGTGGCATTGGTCGTATCTGTGACATTGGCATTATCCCTGTAGTTGCCGCTGTCGGTTGATATCGAGGTGTTGGCCGAACCTCCTGTCGAATTGACCACGATCTTCTGTTCCAGGTCAGAAGCGGCCACCCCGTTCGCCTTATTGCGGATCTTAAAGGTAGCGTTCAGGTTTACCTGATTGTTGTCATTCATCTGTTTCAGCTTGAACCCGGGATCCACATTGTTGGCTTCAAAAACGTTGTCCGGATCGGTCACCATACCTTTAAGCGGGGGTTTGCTGTTGCCCAGTGTTCCTTCAATATCGGTATAAGTGTTCTGTTCAAAGGTGTCTTCACCGCTAAGATTGCCCTCAGAGCCGTTGTCGATCGTACATTTGTTGAAGATGTTAAGCCCGGATATGCCGGATTCCGCAACTGTTATGCGTGAGGCAGCTGTCCCTACATCCTGACTGCCGGACATAACGATATTGCACTTGACCGAGTTGTTAAGTATTTCCGTGTTCATGCCGATATTGCTGTTCGCTTGCGTAACTTTACCTGCCGCGATCACATCGTTGTCGTTAAGTATCGTGACCCCGTTGCCGCCGCCAGAGATCTCGATCTTCACGTTCTTGCTGGCGGTAGTGTCGTTGTCGCTGATGATGTTAAGTCTTCCCGCCCTGTACTGGTCAGCCTTGAGAGTGATGTCGGTCGTGTCGTTATCCATGATTATTCCCAGGAACTCGTTAAAGTTCCCGTCAACTCCTTTTACCGCATTGACCACTTTTGACAGGATCACCTCTGAGATTCCGTCACCTATGTATAACTGCTTCGTTGCAGTATCATACTTAAGTTCTTTCCCGTCCACGTTTATGCTTGCCCAATTGCTGAAGTCGGATGCCTTGAACTGATCAATGGTCTTTCCTTTTGAGTCGTCCTTCATCTTCTGTGTGATTATCGTCATATTGTCCTCCTATATTGTGAGACCAAAAGTATTGGTCAGTAAATTCTTGAGGTCATCAAGTTTTGCTGAAAGTGATTGCCTGTCTACGGGATTGCAGTCAGCCAATGTGCCTATATCGTCAAGTATCGACATCAGGGATGCTACATCCGCTTGTCTTGAAGGATCTGCAAGTAAGTCTCTGAAATCAGGGCTTTCAAAGAACTCTTTGAGCGGATTCGGTTCGATGCGGGAGCCATTAATAATAGGGATTGAAGAATATATGCTTTCCCATGAACTTGTTATGGTATCGTTCTGCGCGCTCCCCAGAGTTGATCTGTATGTCTCCATTTTCGACACATTCAGAAGGATGCTGTTCATTTTTGTGACCTTGTCCGCTAAAACTGTTAGGTTAGGGACGACCCCGCTCTGTATCATCTGCTGGGACATTCTCTTTGAAGAGACCATAGAGCTGAGCTGCAGCAGATAAGACGAGATCTCCGCCAATATTGAATTTGGCATTTCGACAACGCCGCGGCGATTAGGTGTCTGCTTCTGGAACATGCCTATGGTGCTGGGGACCTCTTTTCCGTTCGCGTCAAATTGAGGCTGATAGTTGGCCTCCATGAGGTTAAGGGCAGATTCTACAGCTTTTGTGTCCATCCCGTAAGCTCGCATCTGAGAAAGCAGACCTGTTCTTACATATTTATCCAGCCAGTTGTCTTTGCTCCATGCTGTGAACTGAGAAGGGCCAGCGCCTTTTGTGCCCTGGGTCTCTTCACCGGTCCTTCTTTCACCGCCGGCCCTTTGACCTCCGCGTGTACCAGGGACATTCCCGGCTCCCGTGTTGGCAGGAGGTTGACCTGCAACTTGTGAAATGACATTTAGAAATCCGCCACCAGACAGATCGGCAGTTCCGGCAGACGTGCCGGTCCCGGTCAGTTGTACAGTGGTGTTCGCGACCCCGGACCTTACCTGAAATGGATTAGACATGATTTACTCCTCCTTGACCATTATCGCGTTCTACTTATTCTTCGAAAAACGTGAGATAGAACTTGTGTGGGATTTTGGGGTGACCGATCGGAAATGACCATCTGGGAGTGACTCCCGAAGTCATCTGAGGCTGTCATCGCGAGGCCGCTTTAGCGGCTGAAGCGAGGGCCCTAGAGGCAGGGGAGACCGTAATGGAGAGACCGTATTGAAGAGACCGTATTGGGAAGACCGTATTGGGGAGACCGTAATGGGGAGACCGTATTGGGGAGATCGTACCGGGGAGACCGTACCGGGGAGACTATCTCTTCTTCTTGAAGAACGTCTTCAGCAATGAAGAGCTTTCATCCTTCAATATACCGCTGACGACAGGGACCTTGTGGTTTAGCCTGTTGCCTTTCAACAGCTTGAACTTGCTTTTTACGGCCCCGAACTTCGGTTCATCTGCTCCGTACACAAGACAGTTGACACGGGCAAGGACCATGGCGCCGGCACACATAGGGCAGGGCTCAAGTGTAGAATACAGGGTCACTCCGCTTAGTCTCCATGTCCCGAGCTTTTTTGCTGTCTTTTGGAGGCACAGGAGTTCTGCATGACCGGTGGCATCACCACGCTTTTCTTTTTCGTTGCGGGCTTTAGCTATCACATTTCCTCCGGCCACAGCCACACAGCCTATGGGCACATCATCCGTGAGCAGGGCTTTTTTTGCCTCAAGAATGGCCATTTTCATGAACTTTTCATGTTCCATACTTGTCCCATTTTACGACGGGGTATGCTAAAATTAAAGTCTCAAATGGCAAAAGA
>CAZHHM010000031.1:0-13922 GCA_964532225.1 uncultured bacterium | reverse complement strand
CCGGAAGCGCGCGGCCCACGATCACGCTCATCGCGTAATCTATGTATGACGAGCGCATCTCCGTCTCGACGGTTACCTTATCCGGCCTTGCTTTTACCGGCGGCTTTGGGTCGTCGCCCTCGGGGACCTCTTCTTTTTCTTTCTTGGCGGGCTTTGTATTTTCTTTCTTTTTTGTCACTTTTTCTTCCTTGTGAACTTTCTTTGCTTCCTTTGTCCCGTCCTTCTTCTCTGCCTCGCTTCCGCTCTTCTTCTCTTCCTTAGATCTTCCGCTCAGAGAAAAACCTCTGGCCGAAAAATCTATTTCCTGTAAAAATTCTTCATCTCCCAATGTTCTTCCCCTTCCTTAAATATCCAGCCATCTGACATTCTTGGCATACTGCTGGATGAACTCTTTCCTAGGACCGACGTCAGAGCCCATTAGCATCTTGAATATCTCGTCCGCGCTTTCCGCGTCCTCTATCTCCACCTTCAGCATCGTTCTTTTTTCCGGGTCCATTGTTGTGTCCCAGAGCTGTTCCGGGTTCATCTCTCCAAGACCTTTGTACCTTTGAAGGTTCACCCCGTCCTTGCCGAGCTTCTTCATGTTCTGCTCGAGCTCTTTTTCCGAATATACCCATGTCTGGGCTTTTCCTTTTTTCAGCAGATACAGCGGCGGCTGCGCGATGTACAGATAGCCGTTCTCGATCACCGGCCTTGCGTACCTGTAGAAGAAAGTGAGCAGCAGCGTCCTTATATGCGCTCCGTCAACGTCGGCATCGGTCATGATCACTATCTTGTGGTACTGGAGCTTTTTGGCGATGTCCTCGGCTGTCAGTTCGCCGTCCTTCTCGTCCCCGTTGCCGTTATTCTCCCTGATCCCGGTAATTACTCCGCTGCCTATGGCAGTGATCATGGCCCGGATCTCATCATTGTTCAGTATCTTGTCGAGCCTTGCTTTCTCTACGTTAAGTATCTTTCCTTTTAGAGGAAGTATGGCCTGGAACATCCTGTCGCGCCCCTGCTTTGCCGAGCCGCCTGCGCTGTCGCCCTCGACTATGAACAGCTCGCATTTGGCCGGGTCCCTCTCTGTGCAGTCCGCGAGCTTTCCGGGAAGCGTCGCCGTATCAAGGGCGCTCTTCTTCCTTTCAAGCTCCTGCGCTTTTCTGGCAGCGGCCCTTACGCGCATCGCGATGAGCGATTTTTCGACTATCGCTCTTCCGGCCGCCGGGCTCTTGTCGAGATAGTTAGTGACGCATTCGTCGACGATGGAATCTACAACACCCTTTACTTCCCCGTTGCCGAGCTTTGTCTTTGTCTGCCCTTCGAACTGCGGGTTGGGTATCCTGATATTGATGACGCCTGTTATGCCTTCCCTTACGTCATCGCCCGAGAGGCTTTCATTGTCCCCTTTGAGGAGGTTGTATCTTTTTGCGAAATTGTTGACCGATCTCGTAAGGGCCGTCCTGAACCCCACAAGGTGGGTCCCGCCCTCTTTTGTCTTGATGCAGTTCACGAACGAATACACGTTGTCGTCATAGTAGTCCTTGCAGTGCTGGAAGGCCACCTCGACGAAAACATTGTCCTTTTCGGCGGTCACATATACTGGCGGCTTGTACAGAGGGTCCTTGCCTTCGTTGATGTGCTGAACATATTCGACTACCCCGCCTTCAAAATGATAGGTCTCTTTCTTTGACTTTGTCCTCTCGTCGGCGAATATTATCTCGAGCCCTTTGTTAAGGTAGGCCAGTTCTTTCAGCCTGTGGGCGACGGTTTCATAATCATAGTTTGTCTCGTCGAATATCTGCGCGTCCGCAAGAAAGGTCACCGATGTGCCGGTCTCTTTCTCGGCCTTTTTGTCCTTGGCTATAGTTTCCTTGAACGGGATGCCTCTTTCGAACCTCTGTCTGTAGACCTGTCCGTCCCTTCTTATCTCTACCTCCATCCACTCTGAGAGCGCGTTCACGACGGAGACGCCGACACCGTGAAGTCCGCCCGAGACTTTGTATCCTCCCGACCCGAACTTTCCTCCCGCATGTAGCGTGGTCAGCACGACCTCGGCGGCCGGCCTTTTTGTTTCTTTGTGTATGTCGATGGGGATCCCTCGTCCGTTGTCCTGAACGGTGACGGACCCGTCTTTATTGATGATCACATTGATCGTGGTACAGAATCCCGCGAGAGATTCATCCACAGAGTTATCCACCACCTCGTAGATAAGATGATGGAGCCCGGCCTTGGAGGTGGAGCCGATGTACATGCTCGGCCTTTTCCTGACCGCCTCGATGCCCCCGAGTATCTTGATATTTGACGCGTCGTAAGTGCTCTTCTTAGTCATTTACTGCTCTTCCTTCCGTGATGAGACTTTTACTTTTATGTCCTTTACCGCCTGATTCCCCGCGAGCCTGTTCAGTCTTTCGATCTTCTGTTCTTTGCTGAAATTTATCTGCTGCGCCAGCGACGGGTTCTCCGTCGCGACGAACAATGTCCCTCCGTTGAACTTGTAGGCCCAGCTGCCGGCTGCGATCTGCTTTTCCCAGATATCCGCCGATTCGTATCCTTTGATCTTCCTTCCGGCGGCCGGAAGGCCCTTCATCAGACTTTCGATCGCTTCCCTTACGGTCCTTATCATGCGGCCGTGTCGGTCGTCCTTATCGGCATGATGATATATATGTAATCCCTGTCGTCCGCCGGCTTTACTATGCCCGGGCTGAGCGGCCCCGAAAATTCCAGCGATATCTTGTCGGTCTCGATCACTTTAAGCACATCGGTTATCAGCCTTACGTTGAACGCGATCTGGTTCTTCTCTTCACCTGTCACCGAAACATCCACAACTTCATCCACATTACCCACATCCGGAGTATTCGCGATTATGTGCAGTTTGTCCTTTTCGATCTTGATCTTGACGATGTTCGAGCTACCGCCTGCAATGACGGCCGCCCTTTCGCATGCTTCAAGGAAGGACCTTGTGTCCGCGTTTATCTTTACTTCGCTCCCTTTGGGGACCACCTGTTTATAATCGGGGAATTGTCCCTGTATCAATCTCGAGACAAGATAGGTGTCGTTGTACCCGAAAGAGACCTGCTCGGAAGAGATGTTTATTTTCAGCTCCCCTTCTTCTTTTGCCGCTATCATCTTTGATACTTCCTGAAGCGCTTTTGCCGGGATTATCACGCTTGACTGAGGAAGTGTTCCTGATATCTTCTCTCCTCTTTTTGCCAGACGGAACCCGTCGGTCGCGACCATCCTGATATTGCTGTCGTCCTTGTCGTTCTTTCCTGTTTCAAGAAGGACCCCGTTAAGAACGAACTTCTCTTCGCTCAGTGATACGGCAAAAACTGTCTGTTTCACCATGTCAATGAACGTTTTTGGCGAAATGCTTATCGTTTTTGTGTCCTTGAGCTTCGGCAGTACAGGGAATTCCTCGGCCGAAAGGCTGTTAAGGTTGAAAGTCGACTGTTTGTACGCGATCTTTACCGCGCCTTTTTCAGTTTTCTTGATATTTATGTCCGTTGAAGGAAGTTTTGACACTATTCCTGACAGGGTCTTTGCCGGAATAAGCACGGAACCTTCTTCTTTTATGTTCGCTGGAATGGTAACTTCCATGCCCATTTCAAGATTGTTGACCGAAAGTTTTATGCTGTCCTTCTTTGTTTCAAAAAGGATATTGCCTATTATCGGCAATGTACTTCTTGTTGCAACTATCCTGTCTACCGCCTGAACTCCCGTGGACAGATCTTCCTTTTTGCACCTTATCTCCATCTCTTTCCTCCTTTTTAGTTATTGTTCTTAAGAAAAAGAAGACGTATTAGGGACTGTTGATTTGTTGACATCCCGAATTTTAATCTCAAGGCGGTCAAAAATCACATCCATTTACTAGATCCTTTTCCTTGATAATCGTCTGATAACTTCTGGATAACTCAAGCCGGTTAAATTCAAAAATTATCTTGCCGACTTTTCCAGACATTATCTTCCGCTTATGCACAGGTTGTCTTCAGCTTTTCCTCAATTGCCCTGACAGCATCGGCGATCTCTTTATCCTCTTTGATGCTGTTCTTGATCTTTTCGCAGGCATGCATAACTGTAGTATGGTCCCTGCCGCCGAACGTCTCCCCTATTTTCGGGAGTGAAGCGTTCGTCATTTCCCTGGCAAGGTACATGGCTATCTGTCTCGCTGTTGCGATCTCTTTGGTGCGTTTTTTGGCTGACATATCATCTATCTTCAGGCTGTAGTAGTCGGCTGTTACCTTTTTGATGGCCTCGATTGTTATCGGAGGCTTGCCTTTTGCCGGAGAAAGAAGGTCCTTCAGAAGGTTCTCAACTATCGGCTTTGTGATCTCTTTGTTCTCTATGGAGGAATGGGCTATAAGGCGTATCAACGCGCCTTCAAGCTCTCTTATGTTCGTCGTGATCCTCGTGGCTATTAGTTCGAATACGTCATCCGGAACGATTATTTCCTCAAGCTCGGCCTTTTTCTTAAGGATGGCCACGCGCGTTTCAAAGTCAGGCGCCTGTATGTCGGCAATAAGCCCCCACTCAAAACGCGAACGGAGCCTTTCTTCAATGTCATTTATCTCTTTTGGCGGGCGGTCGTTGCTGATTATTATCTGTTTTGACGATTCGTAAAGGGCGTTGAACGTGTGGAAGAACTCTTCCTGGGTCCTCTCCTTCCCGGCAATGAACTGGATATCGTCGATCATCAAAAGGTCGACGCTGCGGTATTTGTTCCTGAAGGCGGCCATTTTATCGTAACGGATCGAGTCGATGACCTCGTTGGTGAATTTTTCGGATGTGAGATAGACGACCTTGGCCTTGGGGTTAGCCTTTAATACATTATATCCGATGGCCTGCATGAGATGCGTCTTTCCCAGCCCCACCCCTCCGTAAAGGAAAAGCGGATTGTAGGCCTTTCCGAGCGATTCGGAAACAGCAAGCGCGGCAGCATGCGCGAACCTGTTGCCGTGACCCACAACGAAGTTCTCGAAAACATATCTCGGGTTAAGGAACGGAGCATTGGCCGGAGGAGTTGTTACCTGGACTATCTTTTTTTCTCTCTCCTCTTCTTCCTCTCCGTCATCTTTGGGGATAACAACGAACTTGATCGATCTCGCTTTGTTAGGGCTGGAATTATTAAATGAAACAAGTATCGAGGAGTCGCATTTCTTTTCGTAAAGCCAGTCCTGCGAGAAAACGTTCGGTACGGCAAGGAGCAGAACGCCGTCCTCAATGGCTATCGGCCTTGTCGAGGAAAGAACGGTCTCATATATAGGTTTGCTTAGCGTCTTCTCCAGGCCTTGAAGCGTTTTTGACCAGTTCTCGTTGAGGGTTATATCCATTTTTTATTAAGTATCGTGTTTTCCACAGCACCGGTGCGTAAAAAAGCTCAAAAATGACGCTTTTTGAGCATCCGGCGTTAATAAAATTCTAGCAATATTAAGATATAAAGTCAACGCAACAAGGGACTTTTCAACAGGCTTATCCACATTATCGGTCAACCTGTGGAAAAGAATGTTGCTATTTATATTAATTATAGGCAAATTAGCAGGTGCATCCCTCTCCTGACAGTATTTGACAGGAAAATGCGCCAAAGCTATAATAAAAAAGGAGAAAGAATAACATGGTAAAAAGAACATTCCAGCCGAGCAAGATCCACAAGAAAAGAGTGAGCGGTTTCAGGTCAAGGAACTCGAGCAAGCGGGGAAAAGCAGTGCTCAAGAACAGGCGAAAAAAAGGCCGCCACCGCCTCTCAGCCTAGAGCTAAATGAAGGGCCCGGAGATCAAAGAGGTCCTGAAGTACGGCAGAGCTATGTCACTGCCGGAACTAAGGATAAAGGCACTCAAGACCGGACGGGACGAGTATCTGTTCGCGGTAATTGTAGGAAAAGCGGTGTCGGGCAGCTCGGTAGAGCGCAACAGGGTCAAGCGAATCTACAGGGAAGCGCTCAGGAAAACGAGGCCGCTTACAGGCTTAAGGCTTGCGGTGATGCCGGGCAGAAGATCGATGAAGATGAAAAGCACGGAATGCGAAAAGCTGATCGAGAGGCTTTTCAGCATGAATAGGATCGGGTTTGAAAAGATTAGTAATTAACGCAATCTCTTTATACAGACGGTTCATATCATCTAATCTGCCAAACCACTGCAGATACTATCCGAGCTGTTCGCAGTATGCGATCGATGCGATCGAAAGGTACGGTCTTATTAAAGGCGGCTTAATGGCTGTTTTACGGGTTTTAAGGTGCAACCAGCTGTTCAAGGGCGGGATCGACCCGGTAAAGTAGCAGAAGGGGAATTATGGACTTCCTTGTTAAAATAATGCTCGACATACTTAATTTCTTTTACGCAATAGGATGGCACAACTACGGGATAGCCATAATATTTCTGACAGTAGCAGTAAAAATCGCACTTTATCCGCTCACATTATCGTCGACCCAGCAAATGGCGGCAATGCAGAAGATCCAGCCAAAGTTCGACGAGTTGAAGAAAAAGTACAAAGACAAGCCGGAAAAATTCCAGCAGGAGATAATGCAGCTTTACAAGGAAAACGGCGTAAATCCGTTAGGCGGATGCCTGCCGATGCTGCTGCAGATACCCATCTTTATAGCGCTATTTATGGCCCTACAAAGCCCAGAATTCAAATCGGCTGTTCTGGCTTCGGGCGCCTCATCCACTTTCCTGTGGATAACCGATCTTTCACATAAGGACCCGTTCCTTGTTTTCCCGGTCCTTATCGGGCTGACAACGTACTGGTCCCAAAAGACAATGCCGAGCGCCGGAAGCAATGACCAGATGAAACAAATGATGATGATCATGCCGTTCTTCATAGCATTCATTAGTATCGAATTCGCCGCGGGTGTACAGCTTTACTGGATAGTGCAAAATCTTATCAGCGTTGCACAACAGGTATACATCGTCGGCAAAAAAACGAAAGCCTAGGAGGGCAAAATGAGCGTTGTAAAGATGAAAGCAAAGTCCGTCGATGAGGCTGTTAAGAGCGCGCTTGAAGTGCTAAAGACCACAAGGGACCAGGTCGAGGTAAGGGTGATCGAGCAAGGCGAGCCGGGCGTGCTGGGCGTGTTCGGAGGCAAGGAAGCCGAGGTCGAGGTCTGGATAAAAAAAGAGGTCGCGGATGCCGGAAAGAACACTCTGCAGGACATACTGGACAGGATGGGATATGTCGCTCAGGCATACAAAGTATCAGAGGATGACGCGGCCGTAAAGCTCGAAGTAAAAGGGGACGATATTTCAAGGATAATAGGCAAGGACGGTACAAATCTGAACGCGATCCAGTACCTTGTGAACATAATCGCGAATAAAGGCAAAGAGGTACGTAAAAGGATCTCGATAGATGCGGGCGGGTACAGAGAGAAGCAGGAAAGAAGAATAGAAAAGATAGCAAAAGAAGCCGCCGAAGAAGTAAAGATCTCCGGCAAAGAAGTCGAACTTCCCCCGATGAACTCTAAGGAAAGAAGGCTCGTGCATGTTGCCATTCAGAACATGACCGAGGTCGCTTCTCACAGCGTAGGAGTCGGAAGCAGCAGAAGGGTAGTCATCGCTCCAAAGAATTAACATGCTCGATAATGACGATACGATAGCGGCGGTAGCGACCCCGATAGGGGAATCAGCGATCGGGGTCATCCGCATATCCGGCAATAAATGCCTCAGCATAGCCAAAAACATACTGTCTAGACCTCTTTCAGATAAACACGCAACGAACTGCTGGATAATTGATCCGAAAAGCGGCGCGAAGATAGATAACATAATTGCCGTGTATTCAGCGGGGCCGAATTCAAGCACGGGAGAGGATACGCTAGAGCTTTCGTGCCACGGAGGCATAGCGTTAATAAGATCGATCCTGGACCTGGTCATAAACAACGGAGCACGTCTTGCCGAAAGAGGGGAGTACACAAAAAGAGCTTTTCTTAACGGAAAGCTGGATCTCATCCAGGCAGAAGCAATAATTGACTTAATTAAAGCAAAAACCAAAGAGGCCGTTGTTTCAGCGGCAACAAGGGTCGAAGGTGTCCTGTCTCGAAAGATCTTGAGCATAAGACAGGAATTGGTCGAGCTCCTCGCGCGAATAGAGGCAGAGATAGATTTCCCGGAGGATATCGAAGAGGAGACCCACCAGCTAAGAGCAAGGCGTGTCACACAAATAAAAGAACGCTTGGAGGAAATTGCGGCCACATTTTCGAAAAGCAAGTTATTAAGCGAAGGTGCAAAGATAGCAATTGTTGGCAAGCCGAACACGGGCAAATCAAAGCTTCTTAACGCACTGATCAAGTTTGAAAGAGCCATCGTTACTGATATTCCCGGAACGACTACAGATACGGTGGAAGAGTGGATAAACATAGACGGAATCCCGGCTTTGCTTATTGATACTGCAGGCATTCGAGAGCCCGGCAATGAGATCGAACAAAAAGGCATAGAGAGAACAAAAGAGGCTATTGCAGGGGCAGATATTGTTATTGCCGTGTTTGACAGCTCAAATGAGGCGACCGCAGAAGACCAGGAAGTCATTCATCTGATAGGGGATAAACCGAACGTTATTGTAGTGCTTAACAAAAGCGACCTCCAAGCACGGTTCAAGTTCTCCGGGGATGTAAGCCCGATCATAAGGACATCCGCATTGTTTGGAGAAGGAATGCTCGAGCTGGAGATAGAGATACAAAAGCAGCTCAGGGCTTATGAGAACGAGGAAAGCATCATTATTGGGAACATGAGGCAGGAGATCAAACTGGAAAACGCAATTAAGGCACTGATCGAGGCGGAGAAAGGCTTTAACGAAAGATTTGGTTCAGATGTAATTGCAATAGATATCAAAAACTCTATAATTGAATTAGGTGAAATGACAGGGGTTGAGGTTACCGACGAGATAGTGAACAGTATATTCGACAATTTCTGTGTTGGCAAATAATGTTTCACGTGAAACACTGTTAAACGGACAGAGGCGAATGTTCCACGTGAAACAATTTGAAGAGGGCCCATGAACGGGATGTTTCACGTGAAACATGGGGATAAATCAACAAAATGTGGAAAGGATGTGGATAACTTATGGAAAAGCTGATAAAAGGCAAGGAAATAGCTGAAAAGATGGCCCTTGAGCTTAAAGAAGAGATCGAAAAGAAGGGAATAAAAGCGGGATTGGCTGTTATTCTGGTAGGTGATGACCCGGCTTCAGCAGTATATGTGGGAAATAAAGAAAAGAAAGCGATACAGCTGGGGATAAAATCCAAAATAGTTAAGTTGCCAACAGATACTACACAGGAGCAGCTTCTTAAGGAGATCGATAAGCTTAACAAGGACAAAGAGATAGACGCAATGCTCCTTCAGCTCCCTATACCAAAACACTTGAACGAAAAGGAAGCCCTTTTGGCAATTTCTCCAGACAAAGACGCAGACGGTATACATCCGGTAAATGCCGGGAGGCTATTTCTTGGCATAGATACGCCATTTATTGCGTGTACGCCAGCAGGAATAATCGAGTTGATCAAATCGACAGGAACAGAGATCAAGGGAAAAGAAGCGGTGGTCATAGGCAGGAGCAATATTGTCGGGAAGCCGGTAGCCATGCTCCTAATGAACGAGCATGCTACGGTCACCATATGCCACTCAAGGACAAAGAACATAGGCGAGGTTATCAAAAGGGCGGACATCATTGTCGCCGCAATTGGGAAAGCTAAATTCGTGACAAAGGAAATGGTTAAGCCGGGAGCACTTGTAATAGATGTCGGGACAACTAAGATCGAAGGCAAGCTTTACGGGGATGTTGACTTTGAAAATGTTAAGGACATTGCTTCAGCAATAACACCGGTCCCCGGAGGCGTAGGCCCCATGACAATTGCAATGCTCATGAAGAACTGCGTAGCGGCTGCGAAAAGAAGAATGAAGATTAGCTGAACTTAGAGCGGCTCGGACAATATTTCGACAGGAAACAGGCCCCGCACTTCGGGGCCTTTGCGTTACATACGGCCCTTCCGTGAGAGATAAGAAGATGGTTAAGCTTGTGCCAGTCTTTTTTTAAGAACATTGACATCAGATCGAGTTCTATCTTTTCTGGCGAAGTGCTTTTACTGAAACCCAGTCTCTTTGACAGTCTGGCAACGTGAGTATCAACAGCAATGCCCTCAACAATGTTAAAGGCATTTGTTAAAACGATGTTCGCGGTTTTCCTTCCTACTCCCGGAAGAGCAGTTAACTCTTCAATAGTTTTTGGTACAACACCGTTAAACCCAGAAAGCAAGGTATTTGCACAGTTAATAATGTTTTTGGCCTTATTATGGTAAAAACCAGAGGAGAAGATCAGCCTTTCAAGTTCTTTTTGGCTTGCAGAAGCGAAATCTTTCACATTTCTATACTTTCTGAATAATGCAGGAGTGATCTTGTTGATCTGAGCGTCTGTCGATTGCGCTGAAAGAATGGTTGCGACAAGAAGCTGAAAGGGTGTTTTAAAATTCAAAAAGCTTTTTGAATAGTCGTAGTTATCTTCAAGCAATAAGAGGATCTTTTGGGGATGGGAGTTCATAGAAACATTATATAGCAGAGTGTCATTGCGAACCCGCCAAAGGCGGGTGAAGCAATCTGGGCCCTAGAGGCAGGAGTGCTGAAGGCAGAGTGCTGAATTCTATAGTGGGGTTGCTTCGGGCTTGCTTCGCTCCGCTCGCAATGACCCTCGCAACGACTGCGTATGATGGGATTGCTTCGGGCTACTCCCTCGCAATGACTGCTTGATTGAGCGAAGTGTCTACGCAGAGTGTCATTGCGAACCCGCCAAAGGCGGGTGAAGCAATCTGGGCCCTAGAGGCAGATAGCGAACGGCATGAAGATTGCTGGAAGACTTTCATGCTGCGTAAAACAGGCTATGTGTATATGCTCATGAATAGGAACAACACTGTAATATATGTTGGGGTAACGAACAATATTATCAGAAGGACCCTTGAACATAAGAACAAGGTCAACAGGGGATTTACGAACGATTACAATGTTGATAAGCTGGTTTATTTCGAAAAGTTCGATTATATATGGATTGCAATAAAGAGAGAAAAGCAGCTAAAAGCCGGCAGCCGTGCAAGGAAGTTAAAACTGATAAAGTCGCTCAATCCGGCTTTTAAGGATCTGTTCTATAAGTTGGTCTCTGAAGATAGTGGGGTTGCTTCCGGCTTGCTTCGGTCGCCGCGGCGACCTCGCAATGACCCTCGCAATGACTGCTTGATTGAGCGAAGTGTCTACGCAGAGTGTCATTGCGAACCCGCCAAAGGCGGGTGAAGCAATCTGGGCCCTAGAGGCAGAACATGCATACCCCATACCCCGCCTGCCCGTAAGGCATACGAAACAGAATATTGCCTTTATCATCTGCCACCTGCGACGGGCCGGTATTGTTCACGAAAACAGAGTATCTTCTATTCTCAATGCCTCTTATCACAGCCAGTGCGGCATGAATGTACGGGATTGACGAGTTGCCGAAAGAAGCATCTGATGCAAGAAAGAAAAGCGCGGATGCGCCGCGTTTGACGAATTCTCTGGACACGGAAGGATAAAATGAATCGATACAAAGCATTCCCGCGATACGGCCAAGATCAGAATGAGTATCAAAAAGAACATATTTGCTGCCGGGCCACATAAAGAAAGATTCAAATATCGGGAACAGTTTTATCTTTTTGTACAGCTCTGAAAAGTTCCCCAAGGGATCACGGCAGAACGAAACATTTATTTTCTTCCCGTTCTCGATCATCTCGGTACCTGACAGGATGTTAAGTCCGGGGGGAAGAAGACCGCTTTTATAAATACCTGTTCCGGCGGCCTCGGGCCAGACGACAAGATCCGGTTTGGAAGAACGGATGTTTTCCGTTAAAAGGAATAAGCGTTTGTTGTAATAGGCTTCAAAGAAAGGCCTTGATCTCTTTTTGTTGAAATCAGGGATGGAGAGGTTGGGTTGGATTATTCCAACGCAGAAAGGGGAGGAAGGGATGGAGGGGATGGAAGTGATGAGAAGGGGCAAGAGGAGAAGGGGGAAGAGGGCAAACAAGGGAAAGAAGGGGGAGAAGGCCCGTGAAGGCCCAGGAAGGGAAGAAGAGAGAGAGCAAGACAGAGAAAAGTTGATGAGGATAATTAAGAACGTTGCGTAATAGGGGCCGAGGAGGGAGGACGGGAGAAGGAGGAAGGGGACATTTGAAAGAGAAGCTTCAAGCGGTAAAGGGATGCCGAAGGGAATGTTTGAAAGTATGAACTGGGAAAGAGTCCAGTAAAACGGGACAAGGACGAACAGGGGCCTTTCAGGGACTTTGGGCAAAAACACGAACGGCAGAGAATGGACAGCAGCAATGACCATAAGGACAGGGGACAAGCCCAGCAGTATTACCGGAAAGTTCGACAGCGTCTCCTTATCAAAAGGAAGCAGAAGCAAAGAAACAAGGACCAGTACAAAGAGAAATACTTTCCGTCCGGCACGTTCCGGAGCATTTATCAAATACCGGAAAAAGGGGACAAAACAAAAGAATGCAAGGAGAGGCACGTGAAAGAACGGGTTCGGCATGGCAAAGTATGCCAGAACGACCGACAGCGCGGAGCCGATCATATATCGACCGGGACTATGCGGGCCGGGCTACTTTACGGGTGACGGCCTTCTGTAGGCAACATATACAATGACCGAAAGGGCCAACAGCAAAGAAACAAAACGCATGCTGTTGTTGAGCGACCCCCAGTTAAGCAAGTATGCCTCAAGTATCGTGAACACCCCGCCGAAGATAAAACCGGCGCCCACACCGGGGATGTTCATGTAGAGACCAAAGATTATCGCGGCGACCCCGATAGGGAGCGCAAAAAGGAAGAACATCTCCGCGTATTTCTGATAAACGGTCTCCCTGAGGGATTGGAGCTGGCGGTGGAGCTCGATGTTGCGGTTTATCTGCTGCTGTGTCATGTTCTCCTGCGAGAAAGTCACGTTCACGTACGTAGCCGACAGGTCAAGCGGCGGGACGAAGGTGTTTATGCCGTAATGTACCAGCATCGGGAAAAGTATAGCGACACCGAAGCCCAGCGCGAAATTCTTGACCCACATAGTCTTATTCCTTTCTTCAGAACAGGGTGTTCAGGGACAGGCCCTGATACACGCCGCTGAACCTCTTTATTATTGTATCGGTTTTTGTGTCGATTACAAGAAGGCCGGGTTCAGTGCGGCCTTTTTTGAGAAAAGACGGGCCCATGCTGATATAGAGCTTTCCGGGCCTGACCAGCGACATCATGAGCTGGGAGGGGATGTCAAAAGTCTTGATGATCTTGTCGGTCGTAACATCGATCACTTCCAGCTCGTTGTGGGTGTCGAACGAGTCCCTGTGCATCACGTAGAGCTTTTTTACCGAAGGGTCGTAGGCAAGACGGTTCGGATTGGTCGCGACATTGATCTTTTTGATCAGCTTTTTTGAACCGATGTCATAAACAAGCAACTCGTTATTGTCCGGATGGTTCCCCCTGGAATTTGACGGGCCCTTACATATTGCCGACAGATAGAGTTTGTTGCCGGCGACAGCGAGCCCCTCCAGATATATGTATTCTCCCGGGACATCGATGAACTTCTCCATCTTCTTGCCGGCAATGTCCAGTCGGTAAATATCTCCGTTGCCAGAGAATTTTTCGGAGTTATCAAGTTCGTTCCTGGGGCGACCGTAGATCGTTGAGGTGAAATACAGATGTCCCGGCCAGTCATAGAAAATGCTGCCCACGTCCATCTGCATAACATCTTTATTCCCCTCTTCCGGAAAAGACCTGAAGGCCACCCTGTTCGATCCTCTGTCCACCAGGACAATACCGTTATGAGCGAGCGCGCGGTCGTTGCCGTCCACCGTAGCTACAAGATATTTATTAGACAGCGCCATCTGTTTCGGACCGAAAATATCTCCAAGGTCAAGAAGTTCTTTTATAGCGCCGTCTGTTGGAGAACAGTAGAAGAGCTTGCG
>CAZHHM010000030.1:0-14855 GCA_964532225.1 uncultured bacterium | reverse complement strand
ACAGCACTTCCTCGTGCGGAAGGTCATCCGGCACGCATACGCCTTTTTTCGGGTTCTTTATCATCCAGACGGCCGCAGCGATCACGGAGCACGCGACTTGCAGCGTTGTCGCGTTCTGACCGGGTACAAGTTCCCTCGATTCATGAATATCAAGAAGGGAGCCGACCCACCATGATTTGAGGTCATGGCCCATGATCAATACGCCAAGCTCATCTCTGCCGCTTATGATCTCGTCGGTAAGGACCCTCTGGTCCTCCTGAAGGTCAAATTGCCTCATCTCAAGCTCATGGAGCGAGTTAATGGCGACATCGGCAGGGCAGTATGCATAATGTACCGTGGGCCTGTACGCAGGCTTGCCGCTCTCCCATACTGTAAGATGGTCAGAGATAGTGAATGCTTCTCCATGACGAACGACCATTCCTGTTATCTCGCCGCAAGGCACCCAGCTCCTTACCCATGTCTTTATTCCCATCTGTGCAAGGCATATCTGGTTCCCCGGGCCACCGTTATGGAAGTGTGCTCCGGCAGGAAGCTTCTTTTCGTGTGTTCCCCATCCCATTTCTGCAGGGGCGATACCTTCCTCCCTGAACCCTTCAACGCTCCAGGTATTCACGAACTCGTTCATTTCTTTGGGCCTGTCCGTTATCTGGGTGTCCCTTTCGCTTATGTGTATGACCTTTACACCGAGAAGCATGGACATTTTCGGGAAGTCTTTTTCCTTGAGGGCCTTTTTAATCAGAGGGACCTTTTTGTCCTTTGGTTTCTTATTGATGACGGCTTTGGCGATATCGATAAGGCCTACCTTGGTGAAATGGGAGACCAGACCGGGGTTCGCACCGTGCTCGATTACAGCGGTCGCTCCCTTCTTTTTCCATGAAGAGACCATTTCTCTTATTGCCATATGCCTTACATATAATGTCCGCTCGGTGGGCAGTTTGTCCTTTGCGCCCTCGTAAGGGTCCCAAAGCTCGACCGAAGTGTTTATGTACATAACATCATGGTCGTGACACCATTGCAGTATCTCGCAGCAGTCGATGTTCCATGCGAGGTCGATTATCATGTCGCCCTTACCTACATACGAGGAAAGCTTTTTTGACATGTTCTCCCTGGTTATTTTATCTGTTTTGAAAGTGACGCCTTTCTTTATCTGTTCCTTGATGTAGCCCCTGTTGTCCGCAAAATCTATCACGGTCACGTTCTTCGCGGGTATGTCGATATGCTTAAGGATCAGTGGAAGAGTGCATCTTGATACGAAACCGCAGCCAATAACGAGGATCCTGCCTTTGAACTTTACCGTCAATTTTTTCTCCTTTCAAAGAGAATAAAAATTATGATATCATAAAACAAATGACAAAAAAACATCTTGAGCCGACTTTCCAGGATATTATCATTTCTCTCTCAAAATTTTGGGCCGAACAGGGCTGTGTGATCCAGCAGCCGTACGACATCGAAAAGGGCGCCGGCACCATGCATCCTGCCACTTTTTTCAGGGTCCTTGGCCCTGAGCCTTGGAACGTAGCTTATGTCGAGCCGGTTAGAAGGCCGGGTGACGGCAGGTACGGAGAGAACCCGAACAGGCTTGGTGCTTATTATCAGTTCCAGGTGATCCTGAAACCTTCTCCAATAGACGTGCAGGATGTTTTTATCCGTTCTCTTGAGTTCCTTGGGATAGACACATCAAAACATGATATCAAGTTCATCGAGGACAACTGGGAGTCCCCGACGCTCGGGGCCTGGGGCGTCGGCTGGGAGGTCTGGCTTGACGGCCTTGAGATAACGCAGTTCACATACTTCCAGCAATGCGGAGGGTTCGACCTTAAACCGATCAGCGCCGAAATAACGTATGGTCTTGAGAGGATCGCTATGTACCTCCAGAAAAAGACCAGCCTTTTTGATATTGAATGGGTAAAAGGGGTCTCTTACGGGGATGTGCATCTTCAGGCAGAAAAGGAGTACTCAAAGTACAGCTTTGAAAAAGCGGACATAGGCCTGCTTGCCCAGTGGTTCGAATCATACCAGAAAGAAGCGGATAATCTCCTCAAGGAAAAACTGGTGCTTCCTGCATACGACCATGTCCTGAAATGCTCGCACACTTTCAACCTGCTCGAGGCGAGGGGCGCGATAAGCGTTACCGAAAGGGCGAACTACATCGGAAAGATACGTAAGCTCGCAAGGATATGCGCCAAGGAGTACCTTGAGCAAAGAGAACTTATGGGGTATCCTTTGATTAAGGGGAAAAAATGAACCGTTTACTCGAACTGCTAGACAGGGACAAGCTGACCCTTATAGTTTCTTTGCCTGAAAACTCTCCGGAACTCGCGGCGGCCGCCATAAAGGGAGGCGCTGATGCCCTTAAAGTCCACTGCAATATAAAACACAGAGCAAGCGGGGTCTCATTCGGTTCATTATCAGAGGAAAAAGCAAAACTCTCAAGCATACTTAGGGTCGCGGGGGATATCCCCGTTGGAATAGTGCCGGGAGCAGAAAAAAAACCTTCAGAGCAGGAAGCCGAGGAGATCGTGTCGATGGGTTTCGACTTTCTGGATATGATGATAGGGGATATGCCTGACTTCATGTTCGGTCTTGACGGCATCACAAAGATAGCCGCGGTGGATAACAGGGCTTCATTTGAAAGACTTGTCGGTATGTCGGCCCCTGAAATAAAGGCGATCGAGGCTGCTATAATCCCTCATCTGGGGTACGGTCAGAACCTGACAATCGGCGACCTGCAGTACTACATCACCCTGGCGACAATATCTTCACTGCCGGTCATAGTGCCGACACAGCGAAAGATATCTACCGATGAGGTGCCGATCTTGTCTGACACTGGGGTCAAATCGCTCATGATAGGCGCTATCGTTACCGGGTCAACTCCAATGTCGATCGAGGCAGCTACGGCCAGCTTCAGGAACGCGATCGACTCTGTCGAATGAGACCAATAATCGCAGCTTTTTTATTTTTTGCGTACTTTAGCGGTGTTCCCGCATATTCCCTTACTTTCGCAGTGTTCGGCGACAGCCACAAAGGGCCTGAAACCTTCAGTGCGCTGCTAAACAAGATATCGCTCGATAAAAGTATTTCATTTGCCGTGAATACCGGGGACATCACCGTCAGGTCGGGCAAAAGGGAGTTCGATCTTTACAGGTCCACAGTAAGACGGTTCGGTATTAAGGTCTATAACGCGATAGGGAACCACGACATAAAAGGGTCCGGTGCAGAGGTGTTTAAAAAAAGTTTCGGACTTAAAAACACTTATTACTCTTGGATGAGCGACGGAGCTTTGTTCATTGTGCTTGACAACGTAAGCAGAAAGGGTCTTGGGCAGAAACAGATAAGCTGGCTCCGGTCCCAATTGTCCTCAAGCAAAGGCGTGCCGAAGTTCGTGTTCATGCACAGGCCTCTGTTTGACATGACAGGAACTTTCCCCGAAGAGGTCGTGAAGCCAAAAGCTGTCAGGATGGAGTTGCAAAGAATGTTCGAGACCAATGAGGTCAAAGCGGTCTTCTGGGGCCATGTGCATGCATACGGGAAGGTGAGTTCCGGCGGTGTCGAGTATGTTCTCTCAGGCGGTGCAGGAGGGCCACTGCATCTTCCTTACTTTATGGGCGGCTTCAACCATTACATCAAGGTCGTGTATAATAACGGCGAGCTCAGCATAGCCCCGGTCAAACTGGAATGAACAGCGTGAATAAGATCGTTTACATACCATTGGATGACAGACCTGTTAACCTCAGGAACGTTCAAAAAGCAGCTGAGAACGCCGGGGTCCGGCTGTTGGTCCCTCCGCAGGAATCGCTGGGCCACTTCACCGTACCGGGGGACCCTGACAGCATTGCGACATGGCTCACGTCAGCAGATCCGGATGTTGATGCTTTTGTGATCTCTGCAGATATGATATGTTACGGAGGTCTTGTGGCCAGCAGGACTGCAGGAACGAACCAAGACACAGCGTTAAAGAGACTGAAGGTTTTTGGGGTCATCCGTTCTAAGCATCCTAAGGCTAAGATCTTTGTCTCAAGCATTCTTATGAGGCTTACCGTTACCGCCAGCGACAGCAGGACGGCGGACCTGTGGAAAGATATCTTCAGGTTCAATGAGCTGAGCTCAAGGTCAAAAGCGGATATGGACAGCGCCCTTACACAGGAGCTTGACGATCTGCGCTCACGGATACCTGAAGATGTTCTGGCGGAATACTTTTCTGCAAGAGCAAGGAATCACATAGTCAACAAGGCCTGTGTAGACCTTGTTACTTCTGGTGTGATAGATGAGGTTGTCATAGGTAAAGAGGACTGTGCTGAATATGGGCCGCATAAAGCCGAGGAGATCGAACTTATGGGGGCTGCAGGCAACGAACCCGGAGTGTATATAATGAACGGGGCCGATGAGCTGGGAGCTATGATGCTGACAAAAGCGGTCCTGTCAGGGGACCCTCTTCCTGTGTTCGCTGTTAGATATGCCTATCCTTACGCTAACGTACTGTCCTTATACGAAGACGTGTCAGCACAGGAGACGGTAAGGGACCATATGTCTTTCTTCGGAATTAAGACGGTACAGGAGATAGCCGACTCTGACATGGTCTTGTTCGTTAATAATGCCGAGGTCTCTCAGCGCGATCTGTTCTCTGAAAGTCCCAGGCTCAAGGACAAGGAAGAACGCCACCATATCAAGAACTTTGCGGCTGAGATATATATGGTAGCTCTTATTAATAAACAGGCTGTTGTGGCAGATGTAAGATATGCCAACGGATGCGACCTTGAATACGTCCAATGGATCAAAGCATCGGGTAAAGTCCCTGAAATAAGGGGCTTCTCGGGGTTTAACACCGCATCAAACGCGATAGGCCTTGCTGTCTCCCAGGCACTGCTCCCTTATGACAGAAAGGCAGTGTGTGAACGGATCATTGAGGACGCGGGGTATTATTCGGTGGTCCGGCCCAAGATAAGGTCTCTGATTGAATCGAAAGGCATTTCACCGTTCAGAATGCAGGAGTCAGAGGCAACATCGCTTTCTGCCGCTATGTCCGGTGACCTTGAAGAATGGGCAAAAGAATACTTTTCATCACCTGAACTGAGAGTGAAGGCGGGCTTCCCGTGGTCTCGTTTGTTCGAGATTGACTGTGATATAATTCAGTAATGAATCAAGACCAAAGATGCGACATTCTCGTTTGCGGGGCGGGCCCCGCGGGAATATCCGCAGCAGTAAGCGCAGCCAGAAAAGGCTCAAAGGTCATCCTTCTTGAAAGATATGGTTTCCTCGGAGGGGCAGCATCTGCCAATCTTGTTAACCCTTTCATGGTCCCTGCAATTAACGGGGAAAGGCTTGTAAAAGGGATCTTTTCAGAGATCGAGGAAAGCTTGATCAAAAGAGGGGCTTGTAAAGAGGGCTCACTTTTCGGGCAGGCGCATTTGGCGTTCGACCCTGAAGTCTATAAGCTCTTATTGTTCGATATGGTCGAAAGAGCAGGAGTAAATCTGCTTCTGCACAGCACGGCTTCAGCGGTCATCGTCAAAGACAATTCAGTAAAAGGTGTTATCACTTCGGGGAAGTCCGGTGAGGTCCGCATATTCTCAAAGACCATGATCGACTGTACCGGTGATGCCGATATCGCCTACATGTCGGGAGTTGAGACCGAAAAAGGAAGGGAAGGGGACCAGCTGACCCAGCCCCCCAGCCTGATGTTCAGGGTTGCCGGTATCGACAGCTCCAGAATGCCCGATCACGAAACGATGAACGCGATATTCCTGGAAGCCAAGAAGAAAGGCAGTATAAGGACGCCAAGAGAAAAGTTCCTCTGGTTCGAGACCACACGACCCGGCGAGATACACATAAACACTACCCGTGTCCCAAAAAAGGACGGCACCTCGGTATTCGACCTTACGAAAGCTGAGATCGAATCCCGAAAGCAGGTGGATAATCTTTTCCTTTTCCTCAAAGAAAAAGTGTCAGGTTTTGAAAATGCGTACATCTCGGCCATAGCTCCTCATATCGGCGTCAGGGAGACAAGGCGCATAAAAGGTGTCTATACGCTGAACGTCGATGATGTTGTAGAAGGGCGTAAATTCGATGACCCTATCGCAAAGAACAATTATCCGGTCGATATACACTCTCCTGACGGTCACGGGACCTCATTCAAGCCATTGGGCCCTTCAGTTTACTATGAGATACCTTACCGTTGCCTTGTCCCGAAAAACATAGATAACCTTCTGGTCGCGGGCAGATGCATTTCGGCGACTCACGAGGCGTTGTCATCAACGAGGATAATGCCTGTGTGCATGGCTACGGGACAGGCTGCAGGACTGGCCTCGGTCATCTCTCTTAAGCGAAATGCAAAACTGCGCAACATTGATTACAAAGAGCTTAGAGAGGACCTGAACCAGCAGAACGCAGGGATGAGGTAATGCTGCTGAAAGGGCTGAAATTCTCGCTGATGCATGAGGTCCGAAATGACACTGTCAGGATCAGAGGATCTTACGACCCCCAAAAGAACATTATCTCAGTGTGCGACCCCGCTGACATTGAGGCTGTATGCCACGAACTGTTCCACTGTCTTGAAAGATCATATGGTATAACAGGTATGCGTTATGACAGGGAAACCGCTGCCCGGGCCTTTACCAAAAGGGTCCTTTTAGGCGCCTAGTATTTCTCGTTCTCGTGTATCCTGTCGAGAAGCCCCATCATCTTATCCTTGTCAGCAGACTCCATGGCGCTTGACAACAGCTCGTGAGGTATAAGGGTCTGCATCTCGTCAAAGCTTACATAGTCGCCGTAAAGGTTCTTTTGCACCTGATTAACGCTGTTATTGTAGAGCTTGGCGACAAAGACCGACTTGCCCCTTGAATCGCAGTATTTCACTTTGCAGTGCTTGTGCCCCTTGCTTTGAGGGTGCTCCTCTTTTTTTATGGTAAGGTGCTCAATGAACCCTTTTTTGTTCTTTACCGTGATCTCCACTCTGTCGTCATGGTGGTCGGCTATATGATACCCGTGCTGGTTGACAGCGTTGATATGGTCCTGAGAAAGAACATCGGCAGGGACCCTTGTCCCTATCCTGTCCTCACCGAGAATGATCAGATTGTTGTCGTCAAAGAACGGGTTCTTCATTTAATTACCTCCGGGCAAAAACTTATCGAACGGAAAGGGGGGTGATTTCACATAAAATCAAGAAAAACCGAAGCAGGTGCGTCCATTTTGTAGACCTCCGTCCGAACTGAAGATTTACATATTATAGACCCTGGAATATAATAGTCAAGGAGGTGAAAATATGGCTAACAAGGAACAGACGGCGAACAAGAACGTTAGGAAAGAGGCAAAGCTTTCTCTGAAAGAGAAAAGGGCGCTAAAGAAAGAGAAACAGGCCACCAAACACTATTGATAGTCCTTTTCAATAAGCCTTATGGGGTCCTGAGCCAGTTCACCGATAAAGAAGGGCGAAGGACCCTGTCGGATTTTATATCCATCAAGGATGTGTACCCTGCCGGAAGACTCGACATGGACAGCGAAGGATTGCTGGTCCTTACCGATGAAGGAGATATTCAGCATGACCTTTCTTCTCCGTTTATGAGCACAGAAAAGACATATATCGTTCAGGTCGAAGGTGTCCCCTCTGATGAACAGCTTCAATTGCTCCGCAAAGGCGTCCGTATCGACAGCGGTATGACATTGCCCGCAAAAGCAAGGGTCCTACCTGTCCCTGAATGGCTCTGGGAAAGGCCTGTTGCGGTAAGATACAGAAGAACTGTGCCTGATTCCTGGCTGGAGATAAGGATCAAAGAAGGTAAGAACCGACAGGTCAGGAAGATGACCGCTAAAGTCGGGCTGCCTTGTCTCAGATTGGTCCGGACGGCCGTTGGCGAGTACAGGCTTGGTGGCCTTGAGCCGGGAGAATTCAAGATCGTATCAGCGGAATAGCTGAAATCTTTTATTCCAGGTCCCGATGTTTATGTAGAATGACCAGTATAGTCCAAAGGCAAAGAACTGCCATTAATCGACTGAACGGCGACCTGAACGCTTTTCATCTGCATAACCCTGCCACAAGAAAATCGTTAGGCGTGATCTCGACCGTCCTTAAAACCTCGCTCTCGCTGGCTCCGTATCCTGTTGTCGCAGAAAGGTACGCATACCTTACTCTTCCTCTATTGGAGCCGGAAGCGGATGTGGTCGACAACATGAAAGGATTGGTCTTTCAAAGGGCCGCGCTCAAGTTCGTCGACGATGTAGTTCTTTTGTTCGACGGAGAAAAAGAAAGAGATGGCTACATAGCAGAAGACGTCCTTTCGACGCAGCTTGATCATCTTGAGCGGCACCTGTACGAGATGGAACTCAAGAAGGAAGATATTAAGTTCTTTGAGGGTTCTTCCACATTGTACCTTGACAATTTCGGCAGTCTGACCCCAATGATGATGGATGCTTGGCACTTTCTACGCAATAATCCGGAATTCAATATGGGCGACAGATCCTTTTCTTGTGTCGATAATGTAGTACCTTTGCAGAAAAGAATAGGGGATATGGCAGGCTTAAGCTATGGTCATGTTCTCTCCGACCCTTTCTTAGCATCAACTATATGTGTCAGAGCGGAGGATATCAAAGTCAATCTGTCTTCAGATAGTACTGAAAGGATAGGTTTTGACCTGGCGATGTTCCTTGCCTATTCAAGAAGGGCTGTCTGGCATAACATGGCTGATCTCAAGAGAACCTTCGAACTCCAGAACGACTATGACAAAGAGCTGGATACAATGACTGAAGTAGAATACTTCGGCGAGATCACTCAGAGAACCAACGCGTTGGTGAGCATCGACTGCGAGCTTGACAGGGCAAGGTTCTTGATCGGTTCCTGGCATCATGGACTGGGGCTGAACGTGGTGAACAAGGAGATAGGCGCGTATTACGACCATATTGAGCCGGCATTGCGCTCTTTAAGCATTTCCAGGGGGACGCTTCATCCGGGACTGGACAGATACCTCTCAATAGTGCTCTTCGACTGGAAGCAGAACATTCGCTTGATGGAAAAGCTCTTCAATGATACTAGATATTTGAAGCTCTCATCCATTCGGGGTGATTTTCCCAACTGAGCTCTGTTAAGGGAAATCCATTTGTGATAAAATTTTACCGATGATTTACGTTATCGTCTTTTTAATATCTCTAATGGTCACGCTTTTCATGACCCCGGTGGCAAAAAAGCTCGCCTTCCTTCTGAAAGCTATAGATCATCCTAACGACAGGAAGGTCCATTCGTACTCGATGCCAAGGCTCGGCGGGGTAGCCATATTCTCCGGATTTATGATCGCTGTCATATTCGGCATCTCTATGGCCCTTCTTATGCACATGCGCCTTAACTATCTCGGGCTCTGGGGTATATTGATCGGGGCAAGCTTCATCCTGCTTGTCGGTATAGTCGATGATATGAGAGGGATAAGCGCATCAAGAAAGCTTGTACTGCAGATCATAGCTGCTGCCATCCCGATGTTCTTCGGTGTTCAGATAACATGGTTAAGCGTACCGGTTACAGGTATTATTTTACTGGGGGTGTTCTCCATACCTTTCACTATACTTTGGGTCGTGGGATTCTCGAACGCTCTGAACTTTATCGACGGTCTTGACGGTCTGGCCTCGGGGATCACTGCTATCGCTGCAATTACTCTGTTCCTGGTCGCGATAAGGATACATCAGCCCGGAGCGGCAATACTGCTGATCGCTCTTGCGGGAGCCGCGATCGGCTTTCTGAGATATAATTTCAATCCGGCCTCGATCTTTCTGGGGGACAGCGGAAGTCTTTTTCTGGGATATATCCTTGCCGTTTCGTCAGTGGTCGGCGTTCTGAAAAGTACAATATTCCTTGCTCTTCTCATTCCGATCATGATACTTGCCATACCGATATTCGATGCGGCTTCGGTCATACTCAGGAGAGTGAAGGATGGCAGGCATATCTTTGATGCTGACAGAAGGCATCTCCATCACAGGCTGCTCGACAGAGGCTTCAGCCATAAACAGGTAGTTGTGTCGATATATGTCGCTTGCATAGCATTAAGCATAGGAGCGCTGATAACGACTTACTTTGGTGTCGGGCGGATGTTCATGGCCGCAGGGATCGCAGCTTCGATAGTACTTGCGGCAACTATCATAGTCAGCATTAAGAACTACATAAAACGTTTTGTCGTGCTGGAGAAATGACCATGCCGAACAAAAAAAGGATCATGTTCCTTTTCGGTACACGGCCTGAAGCAATTAAGATGGCCCCGCTTATATCCGAAGTCTCCTCGCACGGGGAGTTTTTCGTGCCGATAATAGCTGTGACAGGGCAGCACAGGGAAATGCTTGACCAGGCACTGTCTCCCTTTGGAATAAGACCGGATTTTGATCTTTCGATAATGGAACCGGACCAGACACTTTCCGGCATAGTGACAAAAACGATCAAAGGGGTAGAGGAGCTCCTGCTTTCCGAGAGGCCTGACATGATAATGGTCCAGGGTGATACGACTACGGCGTTCGCTGCCGCGCTCACGGCATTCTACCGTAAAGTGCCTGTGGGACATATCGAAGCGGGATTGCGCACGTTCGATAAGTTCAATCCTTTCCCTGAAGAAATGAACAGGAAGCTTATAACCCATATAGCAGATCTGCATTTTGCCCCGACCAGAACGGCGATGTCGCATCTGATCAAGGAGGGGATAGAAAGAGAACGCATCCTTCTTACGGGCAACACCGTAATTGACGCCTTGATAAGGACTGCTTCACTTCAGTTTGACCTCAAGAGCATCGGGATAGACCTTGATCCCGCAAAGAAGCTCATACTGGTCACCACGCACAGAAGAGAAAGCTTCGGCGCTCCTATGCGCAACACTTGCGAGGCCATCGAGAAGATCGCGCAAAAGCATAAGGATAATGTGGAGATAGTCCTTCCGGTCCACAGGAACCCGAACGTTTCGGAGGTCATCAACGACATGCTGGGCGACATACCGAACGTGATACTGACCGAACCTCTCGATTATGTGCCGTTCGTTCACTTGATGAAAGCTTCGTATCTTATACTTACCGATTCCGGCGGAGTTCAGGAAGAGGCTCCTTCGCTGGGCAAGCCGGTGCTGGTCCTGCGCAAAGTGACCGAAAGGCCTGAAGCGGTCACGGCGAATACCGTGAAGATCGTAGGTACGGACCCACATCTTATAGTGTCCGAGACTGAGCGGCTTATTACCGACGAAGCTTACTATAAAAGCATGGCCAACTCAGTGAACCCGTATGGCGACGGTAAGGCATCCGAGAGGATCACAAAAGCTTTGCTCAGACACTTTGGCTTCACCGACACAGCTGTTGAAGAGTTCAAAGACACGCTCTGACATATGGAACTGCTCAAACATCTCGATAAGATATACCAGATAACAGGTAATATGATAGCCCCGCCGGTCGTAGGCCTCTTCCTTGGGGCTTTTATCGATGACAGGTTCGGTACATCCCCTGTACTGACGATCTTACTCATGGCGCTTGGCATCGCTGTTGGTATAAGGTCCCTGGTCAATTATGTAAAAGATATAAAATAATTAGAAATAAAATCCGAGTTATGATATCATCTTAATAAAAGAACCATGAAAAGAGTTCTAAAATAATGGTACATATCGGAGAACACAAGACCGCTGAGATGCTAGGTCTGACCGTAAATCTGGACACCGTGATCTCCATGCTGATCGTATCTGCGGTAATTACTGTCTTCGCAATATTCGTGAGGTTCGTCCTTCTGGCAAAAAGAAAAGATGGGATCACTCCGGGTCTTTGTGCTGTTGAAATGCTTTATGAGTTCGTAGAGACCATCCCGGTCGGGGTCATGGGCAACAAGGGGCTTGCCTATGTGCCGTTCATTGGGACTCTTTTTATATTCATCCTTGCATCCAACCTGTTCGGCCTGATCCCTCTGAACGCGGTATATTCTGTCTTCTTTGAAAAAAGCTTCGGGCATATACCTGAGCTCATTGCGCCTACTGCCGACATTAATACTACGGCAGCATTGGCGATACTGGTCTTTCTGTCGATCCATTTCTACGGAATAAAGGAAAAACGCCTGGCATACTTCAAGCATTTCTTTTCACCAAGCCCGTTCTTCCTTCCTTTGAACCTTATGGAAGAGATCGCAAAGCCTTTTTCTCTGGCCATCAGGCTCTTCGGCAATACGTTCGGTAAAGAAACGATCATTGTAATATTGATCGCGCTTACTGCCTTTCCGATCATATATCCCATACCCATCCTGGCTTTGGGGCTTTTCATCGCTTTCATACAGGCGTATATATTCTCTTTGTTGAGCACTTTCTATATTTCCGCGGCTTTAAGCGAAGGCCATTAAAAAACGAAAAGGAGGACGAAGATGGATAACACGGCGATAGTTCAGGCAGTTTCGGTGTTCAGCGCGGCGATAGGTCTTGGAGTTGCGGCTTTCGGTTCGGCCCTGGGTCAGGGGAAAGCGACGGCAGGCGCTCTGGAAGCTATTGCAAGACAGCCGGAAGCGAAAGGCTCGATAACCCAGCTGCTGATAGTCGGGCTGGCCATCATCGAATCCCTGACGCTGTACGCGCTGCTCATAGCGATAGTATTGATATTCGTTAATCCGTTCGTAAAGTAAGGGGAGAATAAATGCTCGAGCTCAACGGCACTTTGATAGCCGTAATAGCCAATTTCCTGATACTTGTATGGATACTGAACAAGTTCCTTTACGCTCCGGTGCGCAATGCGCTGCTTGAAAGAAAGAATGCCATTGAATCGGACATCAACAGCGCGAAAAAGAAGCTTGAGGACGCAAGCAGGCTTAAAGCGGACTACGATGACAGGCTCGGAAAATCCAAAGAAGAGGCGCAGGCGATAATCAAGAACGCTACGGCTGCGGGTGAGAGGATCAAGGGAGAGCTTCTGGCATCTGCCAAGAATGACGCACTCCAGGTAAGGGCCCAGGCGGAAAAGGACGCTACCGAAATAAAGAAGGACGCCCTGTCATCGGCAAAGCACCAGTTGTCATCCCTCATAGTGATGGCGGCGGGAAAGATAATCGGAAGGTCTATGGACGAGTCCCTGCACAAGGACATACTTGAGGATACAGTGAGGAAGATCGATCAGGTGAACCTGAACTGAAATGAGCCAAATTTCCGAAAAGTACGCAAGAGCCCTGGTGAAGGCATCCCTTGACAAGAAATGTCTCAAGAGCGTAAGGGATGATTTCCGCGCGTTCATTTCCGCTGTTTCAAAGAGCACGGAGCTCAGGTTCCTCCTGCTCAACAAGGGCCTTTCATCCGAACGGGAGAAGATCATCCTGGACAAGGCTGTCGGCGGGAAAGTCTCGGTTGTGTTCAAAAGGTTCCTTGAGGTGATAGTGAACAAATCGAGAGAACCGTGGCTCAAGGAAATACAGGCAGACTTCGAAAGGTTCGCTGACGATGCAGAAAACAAACTAAAAGCGATAGTATACTCTGCTGTGCCGCTTACCCCTCAGCTTAAGGAATCTTTCAGGCATGAGATCGCGGTAAGATTATCAAAAGATATCTATATAGATAACAGGATCGATGCTTCTCTTTTAGGCGGGGCAGTGATAAGGATAGGGGACAAGGTGATCGACAACTCAATAAAGAACTACCTAAAACAACTCGGAAAGGAGCTCGCAAAGTGCTAAATCCCGAAGAGATCAGTAATATAATCAAAGGAGAGATCGAAGGTTTTTCAAAAGGCCTTGATGTCTCGGAACAGGGCATCGTTACCTCAGCCGGTGACGGGGTCGCAACGGTCTTCGGCCTGAACAAGGTGATGTCCTCGGAGCTTGTAGAATTCTCTTCGGGAGTGATCGGCATCGCATTTTCACTTCTGTCCGACAGCGTCGGCTGTATAATCCTCGGCGACAGCGGTAAGGTCAAGGAGGGCGACACGGTCAGACGTACCGGCAACGTGGCCAGGGTCCCTGTTGGTGATGCAATGACCGGAAGGATCGTCAACCCTCTTGGTGAACCAATAGATGAAAAAGGACCCATAAGGACGAGCTCATTCAGGCCTATTGAAGGAAATGTGCCTTCTGTTGTCGAAAGGACCCCAGTAAAGGAACCTCTGCAAACCGGGTTAAAAGCTGTCGATTCGATGATCCCGATAGGCAGGGGACAAAGGGAGCTTATAATCGGGGACAGGGGAACGGGCAAGACAGCCATAGCTATTGACGCGATAGTCAACCAAAAAGGCAAGAATGTTCAATGCTTCTATGTGGCTATCGGTCAGAAGACCTCAACGGTCGCTCAGATAGTCGAGACCCTCAAAAGCGTTGGTGCCATGGACTATACTACGGTAATATTTGCTGGTGCCGACGACTCTCCGTCACTTCAGTACTTAGCACCTTACGCCGGCTGTGCTATGGCCGAAGAGATGCTGTACAACGGCAAGCACGCTCTGGTAGTGTATGACGACCTTTCAAAGCACGCGGTCGCATACAGGCAGCTCTCACTGCTTCTGAGAAGGCCTCCCGGCAGGGAAGCCTATCCAGGCGATATCTTCTATCTGCATTCACGGCTGCTTGAGAGGGCCTGTAAGCTAAGTGCAGAAAAAGGAGCCGGATCTCTCACTGCTCTTCCGATCATTGAAACACAGGCAAACGATATATCCGCCTACATCCCGACGAACGTCATCTCGATCACCGACGGGCAGATATACCTTGAGACCGACCTTTTCAACGCAGGCATTAAACCGGCGATCAACGTGGGGCTTTCGGTCTCAAGGGTCGGAGGTTCAGCACAGATCAAAGCAATGAAGAAGGTAGCAGGAAGGCTGAGGATGGACCTTGCTCAGTTCAGGGAGCTTGCAGCTTTTGCTCAATTCTCTTCAAGCATTGATAAGACGACAGAACAGCAGCT
>CAZHHM010000029.1:0-15109 GCA_964532225.1 uncultured bacterium | reverse complement strand
GGCCTGCCGCTGTTTAGGTCTGCAAAGATAGCCCTTTCCCGAACAATGCTTTTTTAGTTGAGCGATATGTCTTTTAAAGGCTTTCCACCTTTTGATCTGCCTTTGATCCTCATGGGGAAGCCTTCTTCCCATATAGTAGCGGCAATACCACTGGAACCATCCGCGGGGGTCATCTTTGAATATCCAGCCCTTTTCTTTCCAGTAGGACAAAGGCTTAGATGCGTTCACTTTGAAATAATTCAGCTCCGGATCATGCCGCTCATGGCAGAGCTTAGCTTTATTGAACCAGTCTTTTGGGAACTCTTTCATGCAATCGGTCATATATTTGCCGCCAAAGACCCCTAGCGTAAGCATCTGTTTAGGTGTGAGGTCAGGGCGGAAATCCGCATCGAAGTTCTTTCCCTCCGGCTCAACGAGAGAATATGCGTAACCGTTCTGCATCAGGTCGTTCACAACGATCCTTTTTGCTCTTTTACCTGCCATTTGTCCTTGAAGAACATAGTATCACTTCCTCTGATGACTTGGAAGACAGCGATGGGATATAATCCATTTAAGGAGAAAACAATGACAGAACAGGTAAGGGACTGGCATTCACTTAGCTTTCAGGAAGCATGCAATATCCTTGGGACAGATCACTCAAAAGGGCTCTCGGATAAAGAGGTGTTCTTAAGAAGGGAAAAGTTCGGCCCGAACAGGATCACTAAAAAGAAAGAGACCCCTGCTTTCGTGAGGTTCCTGCAGCAATTCAACCAGCCGCTCATTTACGCCCTTCTTGCAGCAGGCGCGGTCACATTCTGGCTTCATGAATATGTCGACTCTGCCGTCATCTTCGGCGTAGTTATTGTAAATGCCATAGTCGGTTTTGTCCAGGAATCCAAAGCGGTCGATTCGCTTTCTGCCCTGGCAAGGTCTATGGTGACCTATACGACGGTAATAAGGGACGGGCAGCAGAAAAAACTCTCGTCCGAAGAACTTGTTCCGGGGGACCTTGTACAGCTGGCATCAGGTGACAAAGTGAGCGCTGACATGCGAATAACATACTCAAAAGAGCTGAAATCCAATGAATCGGCCCTCACTGGCGAATCTCTGCCGGTCGAGAAACAGACAGCTCCCCTTCCCGAGGGGACATCCCTCGCTGACAGGACCAATCTTCTCTATGCCTCGACACTTATCACGAACGGGGCCGGCAAAGCCGTGGTCTTCTCCACAGGGGACCAAACAGAGATCGGAAAAATATCGAAACTTGTCGAGAATGCGGAGAACATAGAGACGCCTTTAACTATTAAGCTCGCAGGGTTCAGCAAACTGCTCCTTTACATTATCGTCGCCTTTGCTGCCATGACCTTCATCGTGGCCGTCGGTATACACGGACATCCTGCCGTGGACGCCTTCATGGCCTCTGTCGCAATAGCCGTTGGGGCCATACCAGAAGGGCTGCCCGCTGCCATAACCATAATCCTTTCGATAGGCGTGGCAAGGATGGCCGCCAGGAAAGCCATAATCAGAAAGCTGCCTGCCGTAGAGACGCTCGGCAGCACAACGATAATCTGCTCTGACAAGACAGGGACGCTCACAGAGAACAAGATGACGGTCCAGGGCATCTATGCCGGAGGAAAGGCATATTCTGTCACAGGACAGGGTTTCCTGCCTGTCGGAGAGATCCTTGATGCTGTTTCCAAAGAGAGAGCTATCGCTCACAGTGCCTCGCCTCTTGCCGAAACGCTCATTGCGGGGCTCCTTTGCAACGACTCAAAGATCACTGAGGACAACGGCGCGTTCTCGGTCGAAGGCGACCCGACCGAGGCCGCTTTGCTGATAAGCGGAGGAAAGGCAAGCTTTGACAGGGACCTTCTCGGCAAGGACATGCCCAGGCTTGACTCTTTACCTTTTGAATCCGAGAAACAATACATGGCGACCCTGCATAAAGGCAGCGGAGAGAACACTGTTTACGTAAAGGGCTCGAACGAGGCCATACTTAAAAGATGCTCTGCATCTATGCTCATTGACGGGAAGGCAGTATCTCTTGATGAGCCAACACTGAACAAAGCGGCCGAAGCTTTCGCTTCTCAGGGATTGAGAGTGATAGCATTCGCTAAGAAGATCCTCCCTTCAGCTAAGAACGAGATCGGCCACGAGGACATATCTTCCGGGCTCATCTTCCTAGGGTTCCAGGCCATGATGGACCCTCCCCGACAGGAAGCCATAAAAGCGGTCAAGTCCTGCTTCAATGCGGGGGTGCTCGTTAAGATGATAACCGGGGACCATGTTTCCACCGCTAAGGCCATAGCCGAAAAGCTGGGTATAAGGGCATCTTTGACGGACAAGAACGAAGAGCTCATTGCTGTCACCGGAGCGCAGATGGAGAAATGGTCTGACAGGGACTATCTGGATAACACTCTTAAGACCTCGGTCTTTGCCAGGGTGACTCCGGAACAGAAGCTCAAGATAGTAAAGTCGCTCCAGGAACAGGGCCACATAGTCGCTATGACCGGCGACGGCGTGAATGACGCTCCTGCCCTCAAACAGGCCAACATCGGCGTTGCAATGGGACGGGACGGAACAGAAGTCGCGAAAGAAGCTGCCGACATCGTGCTGACCGATGACAATTTCGCTTCAATAGAAGCTGCCGTTGAAGAAGGCCGAGGCGTATTCGATAACCTGCGCAAGTTCATTGTCTGGACGATCCCGACGAACCTTACCGAGGGAATGGTGCTCATCATAGCTATAATATTCAATTTCGCGCTGCCCATCTCCCCTCTCCAGATACTCTGGATAAACATGATGACCGCCGTTCTTCTTGGTATGACCCTTGCTTTTGAACCGAAAGAGGAAGGCATAATGCTGCGCATGCCTAATGACCCAAAAATGCCGATATTCGACGCGATACTTACTTCAAGGACGCTTTATGTATCCGCGCTGCTCATCGCCGGAGTTCTTGGACTGTTCAAACTTGAACTGATACTCGGCCTTGATGTCCCGACAGCCCAGACAGTGGCAGTGAACATGCTGGTGTTCGGCGAGCTCTTTTACCTTTTTAACTGCAGGTCCTTCAGCAGGTCTTCTTTTAAGATAGGCTTCTTCACGAACAACGCCGTACTTATAGGCATCACGCTAATGACCGCGGTCCAGATAGCATTCACATATCTTCCGGTAATGAACACTCTCTTCGGTTCCAGCCCGATAGACTGGTCGGCATGGTCACTGATCATCGTCAGCAGCATCGCCATCTATCTGATCGTTGAGATGGAGAAGAAGTTCAGGTCAGCCGGATCGATAAAGGCTTGATCTGTTTATAGTATTTTAAAAAGAATACCTTAGGTTGAAAGTAAGTAGCTCCGGGAAGGACAGCTCCATGTTCCCGATAAGGGCATCATTGAGGAACCTGTAAGTATCCCAGCCGATACCTATCGATGGCACAACAGCTGACTGGGTCTTCCCTCCTCCTGAAGCCGTCACGGCGAACGCTCCGGCTCTGAAATACGACCTCGAATTCGCGGACGAACTTAGGTCTTTGGTCACTGAGAGCGTTACAATAGAATACCTGGGATTCACGATTCCGAAAGTGAAAGCCCCGGTCATTATGCTGGATATACCTGATAATACGGAAGTACCGAAGTCGGAAGAAGCCTTTAACCCCCAGCCGCTTCCGGGATCATTTGCATACACTACGAAAGCATGAGGAAGTATGGTAAGGGTCTCGTAACCGGCAGATATCCCGGCCCATGAGCTCTGGGAAAATGCGGCGATCAGAAGCAAAGCAATAACGATATTTTTCATACCGGTATGATACAACCGAGGCAAGAACATTTCAATACATTATTTCAGGTGTGCATCAAAGAACTTCACTGTCCAGGCCATAAAGTCAGGCCATTTCCTTATGAATTCATGCTTTTCCCCCGTATAGTATCGCACGGAAATATCCCTGCCTTTCTGCTTCAGCATTGACTCAAGCCTGTACGACCAATCTACCGGCACCGAGCTGTCAGATGTCCCGTGAAAGAGCAGAACCGGTTCAGTAACGTTCGAAAAATAGTTCTTTGCCGAAAGACCCTCCCAGAAAGCAGGATTGCTCTCCGGCGAGCCGTACATCTCGATGATCTTCTGCGCCGCAGACCTGTCGCCGTACTTGCGCTCTCCTCTCCGCAGTATCCATCTGTTGAAGTTGTCCCTGTAGTCCGAGCTCATAGGCGCATAGAGAACGTAGGCTTTAACAAGCCCCGGCTTTGCGACCATCATATTGAGCGCGATGAGCCCTCCCATTGAATGCCCCAGGACACCGATACTTTCTTTGTCAATAAAGGCCAGAGCCGAGCTTTTTAGTGCATATACCGCATTTACTACGTCTTCCGTATATCCCATGTGGTTCGACAAGGGACCTGCCTCGACCTTGTCCGACCCGTTGTGGTTCCTGTAATCGGGATGCAGGACTACATAGCCTCTTTTTGCGAAATAGTCCTGTTCTCTCTTCAGACCTCTGCCATTAGTGTAGACCTTAGGTTCGATATAACCGTGGCATGTAATAATCACGGGGAAAGGGCCTTTGCCTGCCGGGATATTCATAATTCCGGAGATCTTAAGACCCCCGCTCTTGTATTCGATATAATGCCGCGTATAAGCCTTGTTCTTTTCGAGCATTTTTACAAGCTTAAGGTCCCGGCCGTTGAACTTCTTTGAGGATAATGCATTGATAGATAGGTCCGCGTCATTCTCTGCGAATGTGACAGAAGACAGTATCAGGACAGATAATATTATTAAAACGTTACGCATTTACTACACACCCAACCCCAGCATCTTCCCTCCCTGATAGACCATAAAACACACCGACCAGGCAAGTACGGCCGTGTACGCGAAATGGAAAGCTACCCACCGCCATCCTATTTCCGCCCCCATCATTGACTGAGCCGCAAAACAAGGCGCGACTATCAGAACGAAGAGCATTAGCACATATCCGACCAGCGGAGAAAAGGCCTTATCCCTGCGGATCGCTTCGCGAAGGCTCTCGCTTTCCTCCCCTTCTTCAAGACCGACCTTGTAAAGGACTCCGAGAGTTGAAACAACGACCTCCTTGGCGGCAAAACCGGTCACAGCGCTTATGCCAATTTTCCAGTCAAAACCTATCGGGGCCACGACAGGTTCGATCACTTTGCCTAAACGTCCGGCGATACTGAACTCTATGCTGTCACGCGCCTTTGCCAGTTCGGCTTCGTGCGCGGGCAACATTCTGTATTTTGAGATATCAGTATCAAGCACCGGGAACGTGGTTATGGTCCAGATGAGTATCGCCGCACCGAGGATCACGGTCCCTGCTTTCTTCACATACATCCATGTCTTTTCCCATACATGCATCAGTATCCCCCTGAAAGTAGGCATCCTGTACGGCGGAAGCTCCATAACGAAAGGGGTCTCCCTGCCTCTAAGCACCGTTCGGCTGAGGACGACCGAAGAGAAAAGGCCCATCATCACCCCGATAAGATAGACCGACATCACAGCATTGCCCGCATTCTGAGGAAAGAACGCGGCTGCCAGGAGCACATATACCGGCAGTTTAGCGCTGCAGCTCATGAACGGGATTATAAGGACGGTCTTTATCCTGTCCCTTGGGTTCTTCAGCGTCCTTGCAGCCATGATTGCGGGGACAGAGCAGCCGAAACCGAGCATCATAGGCATGAAGGACTGACCGTGAAGGCCGAACATATGCAGGAATTTGTCCATGACAAAAGCCGCTCTGGACATGTACCCGGTGTCCTCAAGGAAAGAAAGCAGGGCGAACAGTATTATGATGAGGGGGACAAAGGACATCACCCCGCCGACACCTCCGATGATCCCGTCAACTATAAGCGAACGGAGAAAGCCTTCAGGCAGGACCGCAGACGCACCTGATGAGATCCACCCAAAGGACCATTCGAGCCAAGCCATCGGATATTCGCCTATCTTGAACGTGGCCTGGAATATTGCCCATATCACAAGAAGAAATATCGGGAGCCCCAAGATCCTGTTGAGCAAGACCTTGTCCACGGTCTCGCTTATCATGGAACCGGGAATTTCCACCCTTTTCACTGCCTCTGTGACCGCTCCGTGAACGTAAGCATAGCGCTGTTCCGTGACGACGATCTCGCAATCACGGCCGAAATGGGATTCGATAGCCTTGATACAGTCACCCGTCCTTTTCCTTACCTTGTCAGCATTGCTGTGTCTTTTCAGCTTTTCGTTGACGTTCTTATCCTTTTCAAGAAGCTTGAGAGCGATCCATCTGGGCGGATACTCACGGGAGAAGATCTCGTCCTCGCGGATGACCGTTTCAAGTTTTGATATTTCGGCTTCAAGTTCATAGCCGTAGTTGATCTTCTTCTCTGCCATTTCTGATCTTTCAAACACCTTGATAACTGCATCCAGTAAAGCCTCAACCCCCTTCCCCCTTGTCCCGACCGTTCTCACCATGGGAATACCCAGAAGCTCCGAAAGGACCTTTTCATCTATCTTTATACCCATTGATCCGGCCTGGTCGGTCACGTTCAGGGCACCTACGACCGGGATATCCAGCTCCTGGAGCTGCAGACAAAGATACAGGTTCCTTTCGATGTTCGTTGCATCAAGTACGTCGACTATGATGTCAGGCTTTTCGTCGATGATAAAGTCCCTCGTCACTACCTCATCCGCGGAATATGCAGTAAGGCTGTAAGTGCCCGGCAGGTCAAAGATATGGAACTCGATCCCGTCATACACACGCCGGCCTTCTTTTTTCTCAACTGTTACACCCGGATAATTGCCGACCTTCTGGTTGGCCCCGGTGATAGCATTAAATAGGGTCGTTTTTCCGGTATTCGGATTACCCGCAAGACCGACCTTTATTATTCTTTGTTCCATCTGCACCAGAATCCGCCTTTCTTTCCGTGTCTGTGCCTGTTCTTCCCGCAGGAAACCACCTCAACTTCGACAGACGAGGCCTCTGACAGCCTAATGGAAACGTTATAGCCCATAAGCCTGATCTGCACCGGATCACCCAGGAGCGCAGAGCGGACCACACTCCCTTCAACCCCTCTGGTAAAGCCCATGTCCGCCAGTCTTTTGCCTATCTCTCCCGAGGCAGTCACACTGACTACCCTGAACGTATCGCCTTTTTCCAGTTCAGCAATGTTCATTTTGCTTTTCCTTTGCATTTGGGGCAAAGACCAGTTATCTCAAGACTGTGGCCACCTATCCTGTAGCCGTACTTTTTGCAGACGGCCTCCTGAAGCTCTTCTATCCTACGGTCGAAGAACTCGACCACTCTGCCGCATGAAGCGCATATAAGATGGTCATGATGCCCGTGCTTGAACTTGTGCTCGTATCTGACTTTTTTATCCTTGAGGTCTACCGGCTGAGCGAGACCGGCGTCCACGAACACCTTAAAGGCGCGGAACACTGTAGCGAGGCCTATGGAAGGATCTTTCTTCCTGACAATATCAAAGAGTTCCTCTGCGGATAGGTGGCCTTCAGTACCGATGAAGGTCTCCAGCATCAGTTCGCGCTGCACAGTGGCCTTAAGTTTGTTCTTCTTGAGGTAATCGGAAAGGAGTCTTTTCTCTTCTTTAATGACCGGCAATGCACCCCTCCTTATTGATAACGATTATCATTATCATATAACAGGATAATGCCTATGTCAATGAACAGAGGACGATCATAGAGCAGCCAGGCTGACAGCCATTACAGCCATCCCCGCGATAAGACCGCCGATGGCGTGGTGGTGCTCCCCGTACTCCCTTGCAGCCGGCAACAGCTCATCGAAGGAGATATATACCATTATCCCTGCGACCAGAGCAAAGATCATGCCGAGAAGAGCCGGTGATGCTAAATAACTTACAATCAAAAGACCAATAAGGCCTCCTACAGGTTCTGCCAGTCCCGACATGAACGACCATAAAAAGGCCTTCCCCCTGCTGCCGGTCGCAAAGAAAAGAGGAACGGAAACAGATATTCCTTCAGGGATGTTATGTATGGCGATGGCAAGCGCGATAGAGAGCCCGAGCTTTGGATCGGCGACGGCAGCCATAAAGGTCGCGAGACCTTCAGGAAAGTTGTGTATCGTTATGGCCAGTGCCATCATGATACCGGCTCTGAGGAGGCGCTTGTCTTTTCTCTCCTGCCCCATTTCCTCTACCCTGTGTATCTCATGCGGGTTCTCGTAAGAAGGCACTATCCTGTCGATAAATGCCATTAGGGCCACCCCTCCGAAGAACAGCAGTATCGTCAGCCATTCTCCGGCCTTTTCCCCAAGATCAGCTGCCAGAGACAGGTTTGCTTTTGATAAGATCTCAACGAACGACACATAAACCATCACACCCGCAGAAAATCCGAGGCCTACGGACAGAAGTTTAGTGTCGGTCTTTTTTGTGAAGTAGGCGACAGCGCCGCCGATACCCGTCGAAAGTCCGGCTATAAGAGTGAGGAACAGCGCAAATACCATATTATTTCCTTGCCAGAACAGAGCTTAGCCCCTCATCCCATGCAACTGCAGTATAATTCGAATCGTCGGCATACTCCCCTGTCGGGGATGTCCCGTCAAAAGCCTTCCAGACACCGTCTATCTTTACTTCCGCCCTGTAGTGAATATAGGTCTCTTTTATGACGCTGTTAACAAGTTCATAACTGAAACTCAGGCCGTTCTCGTCAAGGAGCACTTTAAGAGCATTGTACTCATCCGGACCGAGCCCCTTCTGACCTCCCGGCACGCCTGACATAAAGGTTTTCCAGGCTGTCATCCTTGTTTCAAGTCCGTAATATTTTGCTACTGAGATATAGATCGCCGCAAAATCCCAGCACACCCCGTAGATGAGCGTATCTCTCCCGACTCTCAACACTTTATCTCTTATCATGTCGCTGACAGGGTAAATACCGGGCATGATATTGTTCCATCTCATCGCGTAGGACACATCGCTCTTTTCGGCGGGAGTTGCAAGGTGCATTTTTGACTTCTGCCAGGAAAGTATGCTGTTGGCGACGGCCTCGTCAGACCCGGAGAATCCTGATGCGCCGAGGTAAGTGATATCAGCGCTTGAAAGTGCCGGATAAGGGCTGGACGCGAGCAGTTTTGCAGCTACGGCAACAGGGCTGGAACCGCAGGAAGTGAGAGTTGAAGCCGTTAGCAACAATGCTGCAATTATCAATGTTGCCCTGAATGTTCTCATTACATCAATTATGTAACAGACATCGGCCAAAAACAAGCAAATGCCGGTTTTGATATAATCATTAGCAGCATGCAAGACACAAAAGCCAGAGTAATTGCACAATACCGCGGAAAATACCGCATTTCGGCGGACGGGAAAGAATACTGGGCCGAGGTGACCGGAAAGATAATGTTCAACGCCGTGTCCCAGTCGGACTACCCTGTCGTGGGAGATATCGTCAGCTACATGCCTTCCGGTGATGATGAGGCGGTGATAACCTCTGTCGATGAAAGAAAGAACCTGATACGCAGGAAGTCCGCCGGCAACGATACCGAACAGCCTATAGCTGCGAACGTGGACACGGCATTCATCGTACAGGCCGCGGACAGGGACCTTAATCTCAACAGGTTCGAGCGTTATCTCGCGATAACGACATCAGAGAACATTTCACCTGTATTGGTAATAAACAAATCAGATCTTCTTTCACCAGAAGAGCTTGCAGATGTGATCAAAGCTCTGTCCGGCAGGTTTAAAGGAACAAAGGTCCTTACCGTAAGCGCCAGATCCGGAACAGGGATGGAAGGCCTGCGGTCCGCTTTTGAGAGCGGAAAGGTCCATTGTTTCCTGGGCTCTTCAGGCGTAGGGAAATCGACCATCATCAACGAGCTTCTCGGAAAGGAGCTCATAGCGACAAAAGAGATCAGCTCCCAGACGAAGAAAGGCAAGCACACGACAACCAGCAGAGAGCTTTACGTCCTTCCCGGCGGAGCCATGGTGATAGATAATCCCGGCATGAGAGAGATCGGCCTTACCGGCATCGGTGAAGCTGTGGACGAGCTGTTCGACGACATAGCGGAGCTGAAGAGCAGATGCAGGTTCGGGGACTGCAAGCACATAAGCGAGCCGGGCTGCGCGATATTGTCAGCACTTGAAAGCGGAGACCTTAGCGCAGACAAGTACGCAAATTATCTAAAGCTGAAGAAAGAGGCTGACCATTACGCCATGTCAGACCTTGAGAGGAAACAAAAGGACAAGTCCATCGGAAAACTGGTAAAGGGGTTCTATAAGGTAGTTCCTAAAGCAAAGCGCTGACCGTTCACGCCGCCCTACCAACACACAGCTTGCCTATCTTTTTATCTTTCAGCTTCAATCCCTCCTGTTTTAAGGCATCCGCTGTGTCCGGTGCAGACTATCTCGGGCCTTAGGTCTGACCTTTCAAGCATTTCAAGCGTCCTTACGGCTTCGTCATTGTCGTTGTTCATCATGGCTTGGGTGGCAGTAAGTTCTCCATCTTTTATCCTGAACGCGTCCCCGGTGAACAGAGCTGTATTGTCGACCAGATAGCCCGCAGACCCGGGAGTATGACCGGGAAGCCCTATCACTTTTATATCTATTCTCCCTATCCTGATATCGTCTCCGTTGTTTACGGTAATATACCGGACATTTAGTGAATTCCTTCTTTTCTGGCCGAATATGGTCCTTTCGACCTTACCTTGAGCTACAGGGACTTCGTTCTCATGGAGATACACCTTTGCGTTCTTGAACACCGAAAGGCCTCCCACATGGTCCCTGTCTGAGTGTGTAAGGAATACTGCTGACACTTTCAGCGGGTCGATACGCATCTTAGAAAGCTCCGTCCTGACTTTATCAGCATCCATTCCTGCATCTATAGCAATAACATCTTTTCCATTATCGTAGATATATAAGTTGACCATTCCCTGGTCCACCGCAAATACGTTACGGAATATCTCGCCGGATCTCTCGATCTTCATACTTCTTACGAAAATAAAGAATATTGCAGCCAAGATGATGGCAACAAGCACAACAAATACAGCGACCCACTTTAATATCCGCATTTATCCGCCTCCGAAGATTAATTATACAGGATAAGTTTTTCGTGCGCCTGTCGCGCTTTTTATCAACGCGAGCTTTTTTGCCCTTGTAAGTTTCTTTAGCCGCGCCTCTCTCTTCAATGCTTCGCTTCTTGAGGGATGTTCTTCGCAGTATCTGATCCTGACCCCGGGATTATAAGATGTATAGTGTCCGCCTTTTCCCGTCTTATGCTCTTTCAAACGACGATTGAGGTCGTTGGTCACCCCTGTATACAAAGTTTTGTTCTTGCACTCAAGAATATATACGTAAACGGGCATGAGAATATACTAACACGAGAGCGGCTCAAGCCTTAGCAGGAAGGGTCTCGTCCAGCCGGGGAAACCGACAAAACAGCAAAAAGCCGGACTGAACGTCCGGCTTTTTAGTTTCAATCTACTCCCCCGGCTGGACTCGAACCAGCAACAACCTGATTACAATTGCCTTCAAATTACTCTGAAGATTGGACTATCTCATCACCCGCAAACTTTGGGTGTCGGGCGCTATTGAGGCTTATTGGTTAGGACTTCGACACTCTCAGTCCTAGCTTTCCTCATCCTCTAGTCTCTGCACCTTCCTGTCTACTCTTAAGCATTCAACAGGCTTGGCTCAGGATTATCCTTCGACTTCTTACTTCGTTCGTCGCTCAGGACTTCCCTGAATTCACCCGATTCTCCTCATCAGCTCTCGCTGATGTGCTGCGTCTTTGTGTGAACTTCTCGATGGCAGTTTGCGCAAAGGATAATACATTTGTTCAGCTCACTTTTTACTCTTTCCCAACTCCTTGTATAACCCTTACTTGAAATCCCAAAATCCTTCTTTCCGCTATGATGATGGAATTCCAAAGCTTCAGTACATTTGTCATATCCGCATTTCTTACATCTGCCGCCTAAATACTCAAGAGCCTTTTGTCTGATCTTCTTCCTTCTTTTTCTTACGGCATTAACAATGTAAGCGCGTCTGTCACTGTACTTGCGCTTTTCCTTCGTTTTGGTCCACCTCCTTTAATCCCCCGACACAGTCAGGTGCTCTACCATTGAGCTACAGGGGAATACTGAAATATTATATCCTATCCTTAAGATATCTTCTACCGATCGGGTTTGTTTTATCCACTAAGAAGCACGCCTGCACTTTTAACAATATTTGCAATAAATACATCGATCCATCGCAACCCGCGAATAAAAATGTATTGACTTGTGTGCCCATAGATGTTAAGCCTATTACATAAGCAAGAAAGAAGGTGATATTGAAATGGCGAAGAAAAAAGTGAAGAAGAAAGCGGCAAAGAAAGTCTCCAAGAAAAAGACCGCGAAGAAGAAAAAAAGATAGCTCCGTTCATAAACAAGCAGGCAATAGCTTCATGATGAGAGGTTTGCCTGCTTGTTGTTTTTCGGTACTGTCTCGTCAGATATGATGGTGTTTGAAGCCGCGTCTCTGCATGGCGCCCCATGACTTTTCGCCGCGGATATAATCGATAAGCCCGTGGATCCTCCAGATGACATTGATCTGCCTGTAAGAGATGTTCTCGAGCAAAGCGTAGATTATCAGCGTAAAGACCTGCGACCATTTCCTGTACCACTTAAAGTTCAGCTCTTCATACAGAACCGCAAGCATAGAAAGCAGCGCGCCCCACAGTACGGCAAGAAGGTAGAACGTCATAAAGAACACGGGGGTCAGCTGACCCGTGAACAGAAGCGCAAAAAGTATGATATAGCCTGCGGCTTCGATGATGGGGCCCAGGAACTCAAAGAACAGGAAGAACGGGAGGCTGAACATGCCTACCATCCCGTACTTTGGATTTAGTATCATCCTTTCATGTTTCTGAAGCGTACTGGTCAGCCCCCTGTGCCATCTGTTCCTCTGCCTGCCCAGCGAGCCTAATGTATCGGGCACTTCTGTCCAGCAGATCGGATAGGCGCAGAACTTAACTTCGTACGGACGTTTTTTGTCGCGCAGGTGCTTGTGCAGTCTTGTAAGGAACTCAAAATCCTCCCCTATCTCGTTCGAGTCGTATCCGCCCATTTCTCTTGCTATACCGGTGTTATACAAGCTGAACGCTCCCGAAGAGATCGGCAGACACTTAAGGAAAGAGAATCCTGTCCTGTTGGCGGTGAAAGACCTGATATATTCAAGGACCTGGAATATTACGAGCGAATCCTTGCTGAGCCTCACCTCTTTTACCTGTCCGTCCGAGATGATGCAGTCATTTATTACCCTGACGATACCGCCGGCACCCACGACTTTCCTCGGGTTCTCGAATATCGGCTTCATGATCCTGAGAAGAGCGTCCTTTTGGAGCATGGCATCCGCGTCAAGGCTGGCAAAATACTGGTGATGGGCAGCAGAAAGGCCGGCGTTCAGCGCATCGCCCTTTCCTCCGTTGACCTTGTCGATAACATATAGATTGGGATATTCATCCGATACGTAATAACCTCTGATGGGTCTGGATTTCGTATTTGTCTGAAGAAGACGAAAAGCCCTCTTTAGCTTGAATTCCTTTATCAATATGTCCAAAGTCTCATCTGTTGACCCGTCATTGACCACAATGACCTCGAACAGCGGATAGTGTATCTTAAGATAGGATTTAAGGGATTCCGTGATCACAGTGCGCTCATTGAAAGCTGTTACGATGAGAGAGACGCCCGGGGCAAGCTTAGACCTTGCAAATCCGGAGTAATCCTCGATGAAAGACCTTCTTTTCTGGTACATCACCTCAAAGAAAGACAGCAGAAAGACAAATGTGTACATCGAATTGATGGCTATGAAATAAAATATGACAAGAGATTCAAAACCGAACCGTATCTCGTTAAAACTCATTTATACCCACCTCGTCCGCGACCTCCATGCACCTTGCCCAAGCAAGGCTGATAGAGCATGACGGATTGTTCTTGATTATCTGTTCCACCTTCTGGCCGAACTTTGCCAGTGATTGGCTCGCATTGAAGCTAACATCCCAGTTCTCATCGGGGAGACTGTTAACCAGGTCTTCTATAGCAGACGGGTCTTTGAGCGTTCCAAGGGCCAAGGCAGCGTGGCTTCTGACGTAAGGGTCTTTGTCAGACCTTAAAAGCTCCCTTATCCTGCCGACTGACTCGTTAACGCCAAGTCTAGAAAGGCAGATAGCGCTGTAACCGCGCACTTCCGGATTTGGATCGTCAAGAAGCGACATGAGCTTTGACCTTATCTGAGGCATGTCAGGATGGTCGGCAGGCACAGGTATCTCCACAAGCGACCGCAGGCACCAGTACTTGGTATTTGCGTTCCTGCTGTCCAGCTGCTTGACTATATGAGGAACAGAATCAAGCCCGAAATTGATCATAATATCTGCGACAACAGCGCATCTCTCGGAGGGGAGTTTCTCAATAAGTTTGATGATATTCCCTATTGACTCCACGGCTTTCAGTCTCCCGAGCGACTTGACGGCAAGGAACCTTACATCCTCATCCCTGTCCCTGAGCGAGATCCTCATGAGCGGAGCTATGGCTTTTTTGCTGAGCGATTTCCCCAGTATATCCACCGTTATACGCCGCTCCCACACATTAAGATAGCCGAGCATTTTCTTCCGCCACTCGAACAGACCCAGGTTCTCGTATATCTGGGTCAGCATGTTCTTCAGTCTTTCGTTCTCTGTCGTCTCGAGCTTATCGATGAGTATCTCTTCAAGGGACATCCTGTCCATGAAATTCCTGACCCGGAGCAGTTTTTTTGAGGTGAACCTTTGCGGCCTTTCATGGTACTTAAGTATGTTGGCCAGAAGCCTTGTGTAGACCTGTTTTCTCCTGTCGTTCCAGTAATCGAACGGAAGAAGAAGCAGTCTTCTGAGGATGATAAAGCCAATAAGCGAAAGAATAAGCAGTGAAAAAACATAGTTCACCTGCATGATGAGATCGATAGTGATATATTTTTCTACCATTCGAAAGACCCGCCGAGGTTCATGACAGTATTCACCACCCCGTTGTCCCTGGTCTGGCTAGAAAGGTCAAGCCTTCCGGTAAATGTACCGGTAAATTTGTACTGTACCCCTGCCATAGGGGTAGGCCCTGAAAAACCTATGACCGTTGAGGTCGGGACATCGAGGTAGGCCTCACTGCCGAAAG
>CAZHHM010000028.1:0-16026 GCA_964532225.1 uncultured bacterium | reverse complement strand
TATCTAATTTCTACTTTCAACTTTCTGCTCTCTATGGTGGGGGGAGGATTCGAACCTCCGTAGACTTGCGTCGACAGATTTACAGTCTGTTGCCATTAGCCGCTCGGCCACCCCACCATTCGCTCGCCATAAAGGCTCGCTCATTATGAGGGAGAAGTATCTCCCTCATCGCTCGGTCAGAATCGGTCTGACCTCGCTACTCCCACTCTTTAAAATATCGACATAATGAAGAATACGGAGTGTTCTGATCTGTGTCTATTTTATCAAATGGGGTGGGGGAATTCAATTTGGGCAAAAAAATAAGGAGAAGGCTTTTTTGTTATCGACCTCAATGCTCCGAGAGACCAATCGACAGAGCCTTTTTGACCTCTAGCAACATCTTCGGACCCGATGTTCTTGCTTGCCTTCTCCTGCCAGCCATTATAGTACTGCTTTATGCGCCGTCAAGCCCTTTTCAGAACTTAATGGTCGAGCTGATCAGCTGGGTCTTTTGATATGTCCCGCCGAGATAGGCGTAGTCAACGACAAGCGGGCCTACCATCACCGATGCGCCCGCCGTCTTATTGCCGTCCGAAAGACCGCCTCTGAGAGCAAGGCCGTAGAAAGGCCTTACTTCAACGCCGTAATGCATCGTCCTTTGGCCGCTGTTCTGCCCGAATAGATTGTGCCCGTCGACGGCTATTGTCACTATGTCGACCGGGTCGATAGCAACACCGCCGTTGACCAGCATTTCATACCTTGTCTGTGTATTGTTCTGCCAGTTGATGTCGGTAGTCAGGATCTCTTTTGCCACAAGACCCAGCGATATGTTCGGAAGGGGTTTAGCTATGGCGCCGATATCTACTCCCGCGCCAAAACCTTTTATGTTTATGCTTGGGATCTTGAGGTCGTAGAAATTGATATTCCCGCCGACGGCAATCCTTTCTTCCCATCCCGATGCAAGGGTAACCGTGTACCAGTTCGAGTTCATGTCGAGCGTCCTGTTCGTGTCGTACAGCCAGGTAAGGCCGAGCGCGAACTGCGCCCTGTTCAGCGGCTGCTCGAAGTCGGAGTAGTATCCGTGCCGCCAGTAGCCGCGCCGGTGAGTGTAAAAATTGAAGTTCAGGTTCAGCGGGCCCCAGTACCTGTTCACATGCCTGTCCTTGTCCGGTTTAGGCGTAGCACGTTTAAACGGGTCCCTGGATGCTGTTACGTCAGAGCCGCCCTCTTTTACCTGATCGGCCATGGAATCTTCCCGTTTTGTCCTTACGACGTCTCTGCCCCAATTCTTTTTAAGTACTCCTGCGTCCCCAAGGAACTGAGCAGTATCAAGTGCCATGCTCGAGAGAAAACCAATGCCGAGTATCCATTCAAAAGGGGAGGACATGGGAGCATCGTAGCAGAACTTTGCGGCGAACATGTTCTCGCCCATGGCAACGTTCCTGTTGGTCAGATTTGTGGAGCCGGTGATATCGACCCCGGGATTAAGCGCCATTCCCGCAGGGTTCCAGTATGCGGCGTTGGCGTCGTCCGCTATTGCGGTAAAAGCGCCTCCCATGCCCATAGGCCGTGCGCCGTAGTAGGCGAAAGAAGTTTGGGCAAGAGCCGCAAGAAGAACAATAGCCAGAGCAAAAACAGGTCTTTTCATGTGTACCTCCGTTAGCGGTAATATTTTCTCATTTCCGGGGGTTTTTAGCAACAGAACGGCCTTCTTGACACGGAAGTGACCGTGTCATATACTTTCCCTTATCCATACCCGGACGGAAAACAATACCCCGGAACACCAAAAGGAGAATTGCCATGGAGAATTTAGGTCTGGTCAAGGACAGGCTTGTAGGCGACGTAGAGCATCTTGTAGGGACGATGGGCAACCTTACCATGACCATAGAGAACCTTAACAATCAGCTGGTCGCGGCCAGGAACGAGCTTGATAACGAGCGTGCCGCAAGGGTCAAGCTTGAAGAGGAGCTGGCTGCTCTCCGCAAGCACCATGACGAGCTCCAGTGGTATTTCGGCGAAGAAAAGGCCCGCAAAGAAAGCTATGAGAACGCGCTTAAATTCGCCAATTCAAGGGTTGAAGAGCTCGAGTCTCAGCTTGACGGTCTCAGGATACAGTATGCTGCCATCAACAAGGAGCTTTCAGACACCCAGTGGTTCCTTGGAGAGGCCAAATCCAGGCTGTCAGCCTCTAACTGACGTTCCGTAAATATCAACAGGCCTTCCGCCAATGCGGGGGCCTTTTGTTTTATAATGGTAGTATGCAGAAGATAATAAACCTCGCGATAATCGCGCATGTCGACCACGGCAAGACCACCCTTACTGACTTCCTTCTCAGACAGGGAGGGGCTTTCGGTGAAAGGGAAGAGGTCGGCGACCTTGTCATGGACAGCAATGACCTCGAAAAAGAGCGCGGGATCACGATATTCTCAAAGAACTGCTCCATACATTACAAGGACATAAAGATCAACATCGTAGATACTCCGGGTCACGCTGATTTCGGTTCTGAGGTGGAGCGCGTTCTTAAGATGGTGGACAGCGTTCTTCTTCTGGTCGACGCCCAGGAAGGCCCCATGCCCCAGACCAAGTTCGTTCTTTCAAAATCACTCAAGCTCGGGCTGAGGCCGATAGTGGTCATAAACAAGATAGACAAAAAGGCCCAGAGGGCCAGCAAGGTCATCGATATGGTATTTGACCTGTTCGTCAAGCTGGATGCCACCGATGAACAGCTCGATTTTCCGATAGTGTACGCCATATCAAGGGAAGGCGTTGCCAGGTACAGCATGGACGACAAGTCGACCGATCTTACCCCTCTTTTCGAGACCATTCTTAAGCATGTAAAGCCTTATCCCGACAAGAGCTCGGAGCCTCTCCAGATGCAGGTGACCAACCTGGCCTATGACGATTATGTAGGCAGGATAGCTATAGGCAGGGTCTCCAGCGGTGTCCTTGTAAAGAACGAGAACGTGGTCGTCTGCAAAAGGGACTCCTCGATAGTTCCCGCCAAGATAACCAAGCTCTCAATATTCGAAGGGCTCAAGCAGATCGAGGTGGAGCAGGCGCAGTGCGGCGATATAGTGGCCGTCGCGGGCGTATCGGACATAACGATAGGTGAAACGATCTGTACGGCCGACAACCCCAAACCGATGACCCTTTTGCAGATAGACGAGCCGACGCTTACCATGGAATTCCTCGTCAATGACTCGCCTTTTGCCGGAAAAGAAGGCAAGTACGTCACGAACAGACATCTTAAAGAAAGGCTGGACAGGGAACTGCAGACCAATGTGGGCCTCAGGGTCGAAGCCATAGGCGGTGCGGACGGATACAAGGTCTCCGGAAGGGGAGAGCTGCATCTTTCCATCCTCCTTGAAAGGATGAGAAGAGAGGGCTACGAAGTCGCCGTTTCCCAGCCGGAAGTCATTTTCAAGGTCGTACACGGGGAGAAAATGGAGCCTGTCGAGCAGGCGATCATCAGTGTGCCCGAAGAATTCGCGGGCGTGGTCATTGAAAAGCTCGGCAAACGCAAGGGCGAAATGCTCGATATGAACGTGAAGAACAAGGTCACCCATCTCACATACATGGTGCCTACAAGAGGTCTTCTCGGTTTCCGCGCTGAGTTCATCATGGATACAAAGGGTGAAGGCATACTGAACCATGCTTTCCAGAAATACGAGAGGTACAAAGGCGAGATCTCAAAGAGACAGAACGGGGTCATAGTTTCTGGAGAGACCGGGAAAAGCGTTGCCTATGCCCTCAACAACCTTCAGGAGCGCGGAAAGCTCTTTATCGGCGCGGGGATCAATGTGTATCAGGGCATGATAGTCGGGGAAAATGCCAGGCGCGAAGATATCACGGCCAACCCTTGCAAGGAAAAAAAGCTTACCAATATGAGGGCCTCCGGTTCCGATGACCTGGTCAAGCTGACCCCTCCGCTGATACTCACGCTTGAACAGGCGCTTGAATTCATCAATGATGACGAACTGGTGGAGATAACACCTCAGAACATAAGGCTGCGAAAGAAATATCTCACCGAAAATGAAAGAAAAAGACACTCGAAATAGCCCCTCCTCCCGGACCCCTGCAAAGTTCAGTATCAGGGTCGTTCCTAATTCAAGCAGACAAAAAGCGGTCAGTGAACAGGGCCGTCTGAAAGTGTATGTCAACGCTCCCGCTATCGAAGGCAGGGCCAATGACGCGGTGATCGATGTCCTGGCGGACCATTTCAAAGTAAAACGCCGTCAGGTGCGCATTTGCTCGGGGGCCAGGAGCAGGGACAAAACAGTGGAAATATCCCCTGAATAAGGGAACTATTCCTTGATGGGGATTGTCAAAGGGAGTGAAAGATGGAGTTCCGAGATATTTATAAAGAGCATGCCCCTATGATATGGGCGGTCATATCAAGACATGTTTTCGATATGAGGGACAGAGAAGACCTTTTTCAGGATATTTTTATAAAAGCGCACAAAGGTCTTCCGAAATTCCGGCATGAGTCAGGGATCAAGACCTGGATCTACAGGATAGCCGTGAACGAGAGCATGAACTTTCTTAAAAAGCGTAACAGGGCGGACAGGTTCATTAACCTCTTAAAGACGTTCAGGCATGAAGAAGGCACTGAAGCCGAGGCAGGGGATGAAGGCGTGCTTGAGAGGCCTTTAAAGAAACTGAACCCTAAGCAGAGGGCCGCGTTGATAATGTCGGAGGTCGAAGGGATGCCTTTAAAGGATATCGGGGAGTCACTGAACATGCCGCTGGGGACAGTCAAATCGACGTTATCCAGGGCAAAAGAGACGGTCAGGAAAGAGGTCGAAAAGGAGGGGAGCCTATGAGATACGAGGAATATATCAGAGGACTTAAGGACAGGGAAAGAAAGCCGGACTTTGACGCGCTCTATCTCAGGATCGAGGAAAAAACGGACCGGCCGGTGACTGCCGCCGTACCGGTCATGCGTTTTGCCGCGGCCGGGGTCGCGGTGCTTTTTATCGCTCTCGCGGTCTTCTTTAATATGCCTAAAGGGGCCGGCAGCGGGGACGTGATCGCGTTCCTGGATAACGGGGATGCCTACTCGCAGTACCCTGTCACCGATTTCCTTTTCTCGGAGTGAAGGAACTTTTTTCCGGGCCGGTTGTCCAATATAGCAGGAGGGAGACAAAGATGAAAAAGATCATTATGTTCACAGCAGCGGCCGTGATCGGCCTTACCCTTGCATCCCCGTCATTTGCCGCATGGGGCGGAATGGGCGGCGGGAAAGGCCAGGGAAACGGGATGGGCATGCAAGGAATGATGAAGTGTCTTGACCTGACCGCGGACCAGGAAAAAAAGATAAATAACGACCGAAATGATATGGAAAAGAGGCTCCTTCAGTACAGGCAGGATAACCGGTCGGTCATGATAGAGATCAGACAGGAAATGGCTTCAAAGGCTCCTGACAGGGGCAAGATCGAAAGGCTCATGGACAAGGCCAATGCCAACAGGTCGGTTATGCAGAAGGAAAGGCTCAACTATCTCTTCAAGGTAAGATCTTATCTTACGCCGGACCAGATTAGCAAGTTTTCCGAGCAGTGCATGGGCCGGGGCATGGGTAAAGGACGAAGAGGCGGCTCCGACTGGTAGGATACAGGCCAGAAAACTTAAAAGCCTCCGCCGAAGCGGAGGCTTTTTTATCTGATGATAATTGTTACTTGTTCAGCCTTTTTTTCAGCAGTTCAAGCTCTTTATGGAGCTCCTGCGGCATATCCTTGCCGAAGGTCTTGTAGAAGTCGGCTATATCATTGGCTTCCTGTTTCCAATCATCCTTATTGACCTCAAGAAGCTTCTCCATGGTCTCCTTTGACACATCGATGCCGTTGAGGTCGATATCTTCTGGGTCCGGCAGATAGCCGATAGGGGATTCTACGGCTTTTACTTTCTGCCTGCATCTGTCCATGATCCATTCGAGCACTCTCAGGTTCTCCCCGAACCCCGGCCACATGAACTTGCCGTTCCCGTCCTGCTTGAACCAGTTCACATGGAATATTTTCGGAGGGTTGGCCATGTGTTTGCCCATCTTGAGCCAGTGGCCGAAATACCTGCCCATGTTGTATCCGCAGAAGGGGAGCATGGCCATGGGGTCGCGCCTTACTTCTCCCTGTTTGCCGTACTGGGCGGCCGTCCTTTCGGACGCCATGGTGGAGCCTACGAAAACACCGTGCTGCCAGTAGAAGGATTCGTATACAAGAGGAGCTATCTTTGCCCTTCTTCCTCCGAAGATTATCGCCGATATCGGCACCCCGTGATGGTGCTCAAGCCTGTTGGTGATCGACGGGCACTGCGAAAGCGGAGCAGTGAACCTGCTGTTCGGATGGGCTCCGAAGACCTTGCTGCCTTTTTCATCGGTCATGCCGGGACGCCATTTCTTGCCTTCCCAGTTGATCCCCTCAGAAGGGACGGGGCCGTCGCCCTCTTCCCACCAGACGGTCTTGTCGGGCTTCAGCAGGACGTTAGTGAATATGGTGTTGGTCTTTACCGTGGCAACGGCGTTCGGGTTAGTCTTGGAATTAGTGCCGGGCGCCACGCCGAACATTCCGGCTTCCGGATTGACAGCCCACAGCGACCCGTCGGTGTCTATCCTCATCCATGCGATATCATCGCCTACCGTCCATATCCTGTAGCCTTTTGCTTTGAGGCCTTCCGGAGGGATAAGCATCGCAAGATTTGTCTTTCCGCAGGCGCTGGGGAACGCGGCAGCGACATAGACGATGTGGCCGCTCGGGTCCTCAATTCCCATGATAAGCATATGTTCCGCCAGCCAGTTCTCTTTTTTTGCTATCCAGCTGCCCAGCCTGAGAGAAAGGCATTTCTTTCCGAGGAGAACGTTGCCTCCGTAACCCGAGCCTACCGACCAGATCGTGTTGTCTTCAGGGAAATGCAGTATGAGCCTTCTGTCCACGTTAAGGTCCGCTTTGCTGTGAAGGCATTTGGTGAACTCTCCGTCAGCTCCCAGCTTCTCGATGACGGGTTTGCCTATCCTTGTCATTATCCTCATGTTCAGTACTACATAGATGCTGTCGGTGAGCTCTACGCCTATTTTGCTGAACTCAGACCCGACCGGGCCCATGCTGAAGGGGATGACATACATCGTACGGCCCACCATAGCGTCCTTGAATATGGCGCCTGCTTTTTTGTAGCCCATTTTAGGGGACATCCAGTTGTTGTTCGGTCCGGCATCCGATCTTTTCTTAGTGCAGATATAAGTAAGGTGCTCGGTCCTGGCGACGTCGTTGGAGGCTGTGCGGTGATAAACGCATCCGGGCATCTTTTCCTGGTCAAGCTGTATCAGCTCTCCGGTGTAGAAGGCCTCTTTTTCAAGACGTTTTTTCTCATCCTCGCTGCCGTCGATCCAGACTATCTTGTCCGGATTGCACATCTTTGCCATATCGGCGACCCATTTTTTCAGCTTCGCGTGTTTTACGGTTCTTAACATACTTACACCTTTCCCCTGGTCAAATTACTGATCTGGGATGTCCGTTAGGACTGGATATCACCATTTTACAATAGGCGCAGGTTTTTGTGCAAGCAAGCAAAAAATTATTTTGTAAAGATCCTGAGGCCGACTATGCCGCACAATATCAACAGGATGCACAGGATACGCAGTGTTTCTCTTGATTCCCCAAAAAAGGCGACCCCCCAGGCAGCGGTCCCTATGACCCCGATGCCTGTCCATACGGCATAGGCGGTCCCCATGGGGATGGTCCTGAAAGACCTTGAAAGCAGGATGAAACTGAGGAGCATGGCGATAACGGTGAAAACGCTTGCCGGTATATTCTTGAAACCGTCGGAATATTTCAGCCCGACCGCCCAGGCGATCTCTGCTGCCCCCGCAAGGAGCAGTATCCACCAGTCCATCAGTAGCTCAGCGCTGACGACAGCGCGGTGAAATTCCCTGTCAGGAGCAGAATGCCCATCAGTATCAGGAGAAGCCCGCTGATCAGGGTGACCGCTCCCAGATATCTTGAGGCTTTTGAATATGTGGCAAGAAAAGCGTTAAGGAGCAGGGACGAGATGAAGAAAGGTATGCCCAGGCCAAGAGAGTACAGGGCAAGAAGCAAGATGCCGGAGGTAAAAGTTGACTGATTGGAAGCCAGCACAAGTATCGAGCCGAGTATCGGACCGACGCAGGGGACCCACGCCGCGCCGAATGTGGCACCTATAAGAAAAGCCCCCAAGGTCCCTCCGGGCTTGAACGGCAGCCTGATCCTTTTTTCCATCTCAAGGAAGTCGGTCTTTATCAGTCCCATGATAAAGAGCCCGAAAAGGATGACCAGGATACCTCCGCCTATCCTGAAGACCTCGCGGTACTCGAACAGCGCTCTGCCGGCAACGGTCGCGCCGGCTCCTAATGCCATGAAAACTGAAGAGAATCCGAGGATGAACAAAAGAGAATTGAGGGCCGTTGCGCGCATCACGGCGGCCCTGTCGGCCCCGGACGTAAGCTCTTTAAGCCCCATCCCGGTGATAAGACAAACGTATGAAGGGATCACGGGAAGCACACAAGGGGACAGGAAGGAGAGTATTCCTGCGCCGAAGGCCATAGCGAAAGTGACGTTATCCATTTATTTTTTCAGCAAAAGCCGGATGATCTCGATGAATTTCGGGTCTGACCAATCCCTTGACCCGATCACCTTTCGGACTATCTTGCCGTCCTTGTCGATAATAAAGGTGGCGGGGATGCTTGATACCGAGTACTTCGCGGATGCGGACCCGTCAGGGTCAAGGAGCGTCTTGAACGCGTAGCCGTGGTCCTTGATATACGGGGCGACTACGTCCTTTCCTCCTTTGTCCACAGATACCGCGACTACCATGAACTTTTCCCCGGACATGATCTTGTGCAGTTCCTGTATAGACGGCATCTCACTTCTGCACGGCGGGCACCAGGTCGCAAAGAAGTTAAGAAAGACCACATTGCCTTTCAACTTTGACAGGGTGAACTGGTTGCCGTCGATATCATTAAGCGTAAAATCCGCTGCTTTGGAGGTCTGTTCCGGCATTTTCGGCGACTTTTCTGACATCGAGCTCGACTGCGACCAAAAGAGGAAGACCATTAGGAACAACGATAATCCGAGAATGAGACCGTCCTTGAGTATTCTATTCATGATATCTCCTATGAATTGTAAACTATCATAACAGGGCAGAAAATGCAAGATTTTCGGGTGTCCCTGAAAGCCCGGAAAGCAAAAAAAATGCCCCTTTTCCTACACATGCATGGACGTCATTCACACATATGTTGACGTCAGGAAAGTTGAGGCATTCTACCGTTAACGCCGGTTCTACGTACCGTCAATTATACCGTCTTTCCATATAAGCCGCAATAAGACACTAGGAAGACGTCGCAGGGCAAAGCCCCGTTCGCCCGATCTTATTCGCTTTTTCTGGTAACGGGAGATCTTGCCGGTCAGCTCAGCGGGGTTACACCGCGTCAAAGCCTGTAATGTAAATCTACCAAACGCGTACCATCGTGTCAAGTCGTTTACACAGCTCTTGCTGTATGATAAAGTTGATATATATTTATGGGGGTCCTTTCTTCGATATTCTCGTCCAAACGCGGACCGGACACACCATCGACCTATAAGTTCTCTTATAGGGCTAAAGTCGTCACTTTGTGGGTCATTGCAGCCGCATGCGTTCTTTTTCTGGTCCAGTTCTCGCATCTTCTTCCCGTATTCATATGGGCGGCCGTGGCTGCATATCTTTTCAATCCGGTGATCACTTTCCTGTCCGAGAGAACAAGGGTCCACAGGTTCTTCTTCATTGTCCTTCTGTACATACTTGTCGGGCTGCTGCTGTTCTGGGCCGCAAGGGAGATAGTGCCTCTGATCTCGCATGAGATCGCGGAGCTGAACGACGGTTCTTACTCTAACGGGAGCACCCTTGTAGGGCAGGTGGCTAAGCAGAAGACACTTTCGGTCATGGGAAGCGACATAGAACTGAAAGGCGTTATCCATTCCGTCTCATCATGGGTGAACATGCAGTTCACTTCGCAGGCGCTGCCTCTGTTCTTCGGCGCCGTCGAAAGACTGGTCTTTCTGCTGGTCTTCTTCATCATTACGTTCTATTTTCTTCTGCAGGCAGGGTCCTACAGAAAGGCATTTGAGGATGTGATCCCGGAGCCTTACCGTGAAGAGATCTCGGGGCTTATCGAGAAGATCAACTTTACCCTGGGAGCTTATATCAGGGCGCAGGTAGTGCTCATAATCATAATGTCCTCTGCAAGCTTTGTCGTACTGTCCGCGCTCAAGATCAAGTACGCGATAATACTCAGCATAATGACCGGCGTACTGGAGGTCATTCCCATCGTCGGACCTATCAGCGCTACCGTGATCGTTGCTTCTATGGCGCTTTTACAGTCCACCGCGCCTTACGGCCTGTCGAACATGGTGCTTGCATTGCTTGTCGTTATCGCATACTTTGTGCTGCGCCAGCTTGAGGATTATTTCATCATCCCGAACATCGCCGCAAGGTTCGTAAAAGTGCATCCGGTGCTCGGCATATTCTCGTTGCTTGTCGGCGGGTCTGTCGGAGGGGTGCTCGGGCTTTTCCTCGCGATACCGACCGCCGCGATCATAAAAGTCCTCTTCGGTTATTTGCACAATAAACTGGTAGAGTAGAAAAAGAACAAGGAGGGTCCAAGATGCGCAAGCTCGTAGTTTCAGTGTTATTGCTGATGTTCTCGGTCGCTGTCGCAGGCTGCGGAGGTGAAAAAGGGACCGCGGACGCGGCCAAGCCTTCTTCAGGCAAGAAGGTTATACAGATGTGGGTCATGCCCAACAGCCTTGAGCCTATTAAGGATATCGAAGCTGTGCTGGCCTCATTCGAAGAAGCCAATCCGGATATAGACATTGTGATCACTTCGGTCGACTGGGGCTCTGCCTGGACAAAGATAACCACAGCGGCCACTTCCGGGGATACTCCGGACGTTGTTCAGCTTGGCAGCACCTGGGTCGGCGCCATATCGGCCATGGGCGCATTGCTTGACCTGAGCTCAAAAGTGCAGGAGATAGGCGGCGGAGCCTCTTTCATACCTGCCGCATGGGTGTCGTCGGGGCTTGAAGGTTCGGGAACCGTGACCTCTATCCCCTGGTTCATTGACGCCAGGGCCTGCTATTACAGGACCGACGTGATGAAACAGGTAGGGGCCAATAAGGACGCTTTCAGCGACTGGAAGAGCTTTGAAGGGTATCTCACCAAGATAAAAGAAGCCGAGCCCGAGATCGAAGGCATAAGGGTATATCCTCTCGGCATACCCGGCAAGAACGACTGGAACGTGATACACAATATCGCCCCATGGATATGGGGAGCGGGGGGCGACTTCCTTTCAAAGGACAGAAAGTCTTCTGTGCTTAATTCAGAAGAGGCCCTTGAAGGCGTCCTCTATTTCGTGAACCTTGTAAAGAAGGGGCTCATCCCTCTGGACGCGCTGGAGCTCAACACCGCTCAGGTGAGCAGCAACTTCAACAACGGTTCGTATTCGATGTATTTCGACGGACCTTACGAGGTCAAGACCCTTACTCTGCCGCAGGAGCAGGGAGGCGCGGCAGGCTCGGTGTCGGCAAGGAACTTTGCCATCGCGTCATATCCGGCCGGCCCGCAGGGCAAATACACTTTCGTGGGCGGAAGCAATCTGGCCATCTTCAAGAACAGCAAGAACCAGGATGCAGCCTGGAAAGTGATCAAGCATCTCATCAGCTCAAAGAGCCAGGTAAGCTATGCTAAGGCCACAGGTTTCCTGCCGGCCACAAAAGCCGCTTTCGAAGACCCGTTCTTCTCTTCCGACCAGTACAGGTCGGTGTTCAAGACCGCTGTACAGTTCGGCAGGACCTATCCGTGCGTATCTTCATGGGGACTGATCGAGCCGATACTAATGAGGCGCTTCGGCATAATGTGGGACCATATACTCTCTGCAGACGATGAGAACATCAAAAAGATAGTCAAGGAAGACCTTGAAGCGGCGGCGAAAGAGATCAACTCCGTGATCAACGTGAAGAGATAGAGGGCTTATGTGCGGCATATTCGGGTATATAGGCGAGAAACAGGCTGTCCCTCTCCTGATAGAAGGGCTGAAAAAGCTCGAATACAGGGGCTATGACAGCGCCGGTATAGTCGCGTACTCGAATAAAGCCCTGGTGATCGAAAAGGCTCTCGGCAAGATAGCCGACCTTGAGAAGAGCATCAGCAAGAAGAAGATAAACGCGAAGCTCGCGATAGGACATACGCGCTGGGCCACTCACGGAAGGCCGTCAAAAGAGAATGCCCATCCTCATGACGACTGTACGGGTTCGGTGGTCATCGTACATAACGGCATCATAGAGAACTTTGAGGAGATCAAGGCGGTCCTTTCGGCTAGAGGCCATGTGTTCAAGTCGCAGACCGACACCGAAGTGCTGGTTCACCTTATCGAAGAGAAGATGAAGCTCGGTCTCGAAAAGGCCGTACGGGAAGCGGTGAAAAAGGTCCGCGGTTCGTACGCGCTGGCGGTGATATCGAAAAAAGAGCCGGACAGGATCATTGTCGTCCGCAAAGGCAGCCCGCTTATCATCGGCCTCGGCGAAAAAGAGAACTTCATCTCTTCCGACATCCCGGCGCTCATCAAGTACACCTCACGGATAATCAACATGCACGACAACGACTTCGCGGTGATAACCCGGAACAAGGTCGTGCTGTCGAGCGCGGACGGGGCAAAGGTCAAAAGGGACGAGATGCTCATCTCCTGGGACCCTGTGAGCGCGGAAAAAGGCGGCTACGCGCATTTCATGCTCAAAGAGATACACGAGCAGCCTAAGGCCATCATCGACACCATAACTGACAGCGTGGACGCGAGAAAAAAGAACATACATCTCAAGGACCTTAAGCTTTCGGACAAAGAGCTTAAGGGCATCGAAAGGGTGATCCTTACTGCCTGCGGGACTTCTTGGCACGCGGCGCTCCTTGGCGAATACTATTTTGAGAGCATCGCCAAGATACCGGCCGAAGTGGAGTATGCCGCTGAGTTCAGGTACAGGATGCCGATAGTGTCAAAGAACACCCTTGTGGTGGCCATAACCCAGTCGGGCGAGACCGCAGATACTCTGGGGGCCATCGAAGAAGCAAAGAAGAACGGCGCAAAAGTAATATCGATATGCAATGTGACCGGATCGTCCATAGCCAGGGAATCGGACGGCGTAATTTATACCAAAGCGGGCCCTGAGATAGGAGTGGCATCCACAAAGGCGTTCACCACGCAGATCGTCGCTCTATACCTTTTGGCAATGAGCGTCGCAAAAAAGAAGAACAGGATAACCAAGGCCAATTTTGAAACTCGGCTGCATAACCTTTTCGAGGTGCCCAACAAGGTCGAGCAGGTCCTCTCGCAGGAGGATAAGATCAAGTCCGTAGCCGACAAGTTCAGTCACTGCACCAATGCCCTGTATCTGGGCAGGGGAGAGGGCTTCCCGGTAGCTCTAGAGGGGGCGTTGAAACTTAAAGAGATATCCTACATCCATGCCGAAGGCTACCCTGCCGCGGAGATGAAGCACGGTCCGATCGCGCTTATCGATGAGAACATGCCTGTTGTCGTTCTGGCCCTGGCCGGCAGGCGGTACGACAAGATCATCGGCAATATCGAAGAAGTCAACGCCAGGGGAGGCCGCGTCATAGCTCTTGCCACCGAAGGCGACAAGGAAATAAAGAAAAAGGCCGAAGAGGTCATTTATCTTCCCAAAACAAGGGAATCGCTGTCCGCGATAGTTGCTTCTATTCCTTTGCAATTACTGGCTTATTACATCGCGGTCAATCGCGGATGCCATGTCGACCAGCCGAGGAACCTGGCAAAATCAGTGACGGTGGAGTAAAGGGCAGTTGAAGGTTGGAAGGTTGCAAGTTTAAAAGTTGCAAGTTGAAGGTTGGGGCAAACGATCTATTGTCTTTTAACTTGAAACCTTAAACTTGCAACCCGCAACAAATTATTCCCGATTCCTTTCTTTGTAACCGCAGGTCTCCAAATATTTGATAAAACTGCTTATCTTCTTGCTTAATTCCATGCACTTGTTGACCAAAAACGAATAGTCGCTTTCTTCAATGTATTTCTGGTCAAATGCGATAGTCAGCTGAGCTCTTGCTTCTCCGCAAGATGCCTTTGAAATGAACAGGAACTTAACAAAATCCTTATTTGATCCTCTTTCAAAACCCTCAGCGATATTTGAAATAATTGATATTGCCGACCTTCTTATTTGGTCTTTCAATGAATAATCTTTAGAGAAGGGGCCTCTGCCAGTCATGTTGTAAATGAGTTTAGTGAGTTCTCTAGCATTAATAAACACATTCAAATCCTCAAAAATCCTAATAGTTCCGCCGGAGACGCTGTTATTTTTATCGTCGGTTATTTAACAATGCTCCTTATTCTGATCGCAACTAATCGATCGTTTAACAGGGATACAGCAATTTTGCCGCCGTAAAATATAAGTGTTCGGGATGAAGACAGCTGTAAGTTGCAGGTTGAAGGTTGCAGGTTGGAAGGTTACAAAATTAAAAGTTGCAAGTTGCAGGTTTAAAATATGAAAAGTTGCAGGTTTAAAAGTTGCAAGTTGAAGGTTGCAAGTTTAAGAGTTGAAAAGTTGCAGGTTTAAAAGTTGCAAGTTGAAGGTTGGGACAAACGATCTATTGTCTTTTAACTTGAAACCTTAAACTTGCAACCTGCAACGATAACTAGGAGCCTGGCAAAATCAGTGACGGTGGAGTAGGGGGCAGTTGAAGGTTGGAAGGTTGCAAGTTTAAAATATGAAAAGTTGCAGGTATAAAAGTTGCAAGTTGAAGGTTGGGACAAACGATCTATTGTCTTTTAACTTGAAACCTTAAACTTGCAACCTGCAACGATAACTAGGAGCCTGGCAAAATCAGTGACGGTGGAGTAGGGGGTCGTTAAGGCTTAAGTCCCCGGTAAAGGTCCAGAAATCTTTCTCTGGTCATCTCAGTATCGATCATGCATCTTTTCTTGAGAAGGGCATCTTTTATTCCGAGCTTTTTTACCGAAGTGTTAATTGAGCTGATCAAGCTATTATTAAGAGTATCTCTTATCATATCTCCCAGAAGACCGGCAAGCCTGGTCTCTCCCACGCTGTTAAGGACATCTATCATTAGTCTCCCTGTGTAGATGAAGCCGTTCACTATCTGGACCTTGAATTGAAGAGCTTGAGGGTCTTTAGCCTGTAAATAGTGCCTTACATTGACAAGATGTGCTTGCGGTTCGCTCAATACGGAGTCCATATCATCGGTGAAGGACAGCCAGAATTCCCTGCCTTTCTGGGACATGGCGGGGTTATTCATTGCTGACCGGATGACTTTGGTCATTATGCCTGATATCAGCTCGTTCTGTCCCGAAAAATACTGTTGAACGTGTACTAGCTCGTGCTGGAGACCGGACTCGAACTGCAATTTATCCATAGAAGGGAACATATAGCTGTTAACAACGATAGCGGCGAACTTGTTCTTGCCTTCTCGCGACCGTTCGGGGCTAAGTGCCGTGTACTTCGAGATTTCCGCTGTCCAGAAGTCATATTTTCCGGACATGAACTCATCCGTCACTATTCCGGCCAGGCCGGAAGGGACGCTGTTGCTGAGATACACGATAACCGGGACATCTTTAGGCCTGTAAACGCCGTCCGTTCTTAATGAACGCAAGGCAGCGGCGGCATCGATCTCGATCTTGGACGGGGTCTTTGACAGGAAGCGGTCGACCTCTTTCATTGTCAGGCATTCATCTTTTGGATATTTGTCGATAGATCTGAACAGACTATTGTGCTCGGCCTCCAAGGCCTTTGCTTTTGACCTGTCTTTAAGCCTGGAATAGCTTGAACTCCTTATGAGCTCGCTCTTTTGGGCTTTGCCGTCCCCGTTCTTATCTTTCCATTCCCAGACCGGGAAGAACGTCTCTGTGATAAGCGAAAGTTTTTGCCCTGCCGAGATCGAGCTCATTTAGACCTCATATCCCCGTACACCCTGTTGCCGGTCTCCATCGACATGTTCGGGTATATCTGACATCTTGCC
>CAZHHM010000027.1:0-16123 GCA_964532225.1 uncultured bacterium | reverse complement strand
ATGAGATACGCCGTAATGAGGTTCTCTCCGGCGTTCTCGTAGCCCGGAGCGATGGCGATGAGTTTCTCCCAGTGTCTTATCGCCTCATCGATGTTCCCGCGGTTCCCGCAGGCAAGTCCGAGGTTGAACAATGCGTCGGTGTTGTCAGGGTACATTGCAAGTTCTTTCCTGAAATATCTCTCTGCCGAAGAAAGATCGCCTCTTGAAGCGTAGACGAGGCCAAGATTGTTGTTCGCTTTCATCACTGAAGGAGATATGAGCAATGCGGTATTTATTTCACTTTCTGCAAGACCAAGGTCCCCTGAAAGAAAGGCCTGATATCCGAAGCTCGACCTTGCCATCGCGAGCCCGGGGGAATTTGCGGCTGCGTTCTTCCAGAACTGGAAGGCACCGGAATAGACCTGCTGATAGCTGAAGGAGATCATGCAGAATATGACCAGGATTAGCAGGTATACCTCAAAAGAGATGTTCCTGCCTTTGATGCTGATCTTTGAAAGGTCGCATTCCATAAGCATGATGATAAGTCCTGCGATCGGGAGATAGGCCCTGTGCTCTATGAAGAATGGCAGTGTGAACCTGTCGGGGATGGCCAGTCCCGGCAGAAGGAATACGCCTAACCACAAAGCTCCGAAAAGGAACATGCTTATCCTCTTCGGCCTGAACAGAACGAACAGCACTGTTAGTGAAGCAATGGCTGCAATGCCCTGTATCGCGCCTGCGGTGTTCATGACCGGAAGTGCTGTCAGCCCCCAGGGAAAGACCATCTTTCCCAAATAGAGGAGAGCGGCCCCGCTGTTGCGTAAGGCGAACCCGGCGAGTTCAGGGAGCGGGAACATCTGTGCCGTAAATGAGCTCCGGAGCAAAAGCCAGATTATCAGGGCTGCGAACCAGCAGATCAGTATGCTTAGGTAATTGAATATGGGCTTTGGCTTTCGTCCCAGAGCGAAAGGCAGCGCCGCCGCGGCAAGGATGGCTGCAGAGGCGGTCTCTTTTGTTAACAACGCCGCGAGGAAAAGAACAAAAGAGGCTGAAAGCACAGAGAAGCGCGGCGCTTTCATGTACTTTAGGAAAGCCAGCAGCGATAATAGCGTGAACAGTGCAGCAAGTGTATCGTTCCTGCCCGGTATCCAGACAACAGCGGCCGTCAGCACGGGATGGCAGCAGAAGAGCAGGGTAAAGGCGAGCGAAGGGGCCTTGTTATGGCCTAAAGATCGAAGAAAGATAAAAAGCAGGCTGGTAGCAATGAAATGTAAGAAGATGTTCATTGCACGGTAGAAGTGAGGGCTCCCGTCGGATACTATCGTATCGAGCATCAGGGAAACAGTCATCATTGGCCGGTAGAAAGTGTCGTTCGAACTGTCCAGGAATACTCCTTTGGTGAACGCGGACGGAAGGTTCCTAATGTCTTTTAGGTATATCCTGTTCTTGTTGATCAGATGGTCGTCGTCCAAATAGGTCAGGCCGAACCCGAGGGAGCCCCCGAACAGGGCAGCGCAAAGTATGGCGATGATCAAATACGGTCTGAAGCCGGCTGTGATCATGTCTGTCCTGATCTCTTTTTCCATATTATCAGTAGGATTTTAGCACACAAAAAAAGGACCCCGCGTGAGCGGGGTCCAAAAGATCGTCAAGAATGAGCTTTTCGGCTATATGCCTTCTCCGAAACGGCTGACCCATGCAGCACCCAGGGCCATGACACAAATGAAGATATTTATTACTGCGCCGAGCACAGGTACAAGACCTATCAGTGCAAGCATCGCAATGCCCCATATGATCTCGGTCACTATGGGCTGGTTGTATCTCTTGAAGCTTGCGAGAAGTTTCTTCCCGAGTATCTGAGTGAACGAAATGTACCCAAGTACTATCGCTATGCCGTATACAAGATACTGTCCGATCAGAAGAGGTATCCCTATGATGCTGACCACAAGTACGAAGCTTATAGGAAGGGCCAAAACCGCCCACAGCAAGCCCCACAGGAACACCCTTACAGGGTTGTTCTCGATAGCGGACGCTGTCCAGCCGACCCTTCTCGGGAAAAGAAGCCCGACAGCAGCGCCGATGGCCAGCACTCCCAGAAATGCCATAAGGCTCGCGAAAAGAGATGCAATGTACAATACTGTTGGGCCGATCTTGGACGTGTAAGCGGTCAGGACGATCAACGAATTTGGCATAGGGACCTCCTTTATTTCTCCGGCTACTCTTGCGCCGTCAATGCTGTGGACCGTTCCGCCTATGGCGACCACATTCCCATGTACCCTGGCGGTCTGGCCGAGCCTTACAGAACCGAACAGGGCGACAACGTCCTCGATGACCTCTCCTTTGACAAGGATGTCACCGTTGAACGTGACAGCGGACTTTACCTTGGTGGACTTGCTTACCTCGATGTTCTCGCCGACCTTGATCAGATCGGAGAAGTAAATTTTTCTGGCTTCAAGTATGCTTTTGTGTGCGTTGTTCTGAAGAAAATCAGGCGAAGCTGACGCTATCCCGGATACTGAGAACACAAGCAATAAACAGGCGGCGATCCTCTTGAGATTCATAGATCCTCCTTTTCAGAAAATCGAATTTTATTTTACATTACGCGAGGGATGTTTGCAAGCCTTGAAATCTTTGTGCTAAAATCCTACCAAGTTTTGAACCGGCCTTCTCAAAAAGGAGCAGCAAAATGAAGACATATGCCCCCTCCAGGATCAAGAACATCGCGGTGATAGGCCATGCCGGCTCGGGAAAAACGACACTGACCGAGGCCCTTCTTTTTGATTCCGGGGCCATAACGAGGATGGGAAGCGTACTTGACGGCACAACGACGTCCGACTTCGAATCTGAAGAGATCAGGCGCCATATAAGCATCAGGACATCGGTCGCTCCTCTGGAGTACAAGGATTACAAAGTGAACATTATCGATACGCCGGGTTTCGCCGACTTCACGGGAGAGATGATCTCTGGCATATCCGCTTCGGACTGTGCGATATTTGTTGCCTGCGCAGTCTCGGGACTCGGGGTCGGAGCGCATGATATGTGGAGAGTAGCTGAGGAGGACAACCTTCCCAGGATAATATTCGTGAACAGGATGGACAAAGAGAGGGCCGACTTTTACAGGACCTTCGATATCCTGAAGGAAAGTTTCGGCAAGGATGTCGTCCCTGTTTTCCTTCCTATAGGGCAGGAATCAGCTTTCTCTGGTATCGTCGACATATTGAACATGAAAGCCTACAAATATGAAGGCGGAAAGCCTGTCGAGATACCTATACCGGCCGAAATGAAAGAAGATGTGGATAAATACAGGGATATGCTCATCGAAGAGGTCGTCGAGATAGACGAAGGCCTTATGGAAAAGTTCATGAACGACCAGCCCATAAGCGACGATGAGGTGAAGTTCGCGTTCCAGAAAAGCGTTGACCATAAGCAGATCTATCCTGTGCTTTGCGGAAGCGCCATAAAGAACCTCGGCATGCAGCAGCTGCTGGAGGCGGCAGAGCTGTGGCTTCCCAGTGCCGATGAAAAAGTGCTCAAAGGCATGGACGGGTCCGAGAGGAAGGCGACTGCGGAAGAGCCGTTCTCGGGATATGTGTTCTCTACCATGATCGAGCCGCATGTGGGCGAACTGTCTTTTGTCAGAGTGCTCTCCGGCAAGCTCAATCACGCTTCGGCTGTTTTGAATTCCTCTAAGAATGCTTCCGAAAGGGTGGGGCAGATATTTCTCATGAAAGGGAAGAACAGGGAAGAAACACAGGTGGCTGTGGCAGGTGATATCGTCGCCCTGCCGAAGCTGAAGAGCACGGCCACAGGCGATACTCTGTGCGAAACAGGCAAGCCGATAGTATATAAACCGTTCACATATCCGGAGCCGATACTGTCTATAGCGGTCAAGCCTAAGTCAAAGGCTGACCAGGAAAAGATGGGAACAGCTTTGAACACTCTTACGCATGAAGACCCGACCTTCAAGGTCTCCCATAACACCGAGACTAAAGAAACCGTCATTTCAGGCATGGGAGATGTGCATCTTGAGGTGTCATTGGCAAAGGTGCAGAAAAGATACGGGGTCGAGATCGAGGCAGGAGCTCCCAGGATCCCTTACCGTGAGACGATAAAAGGAAGGGCCAAGGCGCAGGGCAAATACAAAAAGCAGTCGGGGGGCAGGGGGCAGTACGGGGATTGCTGGCTTGAGCTTGAACCGCTTTCAAGAGGCGGAGGTTTTGTGTTCGTTGATAAGATAGTCGGCGGTGCTATTCCCAAGAACTATATCCCTTCTATCGAAAAAGGCATCAAAGACACGATGGCAGGTGGCGTTATCGCGGGATATCCTTTTATGGACGTTAAGGTTACGCTTTATGACGGCTCGTACCATGAAGTGGATTCTTCGGACATGGCCTTTAAGATAGCTGGGTCCATGGGCTTTAAGAAAGGCGTGGTCGAGGCAAGACCGGTGATACTTGAACCAATAATGAACATGGAGATCACCGTTCCGGACGATTGCGTGGGGGATATCGTCTCCGATATCAATAAAAGAAGAGGGAAGATACTCGGTATGGACCAAGGCAACGGCAAGAACCAGGTGGTCAAAGCGGCCGTTCCTCATGCCGAGATAGCAAAATATGCGTCCGACCTCAGATCGATAAGCAGGGGAAGAGGTTTCTTTACCTCAAAGTTCTCCCATTATGAAGAAGTGACGGCAAAGACCCAGACAGACCTGGTGTCAAAGTACGATGCGCTTAAAGCCGCGGGGGAACTGTCTGACAGAGGAAGCGTTTAAAGTCTGAAGAGAATAAAGGTCCCGACCGCTATTAATATTGCTCCGCTTAAGCGGTTGAGTGTAGTGAAATATCTGTCGTTATCTGCGATCCTGCTCGTTACTGCGCCTGATACCGCTCCGATGATAAGCAGCGGGGATACGGCGGTACCTATGCCGAAAGCAAGCCCGTAAAGGAACCCGTCGAACAACCCGCCTGAGGTCAAGGCTATCTGGATTAGTGCCGTGGTCAGGGGAAGGCATGGCGAAAGGCCTACTACTATTCCAAGTATGAACAGGTTCATCAAAGACCTTGACGAAGCATGGACATGCATGGCCTTGCACATCGGGTTCTGGTGCCTTTTGCCGAATAACAGCCCGAGACCTATCGCGATAAGTAGAAGAGCACCTGCTATCCATAGATACCTGCTTACTGCCGGGGATATCTGTATCAGATAGCTTCCAATGTAACCGAACAGACCTCCAAGCAGAGAATACATCAGCACCTTAGAGGATGAGAATACAAGCACGGCAATGAGGCCTTCCTTCCATCCTTTTTGTGTCGCTGCTATGTATGGAAGTACGATCGGGACGCAGGTAAGAAGACATGGCCCGCTTCCCAGGAGAATTCCCTGGGTGAAGAGAGAAGCCATAAAAGCTAGCTGGAACATATCACGTGATATAATACCAAAACCATGGCTCCCGGTCTATCTGTCTTCACTTTCTTCTTAGGGGCTCTTTCGCTTTCAGCTCAGCTCGTACTGACCAGAGAGCTCGTGACCAGCTTCTCAGGCAACGAAGTGGTATATGCCATCGTTATTTCCTTGTGGATAGCCTTTGCTGCTGCCGGCAGCTACAGCTTCCTCTTTTTCAGAAGAATATCTAAGGACGGGCAGCTTGTCATATATCTGCAGCTTATGATGTTCCTGACGTTCGCGTGGGGGGTTGTTGTCTCAAGGGCTGGGCCTTCATTGATGGGACTTCCGTTCGGGCAGATAACGGCCCTGTCATCGGTCGTTGGGGTGTCTGCTCTTGCTGTGCTGCCTGCGGCATTCATCTCAGGGCTTCAATTCGTGATCGTCACATCGATCATTCGGGCCAAGGATGATGCGCCTGCAAGATCTTCATACCCTTTGGAGTCAGCCGGGTCCATGACAGCAGGGCTTCTCCTGAGTTCCTTGGCTTTCATCTACATGAACAGTGTTATGATCTTTGCCTCTCTTCTGGGCATATTTATGATACTTGTCCTTGTTCTTGGGGTGAAGGGCAAAAAGGTCCCTGTCATGATAATTTGCGGCGCCCTGTTGCTGGCAGCGCAAGCCGCGGATAAAGCGCTGTTAAAAACCCAGTATTTCCCGTATATGCCGGTCTGGGAAGCCCCTTCACCGTACGGTGATGTGGCAGTGACGGAGAACACAGGCGACAGGACCGTTTTTCAGTCAGGGAAGCTTGTTGCCCCTTCGGCCGACTCACCGCTTGATGAGGAATATGCCGCGATGTCCGCGATACAGCAGAAGAGTCCTAAAGCGGTGCTTGTGATCAGCGGTCCTCCAGGACTTATTAAGCGGCTCATTCAAATAAACGGGGTACTGTCGCTTGACGTCCTTGAGCCGGACCCTGTGTTGATCAAAGCTTACCGTTACATCGGGGGCAACGTGCTGTCTGACAAAAGAATATCGGTTATAAACGATGACCCTGTGAGGCATATTAAGATGCATGGCAGGAAATATGATCTTATCATTCTCGGAGGAGTTGAGCCCGGCAACTTGATCTCCAACAGGACCTTTACGGCAGAGTTCCTCAGGTCGGCTTCATCAAGGCTTGCCGAGGGAGGTGTTCTTTCCCTGAGGCTTCCGGTGTCTGATGTTTTCATCCCGAAGGAGACCGCACTGATGAACGCGTCGGTGAAAAGGGCTCTTGAAAGTTCCTTCTCTTACACCGTGACGGTCGCAGGGTCTAATAATTACATGTTCGGTGCCCTCTCATCCGGAGTTCTTACATCAAGCAAAGATGAGATGGCTTCAAGATATAAGGAGTTGGCTATGGGTCCAGGATATTTTTCAAATGAAATATTGGGGTCTTTCTTCATGCCGATGAGACAGGAGAGCATATCTAGGCAGCTGTCGTTAGAAGCTCCGGTCAACACTACGTTATTCCCGGTACCATATATGTATTCACGGCAATTGTGGGCAAGGCTTTCAGGCCCATGGTCGGCAAGGGCGCTGGAATACGCATCTTCAGCCGACATGAGAATAGTATCAGGTATGCTTTTTCTTGCAGTGTTCGCTTTGATGTCGGCAGGAGGAAAACGTGGTGACAGGGCAAGGACATATCTTGCGATGTTCCTTCTGTCTTCCTCAGGCTTAATGGCAAGCATGGTGCTCCTGTTCCTGTACCAGTCGTACTACGGCTCTCTCTTCAGGATGATAGGGCTCCTGATAGCGGCTTATATGGCCGGACTTGCGGTGTCTTCAAGATATCTCGGGAGGGTAAGGATGACGGCAATGACCGCGCTGTCCGCGGCATTTGCTCTGGTATTCATCTCAATTTATCTGATAATATCGGGAGGAGCGGAGCTGCCAGGATGGTCGATCGTCGCTTTAAGCTTTTTGTCTGCACTGCCAACGGGGGCATATTTCGCTTACGCCTCGAAAGGGCTTGATCAAAGTATGACGGCAAAACTATACTCCGCGGACCTTGCAGGGGGATGCGTTTCGGGGTTTGCCGTGGTCATTGCGACGGTGCCTGCATGGGGAATGACAGGGACAATAGTTTTTGCTTCTGTCTGCTCTATCGCGGCCGCTTTGCTTATTTCCAGACGCCGGGTATCTTGAGCCCGCAGGTCCCGCAATTGCCGTTCTTTGTGATATTAAGATCCTGAGCTCGATATCCTGAACGTTTTATGACCAGATGCCTGCACCTTGGGCAGTAAGTGCTTTCGTCAGCTGACCCGTATACGTTCCCGACATAGACATATTTCAGCCCTTCCTCTCTGGCTACGGAAACGGCCATATCTATGGTGCTTTTTGGGGTGGGAGGGACGTCCTTAAGCATATGCATGGGGAAGAACGCCGCAAAATGCAGAGGCACATCAGGGCCGAGCTCTTTTACGATCCACTTGCACATAGCTCTTATCATCTTCGGGTCGTCGTTCTTTCCGGGGATGACAAGATTTACGATCTCAAGCCAGGTCCCGGACTTATTTATTGTCTTCAGTGTGTCGAGCACTGGCTGGAGCTTTCCTTTTGTCATGCTCATATAGAACTCATCTGAAAAGCCTTTAAGGTCGATGACCGCAGCATCGGTCACTTTGAGCAGTTCTTTAAGCGGCTCTTCATTTATATATCCGTTCGAGTGAAATACGGTCTTCAGTCCTGCTTTTCTTGCAAGCTTTGAGGTCTCAAGCATGTATTCATAAAAGATCACCGGTTCGGTATAAGTGAAAGAAACGCTCGGGCATTTGTACTTAAGCGCGCTGGCAACGACATCTTTTGGGAAAAGCACGTTGAACGGAGTGCTTTCGGGCTCTGCCTGAGCAATTGACCAGTTCTGGCAGAATACACATCTCAGGTTGCACCCCGCGCAGGCGATTGAGAACGTAGGCGTGCCTGGAAGCACATGGGAGAGAGGTTTTTTTTCAATGGGGTCCACGTGCACGGCAACGGGATTCGAGTAGACAAGGGACATGAGCTTGCCGTTGATATTGATCCTTGACCCGCAAATACCTTTTGAGCCGTTGGTCAGTACGCATTTGTTGGGGCACAGTACGCACTGGACGATATCTTTGGAGAGCTTGTTGTAATATTTTGCTTCAAGCAGTACCAGGTTCGCTTCTTTGATCCTGCGCAGTTTGTCGGTTATACCGCCCAGATCAAATGCTCCGGCATAAGAATATATTGCCGTGAAAAAGACGGCGGAAAATAAAGCTAAGGCGAGTGCCTTTTTGTTCATGCTGGAATTATAACATCGGTGAAATCGTGCAGAGAACAGGTCGATATATTGCAGACATGAGCAACGCAAAAGTAATGCGTTTGAGGCCATTGGCCGACAAGTATGCCAGAATGAAATCCGACTGCCTGACGGAGTGGCAAACACTCAGGTATTACGACTTCAGGTCTTCCTGGGTGCCGATCTGCAAAGCTAATATCGGCCGACTTAAAGAGGGGGACCTGCTGTTAGACAGGAGCGGGATCCAGACATTGCATATCGAAGGCAGGGGAATTGAAGTATATGACCCATCCTCCGAGGAATTGTCCGTAAGATGTTTCCAGGGACGTGAGCATGTATTTGTCTGGAGGAACAGATTCGACCAGGGCTTTGCCTCAATGTTCGATGCAAACGAGCATTTCAGCGATTATATGGTTTTCTCTAAAGCGATGGAGATATTGCTTCGTGAGGATGAGAGGAAGATCTATCGTGACGAATGGTCCCTGGAACTCGACATGGAAGAGGCCGTTTTTTTCAGGACCAGCAAAATACGAGCGGATCTGATAATGAAATTCGGGGCAAGCCATTTTGATGCCAAGTCAAGTTCGTTTGCCGGGTTCGGTGAGTTCATGAGATGCTATGCCAGTATTGATGCTGCGGCAAAGAATGCGAGAGCAGGAGAGGCTGTCCTCTGTATGTATCCGGCTATGTGGGGGATGAAAGCACTTAACTATGAGACGATTGAATCGTGCAGACAAGCCATTGATATGACCGTTTCATTGCAGTCAAGTGTATATAAGGACATGATCTTCAATGTTATTACATCGGAGCTGGATCTATCAGGAGTGAAGTATTACGACCAAATATTTCTTTATGACGACTTCCATCTGCTTGAACCTGAGAATTACATCTTAATCAGATGACCCTCTGATGTTATAATCTTGCCATGCCGGACCTGATATCTAACGATGCTTCAGGTGTCAAATACAGGAAATGGACCGCTCACGGTCCCAAAGCCGTTTTTCTTCTGGTACACGGTATGGGCGCAAGCTCAGCGCGCTGGGATGAAATGGCCAAATATTTCGCTTCAAAAGGCTACTCCTCCTATGCTATGGAGCTCAAAGGTTATGGCGAGGAAGAAGGCGTAAGGGGCCACGTTGACGGTTTTTCTATATACTACGATGATGTTATCTCTCTGCTTAAGATCATTGGCAATGAAAATCCAGATATCCCGGTCATTCTCTTAGGCGAGAGCATGGGGGCGCTGATAGCTTTTATGGCGGCTGCAAAGGCGGACGGCAAGTTCAGCAGGCTGATATGCATATCCCCGGCCTTTGCCAGTGTAATGAAGTTCTCCCTGGTCGACTATGCAAGGATAGTCGCTTCACTTTTTTATAACAATAAATATCAGGTCAACATGCCTTTTTCGTCGGACATGATAACTTCAGATCCAGAGGTCATCAAGATGCTTGATGAAGACCCGAGGGAGCACCGTCTGGCTAGTTCGGGAACACTTTTGCAAAATATCATCGCTCAGATACAGTCAGGCCTTATGAAAGGCAGGATAAATGTTCCGGTGATGTTCCTTCTGTCAGGAAAAGACAAGCTTGTAGACCCTAAAGTGAGCAAAAAGGTCTTTGCGGGACTGGTATCTAAAGGCAACAGGCTCAAGGAGTACGGCGACATGCTCCATGCGCTTTCGATCGAGAAAGGCAGATCGAATGTCTTTGAGGATATTCTCGACTGGATAGAGGGAAGATGAAGAAGTACGTTCTTGCCCTTGATCAGGGGACCACAGGCAGTAGAGCGATAGTTTATGACAGGGATCTGAATAAGGTCGCAAGCGCTTACGAGGAATTTCCCCAGTATTTCCCTAAGCCCGGGTGGGTAGAGCATGATCCCGAAGAGATATGGAAAAGCGTAAACAACTGCATCCAGAAGGTCTTGAAAAAGGTCCCTGCCTCATCTGTCGCATGCATTGGGATAACGAACCAGAGGGAGACTGCGGTCGTATGGGACAGTATCTCCGGAAGGCCGGTGCACAATGCGATCGTGTGGCAGTGCCGGCGCACCGCGGACAGATGCGCGCAGCTTAAAAAGATAAAAGGTTTTGAATCATACGTCAAAAAGACGACCGGTCTGCCGGTGGATGCGTATTTTTCGGGGACAAAGGTCGAGTGGATGTTGAGCAAAGTCAAAAGTCAAAAGGCAAAAGGCAAAAGTGAAAGTCAAAGGTTTAGAAGTTTACGTTTTGGAACGACGGATTCATGGGTCCTTTGGAAATTGACCGGAGGGAAGGTCCATGCTACGGACTTTACCAACGCCAGCAGGACGATGCTTTTTGATATAAAAAAGAAAAAATGGGACAAAAAGCTGTTAAAAACCCTTGGGATACCCTATGAAATCCTGCCCGAAGTAAAAAGCTCGTCCGGTCTCTTCGGAAAGACATCAAGAATTGGCTCTTTGCCGGAAGGTATCCCTATAACAGGTATTGCAGGAGACCAGCAGGCAGCACTTTTTGGTCAGGGGTGTTCTTCTCCCGGAGAGAGCAAGAATACTTACGGGACAGGCTGTTTCATGCTATTAAATACAGGGAAGAAATATCTATTATCAAAGAACGGCCTGATAACTACCATCGCCTGCGGAAAAAAAGGCGAGCCGGTATATGCCCTTGAGGGATCTGTTTTCATAGCCGGGGCAGCCGTGCAATGGCTCAGGGACGGACTGAAGATGATAAAGAGCTCTGCTGAGACGGAGGGTCTTGCCTTGTCGGTGAAAGATAACGAAGGTGTTTATTTTGTCCCTGCTTTTGTCGGGCTCGGTGCTCCTTATTGGGATCCGGAGGCAAGAGGCATCATTTCGGGGGTCACAAGAGGGACGACAAGAGGTCATATAGCAAGGGCCGCTCTTGAAGCGATGTGCTATTCGACAAGGGAAGTATTGGAAGCAATGGAAAGAGATTCAAAGTTGCAAGTTGGAAGGTTGCAGGTTGACGGAGGAGCGGTTGCAAACAATTTTCTGTGCCAGTTCCAGGCGGATATACTTGGGGTCCCTGTGATCAGACCTAAGATAATTGAGACGACTTCACTTGGGGCGGCCTTGCTTGCAGGCCTTTCTGCAGGTATATGGAAGAGTACTTCTGAGATCATTAAGAAGCTGAAGAAGGACAGGGTATTCTTCCCGAAGATGCGACATCTTGAAAAGGAAAAGTACTTCCTTGGCTGGAAGAAAGCCGTGAAAAGGGCACTTTCTTCAACTAAATGAACTATCAATACGACGTCATCATAATCGGCGGGGGTGTGTGCGGCACATCTATCGCCCGAGAGCTGTCAAAGTACAGGCTCAAGGTCGCGCTCCTTGAAAAAGAAGAAGAACTTGCTTTTGGAGTTTCCAAATCCAACAGCGGGATAATCCATCCCGGGACTCAAACCCCTTCGGATTCGCTTAAAGGCAAGCTTTGTGTGCGCGGCAACCGGTTGACCAGGGAGATCGCAAAGGACCTTGGTGTGGATCTTAAAGAGGTCGGGGAGCTCATTGTCGCTTTCAATCAAGAAGATATCGAAAGGCTGAAAGCTATCAAAGAAGAAGCTGAAAAGCTGGGAGTGGAAGGTCTTGAGATCGTTGACAGAGAATGGATAAATGAGCACGAGCCGAATCTCTCCAAAGATGTTATTGCCGCTTTATATGCCCCGACAGCAGGGATAATCAGCCCTTACCGCTGGGTGTACGACATGGCCGAGAACGCAAAGGCCAACGGGGTGGAGATATTTGCGGGGCATTGCGTGACGGATATCCGTAGGGACGTTGCATTGAATCGTACGGACGCCGCATTGCGACGTCCGTACATAATAATCACCAAAATGGCCGAATTTCAGACACGATACATCGTTAATTGCGCTGGCCTGTACGCTGATGAGATCGCAAGGATGGCCGGGATAAATGACATTAAAATATCGCCCCGCAAAGGCGAGGAATACCTTCTGGATAAAAAAAAGGAGAACATCGCTAATCACCTGATATTCCCTCTGCCGGACAAAGCCTCAAAAGGGATATTGATCATAAAGACATCTGACGGCAATCCTATGATAGGACCTACCGCTGTGAATACCGATGACAAAGAAGACCTTTCTACCAGCGAAGAAGGCCTTAATAAGGTGCTTGAAGGTGTAAAAAAAATGATGCCCTCGATCGATGAAAGGGATGTTATAGCATATTTTGCAGGTCTTCGTCCTGTGGCGGGCGATGACTTCATCATCAGACATGAGGACTCCGTTCCCGGATTTATCAATGTCGCAGGCATTCAATCCCCGGGACTTACCGCTGCGCCTGCCATTGCCGAAATGGTAACAGATCTGCTGCGAAAGTGCGGATTGAAGCTTAGCAGGAAAATGTTCTTCAGGAGATACAGGCCTAAGTCCGTTCATCTGTTCTCTACGCCTTATGAAAGCATGAAAGAGCTGATAAAACGGGATAAATCATACGGAGATATCGTATGCAGATGCGAGATGGTGTCCGCAAAGGAGATAAGGGAAGCGGTCAAGCGCGGGGCCTCAACACTTGACGGGATAAAGTTCAGGACAAGGGCCCAGGCAGGAAGATGCCACGGAGGTTTCTGTACTTTGAGGATAATGAAGGTCCTGTGCGAAGAGCGCGGCATCGCTATCGAAAATGTCACAAAGAGAGGGAAGGGTTCGGAGATAATAAAAAGCAGAAGGGCCTGATGTAGGGGCGTAGCATGCTGCGCCCGTATCAATTGCCAATGATCGAACAAACATGCAACAACGCGAATTAATAATCATCGGCGGAGGGCCGGCAGGGATCGCGGCGGCAGTATCAGCGCGAAAAGCCGGCATAAAAGATATCCTGATACTCGAGCGCGATCAGTTCCTCGGAGGTATCCTTAACCAATGTATTCACACCGGTTTCGGACTAAAACATTACGAAGAGATACTTACCGGGCCGGAATACGCGGGAAGAGCGATAAAAGAGCTCAACGATCTTGACGGCATCGAAATAAGCCTAAAGTCGTTTGTCGTGGAGCTTACGGGTGACAGAAAGATAACATATCTCAGACCGGGAAAAATGGAGACTGTACAGGCACGCGCGGTCATACTGGCGACAGGATGCAGAGAAAGGACCAGAGAAATGGTCCATATTCCAGGCACGAGACCTGCAGGTATATTTCCTGCCGGATTAGCTCAAAAGATGATCAATATGGAAGGGCTCCTTCCCGGTAAAGAGGTCGTTATCGTCGGTTCAGGCGATATCGGCCTGATAATGGCAAGGCGGTTCACCCTTGAAGGGGCAAAAGTGAAATGCGTAGTTGAGATAGAGAGCAAATCACGGGGGCTTACCAGGAACATCGTCCAGTGCCTCGAGGATTTTGATATTCCCCTGTATCTTAACCACAGAGTGAGCAGAATATCCGGCAGGGACAGGGTGGAAGAGGTGGAGATAGAAGCAGTTCATCCGATAACCGGCAGCCAGGTCCCCGGTCCCCGTCCCCCGGCTACAAAATTCAAAGTGTCTTGTGATACTGTTCTGATGTCTGTCGGGCTGATACCGGAGAACGAACTTCTGGAGATGGCGGGTGGTGTCGTCGATAAGAGAACGAACACTCCGGTATCCGAAGGGCTTAACAGAACATCGGTCCCCGGGGTGTTCGCCTGCGGCAATGCGTACAAGGTGTATGATATCGTTGACAGCGTGACCAGGGACAGTATAGAAGCAGGAAAACTTGCCGCTGAATATCTGAATAAGCAGAGTGTCTTTGCGAACGAAGTGAAGCAAACTAGAATCTAGAGGCTGGAAGTAAGTATGATAAAGAACATAATTTGCACGGAATGTCCGAAAGGCTGCCATGTGACCGTAGAGCTCGACGGCGAGTCGATAAAGAGCATAACTGGCAATTCTTGTGAAAAAGGGGAGAAGTACGCAAGAGAAGAGGTCAAGAACGCGCGCCGCATAATCACCTCGACGGTACGCGCTGAAGGCCTGTCGATAAATATGGTCCCGGTGAGAGCGACAAAGCCGATACTAAAGGAAAAGCTGTTCGAGGCCATGGATATCATCAAGAGCACAACGTTGGCAAAGCCCGTAAAAGCGGGTGAGGTCATAGTCCCTGATTTTACTGAGAAGGGGATCGACCTTGTGGCTACTAGGGATGTCGAAAGCTAATTCGAGTGATTGCTGAGCACAGTCCTTATCAGCGGCGGAAAATCCAGATAATGTACATACTTGTACAGATCGTTGGTAGGGACCTTGCCAAAAAAGTTGGCCGCGTTAGCCTCAAGAGTCAAGAGATTGTATTCAGAATCTACGGCCAAGGACTTTAAATATTCCTTTGCGGAAGCAAGAAGCGAATTGAAGATAAGGTCATCGTATGACCTGGGTTCTTCTCTGAACATGAACGCCGCATGTTCACCGGCAAGTTTCTGATAAAAGAACAGGTCTGGATGTGTGAACCTGAAATCGCTCATTCCTCTAACCGCGATATTGCTTACGGCTAAAAATGTCCTCAATACCATCATATTCTGGTCCCAGTCGACCGCTGACAGCGAATCCATATACCTGCCGTACATTCCATTTTTAAATATGAACTGGTCAACGTCGCTCAGATAACAAGTTGATATTTGGTCCGCCTTTTCTTCCGGAAGTTCGCGCAGCGACCTGTTCATTGCTGAGATGACACTGATATCAGCAATGTCCCCGTTAATAACGGCGATACGGTCGTTCAAAGCAAGTTCCCTGAGATAAGAGTATGCCTGAAGGTCCTTAAGCCATATAAAACTGTTCTCCGATAGTTGAGGCCCGTTCCATAGCTCGTTAAACGAAAATCCATGGGTGAATATGCTTTTCAGCAGAGAGTCATTGCCAGTACCATAGAAATTGGCACTATCGGCCTCGAAATTGACTATCCTTTCAAGCGTAAGATATTCCTCCTGTCCGAGAAGTCCAGATACCGCGGCCAAATTGCGCTTAGCAAACGCTGTGGCCCCTCCGAAGATACTCCCAGCATCGGATGTGTCAAAGATGTTAAAGATCAATCTGGTCAAGAGTTGGTCGTTATTGTTAATTTCCAGAGAATTTGCGAAAGCTAATTCCTTTGTGCTGCTGATCATGGCAAGAAAGGCGACAGGATTCTCTGCGACCTTAAGGGTGCTCCTGAACGCCGAAAGATGTTCGCACACATTGTTGTCGATATCCACTATCACGGCCCTGCCAGGCCTGAAGATAGATATTTGGTCCAGGTTCTGCAACCCGCCTATGCCAAGATAAGTGCCGGGCCTTCGTTCGCCGTTAAGGCCGAAACCGGAAATGTTCTCGTTCGAAAAGACGTGAGGCCTTGAGTAATTCAGCTTGCTGGTGCTGTTCACTCTGGTGATATTGACCCTGAAAATATTGCCTGCTCCGCCCATCAATAATCTTTCGTAAGAAAATGACGCGGATTTCACCGTCGAAGATGAA
>CAZHHM010000026.1:9503-18983 GCA_964532225.1 uncultured bacterium | reverse complement strand
CTGTAGACCGAAGGGGCAAGGCCGTACATCATAGAATGGAATTCAAGGTTCTCGCGTCCTGTCAGTTTAGAGTCCAAGGCGGGCTCCTGGAAGACCACGCCGATACTGCTCCTTACCTCATTCCTCTGCCTGGTCACGTCATATCCCGCAACGATCGCCTTTCCGGAAGTCGGTTTTAAAAGAGTGGTAAGCATATTAACGGTAGTGGTCTTTCCCGCGCCGTTGGGCCCAAGCATTCCGAAACATTCACCCTCGCGGACCGCGAACGTAATGCCGTTCACCGCGACTGTCGCCCTGAATTTTTTTATAAGTCCTTCGACGATGATAGCATCGCTCATTTAATGACCACCTTATAAACAACCTTTTTTATCGGAGGTGTGTTCTTCTCCCAGGGCCTGAAATACTTGAAGACTATATATGTATTACCCTTTTTCAATGCTTTCAACGTCCATTCATGCTTGCCGGGAGCCCCGACAAGCTTTTTATCATTGCTGGGGATGAACACTGAGCTTATGAGCCTCACTTTGTCCTTTTCAAGCGGCCTTGCCAGCTCCCAACCGTACCCCGTGGTCGGATTTGAATCAAGCAGAATGACGATATTCCTGCCTTGTACGGCATGGAGCTCCTTGTTAGATATCTCGGTCGCATATGCTTTTGCAGTGATAAAAATGAGCAGCAATGCGAACAGCATAACAATTCGGTACATGCACCAATTATACACCTTAAACAACTTCACGCAGCACCGATTAGCACTCCGCTTGACAGAGTGCTAATCCATTGCTAGAATTAATTCAGCCAAATAAATTTGATCCGAAAGGAGGGATATTTGTGGCAAAGACCATTAAACCGCTCGGCGACAGGGTGGTAGTCAAGCAGGAACCGTCCGAGGAAAAGACCCAAAGCGGCATACTTCTTCCTGATACAGCAAAGGAGAAGCCGCAGGTAGGCACGGTGATCGCGGTAGGTACCGGAAGAGTGCTCGATAACGGTCAGAGACTTCCCCTGGAAGTAAAAGTAGGGGACAAGGTGATTTACGCCAAATACGGCGGTACCGAGGTAAAGATCGACAGCGAGGAGCTTATCATCCTCCAGGAGAGGGATATTCTCGCGGTAAAGAACTAAGAAAGGGGTGATCATTAATGGCCGCAAAAGAGATCATATTCAATGATGAAGCCTGGCGTAAGCTTGAAAAAGGCGTGAACAAAGTAGCAAATGCCGTTAAAGCAACGCTCGGCCCGAGAGGAAAGAACGTCGTTCTCGAGAAGAAGTGGGGTTCACCGACCATAACCAATGACGGTGTGACCATCGCTAAGGAGATAGACCTCGAGGACCCGTACGAGAACATGGGAGCCCAGCTCCTTAAAGAGGTCGCCAGCAAGACCAACGATATTGCAGGCGACGGCACAACGACCGCGACCGTGCTCGGACAGGCTATTTTCAGGGCGGGCCTGAAGAACGTTGTTTCAGGCGCCAACCCCATGGCCATAAAAAAGGGTATCGAGAAGGCCGTACGGACCTGTATCGATAAGCTTAAAAAGATGAGCAGGCCTGTTGAGACGAAAGAGGCAATAGCCCAGGTAGCCTCCATTTCCGCAAACAATGATTCCGAGATAGGGAACCTTATTGCCGATGCCATGGAAAAAGTCGGCAAAGACGGCGTTATCACTGTTGAAGAGAGCAAAGGTATCGACACCACTCTCGAGGTGGTAGAGGGCATGCAGTTCGATAAAGGCTATGCCTCGCCTTACCTTATTACGGACAGGGAAAGAATGGAAGCAGTGCTTGAGGACGCTTTCATGCTCATCACGGACAAAAAGATAAGCGCGATCAAGGACCTTCTTCCCGCTCTTGAAAAGGTAGTTCAGCTGAGCAAACCCCTTCTTATCATCGCCGATGATATCGAGGGCGAAGCGCTCGCTACCATAGTCGTCAACAAGCTCAGAGGCACTATCAACTGCGTAGCGGTAAAGGCCCCCGGGTTCGGCGACAGGCGCAAAGCCATGCTCGAAGACATCGCCATCCTCACAGGAGGCACGGTGATCTCCGAAGATACCGGAGCAACGCTTGAGACCATTAACGAGACAATGCTCGGCAAGGCCAAAAAGATAATCGTCAGCAAGGAAAAGACCACTATCATAACCGAGGACGGCAGCAGGAAAGCGGCCGTGAAGGACAGGATAGGGCAGATAAAGAAAGAGATCGAGCTGAGCGATTCATCCTATGACAAGGAAAAGCTCCAGGAAAGGCTCGCTAAGCTGTCCGGAGGCGTCGCTGTGATCAAGGCAGGGGCCGCGACCGAGACCGAGCTTAAGGAGAAGAAGCACAGGATAGAGGACGCTCTTTCCGCCACCAGGGCGGCTGTGGAAGAGGGAATAATCGCAGGCGGAGGCTCAGCTTTCATACATATCATAAAAGATGTGCTTGAAGCCGAAAGCAAATCCGAAGGCGACGAGAAGATAGGAATCTCGATCGTCAGGAGGTCCCTTGAAGAACCTCTTAAGCAGATAGCCGACAATGCAGGGATGGAAGGATCGGTGATCATCGAAAAAGTAAAGAAAGAGAAGAGCGACATGGGATTCAATGCCCAGAACTTTGAGATAACCGATATGTTCAAGGCCGGTATAGTCGATCCGCTCAAGGTCACAAGGTCAGCACTGCAGAACGCCGCAAGCATCGCGGCCATGCTGCTCACGACCGAAGCTCTTATTGCCGAAAAGCCCGAAAAGGAAAAGGCCGCTCCGGCCATGCCGGGCGGCATGCCAGGCGGTTACGGCGATATGATGTAATTGGCCTGTCCGTTCCAAGACCAAAAAAAACCCCCGCCAAAGCGGGGGTTTTCATTTATTCAGATGACCTTGTCAGTCGAGTGGAAGGTCCATGTTCTCAAGGCCGGAGTCCTCAACAGCAGGGGCCGGTTTCGGTGCCGGTTTGGGAGCAGGTTTTTTTACGGTCTTTTTAACTGCTTTCTTCACGACAGGCTTTTTTACCGTTGAAGTGACTGCTTTCTTTACGGCCGGTTTCGGTGCAACCTTAGCTGCCGGCTCTTTCGTCGATGTGGTCGTTATTGCTTTCTGCGGGGCGCAAGGGACGCCTTTTTCCGTCATTACAGGCATCATAGGTCCTTTGGCTCCCATCATAGGCATGCCTTTGCCCATCATCATGCAAGGCATGGCTGAAACGAATTTCGGGCCGTTGAACGCGATATACACGCCGAAGGACAGAACGATCAGAGAGCAGATCCACAGCATTATCGCCACAACGAAACCGAACGTTTTGAGGTTCTTGTTAAAGGCCTTCTCAGCGGCGTACAGAACAAAGAAACTGAGCATTACAAGTATCGTGGTCGGGACAAGGGTCCATATACCGAACATTTTGAACAAGAACATAATTCACCTCCTTAAGACTGCCGAAATTATGACACAGGCCGCTTTTACGTGTCAATGACCGCCGCATTATGTTATGATATTCCGTGAAAGAAGAGCATGAAAAAAAACAGAGGTCTTACAGGAAATCTTTTCGTAAATCTGACATCATCATGGATGGCCCCGGTAATGCTTTTACTGGTAGCCGTAGTGATTGCTTTGTCCTATCTTGTAATAGATGCAAGCGCAAAGCTTGAACAGCAGGCTCTCGAGATCGAAAAGCTGAGATTATGGTCGGTCCAGGCAAATGACGTGATGATAAAGAAGCACAAGTTCGACGCCTATTACGTCCTGAACCTGCAGAGCAGGATACTCCAGCTGTCGGAAGAAAAGGCCCAGAGGGACCTGACCACCGAAGAGAGCGAGACGCTGGACACCTACAAGAAAAAGCTCCTGCGCATCCTCACAAAAGACCAGTAGCCCGCGGATTACGAGTTAAGGGACATCGTGACGGACTTTCCTCTGACCAGCTCTTCCGGACCCCAGTATTGGATGGGGCCGGGGCATACATAGGCATCCTCTACGGCCCACTTGTCACGCACTTTCGCGTACTCTGTAAAAGCTTTGGACCCAAGGTCAACAAGGTATTTGGATATCACAAGGCAGTCTTTCCCTTTTCTGCATTCAACAGCCATCATTCCGGCAATAGGGATCGCCTGTGCTTTCCAGTCAGCAAAATCATTCTGAATATTGTTGACCGTGACCATATAACCTGCCTTTCCGTTGGCCACCAGAACACTTGCCGCGCGTCCAAGGTTGTAAGTATAGGCCGCGTCGAACCAGGTAGGGTATCCGCAGCGACCGTCATAGCCGTAAAAGTGGGTCTGCGTCGTCAGTTTTATCTTCTTGGCAAGCTTTTCCCTGCACAGGTCCATGATAAGCAGGTCTGAAGCGATCTGCGATACCTGAACGTTCCCGTGAGGGTCAAGCCCGGAAAGAAGTCCGTTCTGTACCTCGTTCGGGAGGCTCATGAAGAGCTTTTCGTCCGCCTGATCGAGCTCTACAAGAATATGCTCTCGTCTTTCGGTTATGTGCATCTTCATGAAATTCTCATTACCCAGTTTCACTATCGCCTTGTTAATGTCGGCTATCAATTTCTTGATCTCCGGGATGAACTCCACTATGCCTTCCGGTATGAGCACTATCCCGTAGTTCTTGCCGGCAGCATGCCGCTTGAGGATCACGTTGCATATACCGTCGATCACCTGCGCAATGGTCATGCCTTTTTCTTTTATCTCTTCACCTATAAGAGCGACATTGGGCCTGGTCTGGAAGGCCACTTCAAGGGTTATCCAGCTTGCCGAGCGGCCCATGAGCTTTACGAAGTGCCATATTTTCCTTGATGATGGCAGGTCCCTGCAGATGTTCCCGACCATCTCGGCATATGTCCTTGCGGCTGTATAGAACCCGAAGGAGGTCTGGAGATAGGGGAGATAGGCAAGGTCGCCGTCGATGGTCTTTGGGATACCTACTACTACGGCTTTTGAACCGTCCTTTTTAAGATGGTCGGCAAGGTGTGCGGCGTTCGTGTTCGAATCATCGCCTCCTATTATCAGCATGCCGTCAAGGTCGAATTTTTTGATGGTCGCAGAGGCTTTTTTAAGGTCTTCCTCTTTCTCGAACTTCGTCCTTGAGGTGCCCAGAAGATAGAACCCTCCCTGGTTCCTTACGCTGTCTATCTTTTCCTTTGTAAGGACCTCGGCATTGCCCTTGAGAAGACCGTCGGGCCCGTCCATGAAACCGATGACTTCGCTTGCGGGAGACATCTCCTTTATCGCGTCATAGAGACCGACAACGACATTATGTCCTCCTGAAGCCGGTCCGCCCGAAAAAAGAACACCGATCCTGAGCGGACGGGTATTGATATCCTTCGCGCCCGATGAGAAGGTCAGAAGAGGGTTGTCTGCTATTTGCGAGAGAGTGTTCTTTGCCATTTCATGCGCGTCGAACTTCTTGCCCTCTACTTTCAGCTCCACCTTCTTGATGTCCTTGAGTACCCGGACTGAAGGCATCTTCTCGTCTTTCAGCTTTTCCGTCATCAATTCCCCGATTATCTTGCTCATGTCCGCTCCTTATCAGTATTTGACTATCTTTGAGAATGAATCCGCCTCAAGGCTTGCCCCGCCGACAAGACCGCCGTCGATATCCTCTTTTTTCATAAGCTCTGCCATGTTGTCGGGCTTTACGGATCCTCCGTAAAGTATCCTTGTCGCTGCGGCGACGTCCTTATCGAACAGCTTTGCCAGAAGGCCCCTTATAAAAGCATGGACTTCCTGGGCCTGCTCCGGTGTAGCGGTCTTGCCCGTGCCGATGGCCCAGACAGGTTCATAAGCGATCACGAGTTTAAGCATTTGTTCTTTTGTCAGGTCTTTAAGTCCGCCTTTTAGCTGGGTCTCGATAACTGAAAAGGTCTTATTGGCTTCTCTGTCCGCAAGCATCTCACCGCAGCAGACGATAGGGGTGAGACCTGCTTTAAGCGCGGCGTTTATCTTCTTGTTGACTGTTTCATCAGTTTCACCGAAGTACTGCCTTCTTTCAGAGTGTCCTATGATCACATATTCGCAGCCGAGATCCTTTATCATATTGGGAGCTATCTCACCGGTAAAAGCGCCTTTTTCTTCCCAGAAAAGGTTCTGAGCGCCTATCTTCACATTTGATCCTTTGGCAGCGGCTACCGCTGACTCAAGGGCTGTAAAAACAGGGCAGATAACCACTTCTCTGTCTTTTACGTCTGAGACCTTTCCTTTAAGCTCGTTTATTACGGCAGCGGCCTCCTTAGCGGTCTTGAACATCTTCCAGTTACCGGCAATGATGGGTTTGCGCATTCATTTCTCCTTTTCTAGAAGCATTTTACCAAAAATGAGAGGACTGCGAAAGGGCATTAGAAATGAGTTATAATGTGGATATCATGAACAACAAAACAAAGATAATCGCGACCATAGGTCCGGCTTCAGAGAATAAGGATGTTATAAAAAAGATAATCGATGCAGGGGCAGACCTTGTAAGGTTCAATATGTCCCACGGCGCCATAGATGATGTGCGCAAAGCCATCAAGACCGTCCGCGCCATAAACCCGAATATCGGCATACTTCTCGATCTTCAGGGCCCCAGGATAAGGACGGGCAGGCTCAAGGACGCTTGCGTAAGCCTTCAGAAAGGCAGCAAGTTCCTGCTTACGACCAAGCAGGTCGAAGGCAATGAGACCATGGTATCAGTTGACCACAAGGACCTGCCTTCAATGGTGAAGGCCGGACAGAAGATAATGGTAGATAACGGCCTGATCGAGCTGAAGGTCATAAGCGTTTCCGGAGCCGATATAAACACGCAGGTGGTCACTTCAGGTATGCTCGGCGAACACAAGGGGATAAACGTACCCGGCATATCCATATTCAAAAGGGCGATAACCGACAAGGACGTCGAGGATATCAAGCTAGCGGTCGAAGCTGACGTTGATTACATAGGCCTGTCGTTCATCAAGAACCCGGACGATGTCATCGAGGCAAAGAAGGTCATCGAGGCCAACGGCGGGGATATCGCTGTAATTGCTAAGATAGAGAACCCTGAAGCCCTTCCCAAGCTTGACGCCATCATAAACATTTCTGACGCCATCATGGTCGCAAGAGGCGACCTTGGTGTTGAGCTTGAACCGCAGGATGTGCCTATGATCCAGAAAGAAATAATCAGAAGGAGCGCGAAAGCAGGAAAGCCTGTCATCGTGGCAAGCCAGATGCTCGAATCCATGATAAGCAGCCCCATTCCAACAAGGGCGGAGACCACTGATGTGGCTAATGCTATCATCGACGGCGCGGACGCGCTTATGCTTTCGGAAGAGACCGCAGCCGGCATGTACCCGGTCAAAGCAGTGGAGATGATGGCAAAGATCATCAACAAAGTAGAGGAAGAGGGCAAGATCATAAGCAACCTCGAGAAATCCGACATAAAGCAGAGCATCGCCCTTGCCGTATCACATTCGGCCTACCATATCTGCGAGGATATCGGATGCAAAGCGATAATCTCGTTCACCACATCGGGCTCGACCGCTCTTATGGCTTCAAAATGGAGACCGACCTCTCCGATATTTGCCTGCGTCACTTCGGAGAAAGCGGCCAGGAGGGTATCACTTTACTGGGGCGTGCAGCCGATAAAGATGGACAAGTTCGTTAACACGGACGAAATGATACTTAAGGCCCAGGAAGCGGTCCTTTCACAGAGGCTTCTCAGCAAAGGCGACCTGGTCGTCATCACGGCCGGAGTGCCGATAGGAGTGCCGGGCACGACAAACCTGCTCAAGGTGCATAAGATAGGGTAGGAGCTTATTGTCCTTCCTGTCCCACGACCGACATAATATTATTGCGCTTACCCATCCATTCGGACAAGCCATCCGTTTCTCTTGACAAGATGGCCCTTAAAGACGACTTGAGCTCCTTTTTTGTTGTCCCTGGCATTATTTCAAGTTCTTTTACTCCTGCCATTTTCACTTCATCCATAAAAGAGAGAATTGAACCCGGCAAATTATAAACACGGTCCCTGCCCACATAGGCGTTTGCCTGCACTTCATCAAATGTTATCTTCAAGGAATATTTGTATGAACGCGAGCCATTACGATCATTCATAATATCGATCAACTGTGAGGAACAAGGACGCAGGGAGGAAGGGAATAATCTGCCGGCCACGGTTCTATAGTATAACCGGCTGAGGGTCCCGATATCGCGAATTGATGGGTCTATCGTCACGGCTACTCTAGGCTTTATCATTCTATTCGTTCCAGAGACTGATCCCATGTCTATCTCCTTTCGAACCATTTCATCGGACAGATGCTTATCGGCATATTTTTTTTGGGATTTCAGTAAAATATCACCGTGGCTTGACATGTAAACAAATGTTTACTATACTCAAAACAAGAGTTGCAAGTTGCAGGTTTCAAGTTATACGTGTCCGGAACCTGCAACCTCAAACTTGCAACCTGCAACAGAAAAGGAGGGCATCAACAATGAAAGAGCTTACCGACCGCCAGAAGCAGATATTCGACCGGATAGCCGAATTCGTGGAGGAGAGGGGATTTGCCCCGTCTATAAGGGAGCTTTGTTCCGAGTTTAAGATCAGGTCCACCAAAGCCATACATCAGCATCTCAAGACCCTTGAAGAAAAGGGCTATATAAGCCGCAGCTCCAATGCAAGGAGCATTGAGATACTCGGCAGGCAGAAGACCGTAAGCCTTCCCCTTCTCGGTCAGGTGGCTGCAGGAACGCCTATACTTGCAGTCGAGAACATCGAAGAGACCATTCCCATTGCCTGGGACTTTGCCAAGAACGCAAGGGACGGCTTCATCCTGAGGGTAAAAGGCGACAGCATGATAGAGGCAGGCATAAACGAAGGCGACCTCATAATCGTAAAGCCGCAGTACGAGGCCAACAACGGGGATATAGTAGTTGCCATGATAGACGACAGCGCCACCGTCAAAAAATATTTCAAAAGAAAAGACCACATTATCCTCCAGCCGTACAACAGCAACTATGCGCCTATCAAGGTGAACAAGGATTTCAGGCTGGTCGGGAAGGTGATGGGGCTGATAAGGAAGTATTGAGCAGAAAGTCAAAAGTCAAAGGTCAAAAGGCAAAAGTTAAAGTGATAGGTTTTAAGTTGTGGAATCAGACATAAGAGCCGGCACTTTAGTGTCGGGAAGGATATGCCCGAGGCTAAAGCCCCTGCTCCCTGTCCGGAACTTCTTACCTTTGCCTTAAACTTTTGACCTTTGACTTTTGCCTTTTAACTTAAGTAACATGTGCACCATAAAAGTAGCTACCATATTCGAGAAGCGCAAGCTAAAACCCGTCTGGTTCATCCTGGACGGAAGGAAATACACCGTCAAAAAGATCAACTATGAATGGAACTCCAAAGAAGGCGATTCAAAACTTTATCATTTCTCGGTGAGCGACGGCTCCGACAACACCCATGAGATAGTTTTCGATGACAAGGAAATGAGATGGGAGAAGAGGGAAAGTTAAAAGTCAAAGGTCAAAAGGCAAAAGTTAAAGTGATAGGTTTTAAGTTGTGGAAT
>CAZHHM010000026.1:0-9403 GCA_964532225.1 uncultured bacterium | reverse complement strand
AAAAGTCAAAGGTCAAAAGGCAAAAGTTAAAGTGATAGGTTTTAAGTTGTGGAATCAGACATAAGAGCCGGCACTTTAGTGTCGGGAAGGATATGCCCGAGGCTAAAGCCCCTGCTCCCTGTCCGGAACTTCTTACCTTTGCCTTAAACTTTTGACCTTTGACTTTTGCCTTTTAACTTAAGTAACATGTGCACCATAAAAGTAGCTACCATATTCGAGAAGCGCAAGCTAAAACCCGTCTGGTTCATCCTGGACGGAAGGAAATACACCGTCAAAAAGATCAACTATGAATGGAACTCCAAAGAAGGCGATTCAAAACTTTATCATTTCTCGGTGAGCGACGGCTCCGACAACACCCATGAGATAGTTTTCGATGACAAGGAAATGAGATGGGACCTCAAAAGGACAGAAGCATAATTCACCTCGACATGAACGCGTACTTCGCGTCGGTCGAACAGGCATCAAGGCCGGAGCTGAGGGGCAAGCCCGTCGCGGTAGGGGGAGGGATAGGCAAAAGGACGGTGATCGCGACCTGTTCATATGAAGCAAGGGCCCTCGGGGTCAAGACCGCCATGCCGACCTGGGAGGCCCTGAAGATATGCCCGCAGCTCATCGTGGTCCCCGGGAACTTCGACAAATATCTGCACACTTCAAGGGAAATAATAAATATCGTCAGGGAATACACTGACCTTGTAGAGATATTTTCCATAGACGAATGTTTTCTCGATGTGACCCTGACACAGGACAAGTTCGGAGGAAGCCTCGCCATAGCAAAAGAACTTAAAAGAAGGATCAGGGAACGCTTCGGGCTGACCTGTTCCGTCGGCATAAGCACGAACAAGCTCATGGCAAAGCTCGCCAGCGAGATGAAGAAGCCGGACGGACTCACCGTGATAACAGAGAGAGAGATCCCTCTTGTGCTTGAGTTCATGCCCGTTGAAGAGCTCTGCGGCATAGGGCGCAAGCTGAAAAAATACCTGAACCGGCTGGGGATATACACCTGCGGGGACCTTGCAGGGTATCCAAGGTCAAACCTGATCGAAAGGTTCGGGCTTGTCGGAGGCATCCATCTTTCAAATATGGGCAAAGGAACGGACAACAGCCCTGTAGATCCGTCAAAGAACACGGAGGACGCGAAGTCGATCAGCCATTCATATACAATGCCAAGGGACGAGACAGACCCCAGGACAATAGACAGCTATCTTCTGAACCTCAGCGAACAGGTAGGGAGACGCACAAGGAAAGAAGGCTATGAGGGCAGGGTAGTGCGGCTCTTCGTAAGAAGGTCCGACTTCTCCGGTTACGGACAGCAGAAAGACCTTAAGGAATATGTGGATGACGGGTTCATAATATTCAGACACTGCAAGAGCATGCTTGACTACGGTCTCCCCGTAAGGCTGCTGGGCGTGGCTATATCCACCCTCCGTAAAAGGGTCCCTCAGATAAGCATGATAGAAAAGGAAGAGAACACCAAGCTGTCGCTGTATGCCATGGACGAGATAAACAACAAGTACGGCGAGTTCACGATAAAACGCGGCAGCATAATGCTCAATTCACTGCAAAAAAAGACCGGTATGGGCCCGAAGGTGAGATATTAAGCTGAAGGCGCGGCCGATATATATTTCGTCGACCTTCCTGCCCCCTGGCAGATAAGAAGGCCTTTATCGCACATCATTGTAAGCTCAAGATGAGAGGTCTTGTGTGATATAGAGAACATCTCCCTGTAATCCTTGTTAGTTATGCTGCCATGCTCTGTGATGAAGTCCAGGGCCCTTTTTTGCCTCTTGTTGAGCCCGTGCCCGGACCAAGGGCTGGTGATCTCCTGCTCCTCGCGCTCTTTAGCGGGCCTTGAAACGGAATCGTCGCGTATATAGCAGATATCGTCCGTCTTGTACGGTTTCTCGTCCCCCTCATGGATATTGATGACGGCGATCTTCTTTCCGCCTTTGTTTATCATCTCAACGGCAGGCGTGACCTTGGGCATGCACTTGGTCTGTCCGATGCTTATCACCCAGGTGGAGAAATTTTCGTCAGCTTCTATGCCGAGGAGATGCTTGTTCTTATCGTCTATGCCGAGTATCAGCCGCCCGCCGTCAGAATTAGAGAACGCGACGAGCTCCCTTGCTATGTCGTCGGGGGAAGGGATGCCTTTCTCGAACTCGAGCGACTGGCCTTCGCCCTGTTCGAGCAGCTCTACTATTTCAGCCCAGTCAGTCATGGCATAAATATATCATAATGAATAATTGAATAGCAAGGATTAACGGCGGGTAATTTGCTGTAGATCTGCCATGCTCATCAGGGCGCTCAATTGGCTGTTCGACATGATCTTTCCAGGAAAATGCGGGATCTGCGGCATTCTTTCACCGGCAAAGATATGCGGAAACTGCTCGAAGGGGATAACGGTAAGTGTCTCATTAGAGCACGGGGTCATCACTTTCTCATATTATACGGGACCGGTCCGTAAAGCGTTCAAAAGGATCAAATACGGGCGGGACAAGCGGCTTTGCACGGAATTGGCCGACCGTCTGCTTATGAAAGGACATATCCCTCACGCCGACCTGATCGTTCCCGTGCCTCTTCACCCTAAACGACTGAGGGAAAGAGGGTTCAATCAGTCAGACATCATTGCGTACCGGCTTTCAGAGATATCTGGCATACCTGTGTCACACTGTCTCTTAAGAAAGAAGGATACCCAGCGCCAGTTCGGACTGTCAAAAGAAAGGAGGGCAGAGAACGTGAAAAAGGCCTTCAGTTCCGGCCGCGTGCCGGGAGGGTCGGTCATCCTTGTAGATGACATCTATACGACCGGGGCGACCACATCGGCATGCTCGCACGAGCTCCTCCTCAGCGGCGCGACAAGAGTGAAGGTCCTGTGCCTATCGAGAGCTAAACTGGTATGATATAATCCATTTATCGGAGGATAAGATGCAAATAAACGTTAGCGCAAAAGGAACCGAACTGACCCAGGCCCTTAAGGACTACGCCGTCAAAAAGCTGAACAAGGTCGAGCATTTCTTCGGGAACATCATCAAGATCGACATAGAGCTTGAAGTCGACAAGATCAGGGAGGAAGCTAAAAGCCAGATAGCTAAGGTAAACGTACTGCTGTCCGGTGCCAAACTGCATGCCGAGGAGGCCACTGCCGACATGTATTCGTCAATCGACCTGATAATCGACAAGCTTGATCAGCAGATAAAGAAGTTCAAGGACAAGATGATACACGAAAAACGCAGGGAAAGCGCAAAGGCCAAGCACATGCTGAACGAGACCATGGCTGAACTTCCGGAGACCGAGAACAGAACTGAGGGCTGAATGATCCTAAAGCTGCTCGCTAACCTGCTCGGGGTAACATCCGAGAGCAAGATAAAGCATCTATACTCGATAGTAGAGCAGATCAATTCGTTCGAACCTTCCATAAAACAGCTCTCTGATGCCCAGCTGGCCGCCAAGACAGATGAATTCCGAAAAAGGCTTTCCGAGGGAGAGACCCTTGACGACCTTCTTCCCGAGGCATTCGCTGTTGTCAGGGAGGCCTCGGTAAGGACCATAGGGCTCAGGCATTTTGATGTTCAGCTCCTCGGCGGCATCGTGCTCCATCAGGGTAAGATCTCCGAAATGAGGACAGGGGAGGGAAAAACGCTTGTTGCAACTCTGCCCATGTACCTGAACGCTCTTACCGGTAAGGGCTGCCATCTTGTAACCGTGAACGACTACCTTGCCAAGAGGGACATGGGCTGGATGGGGCCGATCTACAACTTCCTTGGGCTTTCAGTAGGCGTGATCCTTACGAATATGGATTTCGCGGAAAGAAGGCATGCATACAACTGCGACATCACTTACGGAACGAACAACGAGTTCGGGTTCGACTATCTCAGGGACAACATGGCATCAACGCCCGACCAGTGCGTCCAGAGAGAGCTGAACTACGCGATCGTTGACGAGGTGGACAGCATCCTTATTGACGAGGCAAGGACGCCTCTCATCATTTCCGGTATGGTCGACGACGACATCAGCATATACACTAGGGCCGATAATGCCGCCAGAAAGCTTCAGAAGACCGAGGACTTTACGACCGATGAAAAGACGAAGAACGCTATCCTTACGGAGAACGGCATAAAGAAGCTTGAGACCATGCTCGGGCTAAAGAGCCTTTACGACGTTGAGAACATGGACCTGGCGCACAGCCTGGTCTCATCCCTCAGGGCCCATCATCTCTTCAAAAGGGATATCGATTATGTGGTCAAGGACGGAGAGATCATAATCGTCGACGAGTTCACGGGAAGGCTGATGATAGGCAGAAGGTACAGTGAAGGGCTCCATCAGGCGATAGAGGCAAAAGAACGCGTCACCATTCGCTCGGAAAGCCAGACGCTTGCCACGATCACTTTCCAGAACTATTTCAGGCTCTACAAGAAGCTCTCAGGCATGACAGGTACCGCTCTCACAGAAGAAGGTGAGTTCGTAAAGATATACAGCATGGAGGTCGTTGAGGTCCCGACCCACAGGACGATGGTAAGAAAAGACCATTCCGATGTCATTTACAAATCGAAGAGAGAAAAGTTCAACGCGATCGTCGATGAAGTGATCGAGCTGCACAAGAAAGGCCAGCCCGTGCTTGTCGGCACGATATCCATAGAGAACTCGGAAATACTGTCAGGGCTTCTTAAGCGCAAAGGTGTTTCTCACCATGTACTGAACGCGAAATACCACGAGAAAGAGGCAGAGATAATCGCCAAGGCGGGACAGAAGAACGCCGTCACCATTGCGACTAACATGGCAGGCAGAGGCACCGATATCGTTCTCGGCGAGGGCGTAGTGGAGCTGGGAGGCCTGCACATCATCGGATCGGAAAGACACGAGTCAAGAAGGATAGACAATCAGCTGAGGGGCAGGAGCGGAAGGCAGGGGGACCCGGGTTCATCCAGGTTCTATGTCTCGCTCGAAGATGACCTTATGCGGCTGTTCGGGTCAGACAGGATAAAAGGCATGATGGAGCGCCTTGGCATGGAAGAAGGCACGCCGATAGAGCACAATCTTGTCACAAGGGCGCTTGAGAACGCTCAGAAGAAGGTGGAACAGTACCACTTCTCGATAAGAAAACAGATTCTCGAATATGACGATGTAATGAACAAGCAGAGGGAAGCCATATACGCGCTGCGCAGAAGGACACTTGAAGGGAGCGATATCGAAGGGCGCGCGATGGAGACGATCGACAATTTCGCCAAGGACGCCGTCGGTGATTTCACCGACCCGAAGGTAAAACCTTCAGAGTGGGATATCGACGGTCTTATTTCTCTTATCACCGAGACCTGCCCGGTAAAAGACCTTTCTTCATTAAAGGACCTGACAAGCCAGCAGGACATCGCTGATTCAATTACAACAACTATCCGCAAAGCTTACATGGCAAGAAAAGAAGAGCTCGGGGCCGAAAGCATGACCGAGCTTACCCGCTTCGTTATGCTTAAGGTCATGGATGACGGCTGGATCGACCAGCTGCACGGCATGGACGCGCTGCGCGAGGGCATAGGTCTGCGCGCCTACGGACAGAAGGACCCGCTCATCGAGTACAAAGTGGAAGCCTTCGGGATGTTCCAGGAAATGATGAGGAACGCAAGAAAAGAGATCATTAATCTGATATTCAGGCTCCAGCCGATAAGAGAAGAGATCGAGCCCGTCGTCCATAAGATAAAGTCTCTCACCTACGGCGCTCCGGAGAACGCTTCATCACAGGCCCCTGTCGTCACGGGCGAAAAGACAGGAAGGAACGATCCTTGTCCGTGCGGCTCCGGGAAAAAATACAAGAAATGCTGCATGCAAAAAGAGGCAGGAAATGCTTAATGACGTCAAGAGCGAGATATCTGCTCTCCAAAAGACCATAGACGAGCTTACCGCGCATATCAATATCGGCTCTCTGCTCGAACAACAGGCCAAGCTTGAAAAGGCATCCCAGGACAACGGTCTATGGAACGATCCACAAAAAGCGCAAAAGGTCATGCAGGACCTTAAGATGCTGAACGACAGGATAGGGGCCTTTACTTCACTAAAAAAAGAATCCGAAGAGCTGTCTTCGCTGGTCGACATCTCCATGGACGAAGCTGACCCGTCGATCGAGACGCAGATCAGGGAGGAGCTTGCTTCTCTAAGGCAAAAGGTGGACAAGATCGAGATGTCCACTCTTCTTGGAGGAGAGCACGACCAGTCGAACGCCATCCTTTCGATAAATGCCGGCGCCGGCGGGACGGACGCTCAGGACTGGGCACAGATACTGCTGAGGATGTATTCGAGATGGGCTGAAGAGAAAGAGCTCAAAGCGGATATTGCCGACGTGTCCTACGGGGAGCAGGCAGGCATAAAGAGCGCGGTCATCTTTGTCCGCGGGCCGTATGCTTACGGGCACCTAAAATCGGAGAACGGCATACACCGCCTGGTCAGGATGTCCCCGTTCAACGCCGACGGCAAAAGGCACACCTCTTTCGCTGCTGTAGAGGTCATCCCCGAGACGGACGAAGACCTCTCTGTGGACATCAGGCCAGAGGACCTTAGGGTCGACACTTTCAGGTCTAGCGGACCGGGAGGACAGAACGTACAGAAAGTTGAGACCGCCGTCAGGATAACCCATCTTCCTACTGGGATAGTTGCCGCCTGCCAGACGGACAAGTCGCAGCACAGGAACAGAGAGAATGCCATGAAACTGCTTATGTCCAGGCTCAAGGACAGGCTGGAGCAGGAACACAAGCAGAAGATCGACGACCTGCGCGGAGAGCAGAAACAGATCGCATGGGGGAGCCAGATAAGGTCCTACGTGTTCGCGCCGTATCAGCTGGTCAAGGATCACCGCACTTCATATGAGACCGGTAATGTACAAAAGGTGATCGACGGCGATATAGACGGGTTCATTAGTGCTTTTCTTAAGGGAAGTCGAAGAAAATAATTCCGTGATAGAATACTTTTTAAAGGAGAAGATCAATGCATAAATACATGTTATCCGCGGCTTTCATCTTCGTTCTTGCCTCAATGTCCTTTGCACATCCTCCGACATCCGTATCTTCCCAGTTAAAAGGGGACATGCTGACCGTCGATATAGTCCATCCCGTCAGGGACCCGTCCGCCCATTACATATATGAGGTGGTCGTAAAAGTGAACGGCAAGAAGGTCATAGAGCAGTTCTTTCCTTTGCAGAACGGGAACGAACAGAAAGCCCACTATTTTATGCCGGGCCTGAAGCCGTCTGACGAGATCGAGATATTCGCAGAGTGCAACAAAGGCGGCAGCAAGATACTAAAAACAATGGCAGAGCCCATGAAAGGAGATGCCCATGGCAAGTGATTCTGACAGGATAACTCTCCCGCTTTCCGACATACCAGACAAGTGGTATAACGTATTGGCCGAATTCCCGGGAGAGCTTCCTCCGCCGCTCCATCCCGGCACGGGCAAGCCCCTTGTGCCTTCCGATCTGGCTCCGCTTTTCCCTATGTCTTTGATCGAGCAGGAAATGACTGGGGACAAATGGGTCGAGATACCTGACGAGGTCCGCAACATCTATCGTATCTGGAGGCCGACACCTCTCGTAAGGGCCGTGAACCTTGAAAAAGCCCTTAAGACAAGGTCAAGGATATACTTCAAGAACGAGAGCGTGAGCGCCGCCGGTTCGCACAAGCTGAACACGGCCATAGCGCAGGTCTACTACAATATGAAAGAGGGCGTCAGGCGTATCGCCACCGAGACCGGAGCTGGGCAGTGGGGATCATCTCTTGCTTTCGCCTGCCAGCTTTTCGGACTTAAATGTACCGTTTATATGGTCAAAGTGAGCTACCACCAGAAACCATACAGGAAGCTTCTTATGCATGTGTGGGGCGCTGATGTTCACGCTTCCCCCTCATCCCTTACCCATGCAGGGAAACACGCGCTCTCAATGGACCCTAACAATCCCGGGAGCCTTGGGCTTGCGATCTCCGAAGCAGTGGAGGATGCCGCGACCCATGAGGATACAAGATATTCCCTGGGAAGTGTACTTAACCATGTGCTTTTGCACCAGTCCGTCATTGGTCTTGAGACCAAGAAACAGCTCGCAATGGCCGGAGAAAAGCCGGATGTTCTTATCGGCTGTGTCGGAGGGGGCAGTAATTTCGGAGGCTTCGTTCAGCCGTTCATGCCCGAAAAACTGAAAGGGCAGGACATAAAGATGATAGCCGTAGAGCCGACCGCGTGCCCGACGCTCACTAAAGGGGTTTACGAATACGATTACGGCGACACGGCAAAGCTGGCACCTCTTGAAAAGATGTACACTCTCGGGCACGGGTTCATGCCTCCCGGCATACATGCAGGCGGTCTTAGATATCACGGAATGGCGCCGATCATAAGTCTGCTTAAGAAAAAAGGACTTATCGAAGCCGTAGCCACCCCGCAGAAAGCCGTTTTTGAGTCCGCGGTGCTTTTCTCAAAATGCGAGGGGATACTTCCTGCCCCGGAAAGCGCGCACGCCATCAAAGCGGCGATCGACGAAGCAAGGAAGAACGAGGACAAGTGCATCGTATTCAATCTTAGCGGTCACGGGCATTTTGATCTTACTTCTTACGAAGGCTTCATCACAGGCAAAATGGAGGATTATGAATATCCGGGACATCTCGTGACAGAGGCTTTAAAAGATCTGCCGAAAGTAGGCTAGCGGCACCATATGGACAACAAATACGTAAAGCTGCTGTTATGGGCTTTGCTTCTTCTTTCGGTCCTCGTAAGCCTTGCTGCCGCGTACAAGCGCATCAGCATCGAATCGACGACCCCTTCGGTCGAACTCGTATTTGACCTCGACGATGTAAGAAAGATATCTCTACGCGACGGGATCAGCAAAGACATCATCTTCAGCAAGCTTAAGGAAGCCGGGATAACAACGATAGCCGTCAATGAGGACACTCTCGAAAGCCTAGAGCTCGAGGGCAGGCTGGCATGGATAACAGGATATGAGCAGGACACGCTCTACAAGATCAGCAAAGCCACTCCTTCCAGCGGCAAGCTCAACAATAAGGCAAAGATCAAGAGCCGCTCTTTCGTGAAGACAGCGCTCAGGAACTCTCGCCCGAACCCGAACTTCAGCTATGCGGTGACCGGCGATCAGGAGCTGCAGAAACGCATACTAAGGGAGCTCTCATCGACACTTGGTCCGTCCAGGGTCAGAAAGATCGCAAAGGACACGATCGAGATAGCCGATGACGAAGAAGACCTCATCAATCTCGGCGTAGGCATCGATCCGGACAAGGTCGCCTATGTCAGGAAGATAGGCTTCCTTGTTGTTCCAAGGGTAAAGAACAACTACAGGTTCGCACAGGGCCCTGGTCTTCTGAAACTGCTCAGCCTCAGGTCGGAAGGTGATTTCAGGCATATGATCTTTGACGGCGAGGAAGTGATG
>CAZHHM010000025.1:0-19980 GCA_964532225.1 uncultured bacterium | reverse complement strand
ATGCTCCTTGATAAGGAAAAGGGCGAGCTTGTCCTCCGGGCGACACAGAGCCTCAGCAAAGAATACCTTAACAAGCCCAACGTTAAGATCGGAGAGAGCGTGAGCGGCAGGGTGGTAAAGGACAGGAAACCTATAGTCATAAGGAACGTTCAGGAAGACCCGAAATACAATTTCCCCCAGCTGGCGAAAAGAGAGAACCTTTTCTCTCTTCTGTCGGTCCCTCTTATCGCGAAAGGCAAAGTAATAGGTGTCCTTAACAGCTATAAGGACCATGTGCACGAATTCAACAAGAGCGAAATAGCGCTGCTGAGCTCTGTCGCGAACCAGGCTGCCGTTGCCATTCAGAACACGACCTTGATGAAGGAGAACGCCGAGATCGAAGAGAAGCTTGAGACAAGGAAGATAGTCGAAAAGGCAAAGGGTATACTGATGAAGCTTATCGGGGTCGGGGAAGAGGATGCATACAGGATGATCCAGAAGCAGAGCATGGACAGAAGGAAATCCATGCGCGAGATAGCAGATGCTATAATAATCTCGAAAGAAATGAACAAGTAATGCCGAAGGTCCTTCTCAAAGAAAATATCGCACCCAAGATCAACCTTATCGAAGTTGAAGCGCCGATGATAGCTGCCAAGGCAAGGCCGGGACAGTTCATCGTTCTCAGGATAGATGAAGAGGGGGAGAGGATCCCTCTTACCATAGCTAAGAAGGACCCTGCAAAAGGCACTATAACCATAATCTTCCAGGAGGCTGGAGCCTCGACAAAACATCTTTCCTGCCTGTCCCGGGGCGATGACATACTCGACCTTACCGGCCCTCTTGGCAAGGCGGCTGATATCGAAAAGTTCGGTACTGTCGTCTGTATCGGAGGCGGTGTAGGGACCCCGGAAGTATACCCGGTCGCTGAAGCGTACAAAAAGGCAGGTAACAAGGTCATCTCGATCATAGGCGGCCGCAACAAGGACCTTATTTTATTCGAGAACGAGCTTAAGTCGGTCAGCGACGAACTGCGTATCATGACCGACGATGGTTCCGCCGGCAAAAAAGGCCTTGTGACCGATGCGTTAAAAGAGATCATAGCCCGGGAAAAAGTCGACCTTGTATCGGCTGTAGGACCAACGATCATGATGAAAGTTGTCTCAGAGCTTACAAAAGAACACGGCATCAAGACCCTTGTCAGTCTGAACCCTATCATGCTTGACGCCACGGGGATGTGCGGTGTCTGCAGGGTAACGGTGGGCGGCAAGATCAAGTTCGCCTGCGTGGACGGCCCCGAGTTCGACGGGCATGAGGTCGATTTCAAAGAACTTATGAGCAGGCAGAAGACCTTCCTTGAAGAAGAAAAAGCTGCCGTTGCGGAATTTACAAAGAAACACTGTTCTGACGAGAACCCTAATTGCAGGTGCAAATAATGAGCGAAAAACCAAGACTGCAGGACCCGAAAGAAAGAGCCAGGAACTTTAGCGAGGTCTCTTTTGGGTACTCCAAAGAGCAGGCAATGGCCGAAGCTAAGAGATGTATCCAGTGCAAAAAGCCGCTTTGCGTGGGCGGCTGTCCGGTCAATATCGATATCCCTGCTTTCATAAAGCACATTACCGAGGATGATCCTAAAGCCGCGCTATCCAAGATAAAAGAAAAGAACAATCTTCCGGCCGTATGCGGAAGGGTGTGCCCTCAGGAGGACCAGTGCGAGAAAGTATGTATATTAGGTAAAAAGGGCAAGGCTATTTCGATAGGGTACCTTGAAAGATATGCGGCTGATCACGGCAATCCTCACCCCTCACCCCTCACCTTTAAAAAAGGAGAGGGGCAGGTGACCGCAAAAGCGGGCACCGGGGTGAGGATTGCCGTTGTAGGCGCCGGTCCTGCCGGTCTTACATGCGCTGCAGACCTTGCCAGAATGGGATATTCTGTCACATTATTCGAATCCCTTCATACTGCAGGCGGAGTGTTGATGTACGGCATACCAGAGTTCCGTCTTCCTAAAGCCATCGTTCAGAAAGAAGTGGAGTACATCAGGTCATTGGGAGTTGACCTTAAGGTCAACATGGTCATAGGCAGCATAGCCACCATTGAAGAGCTTTTCGAACAGGGGTATGAGTCAGTGTTTATCGGTGCGGGTGCGGGGCTTCCTAAGTTCATGGGAGTTCCCGGGGAAAACCTTAACGGGGTGTACTCTGCAAACGAATTCCTGACCAGGGTCAATCTCCTGAAGGCCTATAAATTCCCGGGATACATGACGCCTGTAAAAGTGGGAAAAAGGGTCGCTGTCATCGGCGGCGGTAACGTTGCCATGGACGCTGCCAGATGCTCGCTTAGGCTTGGCGCCGAGGTCACAGTGGTCTACAGAAGGTCCCGGCAGGAGATGCCTGCCAGGATAGAAGAGGTAGAGAACGCTTTTGAAGAAGGCATCAAGTTCGAGTTCCTGAGCGCCCCGGTCAAGGTCAACGACAACGGCTCCGGCTGGGTCAAGTCTATGGACTGCATCAGGATGGAGCTCGGCGAGCCTGACGAGAGCGGAAGGCGCAAGTTCATCCCGATCAAGGGCTCTGAGTACACAGTAGAGTGCGACAGCGTCATCGTTTCGATAGGGCAGAGCCCGAACCCGCTGCTTACCAATGCCTCGCCTGCCATAAAAAAGGAAAAATGGGGCGGTATCATTGTTAACGAGGAAACACTTGAGACCTCGATCCCCGGTGTTTTTGCCGGAGGAGACATCGTTACCGGAGCGGCGACCGTTATCCTTGCCATGGGCGCCGGCAAGAAAGCTGCCGTCTCAATTGACAATTACCTCAAGTCCAAAGTAAAATAAATACGTGTTCCCCATATCCGCGGATCTCTCGAACCACAAGGGCGTACTGCAAATAACGGAAGACGGCTTTCACGACGATAAAATGCATGAGGAATGCGGTGTTTTCGGCGTGTTCTCCAGCGAGAAGAAGGATGTCGCCAAATACATCTACTACGGCCTTTACGCTTTACAGCACAGGGGGCAGGAAAGCGCGGGCATAGTCACTTCCCAGAACAATACATTCAATTCTTATATCGGCATGGGCCTGGTCCCCGTCGTTTTCTCAAAAGAAGAGACGTTCGCCGGATTAAAGGGCTACATCGGCCTGGGGCACACCAGATATTCGACCACCGGCTCCTCCGTCATATGCAATGCCCAGCCTATAATCGAGAACACTCCTTACGGGACCATTGCTCTTGCGCACAACGGCAACCTCACGAACATGCCGGACCTGCGTAAAATGCTAAAGAAAAAGGGCTATGCCTTCAAGGGCAACAGCGACAGCGAGGTGATAGCCGCGCTGATAGGGTTCTCCAAGCAAAAGGACCTGATGTCAGCACTTAAGACCACTTTAAAAAAAGTAAGGGGCGCCTATTCGATAGGCATCATGACCCATGACAAGCTGATAGCCGTCAGGGACCCTAACGGGATCAGGCCTCTCGTGATAGGGCATTTTGACAAATGCCATGTCATATCGTCAGAAACATGCGGGCTTGATATCCTGGGCGCAAAGCTGGTAAGAGAAGTTCGCCCCGGCGAGATCGTCACTATAAGCAAGAAAGGCATTAAGGGAGAACTGTGGGCCAAAGGCAAGAAAAGCTCTCTCTGTGTTTTTGAGTACATCTACTTTGCCAGGCCCGACAGCGAGATGAACGGCCGCAACCTCTATCACGCAAGGGTTGACATGGGAAGGCTGCTTGCCAAGGAGCATCCTGTCATTGCCGATTACGTTATTCCGGTGCCTGACAGCGGTACCCCTGCCGCCATAGGTTTTGCTTCCAAATCAAAGATACCTTTCAGCGATGTGCTTATAAAGAACAGATATGTAGGCCGTACTTTCATCCAGCCGACCCAGGACATAAGAGAGCTTGGCGTTAAACTTAAGCTCAATCCTATCAAACAGGTCATAGCCGGTAAAGATATCGTACTTGTCGATGATTCAATAGTCCGCGGTACCACCAGCCGCCAGATTGTGAAGCTGCTCAAAGAGGCAGGGGCCAAAAAAGTGCATATGCGGGTTGCCAGCCCCCCGATAATCGGCACTTGCAATTACGGCATAGATACGGCCACCAAGAAACAGCTCATAGCGGCGAATATGAAGGTGGAGAAGATACGCCAGTATCTGGGTGCTGATTCGCTCGGATACCTGAGCATGGACGGTCTTGTCAAAGCGATCTCCGTAAAAGGCGATCCGTTGTGCCTCGGATGCCTTAATCTCGACTACCCTGTATAGCGTTACGCTTGCTTGACCCCGCAAAATAAAAGGATTAAAATGGTCTTATTAAGGTTCAGGTGATACAACGTTTTCTTGACTCATTGAAGAGTTGGGGAAACGCTTTTTTTTTATATAGGGAAAAATGAACTATAACGATATACCAAAGACCTTCGGCCTATACGACAGCTCTTTCGAGCATGACAGCTGCGGCGTGGGTTTTATATGCAATATTAACGGCAAAAGGGACCACGACACCGTCGAAAAGGGTATAGAGATACTTGAAAGGCTGAGCCACAGGGGAGCTACCGGCGCGGACCCTCTTACCGGGGACGGGGCCGGGATCACGATACAGATGCCGCATGAGTTCTTTTCCGACGAATCGATCAGGCTGAGGATCAACCTCCCCAAAAAAGGCGATTTCGCGGTAGGACTTGTTTTCCTGCCAAAGGACAAGAGGGACAGGCTTTTCTGCGAGGACCTTTTTATCAAGGCGATCACCGCCGAAAAGCAGGTATTCCTGGGATGGAGGGACGTGCCTCTTGATAATACCGGCATAGGCAAAGGCGCAAAAGAAGCCGAGCCGGTCATCAGGCACATATTCATAGGCAAAGGCGCGGGGACAAGCGCGGGCGCAGAGTTCGAGCGGAAACTATATGTCATCAGAAGGGTCGCAGAGAACAAGGTAAGGGCTTCATCGATCAGGCAGAAAAGCTTTTTCTATATCCCTTCGCTTTCATCGGCGACCCTCAGCTACAAAGGGCTGCTCACCCCGTCGCAGGTCAAGCCTTTCTTCAAGGACCTGTCAGACAAGCGGATAGTATCCTCCCTGGCTCTTGTCCATTCAAGGTACAGCACGAACACTTTTCCCACATGGGACCTGGCCCAGCCGTTCAGGTATCTTGCCCATAACGGGGAGATAAACACTCTAAGAGGCAACATCAACTGGATGCACGCAAGGGAATCTCTGCTTAGTTCCGAAGTGTTCGGAAGGGACATAAAAAAGCTTCTGCCCGTTATGGTCCCGGGCGGGTCGGACAGCGCCATGCTCGATAACGCTCTTGAGCTGCTCGTACTTTCGGGCAGGCACATAGCTCATGCCATGATGATGCTTGTCCCCATTGCCTGGCAGCAGAACAGCCAGATAAAACAGGCCCACAGGGATTTTTACGAATACCATTCTTGTCTCATGGAGCCGTGGGACGGGCCTGCGGCCATTGCTTTCACTGACGGACGGTTCATAGGCGGACTGCTTGACCGCAACGGTCTGCGTCCCTGCCGCTATGTGATCACTAAGGACGGTAAGGCGGTCCTGGCCAGCGAGGTCGGCGTGATAGATGTGCTTCCGGAGAACATCAAGCAGAACGGAAGGCTTCTTCCCGGCAAGGTCTTCCTTATAGATACCGCAGAAGGAAGGGTCATCGAGGACGAAGAGATAAAGGACAGTTTCTCCCAGGCCGCGCCGTACGGAAAGTGGGTCGAGGAGAATTCGGTCTCACTGTCCGGACTGAAACTGCCGGGGAACAGACAGAAAGAAAAAGACTCAGACCTTCTGAGCGTTCAAAGGTCTTTCGGCTACTCAAAAGAGGACCTGAAGATCATCCTTAAGCCTATGGCCGAAAAGGGGCAGGAGCCGACCGGTTCCATGGGCAACCATAATCCGCTCGCGATGTTCTCAAAAAAGCCGAGACTGCTTTACGATTACTTTAAGCAGCTTTTCGCACAGGTGACGAACCCTCCGATAGATCCCATCAGGGAAGAGCTCGTTATGTCGCTTTCGGCTTTTATCGGCCCTCAAAAGAACATACTCAGCCAGACGCCCGAGCACGCGTCAAGGCTTAAGGTAGACCATCCAGTGCTTACCGACGATGACCTGCTGAGGATAAAGAGCATCTCCGCCAAAAAGTTCAGGACAAGGACCATATCGACCCTGTTCGCCCCCGGAAAAAAAGGAGCATTCTCGTCAGCCCTGAAAAGGATATGCGCTGAATCAAGCGCTGCCATCAGGAACGGCTATACTTTCATAGTGCTCAGCGACCGGGGCGTGGACAAAGCGCATGCTGCGCTTCCTGCTCTTCTTGCCGTATCCGCCGTCCACAGCCATCTTGTCCGGAAGATGCAAAGGACGCAGATAGGCATCGTGCTCGAGAGCGGCGAACCGAGAGAAGTAATGCATTTTGCCCTGCTGTTCGGTTACGGGGCGGACTGCATCAACCCTTACGCGGCATTCTCGTCCATCAGGGCGCTCTCTGAAGAAAAAGAGCTCGCAGTAAGCGAAAAGGACGCCTTGAAGAACTATATCAAGGCTGTCGAGAAGGCTCTGCTTAAGATACTTTCAAAAATGGGCATATCTACGCTCCAGAGCTATAAAGGCGCGCAGATATTCGAGGCCCTGGGAGTGGACGGCAAAGTGATCGACAGATACTTCCCCGGAACTCCTTCAAGGATAGGCGGTATAACGCTTGATACTATCGAAAAGGAGACCATCCAAAGACATTCCGACGCTTTCAGCGGTACTGACGGCGGCGGGCTTGATGTCGGAGGGCTTTATCAGTGGAGAAGGGGAGGGGAAACGCATCTTTGGAACCCTGATACGATACACCTCCTACAGCAGGCTGCAAGGAAGAACGATGCTCAAAGATATGCGGAATTCGCCAAACTCATAAACGAGCAGGACGGATATCTCACTACCATAAGAGGTGCCCTGAAGATAAAGAATGCGGGAGAGCCGGTGCCGGTTGACGAGGTAGAACCGGCTTCCGAGATCGTGAAACGGTTCGTTTCAGGCGCGATGAGCTTCGGCTCGATAAGCAAAGAAGCACATGAAACCCTTGCCATTGCCATGAACAGGCTCAAAGGCAAGAGCAACAGCGGAGAAGGCGGTGAGGACCCGAAGCGCTTCATCCCTCTTGCCAACGGTGACAGCGTAAGGAGCGCCATAAAACAGGTGGCATCCGGCAGGTTCGGCGTCACAAGCAACTATCTGGTCAATGCGGACGAACTGCAGATAAAAATGGCCCAGGGGGCAAAGCCCGGTGAAGGAGGCCAGCTTCCCGGCCACAAAGTGGACAAAAAGATAGCCGAGATCAGGTATTCGACTCCGGGCGTGACCCTTATCTCGCCGCCGCCTCACCATGACATCTATTCCATCGAGGACCTGGCACAGCTGATATTCGACCTTAAGAACGCGAACCCTGAGGCAAGGGTCAGCGTAAAGCTTGTCTCGGAGATAGGCGTGGGGACCATCGCGGCAGGGGTTGCCAAAGGCCACGCCGACATGATACTCATTTCGGGCGGTGACGGAGGGACGGGAGCGTCCCCGATAAGCTCTATCAAGCATGCCGGCCTGCCCTGGGAGCTGGGGCTGTCGGAAACGCATCAGACGCTGGTCCTTAACGATCTCAGGAGCAGGGTAAGGCTGCAGACGGACGGACAGATGCGTACGGGCAGGGATGTGGCGATAGCTGCCATGCTTGGAGCGGAAGAGTACGGGTTCAGCACAGGGCTGCTCATTACTATGGGCTGCGTTATGCTGAGGCACTGCCACCTGAACAACTGTTCAGTGGGAGTTGCGACACAGGATGAGAACTGCAGGAAGAGGTTCGAAGGCCGCCCTGACTACATCCAGAACTATCTTACTTTCGTGGCAGAAGAGCTGCGCTCGATAATGTCCGGTCTGGGCATCAGGAAGCTGGACGAGCTGATAGGCAGGGCGGACCTTCTTGAGCTCGACAGGTCAAAGCTGGACTGGAAATCAAAGGGTCTTGATGTTTCAAGAGTCCTGTTCAGGCCGGAAGGCCTTGACAGCTCACAGATCAGGTGCACGATGAAGCAGGACCACGGCCTTGAAAAGGTCATGGACACGGAGCTTCTCAGGTCATGCGAGGAAGCTGTGGCAAAAAGGCAGAAGCTCAGTCTTGAGCTTCCCGTCAGGAACTTTGACAGGACGGTAGGGGCAATGCTCAGCGGAAGGGTCTCCAGACTTCACGGCGAGGACGGCCTTGATGAAGACACTATCTCCATTAAGCTCAACGGGACCGCAGGACAGAGCTTCGGCGCTTTCCTTGCAAAGGGGCTTAGGCTTGAGCTCGAAGGAGATGCCAATGACTATGTGGGCAAGGGCCTGTCGGGAGGAAAGATCGTCATCTATCCCAACAGGGGCAGCACATTCGAGCCCGAAAGCAATATCATCATCGGGAATACCACTTTCTACGGTGCTACCGCAGGGGATGCCTATATCTGCGGCGTGGCAGGCGAGAGGTTCTGCATCAGGAACTCCGGCGCATACGCAGTGGTAGAGGGCGTCGGCGATCACGGCTGCGAATACATGACCGGAGGCAGGGTGATCATTCTCGGGAAGACGGGAGTGAACTTCGGGGCCGGAATGTCAGGCGGGATAGCGTTCGTTTACGATATCGACGGAAAGTTCTCAACAAGATGCAATACCAGCATGGTGGATATCGAGCCTTTGACCGAAAGGGACAAGGATTTCGTAAGAGAAATGATACTTAAGCACCTTAAGCATACCCGGAGCGACAATGCCAGAAGGATACTTGACCGCTATGACAGGGAAGCCAGGAAGTTCCTGAAGGTGATGCCGAAAGAATACAAGCGCGTGCTTGCCGCCATGGAAGCTGTCAAAGCGGAAGAGGAGCCGAGCGATGGGTGATCCTAAAGGGTTCTTGAGGGTGAACAGAAGGTCCTGCTCTTACAGGCCCGTGAACGAGCGCCTGCAGGACTACTGTGACGTAGTGGTCGAAAGGACTGCCGAAGAGGCGAGATCACAGGCCTCCCGCTGCATGGACTGCGGCACCCCTTTCTGCCACATGGGCTGCCCTCTCGGCAATCTCATTCCCGACTGGAACGACAATTCCTACCGTGGACAGTGGCAAAAAGCGTATAAGGACCTTTCCTCGACCAACAATTTCCCCGAGTTCACGGGGCGTATCTGTCCGGCGCCGTGCGAATACGCATGCGTGCTGGGGATAAACGATGACCCTGTAACCATAAGGGAGAACGAGCTGAGCATCATCGAGTTCGCTTACAAGGCAGGGTATGTCAGGCCGTCGCCGCCAAAAAAGAGGAGCGGCAAAAAGGTGGCCGTGATAGGTTCGGGTCCTTCGGGGCTGGCAGCGGCCGACCAGCTTAACAAGGCAGGTCACAGGGTTACAGTGTTCGAAAGGGACACAAAGGCCGGGGGACTGCTGCGCTACGGCATACCTGATTTCAAACTTGAGAAAAAGTTCATTGACAGGCGGCTTTCCGTAATGAAAAAAGAAGGCGTTGCTTTTAAGACTGGTGTCCACGTGGGCCCCGGTGATATCGAAAAGCTAAAAAAGGACTTCGATGCCGTTGTCATAGCAGTGGGTTCCAGGAACCCGAGGGACCTGGCAATAGAAGGCAGGGAGCTCAGCGGAATTCATTTTGCCATGGAATACCTGACGATATCCAACAGGAACGTTTCCGGCGAGAAGCACGGCCTTGAGCAGATCAACGCAAAGGGCAGGAAGGTCGTTGTTATTGGCGGCGGGGACACCGGTTCAGACTGCGTCGGTACTGCCAACAGGCAGGGGGCGTCATCTGTCGTCCAGATAGAGGTGATGCCTCAGCCTCCCGTGTGCAGGACGGCGGATATGCCGTGGCCCAAGTACCCGATGCTGTTCAAGACCACCTCAAGCCATGAAGAGGGGGCAAAGCGCGACTTCTCGGTGCTTACCAAAAAGTTCTCGGGTGAGGACGGCTCGGTAAAAAAGCTCCACTGCGTGAAGGTCGAGTTCGTTTATGACCCGGCAAAAGGCTGCAAAGTGATGAAAGAGGTCCCGGGCACGGAATTCGAGATAGAAGCGGACCTGGTTTTCCTTGCGCTCGGTTTCCTGGGCCCGGAAAAGGCCATGACGGCAGACCAGGGACTTAAGACAGACGGCAGAAGCAATCTGCTTGCCGAAAACTACATGACCTCCAAAAAAGGGGTCTTTGCCTGCGGGGACTGCAGAAGAGGCCAGTCGCTGGTGGTTTGGGCCATATACGAGGGGAGGGAGGCCGCAAAGGCGGTTGACGAGTATCTGAAGGTTTTGTGATATCATTATCTTGCGAGAATAAAAATTCAGGAAAAGGAGAATTGAGATGGCATTAGACGCGGCGAAGAAGGATGTTCTGCTGAAGGCAAAATCTGACGGGGTGAAGTTCATCAATCTGCAGTTCACGGACCTTTTAGGCATAGTAAAAAGCGTTTCTATACCTATCGAAAGGCTTGAAGATGTCCTTGACAAAGGCATCTGGTTCGACGGCTCCTCCATCGAAGGCTTTGCAAGGATATGCGAAAGCGACATGATCCTGCACCCGGATGTGAAGACCTGGAGGATAATCCCCTGGAAACCTCAGGAGAACAAAGTGGCCAGGATGATCTGCGATGTGTACACTCCGGACGGCAAGCCTTATGAAAGCGACCCGAGAGGCATCCTCAAGAAGAACATCGAGGAAGCAAAGGCCATGGGGTTCACTTACAACACGGGCCCTGAGGTGGAGTTCTTCCTTTTCAAGAAGGACGCGGAAGGGAATCCGACCACCATTCCGATGGACAAAGGCGGCTATTTCGATTATTCTCCTCTTGACCTCGGTTCCGACGTGAGGAGGGAGATGATATTCGCTCTCGAGGGTATGGGCATGACCGTAGAGCTGTCGCACCACGAGGTCGCTCCCGGCCAGAACGAGATAGCTGTACAGTACAGCGACGCGCTTTCGGCCGCCGATAACGTGATCACTTTGAAATACACGGTGAAGGCGATAGCCCAGAAGTTCGGTTATCACGCCACGATGATGCCGAAACCTATCTTCGGCGTTAACGGATCTGGCATGCACACGCACCAGAGCCTTTTCGACCTTAAAGGCAACAATATGTTCTATGACGGCTCGGACAAGTACAAGCTTTCAAAGACGGCTTACGGTTTCATCGCAGGACAGCTGAAGTACGCAAGGGAGATAGTCGGAGTCCTTTCTCCTTCGGTCAACTCATACAAGAGGCTGGTCCCCGGCTATGAGGCCCCTGTATATGTATGCTGGGCACAGATCAACAGGTCTGCCCTTATCAGGATACCGAGGATAGCTCCGGGAAGGGAAAAAGCCACAAGGATAGAGCTCCGCTGCCCGGACCCGAGCAATAACCCGTATCTCGCGTTCTCTGTCATGCTGAAGGCAGGACTGGAAGGCGTGAAAAAAGGCCTGGTGCCTGCCGCCCCTACCGAGGAGGACGTTTACGAGTTCAGCAAAGAAGAGCTCAAAAAGCACAATATCTCTACCCTGACCTCGTCGCTTAAGGAAGCGCTTGACGAGATGGAGAACGGAACTATCGCGAAAGCCGCTCTCGGAGAAAGCACTTTCCAAAAGTTCATCGACGCGAAGAACGCCGAATGGGACGACTACAGGATAAAGGTCACTCCTTGGGAGATCGAAAGGTATTTGGAGATAATATAAGAATCCTCACCCCGGCCGCCTTAGCGGCCACCCCTCTCCACTTCGTAGAGAGGGGAAGTGAGTAAGAGTTTCATATACTGAACAAGGGTCCCAACTTCGAAAGAGGTTGGGATTTTTGTTGGTCTGGGGTATAATTTTTTCAAGGAGAATATGATGCGGATATATATGGGTTCTGACCATGCCGGGTTCGGACTTAAGGAGCAGATCAAGAAGTATCTGATGGACAAGGGCCATACTGTCAGGGATACAGGCCCGTACACTGAGGACAGGTGCGATTACCCTGTATACGCGAAGAAAGTCGCGACTTTAGTCGCCAAGGACAAGGCCTCAAAAGGCATTCTTGTCTGCGGCAGCGGGATCGGCATGAGCATGGCGGCCAACAAGGTAAAGGGGATCAGGGCCGCAGTATGCGAATCGCTTTATACGGCAGAGATGTCACGGATGCATAATGATTCGAACGTACTTTGCCTGGGCGCGCGCATCCTTTCAAAAAAGAAAGCCCTGGCCATCGTGGACAAGTGGCTTCACACGAAATTCGAAGGCGGACGCCATCTAAAACGCGTCAGGCTGATAGGGTGAAACATTGAAAGCCCTTATAATGGCCGCTGGGGTCGGGACCCGTCTTGAGCCGCTTACATTGGCCGTCCCCAAACCTATGGTCCCTGTCTGCAACGTCCCAATAATGCAGAGGAATATCGAACTCCTGAAAAGAGCAGGCTTCAAGGATGTGACCGCTAATCTGCATTATTTCCCGGAACAGATACAGGGATATTTCAAGAACGGGAAAGGTTTTGGCGTGAATATGCGCTATTCATTCGAGGAGACGCTGCTTGGCACGGCAGGGGGCGTCAGGAAAATGGCGCATAAGGCCGGCATAAAGAGCGGTACGTTCGTGGTCCTCAGCAGCGATGTCCTGATGGACATAGACCTCAAAAAGCTTGTCGCTTTCCACAGGAAAAAGAAAGCTCTTGCCACCATTGGCCTTATAGAGGTCGAGGATACTTCGCAGTTCGGCGTCGTAGTGCTTGATAAGACATCCAAGATAATGGCATTCCAGGAAAAGCCCAAAAAGGAGGAAGCGCTCAGCCACCTTGTCAACACCGGCGTATACGTATTTGACGCCAAGATCCTTGAGCTCATACCCAAAGATACTTTTAAGGACTTCGGCAAGGAGATATTCCCTTTGCTGGTGGAAAAGGGCCTGCCTTTCTACGGCATGAAGCAGAAGGCCTATTGGATGGACATCGGGAATGTGCCGAATTACAGGAAGGGGAATTTTGATTGTTTACAGAGAAGGGTGCAGGGTGCGGGGTACAGGGTACAGTCAAAGAAGAAGATATTGATAGGCAGTAACTGCAGGGTAGCGCCGAGTGTGAAACTCGAAGGAAATGTCGTGATCGGGGATAACTGCGTTATACATGACGGATGCGTGGTGAAGGACACTATTATCTGGGAGCATACCGTCATAGGCAAGAACGTTTCTGTCGACTCAAGCATAATTGCCAGCTGGAACAGGGTCGGGGACGGGGCGGCCGTCGGGCGCGACAGCGTTATCGCCAGCCGCTGCACGGTACTTCCGGGCAGCGTTGTCGAGCCCGGGAGCAGGATAGTTACGGACAGGGTGGTTTAGCACAATGTCTTTGCGAACGAAGTGAAGCAAGCTGGGCCCTAGAAGCAGTTTGGAAAGTCGGAAAGTTAGATAGTTAGATAGTTGGATAGAATGGCATGAAAATTGCTCCCTTAAGTTCATGGGGCAAGACTTTACTCGGATATATGCATGGAAGCTCTCTCATCAACTGGTTCTTAAGATCTATAAAGCAACAGGCACTTTCCCTAAGACTGAAATATTCGGATTAGTATCCCAGATAAGAAGAGCCTCAGTATCTGTTCCTGCAAATATCGCTGAAGGTTCCGGTCGAAAATCCTCTAAAGACTTTCTAAGGTTCCTATATACAGCCAAAGGGTCCTTGAATGAAGTGAACTGCTATATAGTTCTGGCGCATGAGCTTTCATATATTGATGATAAAACCATTAACGAGATATTATTGGCCGTAAAGAAAACGGCTGCAATATTGCAGAAGCTGATCTCAGCAATAGAGATGAGAGTATAGGTGTGTTTACCTCTTAACTCTCCAACTCTCAAGCTTTCTAACTCTCTAACTTTCCAACTCTCTAACTTTCCAACTCTCGAACTCTCCAACTATCAAACATTCTGCTAAAAACCATGCAAGTTCCCAATATATAACAACGATTAATAAATAGAGGCAAGAAAATGGTGCTGGGAATTAACGCGAACATAAGCAAGGTGGATACTGATATTGCCAAGATGCTTGACGACCTTAAGACAAGTCTCAAGGGAGACGAAAAGCTGAACCTGTCCACTCCGGCAAAGAGCGATACCGATATTGCCGAGATGATGAGGAGCGCTTTGACAACGAAAGGCGATAAATGAAGGTAAACGAACAGGTCTCAGGCAAGGTCCAGTCAGGGGGCGATCAGTGGGTGCTTGACGGCGGGAGCAAGGCTCAGCAGCAGACGGCTGCTATGGCCCCGGGTAAAAGCGAAGATACGGATGCCGGAGCGGCGATAACTTGCGCTATGAAGGGCTGCTCCATATATACGATGGCATAGGAGACACAGATGTTAACTGGCGTACAACCAAATATCAGTCCCGCCAATGTCCAGCAGGGTCAAAAGACCCAGACGCAGAACAGCCAGTCAACTAACAGTGTTAGTTTTCTCAGCGTTTTTAAGACGATGGGCGAGATCTTCTCTCCTGTCATGGGCGGGAACAATAACAAAGAATCAGGGCTCAAGAAGGACAAGGAAGTGTTTAGGTCGAATAAGGCCGAAAAATATGTGACAGTTGATGACCTTATAGGCAGGATAGACGCGTATGAAAGGATCATGGACCGCAAGTCCAACAGCTAGGTATATAGCTGTATATACGTTTTATATGCAAGTTTCACGTGGCCGGGGCCGATAGATAAGTAGGACGGGATGAGACAGGGACCGAAAATATAAAAGAAAGGTGGTGAGAAGAAATGAGTGACGCAATAAATGCTGCGATTACGGAATTAAACAGCATCAATGGAAAAATGGAGGATCTGATAACTCAGGTGGCAGTAGACAAAAAAGTAGATTATACGAATACAAATACAAATAAAACTGAAAAGCTCGATATAGATAATATCGGAGCTTCACTTGCGATTGCAGACTCCACCAATAAGCACCAGACTGCAGCTTCAACGGTTACAAAGTCAGCTAAAGAAAAGCAGAACGTAGAGCAGAAGCTTGGGAATATCGCTTAATTAGTTTACCGCCAGCCGCCGAAAGGCGGCTGGCTAGCTTAAAGAGGGCAAAATGAGCTCAATAAACAACATAAACTTGAACGCAGGCGTCCCGGTGACCGCAAAGAGGGCCAATTCGGCGGCCAGCTTTAAGGATGCCCTGACCGATGTGTTCAAAAATTATGACAGCTTGCTTAACACAGTGGCAAAGGGGGACCCGCTACCTCAATACCCCAATATACCGTCAGACAGCATAGCCTACCAGCTTGCCGTCAGCCAGGTGTCAAGCAATCTGCAAAGGCAGGAACAGCAGCTGCAGGGCATAGCCCAGTTCCTGCTAAAGGATTTCCCCAAGTCACTGGATAACCTGGTAGGTTAAAGCCATGACCGACTTTGAATTCACCGACCCGAAGCCAACACTTCTACTTAAACCTTATCCCAAGGCAAAGGCTTTTTCCGATTCCATCAAAGGCAACAAGATATCTCCGGAGGCCCAGGCCTTTCTTGAGAACGAATATAACTTCCTGAACGTATTGTTCGGGTTCCTGCCAAAACAGTATTCAAGCTATATCGGTGGGGTCAAGTATACCGACATGAGCGATCCCGGCGGCGAGTCAAAGACAGGCGGCGGTGAAAATGTCGATGCCGATAAAGCCGAAAAGGACGCTAAGACCGCAAAGGACTACCTGGCGCAGATAACCGAGCTCTTCAGCTTCATGAAAGGTGTGAACCCGGCCGTGGCCGGCGGGTTCGATATGTTCAAGTACGACACTTCGCTGACGGACTTCAATTCTACCAAGACCAAGAACACGGGCAAGAAGTTCTTTTATTCGACCGACGACCTCAATAACGGCGGAATAGACCTGTCTTCCGGTGCAAGGAAGACGGTGCCTGTGTTCTCTTCGGGAAAGTTCTTCAACAAGAGCGATATCGCCAAGAACGGCGCCCTGAACTATATCGACCAGTACTATTACCAGAACAGGGGTGCTTTGGTAAAGGACATTAATCTCGACGGGTCTATCGACTATAAGGACGCCCCCTGGCTGGCAGACTATGAGAACGTTTTTCAGGAAGCTGTGGATTCTTTTGAAACGGGTGAGTTCAAGGGACTGTTCAAGAACAAGGCCGGGGAGCCGATGACCGTGTTCGAGATCTGGACAAGCGATGAGTTCTCTAAGGACGTCCCTTTCAAGGATATGAACGTTGATACTGGCAAAATGGCGTTCAATCTTCTCGTTGTCATCCTTGAAAAAGTAAGGCAGCTTACCACCGTGCTCAACAGATATGTGCTTGCCACACAGTACCAGGGCTCGATGGATAACCTTCAGACCAAGGGCAAGAACTATGACGGCAAAATGGACCAGGAGATGAAGAAGAATTTTGACCAGATGTTCAAGAGCGCGCTTTTCAAGTCGGGAGGCAACTACAACTACAACCTTATGTACGCTGTCTTTGCCAATCTTACGGAGATAAGCAATTTCCTCAAGGTGTTCGTGACGGGGAAGGCGGATATCAACGGCGACGGCAAGAACGATGTTGACGAGTCGGTCGCGAAAAAGGCGGTCAGGTTCAGGGATTTTGTTGTCAGCAACGCCAGGGGCTATGCCTCAAAAATGGAGGACGTCAACATACTCGGGTCGCTGAACGAGACAAGCGATATGCAGGAAGTCAAGGCGTACCTTCTGGCGAATTCCTCTTCTATCCTGTCGAACATGAAGATAAAAACGACATTCTGGCAGACTAAGATCGAACAGCTGAAGGAAGCGAAAAAAGATGATGAGATCGCGGCTATTGTTTTCGGGCCGAGGGTGTCATTTGATTCTGACGCCATAAAAAAAGCGCTTGGTCCGGCATTTACTGAAGCAAGATCGAAAAAGGCCGTGGAAATGCTCGCCTCTAAGAACATTAATCTTATCGTGAACGGCTTGATACAAAAAGGCATTACGACGGTATCTTTAGATGATTTTCTGAAAAGGTTCAAGCTGGTCGACAGCGGACGGCAGGATGGTGTTGTCCTGTTGAGCGATCTCAACCTTAAGAAGGACGAGGATTCTGACGGTGCAAAGGAGGCCCTGGTATTTAACAGGCTTAAGCGCGCAGGGTTCATTGAACAATCCGGCAAGATCAAAAGCTCAAAAGATGCCCTGGAAATAACCGAGTACGATTTTATGACCATCAAAAAGACATGGCTGCCATCAGATAAGAACGAGGTGGCCAGAGCCTTGTTCCATGCCGGATATACCGGCGAGTTCGATGCCCAGGGAGAAGCGAAGTTCCTGGCTTTTTCAGGCGACCTTGACCTGAAGAAGGTAAAGAAAGGTGTGGACCCTGACATAACCGCTAATTGGGACATGCTGGTCAGCTCAGGTGTGATCGATGGTAACGGGGCAATTAAATGGGACGGGACGAGCGAGCTGAACATTGCTGACGCACAGCTTAAGTCAAGGATAACCGCGGAATTTACCTCTCAGATCAATGCCGCCTCTAAGTATAACGGTAATTCAGTGCTTAGCGAGATACTTAAGGAAAGCAAGGCCATGGTAGACAGTGGTATGACCGACGCTATCATCGATGGGATACTGATCGGTACATTTGACCTGACTGTAGAAGAGAAGACTGCTATATATAACGCTATCTCTGAGGCCTTCAAAGACAGCAATTGCTCCGGATCTGATTTTGAGAATACTCTCATATCATATTCTCAGGACATGAGCGTAAATTCGGTAGATTCCATGCTCAACGAGCTTTTCGCGCAGGAAGACGAGTCGGCAAAATTCCAGAACGGAGCTTTCGGGCTTAACGGATACGGCTATACACTGGGCAATTATCCGGCTGTCAACGACTCCAACTATCCCGGACTTTCAGGCGGAGACGGCGCAACAGCGCTGGACTTCAGCAAATTCCCGTTCCTTCAGCTGCCGGGGATGCACCGGTCCTTTAATTTCCTTTCCATGAAGCAGTGGGTCGCGAAGGTAGAGGACTTCAAGATAAAGAAAAGTGACGTTATGGACGCGCTGAGAGCGTTGAGCATAGACCCTGTCTACTATGTCACTAAGGAACAGCTTTCCGCCATCCCGGGCTATGACGCGAATGACCAGAAATGGAAAGAACTGTTCGAAGACCCTGAGGCGGAGCAGCTGATCTTCAAAGAAGGCGCAGGGGCGAAAATAATATATCTTTACACTACGCCGAATACCAGCGATATGTCGGAGTTCGGGAGAGCTCTCCTTGAAAAATACAACCGGACGCAGGCCGTCATAAGGGAATATGCCGAATATTTTGTAGTTTATGGGGCGACCGGGAAACTTATCCTGGATGATCTTGACTCCCTCACTTTCAGACCTGATTTCATTGAATATTACAACGGGTTCGATCTGAACAACTATGAGTTCGCGAACAAGCTGAAAAAAATGAAGGACCTCTACGAGTCTGTAGGAGGCGATATCGATAAAAAGCTCAAGAACGTAGAAATGAACTCTTATTACAAATGGGATGAGGCCAGGAAAGCCTGGACCCAGGTATATGATCAGGGCTCCGAGACCTTCGGCAACCCGTACGGGGATTCCTGGATGGCCTATGTGCTGAGCAGCCTTTACAAGCAGGGTGTTGACAGCCTGGCATCGGCCCTGCTTCAGACGTTCTTTGATAATAATTTTGCCAGGAGCCAGTACAACAGGCAGTATGATGAATGGGAGCAGAAAAAGGCCGAACATGAGATGAAGAACTATTCGATCGTCAAAGAAGAAAGAGAAAAGAAGCTAAAGGACCAGATGGCCAAAATGATGATATCAAGGACCCAGTCAATGCACAAAGAGAACCAGGCCGAAGAGAATAAGAGGTCCGAAGAGAACGCGGCCTACGCTAACTCCCTTAAAAAACGGCCTAAACAAGCCGCAAAATAATGCTATTATACGCAAGAAACCTTCCGTTCGATACGATATTTATATAGTACGGGGGTATAACCATTTATGTCCGATTCAGTTACGATGGATGCGAGGATAATTCAGAACAAGGCAAGGCAGGATATGCTTGCCAAGATGAAGGCGCTCGGCTCTCCTGCCCAGCAGGAACAGCTTCAGGCACAGAAGGACAAGGTCCCGCAGAAAGACGTATCTCCCGCGATCAAGTGGTCTATAGAGAACAAGAACGGACAGATCAACCTCAAAGCCACCCCTGTGGTGACGGAAGTGGATGTCACATCGGTGAACTTCGCCAAAGAGGTAAAATCCCCGGAACTTGTCACTTTTCTCGGGGCCAAGGTAGGCATCAACGTCAAGGACAAGATCGAGGACTATATCGGCAAGTACACTAAGTTCTTTGTCCAGTCAAAATCTCACAATCCTCTGGTCGGCAGGTTCGCCGAGATGAAAATGGCCTTCTTCGGTATGATGCTGTCTATGCTGGGCGTTACCAGCGAGGAGCTGAGGACCATTCAGAAGAAAGCGGCTGAAGGAGCGATATCAAAGAACAGGCTGCTATTCGAGGAGAACGAGTATACCGGAGAGCTGCTCAGCATAGTCGGAGGGAGTAAGAAATATATCAGGACACAGTCGGCTATAGTCAACGAGATACGTAATCAGATAATCACACAATGCGACAAGCTTGGTCTCAAGGGATACTACACTAAAGAGAGGGTGCTCCAGACGCAGATAGAGCAGTGCAGGAAGATATTGTCAAAGTTCAGCGAGGAAAAACTGAACCTTGAATACCAGCTTTCGATATACGGAGGGGAGCAGGGCGAAGGGACGGTGCTGAATGGTTAAAAAGAACCAGACACCGGAAGAAAAAGAGGTCTCTGCAAAGCTTGTTAAGATAACGTCATATATCAAGAAGACAGAGCGAAGGATCAATATGCACGAAAAGGCACTTGAAAAGATAAGAGCGAAGATATCGGAGGAGAGAAAGACCCTGGAGGGCCTTGTAAGCGAGATGAAGAACAGGGTCAGGCAGATAACATGAGGGCAGCATGCCGATAAATATAGTGGATACTGGTATAG
>CAZHHM010000024.1:0-20920 GCA_964532225.1 uncultured bacterium | reverse complement strand
ACAGCGGTATCGGGGACCGACTACATAACACCGGCCGGAACTGAAACGCTGACCAGCAAAATGATAAGCTCAGGAAGCTCTTGGAGAGGGACAATAATAGCGGTCCCGTACGGCGGAATAGGGACAAATGATGTAACAGGTCTCATAAAGGGGGCCGGAGTATCAGCTGTTGCTGCTGCATCGGCGGGAACAGACTATATCACGTCAGCGGGAACAGCCACGTTGACCAACAAAAGCATTGCGGCCTCACAGATATCAGGAAATATCAATGCGAATTCCGCGGCAATAACAGGAACATTGCTTGTGTCAAAAGGCGGCACGGGGACCACGACAATGAACGGTCTTTTGAGAGGTACCGGGGCTACAGGTGTCGTGACGGCTGTTTCAGGAACGGACTACATTACTCCTGCAGGTACCGAAACACTGACTAATAAGTCCATCGCAGGCTCGCAGATAATCGGTAACATTTCAGGGCGTGCGCAGAATATATCCGGGACACTTTCAGTGCCGAACGGCGGAACTGGCACTGCATCCCTTACAGGATTGCTGCTTGGCAACGGAACGGGAGCGGTCCAGTCTGCCCAGTCCGGGACGAACTATGTCGCCCCGGCAGGCACAGATGTAATAACAAATAAAACTGTCGGAACGGGCAGCACTTGGAGGGGCTCCGCGATCACAGTATTTTATGGCGGTACCGGGACCACGACACTTGGAGGTATGATCAAAGGGAACGGTACGGACCAGGTTCAGTCAGCACAGGCAGGAACGGATTATCTTACACCTGCAGGAACGGAGACAATAACGAACAAGAGCATAAACGCAAGTCAGATAACCGGAGATATTGCAGCTGATGCCGGGGGTATCACAAGTATGCTGTCCACGATAAAGGGCGGCACATCGACAACGACAATTACCGGGCTTATCAAAGGCAGCGGAACAGGAGCCTATCAGGTCGCTGTGGCAGGAACTGATTACCTTGTGCCGGCTGGCACATCAACGCTGACCAATAAAAACATTGACGGGACTCAGATATCCGGGAATATTTCTGGAAAGGCGGGCAGCATAACATCTACGCTTGCAGTGTCTGTTGGCGGCACAGGGACAACAACTTTGTCGGGATTGCTGCGGGGCAACGGTACGTCTCAGATCGTTTCGGCAACTGCAGGGACGAATTATCTTACACCCGGAGGCACTGAAACGCTCATCAATAAGAGCATAAACGCTTCGCAGATATCAGGAAATATTTCCGGATCAGTTGCAGGGATCTCCGGAGGGCTCACAGTAAGTAAGGGTGGGACAGGGACAACATCGTTGACGGGTATGCTTAAGGGCAACGGCACTGCCTCGGTTTCCTCGGCTTCCGCCGGAACGGATTATCTTGCTCCCGCAGGGACGACCACAATCACAAACAAGTCTTTTTCGGGCTCTTCATGGGCCGGAGGGACGGTCGCGGTGGCTTACGGAGGTACGGGCAGCACTACCGGCTCAATAACCGGGACCACTCATCTGACCTATGAGGCCGGAGGCGCCAATTCCAACGTTTATCTGGGAGGGGCATCGGCAAACTATAACGTTCTCATGGCAAGGAACGCATCCTCCTATGTCGGAGTTGGTACGTCAACGCCAAGCTACAAGCTGGACGTGGCAGACGAAATGAACATTATCGGCAGCGGCAGGTATACTGTCGGAGGCGCGGTCTCCCTGTCTTCCGGCTCTGGCAACGTGGCCGTTACTGACGGGACATATGTCAACAACAGCACTCTGGTAGGCCGCGGCGCTACGGCAGGCACTTTTGACGCTGATACTTTCATCGGGTTCGGCGCCGGGGCCAACAGGAACAGCTACGGTGTTGCGATAGGAAACAGCGCCTCCTTTGCTTCTTCCGCCACACAGAGGATGGTCATCGCAAATACGGCAGCCGACAGACTTGTCTACGGTAAGTTCGATTCCCGTCAAATCGGGCTTGCGACAACGAACCCGAGAGCGAGCCTTGAGGTGTACGGCAACATAGTGGTGACCGGAGGCCAGCCAGGGTCAGGCAAGTATCTCAAGGCCGTTGACTCTACGGGGCTAGCGACATGGGATTCGATATCCGGAGCCTCGGCTTCTGGCAGCGACAGATATATTCAATACAATAATGCGGGAGCTATGGGCGCTGTCCCTGAGCTTAATTTTGTGGATGACAGACTGAATGTCGAAAAGATGCAGGTCGGCACAAAGCTGAAGCTCGGGAGAGCTGCGGATGCTTTGGGGGATCAGCATCTAGGCTGGGACAGTACAGGCGACAAAATGGTGGTCTATACTCAGGATGATAGTGCCAAGATAGCGGTAGCATCAAAGCTAAAGACCCGCGTGATAACCCTGGTCCAGCCCGAGACCACGGATGATTTCATTGTATGGAGAACGCCTTCTAAGATCACTCTCGTAACGGTAGAGGCCGTGTGTTCGGGAGGTACGAGCATAAGAGGACAGATGCAAAAATATAACACGAGCGCTGCCTCTCCGGCCAATATAAATACTCTTGACTGGACGGTCACTAACACCAAACAAGGGTTCGGGTTCACAACGACCGAGATAGCAGCAGGTGAATGGCTCGGCTGGAAGACCTCGTCCATCAACGGGACCGTCTCAAAAATGCTCCTTAAGTTCTCGTATTACGAACACTACTGATATTTTCATTGACTCAGCTCTTCGCTATATTGTAATATATATTTTAAGAAGATAATGAAGTATTCTAACCATTGTAAGTGGTTTGACGGTATAGTAGCGGCCGTGTTGATGTCGGCCGTTATTTCCTCTGTCTGCTGGGCCGTGCCTAACCCCCCGTCATCGGTAAAGATCCAGTCTATCGGAAGCACGAGCATGACTGTTACCTGGGGAAGGAACGGGAACCCTCCCGATACGGTCTTTTACAACGTCTATACATTCTCTCCTGACTCAACGGTCTATATCGGCGTTACAAAGACCTACGGGACGAGCATGGAAGTGTTCGGGCTTACACCCGAGAAAGATTATTATTTCGGTGTTGAGGCGGTTGAGGAGGGAGGTCTTGCATCCCCGACCGTAGGGACGAGCACAAAGTTCACCACTCCGAGGTATTTTAAGGCCAACGGGACAAATCTTCTTGACGGGGACGTGATATCGGTCCGGCCAAGCCTCATTTTTACTATCCCGAGCATCAGTTTGAACATGGGAACATGTAAGGTCCTTGTCGACGGTGTACAGATAGGGACCTATGACACATCCACGCCGACCACGGACGCGACTATCATCAATTTTACGGCCAAGACAGCCATCCCGCAGGGGACACATACTTTGGCTATTAACGTAAATGATGCCGAAGGCTCCACATACTCGCAAACAGCCATGGGACTGCGTGTTCTGGGGCCGGAGATAAAGTTCGATATCAACCCGCTTTTCTACCCTAACCCTTATGATCCGGTCGCGGGAACCGGCAAGATAGCTTATTCGCTTACGGGGAACACGCCTTTGAAGATATATTTCATAAACATGGTGGGCAAGATCGCGCATCTTATCACTATAAACGAAGGCGATGAAGGCGGCCACGCAGGATACAACGAAGTTATCTGGGACGGCAAGCCCGACGGGGAAACATACCTGAGCAATGACGTATATCTGGCCGTGTTCGTTTCCGGTGGTGGAGAGGTCCTCGGCAGGTCAAAAGTAATGATACTGAAGAGCGGTAACTAAAGTGAGGAATATTGCAAGTATCTTCGTTCTCGCGGCGGTGCTCGCCGAGCTGTTCATGATATCCCCTGCCGGGGCCGTAGAGATAATCGAGATCGGAGCATCGGCTAAGCAGATAGGTATGGGCAGGGCCTACAGCGCAATGCTCGGTGTGGGAGACGCCGTTCTGGCCAACCCTGCCAGTATTTCCAAGGTGCAGACCGTAGAAGGCACGACCATGTTCGTCGGCATGAACAATGATGCTATATACACCGTGGCCACAGGTGTGGTACCCACTCCCATGGGGATACTGGGAATTGGTTTCGCCAAAGAGATATCGGGAGAGATAATCGGCACTACCCTTGACGCGGTCACAGGTCGCGTAAAATCAACGAACACTTTTAATTATGACAGCAGCATGCTTGTGGTCGACTATGCCAATACTACCAGCTACATGTTCATCAACGATCTCAGCTACGGTTTCAGGCTGAAGTATTTCAGCAAAGGAGCCCCGCAGATAAGCGGCGGCTCTGTATCCGGGCTTGGCCTTGACCTTGGTTTCATCTATCCGATCGGACCTCTGAATCTTTCGCTCATGATGACCAATTTCATGACCAAATCCTACAAGTGGGAGAACGGCGCGACCGAGGAGGCCGATGCCGACATGGTAATGGGCGTCAAGTACAGCCTGGGAGGTATAGACATCCTTGCTGATATGGTCAGTAAAAGTTCCGGAGGGGCCGCTACAAGGTTCGGCGCCCAGTGGCAGTTCAACAAAGAGATAACAGTAAGGGGCGGGATGGACATGAGCACTTACGGGGCCGGAGAGAGCGCAGGCAGCATGGTGTTCGGTTTCGGCTACAGGATCGAGAATATCAGCATAGATTACGCATACAGCATGGACAGCAACCTCAAAACGAATACCATGCAGTTCATCTCTCTTACGTTCGACTTCCCAGCTCTGGGCGAAGGGAACAGGAGAGTGGAGAAGCTTGAACGCCAGGTGTCCAACATGATGGAAGCCTGGGTCGGGGTCGCTGAGCGTAAGATGCAGGAAGGCAAAAAGCAGGATGCGATGGACATCGTGACCATAGTCAAGGCCGTCCTTCCTGATAATGAAGGCGCAAAGGACTTGCTGGACAAAATAGAGAAAGCCATAGGCAACTCCACTCCTGAAGCGGAGAAGAGGGAAAAAGAACAGCCTAAGGTCAGAAAGGTCATTACCGAGAAGGCCAAGCTCTCCATAAGAGAGGGTCTGGCGAACGCTCTTAACTACTTCTATCTCGGTGAATACGCCCTGGCCATTGATGAATGTAACAAGGTCCTTGAAATAGATCCCGAGAACGTGACCGCTCTTAAGAGGCTCGGTTCGATCTATTACGTCAGGGGTGACAAGAGAAAAGCGCTCGAATACTGGAGCAAGGCGATCAAATTTGAGCCCAACAATAAAGAGCTACAGAAATTCATAGACGGTATTAAGAAGGGACAATGAGAAAAACGTATATCGGGTCCGCGATAATGATGGCCGGTCTGGCAGCATGCCAGCTGCCTGTGCACGCGCAGCTTCAGGTTGTCAGGCCTGTGTATGCTACCAGCGAGGCGACCAGTGAAGCTACCGTTGATCCGACGCACGAAGCCCTTGAACAGGCGAAAAAGTATTTTTCGCTGGCAGAATACAAGAAAGCGATAGACATCTGCAACGACATTTTACGAAAAGAACCCGAGAACCTACTTGCGTTAAAGAGACTGGGTGCTATATTTTATTTATTAGATATGGACAGGGCGGCTCTGAAGACCTGGGAAAAGGCCGCTAAGCTTGAGCCGGAGAACCAGAACATACGAAGATATATTGTCGAGCTGAAACAACGTTTACAAGAGGGGAGATGAACGGCAGGTGAAAAAGCTAAAGGTCTTGATCATATGTCTGATGCTTTTTATGACAGCGGCCACGAATGCCGCCACTTATATGCCTGCCAGTGAAAAGGTCGCAATAGAGGCCCATCTTGAGGACCGTCTTACTAAATCCCTGATCCCTATAGTCGGGGAAGGCAATTTTGTAGTAGTGATCGATGTGCTCCTGAACCCCGAGAGGAAAGAGACCACCACGGAAAAGCTTGAAACGCGTGTCAGCGAAGTCAGGACCGTGAGGGCTGCCAGAGGCGAGGTCATGCCTGGGCTGGCCTCCAACACAGAGGTTTCCCAGGTACCCCAAAGCCAGCAGACCAGCAAGACCGTGCAAAGCATGGTCGAAATACCCGAGAACCTTATAACAAAGATATCTGTCGTCCTTCTGGTGGACAAAAAGGTGACGCCGGCCCAGATAGAATCCATGAAAAAGATAGCCGAGGTCGTGCTGGGCATAAAGAAAGAACGAAAAGACACTGTGACCGTACAGCAGGTGGAGCTTAACCAGATGAAGGCCCTGGGAACAGCTGCGGCCGGCGGCGGGCGTCCTGGTTTCCTTACTCTCGACGGCATCCTTCAGTATCTGGCTTATTTCGCGGCTATCGTGGTTGTGGTGTTCCTCTTCTCCGGGAGAATGTCCGGTGTGACCATGACGGCGGTAAAAGCCCTTAAAGAGGGCGGCGATAAAAAGGACTCCGGTTCGGCCGGAATAGCCAGCGCACTTGCTGCTCAGGCTGCGACCGCGGGCGGCGGAGAGGAAAAATCGTCGGTATCTCCGGCAGCTTATGCTGCTGCCGCAGCTTCAGGCAAGGTCATTATAAGGCCATTCTCTTTCATAACCGAAACTGAGACCGATAAACTGATCAAGGTCCTTGAAAAAGAGGACAGCAAGGTGGTCGCGGACGTTGTCTCTTCGCTCGATCCGAAAGTGTCGGCAAAGATACTGTCAAGCATGTCCGATAAGCTGAGCGACGATACGTTCTCTTATATCGTTGCCGACAGGGAACTGGACAGGAAATCCATTGATACGCTCGAAGACAAGATCAAATCGAGGATAGAGGGAAGCATAGGAGGCGCCGATGACCTGCTTAAGATCCTTAATAATTCATCGACTTCAATAGCAGAAAAGGCCATCGAGTCCCTGAAAAAGAGCAATCCCGAAGCGTCAACAAAGATCAGGGCACAGATGGTGCTGTTCTCCGATATCATGGCCCTTGAAGACCAGATGCTCATCAAGGTAGTGATGAGGTCCAAGATACAGGATATCGCGATGGTGATACAGGCCTCCGATGAAAGCATCAAAGAAAAGTTCATGAAGATACTTCCCGAAGAATCCGCCGGGGTGGTAAAGGAGTGGCTTGAGATGATGCCAAAGCAGTCAGATGATGTCGTTGAAGCGGCGAAGAGGAGGCTCTCCAACGCAGCCAAGCAGCTTGAAGGGGCCGGCGAAATAACCATAAACAGGGGATAAGACAGGGAAAATGGATTTTACACTCATAATCTCGATGTCCGCTCTTGGCTACATGCTTTATTTTCTGGGGCATGCCGCCGGTAGCATAACGGCCTATTGGGACCTTGAGGCGCTCGTTGTCGTTGGCTGCGGTGTAGGCGCGGCAGCGCTGATCAATACACCTCCATGGCTGCTAAAGGATATAATCAGGACCTATCTTACCTTTTTCCTTGAGCCGCCGTTCAGCCCCGCAAAGACCATATCTCTGATCAAGCAGCTTGCCGAAAAAGCAAAAAAAGAGGGCCTGTATTCCCTTAAAGATGAAGGAAAGAAGTGGCCCGACCAGTTCCTCTCAAAGATAATTTCAATGATGATCCTCAACATCGAGCCTCATATGATAAAGGAGGTCTCGGAAAAAGAGATATTCCAGACAAAATCAAGGCATGCGACGATCGCCAAAGCTATCCTGAACGCAGGGCTGTTCGCTCCGGTGTTCGGTCTTTTCGGGACCCTTGCCGGTGTTATCAGGGTCCTTCAGCAGTTGAGCGATCCGACCAGCGTAGGTCCCGCCATGGCCATGGCCGTTATGGCCTCCCTTTACGGGATCCTGGTCGGTTATATCATACTTAACCCGGTCTCAGGTAAGCTCAAGTACAGGAACGAGAGGGAACTCCAGTCAAAGGAAATGCTCCTTGAAGGCATGCTGATGATCCAGGCCGGAGAGCTGCCTTCAACCATTGAACGCAACCTCTCTGCATATACCTACAGCAAGACCAAGACCAAAAAGCAATAATGTCAGCACTACGTAATATCGAAGCGGAAGAAGCTGAGGGCGAGGCGGACGAATTTAGAGGAACTGCCTGGGCCGTTAACCTTGCCGACCTGATGACCTTCCTGATGATATTCTTCCTGATCATGTTCTCGATGTACGTTTCCGCCCAAAGCGGCGGACAGTCAAAGGCGGATGTCGAGGCGGTCATAAAGAGCATCGAGGATACGTTCCGGGGCAGGACAAAACCGCACATGATCGCCGTCCCTATGAAAAAACCGAAACTGTCCATAGCCGAGCAGGAAAAGCTCCCGACAACGGTCAAAAAGCTTACTGCAGTTGCTTCCATCCAGCTTGGAAGGACGATAACATATCCTTACCAGGAAAAGATCTCAAGAAAAGAGATGCAGAAGATCAATCAGCTCGCTGCCCAGGCGATAGCAAAGAGCAGCGGATCGTACAACGGGTATTTCCCCAGTGTGCAGATAGCTTCGGACGAGGTCGCGACTTTTGTCATATCCGAGGTCATATATCCGGTGAAGATAGTGCTTAAGAAGATCGTGAAGTTCGCCGACGGCTATTACTATTACACGACCCAGCGGGGGGACACCATTGCCGGCATATGTGCAAAGCTCGGCATAGACCCCAAAAAGGCCAAGCTGTTCATCCCCAGGACATATCTGTCGACTTACGGATCGGGACGGCTTCTTCCGGGCAAGAGGATAAAGATAAAAATGATGCAGAACGGGGTCGTATGGTAGATCAGAAAGACCGAATAGCGGAGATAGGGATCTCAGGCATGTCCTGTGCCGGGTGTGTCTCTGCCGTAGAGTCGGCCATTCTGTCGGTCAAAGGCGTGAAGCAGGCGTCGGTCAATCTGCCGCTGAATATGGCAAGTGTGACCTTTGACCCTTCGGTGACGGGGATAGGACCGATCGGCAAGGCGGTTGATGATATCGGGTACAAGGTGACCTCTTCTGTTGATCTTGACGGGGATACTTCCTCGGGCAAAAAGATGGCCGTTTCAATGGTCCTGTCACTGCTGATATTCCTGCTCTCGATGAACGGGTTCGTGTTCTTTCCTTTTATACTGGCAACGGTAGTTCAGTTCTGGTGCGGATGGCAGTTCATATCCGGCGCGATAAAGAAGCTGCGTCATTTCTCAAGCGACATGAACACACTGGTCGCTATCGGGTCCGGTGCCGCTTACTTTTTCAGCATTTTCTCCATGACCTATCCGCAGGTCTTCACCTCGGTCGGGATAATGCCGGATATATATTTTGAGACCGGGGCTTTCATTATTTCGTTCATCCTTCTGGGTAAATACCTCGAGTCGAGGTCAAAAAGAAGGACATCCTCGGCGATCAGAGGGCTTATGGCCCTTCAGCCGGAGGATGCTACCGTCATAAGGGACGGCAAAGAGGTGGCGGTGAAGGCTTCGGACATCGTTCCGGGGGAAACGGTGGTGATAAGACCCGGGGAAAGGGTCCCTGCGGACGGGACCATCATTTCCGGGAATTCCGCCGTCGATGAATCCATGATCACAGGAGAAAGCGTGCCTGTTGAGAAATCCGCCGGGTCGAAGGTCATTACAGGCACGGTGAACAGGACAGGGACGTTCAACTTTACGGCAGAAAAGGTCGGCAAAGACACTGTTCTGTTCAACATCATCAAGCTTGTGGTGAGCGCATCGGCATCAAAAGCGCCGGTACAGCATCTTGCCGACAGGGTCTCGGCGGTGTTCGTCCCGTTCGTAATGGCCGTTGCTGCAACTGCCTTTATATACTGGATGTTCCTGTCTCCCGTGCATTCTTTCAGCCTTGCATTCCTCTCGTTCATCTCGGTGCTTGTGATATCCTGTCCTTGCGCTCTCGGCCTTGCTACCCCTCTGGCTGTCGTTGTGGGGGTCGGGAAGGCCGCAAAGCACGGCATACTTATCAAGAACGCAGGGGCTCTCGAGACCGCCGGCAAAGTAAAGGCTGTAGCGTTCGACAAGACCGGCACTCTGACAAAAGGGCAGTTGAGCGTATCCCATATCAGCAATGAGGACGCTATCCTCAGAGTGACCGCGAGCCTGGAGAACAAAAGCGAACATCCGGTGTCCGAAGCTGTCGTTTCATATGCCGGTGTCAAAGGAGTTATGCTGGCCGATGTTCGGGATTTCATGTCTTACCCGGGAAAAGGGATAGCCGGAACGGTGGAGGGAGATAAGATCTCTGTCGGTACGCAGCGCTTCATGGCCGAGCTTGGCATAGACACGTCAGCTTTGATGGCGGCAGCGGAAAAAAGAGCGGCGAACGGAGAGACGGTCGCTTTCGTTTCCAGGAACGGAAAGGCCGAAGGGTTCATTTCGGTAGCGGATGAGATCAGGGAGACATCCGTAAAAGCGGTCGAATTGCTGAAAAAGAGGAAGATCAAACCGTACATGCTTACCGGCGACAACGAGAGGACAGCATCGGCAGTGGCGGCAAGGGCAGGGATAACTGACCACTATTCCTCGCTTCTTCCGGAAGAAAAGCTTGAGCGCGTGAAAGAGCTGCAAAGAACATCCGGTCCGGTGGCAATGGTGGGAGACGGCATAAATGACGCTCCATCCCTTAAGCAGGCGGATGTGGGGATCGCCGTCGGGTCCGGGACAGATATCGCGATGGAGTCCGCTGATATTGTCCTTGTCAAAGGGGATCTGCTCGGCGCGGTAAAAGCTATAGAGGTAAGCCGGCTTACCATGAACACGATAAGATCGAACCTGTTCTGGGCGTTCGTTTATAATCTGGTGGGCATCCCGATAGCTGCGGGGATGCTTTTTCCGTATACCGGTCTGATGCTGAACCCGGCGATAGCCGCTTTGGCCATGGGAATGAGCTCAATATCAGTGGTAATGAACTCATTGCTGCTCAATTTTAAACGCATAAATATGGCAAAATAGAGCCAAAATTACCAATTGACCTTTAGCCTATTTTTTGATATCATATATATATCCTAAGATAAAGCCTCGCGAGTTCAGCTTAGGAAAACCCACATAAGTTGAAACGGTTGTTTTTTATATGGTTGCAAGAAAAAGAATAATTTTCAAGGGCAGGGTCCAGGGAGTCGGTTTCAGGCCGACAGTTTACAATCTTGCGAAAAAGATCGGCCTCACAGGCGTTGTCCTCAATACCCCTGCCGGCGTAACGGTCGAGGTCGAAGGCAGCGAGCAGGCCATCAACAAGTTCATCAACCACATGAAGTCGAAGCAGCCTCCCCAGGCAAAGATCACAAAAGTCGAGATTGAGGACCTTCCTCCGATCGGGTACATGAGCTTCAGGATAATGCCTTCCGCGCAAAGTGGCAAAAAGACAGTTCAGATATCTCCCGACATCGGTACATGCAAAGAATGCGAGAAAGAGCTTTTTAATCCCAAGGACAGGCGGTTCGGGTATCCATTCATCAACTGTACGAACTGCGGGCCAAGGCTCTCTATCATAAAAGATATGCCCTATGACAGGGTGAAGACCACAATGGCCTCCTTCCACATGTGCAGCCTGTGCGAATTCGAATACTCCGACCCGGGCAACAGAAGGTTCCATGCTGAGCCCAATGCCTGCGACGACTGCGGTCCGCATCTATTCCTTATGGACCAGTTCGGCAGAAGGGTGGAGACCCTTGATCCGATACTCAAAGCTGTCCAGCTGCTGAGAGAAGGCAGGATAGTCGCATTAAAGGGAATAGGCGGTTACCAGATCGCCGTCGACGCGACTAACAATGCCGCCATAGAAGAGCTCAGAAAAAGAAAATCCAGGCCTTTCAAGCCATTTGCCATCATGGCCTACAGCATGAAAGAGATAAAATCGTTCGCCAAGGTCAGCGATATCGAGAGCGATCTCCTTCAGTCTCATGCCAGGCCTATTGTCCTTCTGAAAAAAAGGAAAGGCATACTGATCTCCGAGCTGGTCGCACCCAAGAACGAGAACATCGGCGCCATGCTCCCTAACTCGCCGCTGCATTTCCTCCTGCTCAAGGACAATTTCCTTGCTCTTGTCATGACATCGGCCAACAGGGCCGGTGAACCTATCATAAAGGACGAGGTCAAAGCTATACAGAACCTGCGCGGAATAGTTGATTATTTCCTTGTCCACGACAGGAAGATCGTGAACAGGAGCGATGATTCGGTCGTCAGGGTCGTAAAGAACAGATCTATAATGCTCCGCAGGTCAAGAGGTTATGTGCCCGATCCATTAAAGATCTCAGGGGACACTATGCCGGAGCTTCTGGGCGTCGGCGGAGGCCTTAAGAACACGTTCACTTTGACCAGGGGCAAGGTCGCTGTAACATCGCCGTATATCGGGGATCTGGACAATATCGAAACGTTCAATTTCTTCAAGAGCGCGATAACCAAGTATCAATCGCTTTTCAGGGTAAAACCGAAGGTGGTCGCTTACGATACGCATCCCGAGTATTTGTCCACGAAATACGCCAGGAGCCTTCACGGGGTCAGGCACATAGCTGTTCCTCACCATGAGGCGCATATCGCGTCGGTAATGGCGGAACACAAGATCGAGGACGATGTCATAGGCGTTGCCTTTGACGGAATGGGGCACGGCAGCGACGGTGCTGTTTGGGGCGGAGAGTTCTTTGCCGGCAGGCCCGGTTCCTTCATCAGAAAAGGGCATCTCCAGTATGTTCCGCTGATCGGAGGGGACGCGGCGCAGAAAGAGCCTTTCAGGATGGCGTTCTCATATCTCTACAATGCGATCAAAGATGAGGTGTTCAAGCAAAAGCCGGATATTTTCAGAAAACACAAGAACGACCTCGAGGTCTTCAAAAAGCTTTACAAGAACCACGCCGTGAGCCCGATGACCTCAAGTATGGGCAGGTTCTTTGACGCAGTATCCTCTCTCATCGGCGTCTGTGACGAGGTCACATACGAAGGGCAGGCGGCGATAGAGCTTGAATCGATAGCTATGGGCAAAGGTTACAAGTCTTACGATTTTGAGGTGTCGGACGATCTTATACTGGACACGTCCAAAATAATAACGGGCATCCTTGAAGACCTTAAGACAGGAGTGTCCCCCGAGAATATCTCATACAAGTTCCATAATACGATCGGAAAGGCCACAGGCAGGATATGCAAGATCATCTCCAAGGAGACAAAGATCAAGAAGGTCTGCCTCTCAGGCGGGGTCTTCCAGAACGCGCTGCTTCTCGAATCGGTCATCAGAGAGCTCAAAAAGATGAGGCTCGAGGTGTATTTCAACGAAAAAGTGCCTGCCAATGACGGCGGTATCTCCCTCGGCCAGGTAAGGTACGCAAAAGATGTGCTTAGCTCTGCCGGGTAAGATAATATCCCTCCAAAAAGATTCTGCCAAGGTGGATTTTTCAGGCATCACAAGAGAAGTGTCGACAATGCTGGTCCCAAAAGCAAAAAAGGGCGACTACGTGATCGTGCATGCCGGCTATGCCATACAGATACTGGACAAGAAATATGCCAAAGAGACCATCGAACTTTTTAAAACGCTTTAAAACAAGCGTCAAACTTATGGAAGTGTGCGGCTCGCACACAGCTTCAATAGCAAGGTCCGGTCTTAAGAAGCTACTTCCCAATAATGTCACTCTCGTCTCAGGCCCGGGCTGTCCCGTCTGCGTGACCTCTCAGGGGGATATTGACCTTTGTGTTGAACTCGCGAGAAAAAAGGATGTCGTGGTGGCCACTTTCGGCGACATGCTCAAGGTCCCAGGGTCAGGTTCTTCTTTAGAAGAAGAAAAGGCAAGGGGGGCGGATGTCAGGATAGTTTACAGCCCTCATGATGCCGTTTCTATCGCAAAAAAAATGCCGTCAAAGCAGATCGTGTTCATCGGCGTGGGGTTTGAAACGACGGCCCCCGCGATAGCGGCCGCAATGATCGAGGCTAAGAGGGAAGGCGTCGGGAATTTCTCCGTGCTTTCTCTGTTCAAGACCATGCCGGAGGTGTTAAGGACGGTTGGGAACGCAAAAGACCTTAATATCGACGGGTTCATCCTGCCGGGCCATGTGAGCGCGATCATAGGCGTTTCACCATACAAAGTACTCAACAGGCCGGGAGTAATTTCGGGCTTCAACGGGACTGACATCTTAAGGTCGGTGCGAACTCTTCTGAAAATGATCGAGCGGAATGAAAAAGGCGTTGTCATCGATTACGACAAAGTAGTGAAGAAGGGCGGGAACCCTGACGCGGTAAAGGTCCTCTATACGGTATTTGCTCCGGTAAATTCGGTTTGGAGGGGGATAGGGATGATCAGGGGATCGGGACTGGGGATCAGACGCTCGTTCGTTAAATACGACGCTTTCAAAAAGTTCTCGTTAAAGAGGAAAGATGTCCCCGAACCTAAAGGATGCCTTTGCGGTGCGATCATCAAGGGGGTCCGGGTCCCTGTCGAATGCAAATTGTTCGGCAAGGCATGCACGCCTTCACATCCCGTAGGTCCGTGCATGGTATCAAGCGAGGGCGCGTGCAGCGCGCATTACAGATATGGAACAAATTAGGCTCGCGCACGGCAGCGGGGGCGCTGCCATGAACGGTCTCATATCAGACCTTTTTATAAGGGCGTTCAGCAACAGGCTCATCGACAGGATGGATGACAGCGCCGATATCGGAAGAGGGCTTGCTTTTACGACGGATTCATTCGTCGTACAGCCGCTCTTCTTCCCGGGCGGGAACATCGGGAAGCTTTCAATATGCGGTACGGCAAACGACCTGGCCATGAAAGGCGCAAGACCGCTTTTCATGACATCTTCGTTCATCATCGGAGAAGGGTTCCATCTGGACAGGCTGAAGAAGATCGTGTCGTCAATGGCAAAGGAAGCCAGGAATAACGGCATTCTGATCGTTGCGGGAGATACAAAGGTGATCAATTCTGCCGACGATAACACCCTCTACATAAATACCGCCGGTATAGGCCGCATAGGGAAAGGCGCGGCTATCTCTTCTTCGGGCGCAAGACCCGGAGACATCGTGATCCTGAGCGGCAATATCGCCGACCACGGGATGGCGATAATGCATGCCAGGGAAGATTTCGGGTTCAAAGGACTGCTCAAGAGCGATTGCGCCTGTCTTTGGCCTGTTGTAAAAGGTTTTATCAGCAAAGATGTTAGGGTCCTTAGGGACCCCACAAGAGGCGGAGTGGCTTCAGCGCTGAATGAGATAGCGGATTCATCAAATTCAGGCATCAATATTTACGAAAAGCTCATTCCCATATCAGAGCCGACCCGCCAGGCATGCAATCTTCTGGGGCTTGACCCTCTTCACGTTGCCAACGAAGGCAAGTTCATTGCCATAGTCAGGGCAGGTTCTGCGGATAAGATACTTGCAAAAATAAAGAAGCATCCTTTGGGCAGGGACGCCGCTGTGATAGGGGAGGTCGTCAAGCGAAAAGGGGTTACCGTTACGACCCGCATCGGCGGGACCAGGATACTTGCTATGCTCGAAGGCGAACAACTGCCGAGGATCTGTTAGCGCGGTCTATTTGATGTACTGGGCAGTAACATCCTGCCAAGGATGACCTATTACCAGCACATTGCTGCCCCATGGAGCGTTTTCCCGGAAAAAATCCCTTATCTCTGCATCTTCGTTCGTGAAAGCTTTTACCCCGATTTGTGAGGGGATAAAAGCAGTTTCGGCATATTTCACGAGTTCTTCTTTTGTTGTGGACCTGATCGCCTCATCAAGACCGATCACAGCAGGAGACAGGAACGGTTCGGAAAGAGTTTTAAGCCTTGCAAGTTCCCAATAATGGGCCTGCTTATTCATGTTGATCCTGTTAAGGTATTCAGGGAAATTCGCTGATAGCTGGTCGTACATGTGAGAAACGAACTTATGAGGAGTATTGATGCTGCCGTTCTGTCTGTATTGAAGGTAAGAAAAAATAACATTAGAATCTCCTGCGGTCTTGATGTACGCACCACATAAATATGTCGAAGCCCTCTCCAGCCTCTCTTTTAGCCTTAAGAAAGAGTAGTACTTATTTCCGAGGCTAAATGACAGCAGGGTAGATTTCTGGATGGTCGCATCGATCGGAGCGGACCTGAATAAAAATATACCGCCGCTGCTGTAGTTTATCAGGCAGATCGGAGTCCTCGTGGCTGCGGGTTGAGCAGCAGTGCATCCGTTCGAAGGTATCCGCTCAAAGACCCTGAGCAGGGACCCGTGGTTGGCAGGTCCGGAAATGAATATCTCAATATTGTCACCCGAGTAAGAGGAACTATGGAAGGACTTTACATCTGAAAGAGTGAACCCTCCCCTGATATCACTATTGCCGACAGATAACCTTGTAAAGTTGCTGCCAAGCAGCAGGGTCAGTTCTTCATTCGAGCCGAACCTGAATACACCCTTTTCTTCCATGTCGATCGTGGACCTTTCTCGGTGAAGGGACTTTTCGTAAAAACCAGGGGAGATAATGCCATCGACAAAAGTGCTGATGTCAGAAAGAAAAGCTCTCGCAGTTGAAAAAAGGCGGTATGCCGTATGGTCAGGTGCTGTATAAGCGCTGTCGAATGTCGTTGTTGATCTTTCCAGTTTTCTTGCGACAAGATGTTCGATCATATGTGAAAGACCGTCTTTTCCGGGCGGATCGAACAATATTCCCGTACTATTTATCCTGACCACTGCAGTGGTCAAAGGACTGTCCCCACGGTCGGCAAAATGTACATTAATGCCGTTGCTCAAGTGATAGGAATTGATCTCAAAGGGAGTTAATCTGTCGGGCCTCCTGTTAAAGCAGGCGCCGGATATGGCATTAATGCCTCTCCTTATGAACCCGGCCGGTTTAGCGAACGATGTCATAGCCCCTCCATAAGATTATCGATAAGATCGATGCCAAAGTTCAAATAATATTCATTTTCCTCAAATGCTATAATTTAGCTATCACGAAGTTAGAAAGGACTACTTCATTGACCCACAAAATTACGCTCATTCCTGGTGACGGGACCGGTCCGGAGATAGCCGAAGCAACAAGACGATGTGTCGAGGCCACGGGGATCAAGGTCGAATGGGAGGTCGTCCATGCCGGAGTGGACATCATGGAAAAAGAGGGGACGCCACTTCCGCAGAACGTCATAGGATCCATCCGAAAGAATAAGGTCGCCATCAAAGGCCCTGTCACCACGCCTATAGGCACAGGGTTCCGCAGTGTGAACGTTGCTCTAAGAAAAGAGCTTGACCTGTATGCCTGCGTAAGGCCATGCAAATCGTACAAAGGCGTAAGGTCCAAATATGAGAACATAGATCTGGTCATCGTAAGAGAAAACACCGAAGACCTTTACGCGGGTATAGAGTTCGAAATGGGGACCCAGGAAGCGAAAAAGGTCATCTCCGAGATAGAATCCGCCTCAAAGAGAAAGATACGACCCGATTCCGGCATTTCAATTAAGCCGATATCCGTTACCGGCACAAAAAGGATAGTGGAGCACGCTTTCAAGTATGCCGTGGAGAACAACAGAAAAAAGGTTAGCGCCGTTACAAAGGCCAATATCATGAAATACACCGACGGGCTTTTCCTGCAGGCGGCCAGAGAGGTGGCAAAGAAGTACGAGGACAAGGTCGAGTATCAGGAAGTCCTGGTGGATAATATGTGCATGCAGCTTGTGCAGAAACCGGAGCTGTATGATGTGCTGGTCCTTCCGAACCTTTACGGCGACATACTTTCAGACCTTTGCGCGGGTCTTGTCGGCGGGCTGGGAGTTGCCCCCGGAGCCAATATCGGCGACGGATGCGCGCTCTTTGAACCGACGCACGGCAGCGCTCCCAAATACAAAGGCCAGAACAAGGTCAATCCTTGCGCGATGATCCTTTCAGCTGTCCTCATGCTCAAGTATATAGGAGAGGAAAAGGCTGCGAGGTCGCTTGAAAAGGCGGTCGCGGATGTCATTGCCGAGGGCAAGGACGTGACCTATGACATGAAGGCAGACAGGAACGACCCGTCAGCCGTAGGCACAAAAGAAATGGCCGATGCCATCATCAGGAAGCTGAAATAGCATGACAAAAGTAACCGTACTAGGGGCAGGCAACGTAGGCGCGGAGACCGCAAGAAGGATAGTAGAAAAGGACCTTGCCGATGTGGTCCTGATAGACATCGTCGAAGGGCTTGCCGAAGGCAAGGCGCTCGATATGCTCCAGTCCGCTCCCGTGGAAGGCTTCCGGTCGTCCGTTGTCGGGACCACCGACTTCTCCCTGATGAAAGGCTCCGATGTCGTTGTCGTGACCGCGGGCCTTGCAAGGAAGCCCGGCATGACAAGAGAGGACCTTGTCATAAAGAACGGGCAGATCATCAGGTCCCTGGCCGAACAGATCAAAAAATACGCTCCCAACTGTATTGTTGTCATAGTTACGAACCCGCTGGACGTAATGGCGCAGGTGCTGTTTAAGGCGACCGGGTTTGACAGCAAAAGGGTGATCGGGATGGCCGGCATACTTGACACGTCCAGGTTCGCTACTTTCCTCTCGATAGCTCTCGATGTTCCCGCATCAGAAATTGACGCTATGGTGATAGGCGGTCACGGCGATGCCATGGTCCCTGTACTGAACCAGACAAAGGTAAGGGGACAGTCCGTTTCCGATGTCATGCCAAAAGAGCTCCTTGAAAAGATAATCGCAAGGACAAGGGACGGAGGAGCGGAGATAGTAAAGCTGCTCAAGACAGGCAGCGCCTATTACGCGCCTTCTTCATCTGCGGTGCAGATGGTCGAGGCCATACTAAAGGACTCAAAAAAGACATATCCCTGCTCCGTATACCTGACCGGGCAGTACGGCCTCAAGGACGTATTTATCGGGGTTCCCGTTATGCTCGGGCGCAACGGCGTTGAGGGAGTGCTTGAGCTGAAGCTGACGGACGAGGAGCAAAAGGTCCTTAACAGGTCGGCTAGAGTGATACAGGACACCTTAAAGATATGCGAACAGTAAAAGCTTCGATAATATCCGATACGGTCAGCAAACTTTATTTATCATGCAATTATATCCTTCCCGCAGACGTGCTGGCAGGCATAAAAAAAGGCCTGAGGTCAGAGAAGGGCCTTTCAAAAAAGAACCTTGAAGTGCTTTGCGACAACGCAGCGATAGCCGTAACAGACAGCATCCCACTCTGCCAGGACACGGGACTGGCAATAGTTTTCCTCAAGATCGGGCAGGAAGTAAGGATAGAGGGAGACCTTGCCGCGGCGGTGAACTCCGGTGTCGCAAAAGCCGTGAAAGAAGGCCTGCTCAGGTCCTCTGTCGTCAAAGATCCCTTTGACAGGAAGAATACCGGCAATAATACCCCTGCCATCATCCACACAGAGATCGTCAAAGGCAGCAGGATAGAGATCACCGTGCTCGCAAAAGGCGCCGGCGCGGAGAACATGAGCGCGCTAAAGATGCTTAAGCCTTCGGAAGGAAAAGAAGGGGTCGAAGAGTTCGTTCTTGAAACAGTGAAAAATGCCGGACCTAATCCCTGTCCGCCGGTCATTGTCGGGGTAGGTATCGGAGGAAATTTCGAGACATGTGCCTTGCTGGCAAAGAAAGCGCTTCTCCGTAAGGTCGGGACGAGTTCAGGTAAAAAAGATATCGCAAAGCTTGAAAAGGGACTTCTCAAAAAGATCAACAAACTTAAGATAGGCCCTTCCGGCCTTGGCGGAAAGACCACGGCGCTTGCCGTGAACATCGAGACACTGCCGTGCCATATCGCAAGCCTGCCCGTGGCCGTTAACATCGAGTGCCATTCACACAGGCACATGTCCGCTGTCATCTAGCCAATAAAAAAGGGCCGCCGAAGCGACCCTTCTTTTTTTAGATCTGCAGAACTACTTTGTGACCAGTACCTTCTGGTTCGCGACCTTGCCGTCAACCGTCAGGCTTATCATGTAGATGCCTGCCGGAAGCGTGCCTTTGCTCCATGAGGAGACGTGCGCGCCCGGGGTCCCTGCGACTTCCTGTTCGCTCACCGTCTGGCCGAGCACGTTGGTGACCCTTATCTTTGCGCTTGAAGCGTTCGAAGAAAGGGTGTAGCTTATGGCTGCCGAATCCTTTACCGGGTTCGGATACGCCTTGAGCTGGAACACTTCAGGGGAAACGACAGACTCCACTCCGACAAGCTGGCTAAGGGCTTTCTTAGGTGTTTCGCCGGCGAACAGCCCTCTGTGGGCCTCTTTCTCTCCCCACTGGGATTTGTACGGTTCATCATGAGAGTACTTGGCCTCCCAGTTGTCCACTATCCCGCCCTTTTTAAAGAGGAACTCGTTCAGGTATGCTGCCTGATAGGTCTCGTCGGATGCTGTCACCGTTGATGGGAGCACTAGAGAAAGCACGGCATCCTTTCCGGGATAAAGCGTGTTCTTGATGTAATAATAGGCGTCAAGCATCTTTTGGACCGACTCTCCTGCATTCGCGCCCTGGAAAGCGGGATTGTCGGTGTCCATCGTTACGATGATGAAATCGGAGTAGTTGACCAGAGTTTTCAGGTTGTTCTTGTCTTTCCTGTCAGTGATCGCCTTGAAGACCTTAGTTTTGTCGAACTGTGCGTCAAGGTCGGTCATCTGGTCGGCGGCGGTAAGCGCGTTGAACTTGGCTGTCGCGAAACCTGCACCGTCAAGATAGCCTTTGGTCTTAAGGTCGGCGAAAAGGACCGCAGAGTCGCCCCCCATATTGTCAAAGTCGCCCTGTTCGCAGCCGCCTGTTACCCACGGCTGGATCCAGAACCACCACGGCTCATCTGTCCCGACCTTTTTGCCTGAGGAGGCAAGGTCGTTCCTTACTCCTCCCATCGCGTTGGTAAAGTCGGTGGCCAGCGCCGGATTGTACTTGAGGTCGGATTTGTTGGAGAGTACGTTCATGCCTACGCAGACCCTGAAGACCTTGGCCGCATAACCGCTTGTGAGCGCCATCGATTTTGCGGTGGTTATCTCGGCATAGTCAGGAGCGCTGAGGATGAGGTCCCCGATCCACGGAGTGATGTTTATCTGGTCAACAGAAGAGATGAAATTGGCTTCGATGCTGAAGTCGTTCGAGGTGTTATTGCAGCCTATGGTCCTTACCCCGTAGGTGCCGCCGCCCAGTATCTCGCCGTACATCTTTGTCCTGTCCAGGTCGCTCCTGAGCTCAACTCTTGTAGGCTCAAGGGTGCCCGGC
>CAZHHM010000023.1:0-26296 GCA_964532225.1 uncultured bacterium | reverse complement strand
TATTATCGCTATGTAGCCGTGAGGCCAAGGGCTTTTAGGGTCTATTACAGCTATGTTCCTGAACTCGGTGATCGAATATTCCTTGTACCCGCCGAAATAGTACGCAAAAGCAAGACGGAACCTTGCTCTCCAGTCATAGGGATTCTTCTTTACTTCGGCAAAATGCTTGTTAATAAGCTTGAGAGAGAACTTTTTTACGTCCCCCGACAGCTCGCCAGACCTTTTCAGCGCGTCGAGCCCTTCCTGTATCTTGTTGGTGTAAGCGTATGTTATGGCCAGATCGAACAAAGCTTCGGGTGATCCTGGGTCTTTTGCCAGAGCGGCTTCTTTGTCAGCGATCTCTTTTTTCAGCTCAGGTGAGTTCACCCAGCCGCTTGCTGAAGCGGCAAATAGCGCGACCAACGCAACCATAAGCAGTCCTATACGTAATTTCATAACTTTGTTATTATATCATAAGGAGATAAACCGGATGCTGATCATCGACTGCCTTAAAAATCCTGCTATTGCGGTAAAAACCGCAGTAAAAGCCCTGTCCGACGGAGAGGTGATGATCGTGCCCACCGAAACGGTCTACGGCCTAGCCGCAGGACTGAACAACAAAGCAGCCGTCAGCAAGATATTCGAGCTTAAGATAAGGGACGGCGGCAAGCCGCTCCAGGTGCTGATCCCCGATATCAGCTGGGTCGAAAGGCTTGCGGAAGATGTGTCCCCTTCCGCTTATGATCTCATGAAAAAAGAATGGCCAGGTCCTCTGACCGCTGTCCTCAGGAAAAAGGGGACTATCCCTGATCTGGTCACGGCAGGAAAGCCCACGGTCGGATTAAGGGTCCCAGAGAATGATTTCCTTCTAAGCGTGCTCCGTGAATTCGGGCCTGTTGCCGCATCTTCTGCCAATCTATCCGGACAGGACCCCGCGTTGACCGCCGAAAAAGCGGCGGAATATTTTCCAGGAAAGATCAGGTATTGTTTTGACGGAGGAGAATGCCGTATCGGGAAGGCTTCCTCTGTCATCGACCTGACCGGCAGGGAGCCGGTCAGGCTCAGATGACGATATCTTAGAAATTCAGGCTGACCTCATACCACTGAGTCTCGACTATTCTGCCCTGGACCGGATCATAGGCTTTTTTGTAGTTGGCTATGACACTGGTATAGGGATTGACCTTGTATCCGACCTTTCCGGTTATGATGGCCCCCTCTTCAACGTTCAGGCTCCTGAAATCGACGAAGTTCGGCTGATAGAACCCTGCGCTTGCCCAGTAATCGTCCGAAAGCACGGCGGTCGCCTCAGCTTTGAGAGAGGCATTGCTGCCGTTATAGCTTTCAAGCATAGCCCAGCCGTTACCCTTGCCGAGCACATCCAGATCGAGCCTTGCGAAATATCCGTCCTTTGCCGTTGAGCTCGCCTCGTAGGACGCCACATTGATAGGGTCCGTTTCGTAGTTCTCGTTGAAGTAACCCGGCACGAAGTTCCTGTCGAGCCATCTTCTGGCAACTGTCATGCGGGCCCTTGCTATCAGGAAGTCGTATCCGGCGTTAACGCCTGCCGATATGCCGGCTCCGTGATTGTTGATCTTAGCGTACTCGAGGAAAGCGACGCCTATCGTTGATAGAGGAACGCTCGCGTCAAGACCGAACCCTGACTGGGCGGGGTAAGAGACCTGCGTCCCGTCGGTCTTCTTGAAATTCACACCGTCGGCATCTGTCACATAGTACTGGCCAAGGGTAAGAAGCGGAGCTACCTGTTCGGTCACCCTCACACCGTAGAATCTGGACCAGGTGCCTATCGCCTGAAGTCCGTAGATCCCGTTCCTGTACCTTAATGTAAGGCCTGTCTGCTGGTTCGACTGGATTATAGACCCTCTTGATACTGATGAGTAATTGTTAACAAGAAGACCGAAGCCGAGCGTATAGTTCTCGACGATCCCGTACCTGACCCCGAAGTCGTCCGTCCTGTATTCGGCGAACCTGAGAACAACAGTCTCGATATCCGTGGGTTTCTTATCTCCCATAGGGATATTGATATCAAGACCCAGTCCGAAATTGCCCATCCACCAGTCCGGGCTCCATCTGGCGACTGCCGCCTCGCTTGAACCGGATTTTACATAACCAAGAGTTATCCCGTTGGCCAGTTTTCCGGACATGAACGACTTCCCCGGCTCGGCAGTGATATTGATCGACGAACCTTGGGCAGAAGCTGCGGCACCAAGCACGAACACGGCAAGCAACGCGAATACGATTTTTTTCATAGGAACTCCTTCCTTTGAGGAATTATAAGAGCAGAAAAGTCAAAAGTCAAAGAGCCTGCCCCGAGTTTAGCGAGGGGGCAAAGGTCAAAAGTGCAAGTCAAAGGTGTTAAGTCTTGATCGGGAACTTCAAACTTTTTACTTTAATTTTTGCCTTTTGACTTTTGACCTTTGACTTGGTTCTCTAATGCCTGAAATGGCGCCTGCCGGTAAAGATCATGGCTATCTTGGCCTTATCAGCCGCTTTGATGACCTCCGCGTCCCTGACAGAACCACCGGGTTGAACAATGGCCGATATACCATGTTTTTTGGCATGTTCAACAGTATCAGGGAACGGGAAGAATCCGTCTGAGGCCATGACGGAGCCTTTGGATGCTTTTCCTGCCTGCCCGGTCGCGATATTCGCCGACCCTACCCTGTTCATCTGGCCGGCACCGATGCCGATGGTCGCCTTGTTCTTGACCAGAACGATCGCATTTGACTTCACATATTTGGCAACCCCCCACGCAAAGAACAGGTCTTCCATCTCTTTGAGGCTTGGCTGCCTCTTTGTGACCACCTTGATATCGGACATCGTGAGCTGAGGCGCGTCAGCCTCCTGGACAAGAAGCCCTCCCGACACTTTTTTCAGGTCGACCGCCCTTGTCGGAAGGAAAGACTGCACCTGACATTTTATTATCCTGAGGTTCTTTTTCTCCTTCAGTACAGAAAGCGCTTTATCCGAATAGTCGGGCGCTATGGTCACCTCGACGAACAGTTTTGCTATCTCTTTAGCCGTCTTTTCGTCGATCTCCGTATTCGAGGCCACTATACCTCCGTAAGCGGAAACCGTATCACATTTGTAGGCTTTTTTGTATGCGTCGACAAGCTGCTTCGAACTGGACACGCCGCAGGGATTGTTGTGCTTGACTATCGCAATGGTCGGGTCGGCAAAATAGGAAGCTACAGAAAAAGCCGCCTCCATATCAAGGATATTGTTGTATGACAGCTCTTTGCCGTGGACCTGTACGGCATCAGCAATGCCGCCTCCGTCCATCCTGTAGAAGGCCGCCGCCTGGTGAGGGTTCTCGCCGTAGCGGAGGTCCTGTATCTTTTCTAGGTTTATCTGGTACTTCTTAATGAATTTCTCGCCGTCCTTTGCCTGAGAGAGATAAGACGCTATTGCCGCGTCATATTTGGCAGTGAGGGTAAAAGCCTCCCTTACAAGCGTTTCTTTCATCTTAAGGCTGACCTCGCCTTTGTTGGCCTTGAGGTCGGCAAGGATATCAGAGTACCTTAGCGGATTTGTCACTACGGCAACATGCTCGTAATTCTTGGATGCGGCCCTTACCATGGCGGGACCTCCGATATCGATGTTCTCTATTGCCTCTTCATGTGTGAAATCAGGCCTTGAAATGACCTTTTCAAAAGGATAAAGGTTGATGACGACAACATCTATTTGAGGCATCTTGAACTTCTTGAGCACCTTCATGTGGCTGGGGTCATCCCTGCGCGCAAGAAGACCTCCGTGTATCCTGGGGTGCAGTGTTTTGACCCTGCCGTCCATCATTTCGGGGAATTTGGTTATCTTGGAGACCTCGACCACCTTTAGGCCTGCCTTTTTCAGCTCTTTGGCGGTCCCTCCGCTTGCTATCAGTTTGAAACCGGCCTTAGAAAGGCCTTTTGCGAACTGTTTTATCCCTGTTTTATCGTAGACACTTATGAGCGCGTACCTGTTGTTCTGCTTCTTCATTAATACCCTCCAGAACCGATTTTATCACTTTTTTACCGTTCAGGCATGCAAGAAAAGTGCCCCTAAACACGATATATAAGTGTAAAGGGGAGAATAACAACATGGTAAAGATACCTTCGATCTATAAGCCGACAGCTCCGAACCCGGCCTCTTATACAAGCTCGAACAGGCCAAGCACGTCAGTTGCCACCTCTTCATTCGGGACTTTCTTTGGACAATATGTCAAAGGCAAATCTCTCCCTAAAATAACTCCGACACCTGGGACACCTGTGCTGACCATTCCTTTGGCAACGCCGGGGATAAGTCTGCCCCCTGGCTCTCAGGCACCCGTCATAACAGTGAGCGGACCGAGCCTTCCGGCAACGGTCAAGCTGACAGCCAACCCTCCGCAGCAGATGTCCGCGCCTCCGACGACATCGATAACGGCTACACCTTGATCACGAATATCACGAATAACTCGAATTACTCGAATGGGACTTAGTCACGAATTACTCGAATTTACCCGAATGACACGAATCCGGTTTTTTTGTATGGCTTCTATCTGGAAATTCGGGTTTATTAATAATTCGCGATCTACTTAATTCGTGATACCCTGCCATCGATCTTCACTCTTCCCTCAACTATCAACTGTATCGCTTTTGGATAAAGTTTATGTTCTTCTTCGAGTATCCTAATTGAAAGGGTCTCTTCAGTATCATTATCAAGGACAGGCACAGCTGCCTGAAGTATTATCGGCCCCGTGTCACACCCCTCATCCACGAAATGCACGGTGCACCCCGAGACCTTGACCCCATGATCAAGTGCCTGTTTCTGACCGTGAAGACCCGGAAACGACGGAAGAAGAGCAGGGTGAACATTTATGATCTTACCGGGAAATGCGGAGATGATCTCCTTGCCTACTATCCTCATATAACCTGCCAGGCATATGAGATCGGGAGACAGACTTTTGAGAGTATTCAGAAGTTCCGTTTCGTAGGCTTTCTTATCTTTGAATGCCTTGCGGTCTATGGAGATAGGCCTGATGCCGTGTTTCCTGGCCCTTTCAAGGCCGTAAGCTGAAGGGACATCGGATATAACGGCAGCTATTTCGGCGTTCACTTTGCCTGCCTCTATGGCATCGATGATCGCCTGAAGGTTCGACCCTCTGCCTGATATCAGGACACATAATTTAAGCTTTGCCACAATAAAATTATAGCATCCGTTATCCAATAATTTGAAATCCCATGCATATTACTCCGATATTATTGTATATGTCGTCCTTGCGAATAAGACAAAGTGCTACGAATAAGGCCTACCGGTTCGCCGACTACCGCACTTTCGACGGCAGGGATATTACTAAAAGGCTGCTGCATTTCAGCGATAAGTATCCGACTGTTAGGCATTTTGCGCGAGCAGGAAATGACCTCATGGTCGAGCTAAAACAGGAGACCTTCACCTGCCCCCACTTCGAGCCGCTCAGGCGCAGGCTTGTAAAAGCTATGGAGCTGAACGGCTTCTCAACGGACATCATCGACGCCTACAGCATGTTCGTGAGCGAGACCTATGTGAACGGGATGAAGGCCAGAGGCCTGTCGAACATACTCGACAGATACGGCTCATTTGAGTCCTTCGTAAGGGATGTCGGAGTTGAGAACAAGGCCGCGGAGGTCAAAAGGCGGATCGATGATGCCTGCGCTGAGACGACCTTACTATTCCATTGGAATTTCGACCACGGGTCCATGCTTTTCAGCGTGCTCAACAACACCCCTCTGCACCCCATGCTCAGGGCAGAGATCGACAGGTCGATCGGCGAGACCAATATGTTCAACATCCTCGGCATGGCCTCAAGAGCGAACAGGGAATATACTCTGTATGACACCAAAGGCAAAGGTTCCGGGTTCAGCCTTGCCATGGTCAGGAAACAGGCCGAAAAGGTCGGAGCACAGCTTAGCTACGACGAACAGGTACCCGGCTGGACAAGGTTCAATCTGGTGCTCAAGAATGATAGGCTGACTTTGTCTGGCCAAATAGTTCCGGACGGACATAAAAATGAAACAAATATTGTCTCAACGGGGGGAGGCAGCATTAGGCTTAAGCATGGGCTTTCAAGCTCGACAAGTATTCCTCATACGGTTGAAGAAAATGCAAAATTATTCTTAGAAATAACTGTCGGAATCAAAGAATACCTTAATGCACTGTTAGCACCGCTAACCAAAATGAGTGCACCATCAAATATTAGAGATATATTACTACATGTAGGCTTTGAGGGAATGGCAAATATCGCTGATAGCGCTTCAATGAACGCTTTCAGACGCTCTATTGGCCATCTTGAGAAATATATTTACCTGATCGAAAACATTTTTTCAGACAGAAATGCTCTGATGACCTGGGCAGTTTCCGCTTTAAAATGGAAAAACAGCCCAATAAAGCAGGAAGCCGGATCGTTGTTTATCAGGAACGAGGATTTCAGAGATCGGTTTCTTGCGTCAATGAACACACTTCTTGGCTATTTAAAAGAAAAGCAGCACAGGTTGACCGCTCTTTTGCCTGAACTTGTCATAACCGACACTTCATCAGAAAATGATATCGCATCAACAAGACTAACAACGCTGATACAGGACTTCCGGGACATCGCAGATAAATACATCAACAGGTTCTCTCCTGAAAACAGGCCAAGCATCAGCTTCGATCTTGACCCGACCATTGATGTCTCTTTAGAGGGCATCAACGAAGCATCTCTTAGGTCCCTCGTCACCGAGCTCATAAAAAATGCGATCGACGGAGCTGTTGCCTATAAGAACTTCTCCAAAGAACAGGACAGTTCGCCGGACATATCTGTTTCTATTGGGTCCGCAGGACCGGTAAGTCTGTCAATTTCAAACAAAGGCAGTATCGACTTCCCGCTATTAAGGTCAAAAGCCCTTTCAGCATATTCAGAGGATGAAGACAAGGACGCGATCATCCTGGAGAACAGATATGACGACGGCGGAAGCAGCGGAGGAGTATGGGCGATCCAAAACAGATATTCCGAAAAGGTTTACGGATACTTCATGGGAAATCATAACAAGAAGCTCAGGATAATGCAGGCGAAACTATTAGAGAACGGCACTCCGCATATTGTTTATAGGATGAGCATGTCGCAATTATCGGAACTTCCCGATCATGATCTGCTTAAGATCTACGGTCTTACAAGTAAGATCGCGGAATTGGACATAACTCTCGGCGGTGCAGGCATGGGCTTAAAGGACTCGAAAGCAGACATCCACGATCATCTGTCAACAAGACTTTCTCTGTCGGAAGAGACAAGGGACAATATCCCATATGTCATATTTTCTATCAGGCTCGACATGAACGATATAAGCAATAACAACATCACGAGGCGAGATGAGCGGCATCCATAGTTCATTTTCTGCCGGTACTTATCGAAAACCTGCTGCCATGAGCAGCAGAATGGCCATTGAGATGCACAACAGGAACATCCCTTTGGTCAAACCCATCACATTATTGAACGAACACCCTGTCGTTATCAGGTACACCGGAAAACAATACGAGGACTTCGACACCTCGAGCGCCAGCCGCCTTTTTCAGGACGCGCTTAAATATCTGAACTTCGGCAAACAGCAAACCGATGCTGTCGATTATTTTATGTATGAGATGCCGAAGAACGCGGTCAAGGCCAAAGGCATCGAGTCCCTGGCAAGCAAGTACGGACCTCTTGAACAGCTGTTGATCAATGAGGTCGATGCAAAAGAGATCATATGCAGGGAGATCAGACATAATATATTCAGGACCGAGGTGTCAGTGATCTGGGAGCTTGAACCTGAGCAACTGGTGTTAACTGTGACGAACAACAGCGTTCCATCGCCATACTCTTTACAAAGGATCGAAAGAGCTTTTGTAAAAGACCCCCACGAACAGCCCGCCGATCACGGGCAACCTTTCTCTCTGCATGGCACCGAAGCCTCTGGGAACGGGCTTGGTATAGTCAGGACAAGATATCTGGCAGAACAATGCGGTGGAACCCTGACCTTCTCTTTTGACGAAACAAAAACAGCGTTCAGCTTAATATTGCCATCCCTTTTCGGCGGTGATATTATAAATCCATGAGCTACAAAGGCCTGATAGATAAATACCGCAAGTACCTCCCCGTGACAGAAAAGACGCCGGTAATATCATTTTGCGAAGGGAACACTCCCCTTCTGTACGCATGCAGGCTCAGCGATAAGCTGGGGCTTAAAGTCTATTTAAAATACGACGGCATGAACCCCACCGGTTCATTCAAGGACCGCGGAATGACAATGGCCATCAGCAAAGCCTGCGAAAAGGGCTTTAAAGCCGTTGCATGCGCATCTACAGGTAATACTTCCGCTTCCGCAGCCGCTTACAGCGCAAAAGCGGGACTTGACTGCATAGTCGTTATCCCGGGCGGAAAAATTGCTCTCGGCAAGCTTGCACAGGCAATAATGCACGGGGCAAAAGTATTTGCAATTGACGGTAATTTTGATAAAGCGCTTGAGATAGTCAGGGAGCTTTGCGATAAGTATCCTGTTGAGCTCGTGAACTCCGTGAACCCTTTCAGGATAGAGGGACAGAAGACCGCAGCTTTTGAAGTTTGCGACACTCTGGGCGATGCGCCTGATGTCCTTTGTATCCCCGTTGGCAATGCAGGGAATATCACATCCTACTGGAAAGGCTTTAACGAATACAAGAACGCCGGCATATCAAAGAAGCTCCCGAAGATGCTCGGTTTCCAGGCCGAAGGCTCGGCCCCTATCGTCAAAGGCCACCCTATCGAAAAACCGGAGACCATCGCAACTGCAATAAGAATAGGAAATCCGGCTTCATGGAAAAGCGCTGAAGCAGCAGCAAAAGATTCCGGCGGCTCCATAAGGGCTGTATCTGATGATGAGATCCTTGAAGCTTATAAACTTGTAGCATCAACCGAAGGCGTGTTCTGCGAGCCGGCATCCGCCGCATCGATAGCGGGGCTACTGAAATACGGGGGCGAGCTGCCAAAAGGCTCTTCCGTGGTATGCGTCCTTACCGGCCACGGCCTCAAAGATCCGGACACGGCCATAAAGATGGGGACAAAACCCGTCGAATGCAAGGCTGATATCAAAGAGATAGCCCGGCATTTGGGCTACTGATGTCAAAGGTCGCCATTTCAAGGTGCGCCGCCTACTCTTCTGACGAGATATCCGCTTCGCTTTCAAAGCTTATAAATGACCTCGGAGGTATTGAACAGTTCGTTAAACCCGGCCAGAAGATATTGTTAAAGGTGAACGCGCTCATGCCCGCCTCTCCCGACAAACATGTCTCCACTCACCCTGAGCTTGTAAGGGCCGTTGCAAATATGGTGATCCGGGCCGGAGCAACACCTGTGATCGGCGATTCGCCCGGCTATACCGGGGTTTCAGAGAAAAGATTGTTTGACGAATGCGGTTTCAGCAGAATTGCTGAAGAGCTCGGCATCAAGACCATGATACTTGGCAAACAAGGCTCGGTCGAAAGATCCCCAGTCCACTTTAAAGAACTGCAGGGACTTGTCGTCGCAAAACTGGACGGCATCGACGGGATAATCAACCTGCCAAAGCTGAAGAACCATATGATGGTTGTCTTTACAGGCGCAGTTAAGAACATGTACGGGACTGTCCCGGGGTTCCACAAATCCCAGTTCCACTTCAAGTACCCGGACCCGGACGACTTTTCAAGGATGCTTGTAGAGGTCTATCTGGCGACAAAGCCCGTATTGAACATAATGGACGGCGTGATCGGCATGGAAGGCAACGGCCCGTCCGCGGGAAGGCCCAAACAGATAGGCCTCCTGCTGGGCTCCTCTGACGGTGTCGCCCTTGATGCCGTTGCATCAAAGATAGTCGGCTATCAGCCTTTTGACATACCGACCACCCTGTTCGCGGACAAGTTCGGCGCAGGCATAGGACGCACAGAACAGATACGGGTCACCGGCGAGCAATTATCTTCTGTGCTCGTAAAGGATTTCGCTCTTTCAAAGAGCTTCTATTCTCTGACCAAAAGGGTCCCGAAATGGATGATGAAGCTCGTAAAACCCGTCGCATCCCGGATAAGGATCAACCCTTTTATATCCCCAAATATCTGCACTGCCTGCCAGACATGCGCAAATGCCTGCCCTGCCAACTGTATCACGGTCGTTAATGGCAAAGAATACAAGATAGACCACAAAAAGTGTATAATGTGTTTTTGTTGCCATGAGCTGTGTCCCTGCAAAGCCATCGAGCTAAAAAGCACTCTGCTGGCGAGGTTATTGGGATTTGGAAAACAATAAGAACGATAGACCGGAGACGCAGCCGGTCGACATAGTCATAACATCGAACAGTCCCGGGGAACTATACTCATTTGTCCGCCCGTGTGTTTCCGCCATAAGCAAAGCTATTCCTGAAGCCAGGATAATTCTCGTCATAACACCCTGCCAGTTCGCAAGCGGCAGGGAAATCGAGGTCGCCCGCTCTTTCAAGGAAGTTTACGAGATCATATTCCCCGAAGAGTTCACAAAGTGGGCATTCAAGAACATCCCTCCAAAAGGCATCAGGTTCAATAAGAAAGGCATCGTGCTTTATCTTGGCGGGGACCTCATGAACGGCGTCATTTTATCAAAGAAACTTGGTTATAACGCAGTTGCATATACAATGGACAGGGTCTCCTGGGGCCATCATTATGAGAGGTTCTTCGTACCGGACTCCCGCATGGAGGACAAGGCTTACGAAAAGGGAATTGATGAAAATAAGACCGTCAATGTCGGGGACCTTATGGTTGATTCCGCGACAGCTGAGATGCGGAGCACCTTAACAGGCATAGAAAGTGCGGGGCCGGTCATTACTTTTATGCCGGGAAGCCGGAAATCCCACATCAAGTTCCTTTCCCCTTATTTCCTGAAGACGGCAGACCTTATCAGGGAAAGGGTCCCTGATGCCGGGTTCCAGTTCGGACTTTCGCCTTACACTAACTTTTTGAGGATAGAAGAATCAATAGACAGGAACAAAGCCGACAGATACACATCCGTACTCGGATCTTTCGGCAGGGTCGTAATAGAGGACGGGAAGAAATTCGCGGTCTCGGAGGCAGGCACAAGGGTCTTTCTTGCAGAGAACATGCAGTATGAGGCGATAACATCCGCGGACCTTGTCATAACCATCCCCGGCACGAACACTGCAGAGATAGCAGCTCTGGGAAAACCGATGATAGTCGCTATGCCGACACAGAACAGCGATGAATATCTCTTCACCGGAGTGATCGGCATACTGGGCAGCATCCCCTATCTCGGTCATATTATTAAACGGCTCGCAGTGGACATCATCAACAAAAAGGTGGGCTTTATGGCCCTTCCGAACCGAAAGGTCTGGAAAATGGTGGCACCGGAACTGCGAGGGAAGATAACACCTGATGAGATAGCCGACCTTGCAGCCGTGCTCCTGAAAGATAAAGAAGGTCTTGCCGGGATGGGAAGAGAGCTTAAAGAGGCAATGGGCCCTGCAGGCGCTTCAAAAAAGATAGCTCTCGAGATCAGGTCACTGCTTGGGCTGGACGGCTGACTTGATATAGAGCTCCCTCAACTGCTTGGGGTCCACCTCGGACGGAGCTTGAGACAAAGGACATATCGCCGACTGGTTCTTAGGGAAAGCTATCACGTCCCTGATCGAATCCTCTCCAGCCACCAGCATAACGAACCTGTCCACTCCGAGAGCAATGCCACCGTGAGGAGGCGCGCCGTATTCAAGAGCATCAATGAAGAAGCCGAACCTTGAGCGTATCTGCTCCTCGGTTATGCCAAGGATGCTGAATATCTTGTGCTGGATGTCGGCCCTGTGTATCCTGACGCTGCCTCCGCCAAGTTCAACGCCGTTAAGCACAAAGTCGTATGCCAGGGCTTTCATCGAACCTGGATCGTTTTTGAAGTTCTCCTCCACTTTGTCCAGGTCTCCTGCCGGGCTTGTGAACGGATGATGTCTTGAGACCCATCTGCCTTCTGTTTCGCTGTACTCAAAGAGCGGGAAATCCACGACCCAGAGGAAGTTGAACTTGCTCCTGTCGATCAATCCCATCTTGTTCCCTATGGTCAGCCTTAATGCGCCGAGGACATTCACGGCATTGTCGAACTTATCTGCGGCGAACAGAAGAAGATCTCCTTTTTTTGACCCTGCTTTTGCAAGGATATTGTCCAGCTCTTCTTTTGAGAGGAACTTGATTATCGGGGACTTCATCTCTTCCCCTATCGATATCCAGGCCAGGCCTTTTGCCCCGAGCTCTTTCGCCTGCTGCTCCAGACCGTCAATTTCGTTCCTTGTGAAAGAAGCTCCGCCGGGGACATTGATACATTTGACGCATCCGCCTGATGCAACAGGCCCCGCAAATACCTTGAACTTGGAACCTGCAACTATCTCCGAAATATCCACCAGTTCAAGACCGAACCTTGTGTCCGGCTTGTCCGAGCCGAACCTGTTCATTGCCTCGTCCCAGCTGAGCCTCGGGAAAGGAAGAGATATGTCAGGGACCTTGATGCTTAGATCAAGCTTCTTAATGTCATCAAATATAGCTTTGACCATCCGTTCGATAAGTCCGATGATATCCTCCCTGTCGATGAAGGACATCTCGATATCTATCTGTGTGAACTCCGGCTGCCTGTCGGCCCTGAGGTCCTCGTCCCTGAAACACCTTGCTATCTGATAATACTTCTCGAGCCCGCCGACCATAAGTATCTGCTTGAAGAGCTGAGGGGACTGCGGCAGCGCGTAAAAAGTGCCGGGGTTCACCCTTGAGGGCACCAGATAGTCCCTTGCACCCTCTGGCGTGCTCTTTGTCAGTATCGGGGTCTCAATTTCAAGGAAACCTTCCCTGTCGAGCTGGGCTTTTGCGGCGTTCAGCATCTTGTGGCGGAGTATAAGGTTCTCTTTCATCTTGTCCTTGCGAAGGTCAAGATACCTGTATTTCATCCTGGTGTTCTCATCGATAGGCTGAGTGGCATCCGCAATTTCAAAAGCCGGGGTCTTTGCGGTGTTGAGAAGCCTTACTTCTGACGGGATGATCTCTATCTCGCCCGTCGGGATATTCTTGTTGACCGCTTCGGCAGATCTTGCCTTAACGACACCCTTTACGGCAACGACGAACTCGCTGCGGAACTTTTCCGCAACGGAGTGGATATCTTTTTTAGTACTGTCAAGGACCACCTGCACAAGCCCTGACCTGTCGCGGACATCGATGAAGATAAGGTTACCGTGATCGCGGCGGCGGTGCACCCAGCCGTTTATTACCACCTCTTTGTCGACATCCGATATCCTCAGCTCGCCCGCGTTCCTGGTACGTTTCATTTAAGTATTTCCTTCAATTTTTGATTGAGCTGTTCGACATCTGCAACGGCAACTTCATGTCCGCTTTTCATGTCCCTTATCTTGATGTTCCGACCGTTATCAGATACCAATACTGCATGGTCCGCGCCTATCTTGTCCGCGTGCTTGAGCCCCGCTTTCGCATCGGAGAACATTCCTCCGAGATAGGCAACGTTCTGGCTGATACCAATGTCGTTCCTAAGTACCGAACAGCTGTCCATCGATATCTTGTTGGACATCTCATCAAGCGATGCGTAATACACTGTCTTTCTCTTCAGTTTATCTCTGACTTCTTCCGGTATTAGCGACACGAGCCTCTCAAAGCCGATGGCCATACCGACAGCAGGAACGCTGCCCCCCTCAAAGCTCTTAACAAGGTCGTCGTACCTTCCCCCGCCGCAAACGGCATCCTGCGCCCCGAGCTTCCCGGAAAATATCTCAAACACCGTACCTGTATAGTAGTCCAACCCTCTTACAAGGTCTGCGTCAAGTATCGGTTCATACCCTGATGCCGAAAGCAGTTTCTTTATGCCTTCAAGGTCAGAGCCGCACTTTTCGCAAAGGGAGAGTCGCGGAGCCTCCTGCAATGCTTCTTTGCAGGGAGCGTTCTTGCAGTCGAACACCCTTAAAGGGTTCTTTTCGGTCCTTACCCTGCAATCCTCACACAACCTGCCTGAATGCTTTTCAAGATAACCCTTAAGCTCCTTTACGTAATCCGGCCTGCATTTTGAGCAGCCTACGCTGTTGAGCTTGACGCCTATGTCCTTGATCCCTAGCTTAGAAAGGAACTCAAGGGCAATGCCTATGACCTGATAATCATCAAGCCATTTTGACGAGCCGAAACACTCTATCCCCAGCTGATGGAACTGTCTTTGTCTCCCGGCCTGAGGTCTTTCGTACCTGAACATCGGGCCTGTGTAATACAGGCGGGTCTCTTTGCCCTGGACGAACAGCGAATTCTCAATGCATGCCCTTACGACAGCTGCCGTTCCTTCGGGACGCAGGCAGATCATCCGGCCCTTTTTATCGGGAAATTCGTACATCTCCTTTGAAACGATATCGGTATTATCTCCTACAGCTCTTTTAAACAGATCGGAGCTCTCTATCACAGGCGTCCTGATCTCCTTAAAACCGGCTTTTTGGCAAATATCATGGAATGTGGATTCGACAAGCTGCCATACCGGGGTCTCGTCCGGAAGGATGTCCTTGGTGCCCCTGAGGGACTGATATTTCATGAGTCAATTATAGCAATACTTGGTGAAATCTTCACTAATAAAGCGCGATAAAGGATATGTGGGCCCGGAAGGGCCTTTATTTGTATGACATCTCTCGGAAGGATAGGCAGACAGTATACTGCCGGAATAAGGCGCGGGATCGAACAACAAAGGATAGTTCTTGGGAACAGGTATCCTTATACGGACATATTTGCCCATATCGACGGACACCGACTGAAGGTCCTTGATGACTGCAATACAAGGAGCCTTGATAAAACAGAGCGCTCGCTGGTTGAAATGGCGTTCAAGCATAATGACTCCATCAAGATATTGGAGCTTGGACCCGGTGCCGGAAAGACACTCTCCGACATCCATTCGATCTCTTCTGAAAAAGGCAGGGAAGTATCGCTTGACACCGCCTCTCTCACGCCGCTAAGCCCAAGGATGCAGATATTGATGACCGCCGAAGAAATGACGGACACGATAACAGGTTATATCGCAAGCGGAGAAAGAAGTACGCTTTCTTACCACAAAACGCTCGCCATAATAGAAAGGTTCTACCCGGAACAAAAGGTCGGAGCTTCAAGCGTATTGGATATTTTTTCGGACTCATCCAGCCCTGTACCGCTGGGTCTTGCATTTGCTTTGCAGGAACACGACCGAGTCTCGTTCCCGTTCTTCAGGTCATTAAGAAAGGACTTCATCAGGACACAGTATATTATCGACCTTAATCGGGAGCCCATACAGGATGGCACGTATGACCTCATCCTTGACAAGTACGGACCGCTTTCCGATTGGAGACAAAAAGGAAGCACCATACTGTCACAACTCTCAGGAATGCTTAGCGATAACGGATTGCTGAGGATGGCGATCGGCAACAGGGCCCTTCTTGACGAAACAGCTCCATCGGGATATTTTTCGCTGGCTATGTCCGAATCTTTCCATAAATACCTGGACATACTCATCTTCAGACCGGGGAGTATCTGGCATGAAATGTATTCACAATTAATGCCCAAAGACATGACGACTGGACGCCTTTACCTAGACAGCCATGTGATAATAAACGGCAGGTTAAAGCACAGGGCCGGAGATGCTCCATGATCATGCTGCATGCCTAAGTCGCACACGTGAAATCCCCTTCGAGGATAAACGATATATATTTGATGCCAATCACTCCGATAAGACCTGACAGATTGAAAGATATTTTCCGTATAGCGGACAGGAACAAGGACGGACGGCTGACCTCAAGGGAGATATCTTCTGCAGGATTGGACAAAAAAGACAGGGCTTTCCTTAAAAAATGCTACTACGCCCAAAAGGACATTCTGATACCGGTGTTCGATCCGGTAGAAGACATGGCCTTATGGGAGCTCTTAGCCGCCGGATGGCACTACACAAAAGACCGAGGACTGTTCGTGGAAATGATAGGCCTAAAACCGAGCCTGCTCTTGAGATACTCGGATACGGACAGGGACACATTCATCGAATGCCTAAAGAAGAACCATCTATGCGCTAAATATATCCCTCTCGCCCTTGCGGCTGACAGGTCATTAATGGAACAGGTCAGACCCGATATCTCAAGGCTCGACAGAGCTGACACCCTTGAAGCCGTAAGCAACAACGCGCTTATCCTTCCCTACTGCAACAGCGGCCACCTGTCTGACACGGGCGCTTTCAGCGAGGCCGCCAAGGATTTTGCGGACAGGACGCTCATTGACCGGACAAAGGAGGAGGTCGGGTGGCTGCTTGGCGAGGGGCGTTTTATGCCCGTGCTTTTCTCTGTGTTCAACGAGACCTCACTGGGGATACTGCACAACTACAACATGAACTGGAAATCACTGGAGAGCCTTAGGGACCTGATCTCGAGTGACCTTTCTTATTTTAAGAACAGCGGGATATCCGTCGGCGAGCCGGCCCTTGTGAACAAATTCAGGGTAAAAAGCATCATCGGCGAGAACCCGATCTGCCACATGCTCTTTGCCCCGGACGATTCCAGGGACACCTTTTATTATAATGTCAGAAAATATGCCCTGGACGATCCGGAGACCGCATCAAATATCGCGGAAGCGTTCCTGCCCGAAAAAAAACAGGAGCTTCTGTCTCTTCTTGACGACATCTGCAACGAGTACTTCAATAAGGACTATATAGAGCATCTCGACGGATATATCGAGGACCTCCCCAGGACGAGGAAGGACTTTGTAAGGATAAGTCCGGTAATCATGTACTATTACTTGAGGTCCGCACATGAATGTCTTGATATTTATCCAAGAACTTTTCCCTCCACCATCGGACTGAAGGAGCTGACCCTGATCCGTCCCAGCTACTACACGCAGAACGAGAACGGAAGGATACTGGGGCTGGCGAACTACGGCAGGTTCTCACTTCTGGCCCCTCATGACATCAGGAATACCGTACATCACGAGCTGTTCCATGTAGCAGACTACTCGGACGACCCGTTAAAGGATGATGCCTCATGGCCTGCCGGATATCTTCCGGATGATGTCAGCGACAACAACAAAAAACAGACTCCTACGGAGGACCAGGCAGAGATAGCAGCCTCATTGTTCGGCAGCAGCAGGGCAAGCCTGTACAGCCTTCTGCTAAGGAAAAGCGTGACCTTCAGGAACAAGATAATAAGGCTGACGAGCTGCGAAGTGATCCTCGACTCTGAGAAGAAAGAGGCCTGCTTCACATCCGTCCTGAAAGAAGGGACGCTGCAGGGACTTTTCGGCTCAGGATATGATTATTATTACAAATGGTCGAACGGCGAAATGGACGAGAGGTACTGGAACAGTATACTGGATTCTAACTCTTGTCCGAAATAACTACCCTGCCTGTGCCCTTCTTGATCTCACCAACAAGATAGGCCTTCTCGCCTATTGATTCAAGCTTCTTGAGCGCGGCCTTTTCTGTGCCGTTCTTTACGGCTATCACCATACCAAGCCCCATGTTGAAAGCTTTATACATCTCTGATTCGGCAATATTGCCTTTTTCTGCAATGAGAGAGAATATCTTTGGTTTTGGCCACGAAGATTTGTCGAATACCGCATCCATGTTCTCAGGAAGGAACCTTGCCGCATTTTCAGGAAGCCCTCCTCCTGTTATATGCGCCATGCCGAGAACTTCAACATCTTTTATAAGCTCAAGTATTGGTTTTACATAAATTCTTGTTGGAGTAATGACCACTTCTCCTATCGGCTTATCAAACCCCGGAACTTTTGAATCGACTTTAAGGCCCGCCATTTCAAAAATGACTTTTCTTGCGAGAGTATATCCGTTGCTGTGGAGACCGGTGGACGGAAGCCCGATCAGCTTATCGCCGACCGATATCTTTGAGCCGTCGATTATCTTTGATTTTTCAACGATACCCACACAGAAACCCGCGATGTCATACTCGTCCTTGCCGTAGAGATCGCCCATCTCGGCCGTTTCGCCTCCGATAAGAGCGCATTGTCCCTGCCTGCAGCCTTCGGTGATGCCTATCAGGATCTTTTCGACCAGATCAGGAACGACCTTGTTAAGGGCGAGATAATCAAGGAAGAATAGCGGCTTTGCGCCTAAAACGACAACATCGTTAACGCTCATAGCTACCGCATCAATGCCTATAGTATCGTGTATACCGGTCATAAAGGCGACCTTCAGCTTGGTCCCTACCCCGTCGGTGCCGGAAACAAGGACCGGCTCCTTATAATCATTTTTGTTTATTTCAAAGAGCCCCCCGAAGAAACCTATCTCCCCCAGAACACCCTTTACCTTTGTCGAACCGGCCAGTTTTTTGACCCTGTTCACGACCTCGTATCCGGCCTCGATATCTACTCCCGCACTTTTGTAATCAACCATTTTCCTTCTCTTCCCTTATTTGTTTTGCGCGCATGAAAGCGGCATGGATAGTGTCTGCAACAATGGCATTGAACTTGGCCTCGTCAAGAACTTTCAGCCCTTCCAGCGTTGTTCCTCCGGGAGAGGCGACCATATCGCAAAGCTCTTTTGTGGAAAGCTTTGTCTCTATCACGGTCTTCACCGCTCCGAGAACGGTCTGCACCGCCAGCTCCAGGGAAACATCCTTCTTAAGGCCTGATTTGACCCCGCCCTCTGCCAACCCTTCGATGAAACGGTAGACAAATGCCGGTCCTGACCCTGAAAGGCCGGTCACTGCGTCCAGCTGGGCTTCAGGAAGCACCTTTACCCTGCCCAAAGAAGCGAATATCTTTTCAGCCTGCTTGAGGTCCGATTCGGTAGCACTGGCGCCTTTTGAAAGGACGGTCATGCCCTCGCCAATGAGACAGGGGTTGTTCGGCATGGCCCTTACCACAGCGCAGCCCGAAAGCCTTTTTTCCAGGAACTTAAGTGAAATGCCCGCAGCAATAGAGATAAAGAGCTGGTCCGCCTGCAGACTGGAGGCTATGTTCGATAGCACTCCCGGCATGTTCTGCGGTTTCACGGCAAGCACTACGGTATCAGAGATAAGCACAGCTTTTTTATTGTCCGAAAAAGCGTTTATCTTGAACTTTTTTGACAGGAAAGTAAGTCTTTTTGCGTCAACATCGGAAACATAGATGTCTTTGGGGTTTACTATACGCTTTTTGGTGACCCCCTCAATGACGGCCTCGGCCATCCGCCCTCCGCCGATGAAGGCGATCTTTTTACGGGACATTTTATCTAGTTCCTGCCTCCGAACATCCCGTCCCTGTCAGAGCGCATATCCGAACTCTGGCCTGACATGTCGGTGATGGAAATATCTGACGGAGTAAGAAGGAAGATAGTGTCCGCGATCTTCATCATGTGGCCGTCTATCGCGAAAGCCGCGCCGCACACGAAATCCACCAGTCTTGTCCCCTCTCCCTGATCAAGATATTTTATATTTACGATGACGGGAGAGCCTTGTCTCAGCTTTGCTGAGATCTCTATGGAATTTTCGTAAGCTTTCGGCTCATATATTGAGATCTCGGTATCCGTTGATGAACTTTTTTTCGACATCTTTGATTTGAACTGTCCGAGGTCTATACCCAGGAGGTCCTTCTTGGTCTCTTTCACTTCCTCGTCAAGCATCTCGGGCGCGTCGCCAAGGCCGATAAAACCCATGGCCTTGTTCATTATGTTCTTCACTGCTTTGTTACCTCCCTGTTAAATATCGAAGTTCCTACCCTTATTATAGTGGCTCCCTCCTCAATTGCAATATGATAATCCCCGCTCATGCCCATGGAAAGGCCGGGAAGACCGAGGACCGAGGACAGATGACGGAGTTGTTTGAAAAATGGCCGGGAAAGCTCAGGGTCCTCGCTGTAGGGCGCCATCGTCATCAACCCTTCAACCTTCAAACTTTCTAACTTTCTAACTTCTTCATACAGTTCTCTGATCTTCTCGCTGCTCACCCCATATTTGCTTTGCTCCCCCGAAACGTTCACTTCCAGATACACCGGCATGATGCCGCCTGCTTCTGAGCAGCGCCTGTCCAGCTCCTGTGCCAGCTTAATGCTGTCGACCGAATGTATGGCCTTAAAGAGAGGGACGGCTTGTTTTGCCTTGTTCGTCTGGAGATGCCCTATCATATGCCAATTGATATTGAGACCTGAAAGGAGGCCGGCCTTTTGAACAGCCTGCTGGACCTTGTTCTCGCCGAAGTCGGAAACACCTGAATCTAGCGCCTCTTTTATCTGGTCCAGGGTTGCGGTCTTGGTCACGGCCAGTAAAGTGACGGAGGAAGGGTCTCTGGAGACCTTATGGCAGCTTTCCGCTATCCTGCGCCTGACCTCGGCGATATTTTGGCTTACTTTCCCCATTCCTGCCTCATTATCCCATCAACTTGACATCACGGCAAGCGGGAGTAAAATTGTATCTATGAATCGTCTTCTGGCCAGCACGCTGGTCCTTATATTTATTTACACACTTTTTACATCAGCTTCATTCGCCGCGGAAAAACTGAACATCGGCTCCCCCATACCTAACATCTCACTGCCCACGATAACCGGAGAACAGTTCAATCTGGGGCAGATCAGGGGCAAGCCAGCGATAATCACCTTTTTCTCGAGCTGGAGCGAATCATGCGTTAACAATCTCAAGTTCCTTAACGCGCTGGCCGATGCTGACCCGACGGTATCCGTCATTGCGGTTTCGTTCGACAACAAGGTGTCCAAGGTCGAAGAGCTCTTCGACAAGCACGGACTGATCAACTTCACGGGGCTGATAGATAAGAAGAAGGTCTATCTTGACAAGTTCCACATTCTTATAATCCCCATGACATTTGTCATCGACAAGAACGGGATCCTCAGGAACATGTATGTTGATTTTGACGATTCTGTCAAGAACCTTGTGCTTGCTGATCTTGATGAAATGGACCGAAGAAAATAAAGCTTTTTCAGCCCCTACTCATATCTTAGAGCTTCAATAGGGTCCAGATTCACCGCCCGCATTGCCGGATAGACCCCTGAAATGATCCCGATAGCGATTGACACTGTACAGGCAAGGGTCAAAGCCCATACCACGACCACCATACCCATATTGAAAAGGGCCATGATACCGAATGTGCCTGCCAGCCCCAGGACTATGCCGAATATCCCGCCTACGAAGCTTATTACGATGGACTCCACAAGGAACTGAAGGAATATATCTATCTTTCTGGCGCCTACCGCTTTCCGTATACCGATCTCCTTAGTCCTTTCGGTGACCGAGACAAGCATTATGTTCATGATGCCTATGCTCCCGACCAGAAGAGAGATAGCTGCTATGCCCCCGACTACGGTCGTAAGCAGACCTACGATGCTGTTTATCAGGCTCATTATGCCTTCTTGGGTTGTAACGTTAAAATCATCCGGTGACAGGTCCTTAAGGAGAGCTTCCTTTACTTCTTTTACGGCTTTTGGAAGGACCTCTTCGCTGTACGCAATGAGATCTATCTCGACAACGCCTTTCGTGTCGAGCAGGGATGACGCGGTCGTTATCGGCATGGCAATGATATCGTCCATATCCTGCCCCATCATCTTGCCTTTTTTCTCAAAAACTCCTATGACGGTGAACTTGCGCCCTGATATCTTGACCTTTTCATCGAGCGGGTCGAAGGTGCCAAAGAGCTTTTCGCCTACAGTGCTTCCGATAACGCACACCTTGCGGCTGCCGTCAACCTCGGCTTTGTTGAAGAACCTGCCTTTCATCAGCTTGTGAGTGAAGACTTCCTGGTAGTTCTCCGTAACTCCCCAGGCCTGCCTTATAGTATGCTTTTTGTTGCTGTACTTGGCTTCGGCCTTACCTGCGATTATCGGTACGATGTATTGGACCGAAGGACAATGGGCCTTTATCATCTCAGCATGCTTCAAGCGCAGCTTGTTGTTAAGATATGCCGCCATGTCGCCCTGGTCCTTGCCGGGGGCCACCTGGAAGAAAGTGGAGCGCATCCCGAAGTTCTCCATCTGCTTGACCACGTATATCTTTGCCGCCTCGCCGATGGCGACAAGTATTATCACGGAGGCTATGCCTATGACCACGCCGAGTATGGTCAGCATGGAGCGCATCTTATTGGCGATTATCGATTTGACGGCCATTTTGAAGGTGTCGAGTATCATTGTGCCCTGTCCTCCACCACCCTGCCGTCGAACAGCCTTACTATCCTGTTGCCGAACGAAGCTATATCCTTGTCATGAGTGACCATGAGTATAGTAACGCCCCTGGAGTTAAGGTCCTTGAATATCTTCATCACCTCTGCCCCTGACCGGCTGTCGAGGTTCCCTGTCGGCTCATCGGCAAGTATGAGAGCTGGATCGTTGATTATGGCCCTGGCAATGGCGACCCTTTGTCTTTCACCGCCCGAAAGCTGGTTCGGCCTGTGCTCAGCCCGGTGCGTTATTCCGACCGATGCCAGCGCCTTGTCTGAAAGCTGTTTTCTCGTCTCTCCCGAAACCCCGCTGTAGATGAGAGGCAGCTCAACGTTATCCCTGGATGAAAGCTTGGGGAGAAGATTGAAGGTCTGGAATACGAAACCGATCTTTTTGTTCCTCACATGCGCCGCGGCGGAGTCGGAAAGCTTTGATACGTCCGTGCCGTCGATCTTGATCACACCCGAGTCCGGCCTGTCAAGACATCCGATCAGGTTCATCAAGGTGGATTTCCCGCAGCCTGAAGGGCCCATTATGGAGACAAAATCGCCTTTGCGCACCTCGAGGTCTATATCGAACAGGATGGGGACGTTCTGGGTCTCGAGCTTGTAGGATTTCTGGACATCCTGGACAAACACAACGCTTTCGGGCGTCATTTTGATGTTTCTTTCTCCAGTTTCACCTTTGCCCCGTCAGAGATCTTATCAAGATTGGTAATGACAACATCCTCTCCCGCTTTTATACCTTCAATTATCTGGGCGTTCACCGAGTCTTTTTTCCCTATCTTTATCTCGAGCGCCTTGGCTTTGCCCTTATTAACAGCATAAACCAGCTGTTTTTCATCCTTTACAACGACCGCCTCCCTGGGGACCAGTACTGCGGCGCTTATCTTATCGGTAATGACATCGGCATTGACCGACATGCCGATCTTTAGCTTATAGCCGCTGTCCTTCACCGCGACACGCGCCCTGAATATCTTGTCCTCCTCGTCCATCTTTACGCGTCCGGCCACTTTCTTCAGTTCGGCTTCCTGCCCGATATTGATGAGAGTGCCGGAAAAAGTCTCGTTCTGGTATGCATCGGCGTATATATTGACGGTCTGTCCTTTCTTGACATCACCGATATCCGCCTCATCGATCTGTATCTCGGCATAGGCTGAAGACGCGTTCACAACTGAGATGAAAGGCACTCCCGGGGATACAGGTTCTCCGGGTTTGGCTCCCATCAGTGTAAGTACTCCGGATATCGGCGTGGCGATAAAAGAGGTCTCATAAGCCATTTTTGACTGCTCATACTGCTGCTCTGACGCGAACCCGTTGGCGAACAGCTCTTTGATCCTCAAATAGTCTGACAAGGCATTGTCATATGTATCAAGAAGCACCAGCTTCTGGCCTTTGGCCACCCTGTCGCCCTCTCTTGCCAGAACTCTGCTTACTGTGCCAAGGACCTTGGGGCCCAGGCTCACGCTCGAGCCTTTGATCTCCCCGTTAACGCTGATCGACGGGAGGATGTCCCCGGGACCTGCCTTAGCGACCTTAACTTTTATCCCTTCGCTGGTCAGGTTTCCCCAGACAACAGCCAAAATGATCACCAAGCCTATACCTGCAGCCCACCTGACCCATCTTTTCTTTAGCAACATATGGACCCTCCTAGAGTATCTATTAACAAGTTTAGACTATTTAAAATATCTTTCAACCGAGCTTCTTCCTGAACCTGCCGACTGCCATAAAGAATATCGCAACCCCGAACAAAGTCAGAACAACTGACTCCGGCCAGAGGTACTCAAGTCCAATGCCCTTAAGGAAAATGCTTCTGACTATAGTAAGGAAATACCTTAAAGGTATCAGATAAGTTAACGGCTGGATGATGTCCGGCATGTTCGCTATAGGAAAAATGAAACCGGATAGCAGTATCGACGGCAGCATGATGAATATCACGGTAAGTATGGTCTGCTGTATCGTTTGTGACACAGTAGAGACAAGAAGACCGGTCCCCAGGCTTGTAAGAAGGAATACCGTGCAAAGAACGAGCAGAAGAGGGATGCTCCCTGCGACCTTGACCCCGAACCAGATATCGGCGACGAACAGGACCAGAAGTATGTCCACAAAACCCAGGACCACAAGCGGAACAGTCTTGCCGAGCATAAGCTCGTACGGCCGTATAGGGCTGACAACTATCTGCTCAAGCGTCCCGTACTCCTTTTCCTTGACAATGGCAGCGGAAGTAAGGACCGAAGTGATGACCATAAGGAGCAGAGCGAGCACGGCAGGCACCATATAGTTCACGCTTTTGAGCTTCTGGTTGTGCCATATCCTTGTACGGGCATCGATGATGCTAAGTTTGTTCTCGATGCCGGGATACCGGCTTTTTAGCCTGTCCATAGAGTAACCGAACGCCACCCCGTTCATGTAAGAAGAAGCCACTGCCGCGTAGTTCGAGTCACTGCCGTCGATCATGAACTGTACATCGGCCTGTTCTCCCGAAAGCAACTTTGACGCGAAACCGTCCGGTATGCTGATCCCCACCTTCGCAGTACCGGGATCAAGCGCGTCAAGGACCCCGTCAAAAGAGGCGGCCCTGGACACTACCCTGAAATACCCCGAGTTCTCGAACCTGGAGACAAAAGCCCTGCTCTCGCTTGTATTATCCCTGTCAAAGACGACGGATGGGATACTGTTAATGTCCGTTGTGGCCACATAACCGAAAACGACAAGCTGAAGTATCGGCGCGACAATGATCATGCCTATCATGCGCTTATCCCTGAGAAGCTGGATGAATTCTTTCTTTATGACCGCCAAAAGCCTCCTGTTCATCACTGCACCGTCCTCCTGAACTTGCGGGAGGAGGCTGTAAGCATTATTGCGGCGAAAGCAATGAGGAGGAGAGTGTCCGGCCAAAGGACATCAAGACCTACGCCTTTGAGGATTATCCCCCTAAGGATATTGATAAAATATCTGGCCGGCACGAAATAGGTTATCAGCTGTATGGCCCAGGGCATGCTTGAGATGGGGAACACGAACCCGGACAGCAGCATGCTCGGCAGGAAAGTGGTCAGCGATGACATCAGCAGCGCGTCCTCCTGCCTGGAAGCTACAGTTGAGATCAGTATGCCCATGGACATGGCGCCGAATATGAATATAAGCGATTCGCCGAACAGAAGCAGAAGGTCCCCTCTTATGGTCATGCCGAAAACAAATACGCCGGTCGCGACGCAAAGGACCACATCCCCGATACCTATGAACACGTAAGGCACCATTTTACCCAGCATGATCTCATGGGGCTTTATCGAAGTGACGATAAGCTGCTCCATTGTCCCTTTGGTCTTCTCCCCCACTATGGTCATAGAGATGATCATGGCCGCTATTATCATGAGAAGGAGCGCTATAAGACCGGGGATAAGGAAATGCATGCTCCTCAGCTCGGGATTGTAAAGGACCCTCGGCTTGGTCACGACAGGGAGAATATCTTCCGTCCCCGCTCTCATGATCTTTGAGATGACCTTTACCGAGAATCCCTGTATTATCGCGTTGACATATCCGTTGGCTACCGTGGCCGTATTTGCATCGGAGCCCTCGATAGAGATCAGGACCTGGTCGCCTTTTCCGGAAAGCACTTTGGAGGCGAACCCGTTATTGATCGTGACCGCCATGGCAGCTTTTCCTGAGAGCAGGTAGCTCTGCTGCTCTCTGAAGTCAGCGGCATGGCCCACAAACCTGAAATACCTTGACGAAGAGAACTTCCCGGTCAGCTCCCTCGACAGCGGCGTGTTGTCCATATCGGTCACAACGAACGGGATGTTCCTGATATCAAATGTCAGAGCGTATCCGTAAAGCAGGAGCATAAGCACGGGAAGGGCAAAAACGACAAAAAGCGTCCTTTTGTCCCTGGTTATGTGAAGGAACTCTTTTTTTGAGAGCGCTATCACGCGTGCGATGTTCATTTATTGCCCGCCATAAGATGTATAAAGACCTCTTCAAGTGATCCTTTGCCGTGCCTTGCTTTCAGTTCGGACGGGGACCCCAGCTCCGCGATCTTCCCCTCGTTTATCATCGCGATGTTGTTGCAGTGTTCTGCCTCATCCATGTAGTGCGTCGTTACCAGCACGGTAACCCCCTGCTCGGACATGGCGTAAATAAGCCTCCAGAAATTCCTCCTTGATATCGGGTCCACCCCGGAGGTCGGC
>CAZHHM010000022.1:6172-27315 GCA_964532225.1 uncultured bacterium | reverse complement strand
GATGGCATTCCCTTCAATATTCCTCATACTGGCCGTGCAGGCAGCGCTTAAGCCGAGCATATACAATGTCATGGCCGTGATCGGGCTTACCTCATGGATGGGGGTCGCGAGGCTGTTCCGTTCTGAAGTGATGTCGGTCAGTGCCAGGCCTTATGTCGAAGCAGAAAAGCTGATAGGCCTTTCCGACCGGCTCATAATGTTCCGGCATGTTCTCCCGAATGCTATCGCCCCTGTGATCGTGGCTGCCACCTTCGGAGTTGCCGGCGCGATAATGACAGAATCCACACTTTCATTCCTGGGAATGGGCGTCCAGCCGCCTCAGGCTTCCTGGGGCAACATGCTTCAGGACAGCCAGTATTATCTCTTCGATGCGCCTTGGCTTTCACTCGTTCCCGGCATTCTTATATTTGTTACTGTGCTGTGTGTTTATTTCATCGGTGACGGATTGCGCAAATATTTTAATCCGGGAGAGGACCGATGATAAAGATAAAAGGGCTTAAGGTCGGATATTCTTCTTCACAGGGAACACAACTCGTCGTCAAAGGTGCCGATCTGGAGCTTAAGGACGGGGAATTCCTGGGGCTTACCGGACCTTCCGGCTGCGGAAAATCCACTATTGCTTCTGCAGTCATGCGAATACTCCCGTCCTCAGGTAGGATAGTATCGGGAGAGATCCTGCTTGACGGAACTGACCTTGCAAAGGAAAGTGAATCCGTCATGGAGCAGATACGCGGCAGTAGAGTATCGATAGTTTTCCAGGACCCGTTCACCTCGTTGAATCCCGTAATGAGCATCGGGGCCCAGATGTCAGAGACCATAATGGTCCACAAAAGGACTGGGCGTGACGAAGCGTTACGGCTGGCAGCAGGACTGCTGTCAGAAATGATGTTCAATGCGCCGGAAGAAACACTTAAGAAGTACCCTCATCAGCTCAGCGGAGGCATGAGGCAGAGGGTCTGTCTGGCCATGGCCGTATCCTGCGGGGCCAAGCTCCTGATCGCTGATGAGCCGACCACATCGCTGGACATGGTGAACCAGCATAATATCCTTGAGCTTCTTAAGGGGCTGAACCGGACAAAAGGATTGTCCGTCATGCTGATAACTCATAATACTGCAGTCGCCAACAAATATTGTACAAGGACCTTGATGATGAAAGACGGGGTTATCAGACAATGATACTGGATATAAAAGGTCTGGTCTGTTCCATAGGAGGTGCTCCAGTGATCAAAGGTGCCGATCTTCATGTGCCTGAAGGTTCGGTGTACGGCCTGATCGGAGGCTCCGGGTCCGGGAAAACAACACTGGCAAGATGCATAATGCGGGCTCTGCCTTACCAAAAAGGGAAAGTCGAGCTGAAAGGGAAGGACATTCTTAATTTGAACTTAAGGGAATTGAGAAAGACAGTGCAGCTGGTCTTTCAGGACCCAGTCGCAAGCCTTAGCCCGAAGATGCGGATAAGTGAACTGCTGCAGGAGACGCTTCGTGTCAATGAACACACAGGGCTTGGGGATGCAGAGGAGAGGATGATCAACGGGCTTTCCGAGGTCGGCCTTTCCCCGGACGTTCTGGGCCGTTATCCGTACGAGCTGTCCGGAGGTCAGGCGCAAAGGATCACACTGGCAAGGGCATTGCTCCTGAGTCCGGAAATGCTTATCCTTGATGAGCCACTTTCATCGGTGGATAAGGCAGTATCCGGGATGATTGTCGAGCTTCTCTCGCGGATAAAAAAAGAAAGGTCGCTGACATATCTGTTCATTACCCACGATCTTGCGCTCGCGAAGGATATCTGCGGTCATATCGCAGTGATGGACGGCGGAAATATCATAGAGTCGGGAAAGACCGAAAAAATATTCAATAAGCCTTCGAATGACTATACAAAGAAGCTGCTTGAGATGATGATCTAGACTATTTTATCCACCAATTGGTGTTTGGCGGCTGTCCGATACCGTTCTGTTCCTGCTTCTTCTTCATCTCTTTTGCCTTGGCAGCGAACTGGCGCTTGGTGTCAAGGTCAACAAGATGAGGCGTCAGCATGGCAACGATCTCTTTCTTTTCCCAGAGAAGCTCTTTTTTCTTGAAAAGGTTCCCGATAATAGGGATGTCCATAAGAATGGGCAGTCCCGATACTGTTTCCCTGGATTTGTTCTTTATCAGGCCTCCGATCATTATGGTCTCGCCGTCCTTGACCACGACCGTAGTTGTCGCTTCGGTCGTCTGCTTTGTCGGCAAACCGTCGCTGGTAACTGAACCCTCGCTGACCTCAGGATGTATCTCCATCCGGATAGTACCATCGGACGAAACAAAAGGAGTGAACGAAAGCTTTGTCCCGACATCCATGAACCCGACCGTCTGGGTTGTGCTTGTGCTGGTCGATGTCGTGCTTGCCTTATATCCTAGCTGGGAGCCGCTGATTATATAGGCAGGCTTTCCGGATACTGCCAGTACCTTTGGGTTTGCAAGAAGGTTGTACCCGTCCTTGTTCTGTGCCGCTTCGATGTAGGAAGTAAGATTCCCTTTCATGACCTTAGCATAGAAGCCGGGAAGGGTAGGCATATTACCTTCATCATATTTAGCCGTCGGTTCAGGCTCGTATTCGAAGGCGCCTGTTTTTGAATGGGCTTTTATGCCGGTGCCGTCGTACTTGAGGTCAATGGCCGTCTTGTCAGCCGTAAGAGCATTGCCTACCGTTATCTCCATTATCTGTGCTTCGACAAGTACCTGAGGGGCATCCTTTACGCTGGATTCCAGCTTCTTTATTATCCGCTCGATCTTCTTGACAGCTCTTGTCGGGCCTTCAACAAAAATGAGATTTGAATTCTCGGTAGTGAACACTTTTGTGTTGGGAAAGCTGAAGTTCGACAGGAGCTGTACCGCTTTCTCTGTGTCTAGGTTCGCGGCGCTGAACGTTTTTGTCACAATGCCTTTTTCGGTCGCGATGATGCTTGACGATGCCATATCCTCGTCCATGGCTTCAAGGTCCTCGTCCGCGCTCTTGTATATCCTGATGATATTGCCCGTGACCTTGTACGCATATCCGGAAGCTTTTATGACCTCCATAAGGGCGTCGTAAGGAGATACGTTCTCAAGGGATATGGTGACCTTGCCTTTTACCGCGCTGCTGGTAACGATGTTCATTCCTGATTCGGCACCAAGGGCAGAGATCACCGAGCTTATCGGGGCATCTTTGACCTTAAGAGTGATGTTCTGTGCCGAGCCGTTCGCGGCAATCGCGGCTGAAGCCGTGACCGTGAGAATGGCGGCTGCTATTATCAGCCTTTTCATCGTGTTACCTCCCTAGAGTTAAAGTATAGCTTCTGCCGGATTTGTTTACAATCAACTTTTTGCCTTTTACAGCCGTGATCCTGTAACCGTTTATGCTTTGGCCTATGCTCAGGACACTGTTGTTCACGAAGACCTTGACCTTGCCGTCGTATGCGAACACGCCCTTGAATTGAGGAAGGTTCGCCGGTCTTGAGGCGGCTTTGGCAGCTTTATATTCTATCTTCGGAGGGTTCATTAATAGGTCAAATACTTTCTTTCTCTCCGTTTCGGAAGTGGAAGAGAACCTGAACTTGTCGTAAATGCCGTCGAACTTCTTCTGGACAATGCCGCTCTTATCTATGTAGCCGCTGCTGATGATGGATTTCCAGATCTCCTGGCCTCTTTTTTTGCCGAAAGTGTTGAACGCTGACCTTGGGATGAGCTTGGTCCTTGATATCTTCTTGTAATCCCAGTCAAAGAACGGGTCGGAATACGGGATCTGCGCGTCGTTCATGAGGGACTGGGCCATCTTTGAAGAGCCGCCCGGGGTCATGAAGGTTGACAGCTGGAGCGATACGTTCAGGTTCTTTCTTGTTTCGTTCTTCCTCAGGTCCATGACGTCGGTCTGCACGATAAGAGGCATATTGTCCACCCTGGAGAAGAACAGATAAAGGTTCTCAAAATCGGTGTCCATCTCTATCCTGATCGGCAGCCTCATGTAGCCCTCTTCGGTCACCGCAGGCTGCGGCTGGACGAGCTTGTAATCAAGGGCCAGGCCTTTTGAGGAGGATTTTATGAATTCCTCCATCATGTAGGGCATATCCTTTTCGTTAGGTATCTTCTTGCTGATCTCCTCGATCTGTTTTTCTATGTCCTGTGATGACGGCGTCTTCCCGTCGGCGCCCTTGATCTTGGTTTTAAAGTAAGAGATCTCCCTTTCGATATTGGCAAGTGTGAACTTAAGGTCCGAAAGCTCCTTATACCTGGCGTTGAAATAGAGATAGTTGGCGGCAAAGGAGAATATCAGCACTCCTGCCGCTGCTATCAGTACCTTCTGCCATAACGCTCTCTGCATCTATAACTCCCCGTTCATCTGTCCAGGATAAAACTGATCGTGAACATGATCACTTTCTTCGGGACGAATTTCTTTGCTTTCTTTACCGTCACCTCGGTGGCTATCATACCGCTCTTGGCCTGAATAAGGTTCGTCGATGAGAACATCGGGGACAGCTCTATCTCTTTGATGAGGGTCCCTACCGATGAGATGTTCGTGCAGTACCCGCTGATGGTCATTTTGCCGCTGGTCAGATCGCACTGGTTGAGTATGGCATCCTGCGGGAGCAGGTTCGTTATCTCGGCAATAGCCTGCCTGACCGGGGTCTTCTTGGCCATTATCTTCTCGAGGAAAGCCTGTCTTTCCGCAAGGACCTTCATGTTGGAAAGGAGCGAATTCTTGACCGTGATCTCCTGCTGGTACGAGGCGATCTGCCTGTTCACGTCCACCGCAAGATAGACGGTCAGCAAAAGAGTTACTGCCGCTGTCAGGCCGAAGAACACGCTGTCCTTAACGCCGAAATCCATCTTTGGGATGCTGAACATCGAGGTCAGTCTGTCGAGATTAAAAGGGATCTCGAACTTCGGTGCGAACTTGAACTTTTTGAGCAGGTTTATCTCTTTTGACTGGGAGGCTGCCGTCCCAAGGGCGATCGACAGATGGGGGAGTGCTTCTTTCAGAAGATAATTGTCCCTGATGTTCGGCCCTTTTTCGATCACGAAGTGGTCGGCGAAGCTTGTTACGTCAGACTCGAGGTTGGCCGACAGGAAAGACTGCATGTTCTTCAGCTTTGAGGAACCGCCGGAAATGATGATCTTGTGAATGGTCGACTTCTGGAACTGCTCTTTGTAATAGCTGAAAGAGCGTTCTATCTCGTTTATGAACCTGCGCAGGCCGGGCTTCAGCAGCCTGAGTATCTGGGAAGGTGTTATCCCTTCGCTGGTGGGCATGTCCGATTCTTCAATTGGGATGCCGTACTGCATCTTGACCTTCTCGGCCTGTTCCTGGGTAAGCTCTATCTGGCCCTTGTCCGTGAGGAACGGGGACATGAGAGCCTGGGTTATGTTGTTGCCCGCAAGGAAGATCTCCCTGTAGAACTCAAGGTCCGGACCGTTGAAGAACATAAGGCTTGTGGTCTCGGCTCCTATGTTCATGAACACCGTTATCTTGTCCTTTTGGAGGATGCCGGTTTTACGAAGGATGTTCCAGATTGCGAATGGAGGCAGGGATATCCCGTCTATCTTGATGCCCGCAGCCTCGAAAAGGGAAACATAGTGCTGGATGAGCTCTTTTGAAACGGCGATCGCAAGGAGGTCGCTCTTTTCCATGGGGTTGTCGGAAAAGCCTCCCAGAAGCCGGTAGTCGATAACGGCATCCTCGATAGGGAAGGGCACATGGTTCTTGAGCTCCCATCTGATAGCCTTAAGAAGGTCGTGCTCGCCCATCTTGGGGAGCGATACCCTTCTGGTTATGACCTCAGGGCCGGAAAGGACGATGAAGATCTTCCTGTGGATCTTTGATAGAGAAGCATAGGCGTCCTTTAAGGCTTTGATGACCTGGTATTTGGTGTCGGTTATGTCCTGTCCCGGGGGGATCTTTGAGATTGAGAAGTTCTCAAAAAATATGCCTTTGTCCGTTTCGCTTATCTCAGCGAAGCGGACAAAACCTCCGCTGATATCTATCCCTAGAGAGTAAACAGCTTTTTTACTGTCTGTTTTAGGCGCCAATTGGCCTTCCTTCCCTGCGTTTTGAAAAAATTATAGCAGTGGGTATATTCTTTGTAAAGACTTTTTTAATTAAATATATCCCAGTTCCTGTTGGGGATGGTCCCGGAGGTCGCACCGATATCATCGGTATCGTAAGGTACAGGCGAGTCCCCGGACCAGTTCAGGAACTCAGAAGACCTTCCGTCCCTGCCGGTCGACCATACGGCATAATTCCTGCTGTCGGGCGAAATGCCGTACTTGATCGGTTCGCTGGGTTTGTAGCTGTCGATAGGAGGTACGCTAACTATCTTTCCGTCCTTGAGGATGTCCAGAATGCTGCTTGGCAGCTGTCCGTATTTTGCCTCAAAGAGCTCGGCTGCCATGGCAAGGGTCTTGACGTCCGCTTTTGTGCGGAGTTCCCTTGATTCGTCGTGAAAAGCCAGAAAGTTCAGCGTGACCACCATGAGCAGTATCACCAGTACAGGCATTGCCACAAGCAGCTCGATGCGCCCGAATGCGCTATCATTCCTCATTACGGAAAGATTATAGCAGATACGAGCCCTATCTCAAGGAGTTGCGACCAGTGACACGCTATTTACGGTCGCATTGGTATTCAGTGCGGAATACAGTGCTTCCACATCGGCTGTAAGCGTTTCCGGTTCAGGAGGGTTCCCTGTAAGCTCGACGATGGTCTGATTGACGGCCTCGGTAAGTATAGACCTCAAGCCTGCGGGGTTCTCTGTCTGTACCGTAACGTAAGCGGTGGTGACAATATTGGTCGAAGGGTTCATGTATCCAAGCTCGATCAGTTTGTCCATTATAGCTGCCGGGTCGGTTATGCATGCCGGCATATCAGTTGTTTTCACCGGAGTATCGGCTTTAGGGGTGGTGGTACCTGTAAGTACAGTGACCACGGCCTCAGGGTCGCCGAGAGAAGTTATGGTTTCGCTGTCGGTCGGGTCACCGATCTCCGCCCTGACCTCAACTATCATGTCCGTGATCTGTGATTTTGTCCCTTCAGGGTCTTCGCTATACCTGTTAGTGAATTCTGTGCCCGTCTGATAGTAAGTGGTCCCGTCAGCGTCAGTTACCATAGTTAAAAAGTTAGTGTCTACAAGCCTTTGCACAAGCCTTGCCTTATCTACGACGCAGGCAGGCATACTTTCAGGAAGTATACCTTTGCTGCCGCCGCCTTCACTCGCGACTGAAGGTACGAAAGTCCCCAGATTGTAGGCCACCTTGGGAGCGTTCATTACGAATGATTTAACGACGTTGTTCTCGGCATCGAGTACAACACCGGTAGTTGGCGAAGATATACCGCCGTTCTCAATGACAACGCTGGCAGGGTCTGCCGCGGTGAAGTTTGCCGTATCTCCTGTCGTCGAAGCTACCGATTCCCCTGCCCCAATGCCTGAAACAGGTTTCGCTTCCATGAGAGGACTTACCACGCCTCTTCCGTTGGTGAACCAGACCGCCATCCAGATGAGAGAAATTATCAAGAGAGCTATCATCATCTCCATCAAGGTGATCCCGCGGTCGTCATTTAATATATTCATATCTTGTCCCCTTTACACTTATATTTCGTGGCAGGGGGGCCAAAACTTGCATAAAAAAAGGCACCCCCTTTCGGGGGTGCGCCTTATCAACATGTTGATCGTCCTGCTCCAAAGGCTATTGCCAGTTGGAGTTCCCTGACGGAGGTGTTCCGTTAGTCACGCCGATATCGTCCGAAGCGCTCGTAACTATACCTGTATCACCCAAAGTCGTATTGTCCGCAGCATTTGTACCTACCGATGTGATCGCATAGTACGTTGGTGTCCCTGCTGGAGCTGTTTTGTAGGTGTACTGTCCGGCTGCCGTGAACGGATCTTTGGGCAGCACCTGGAGCACGGTCCCTTCGTTCGTAAGGACGTTAAGGCTGGCGGGGACTGTATTGTTCCTGGCATAATAGGCTTCTGCTGCCAGTTTCAATACCCTGAGATCTCCCTGTGCCTTCGCTTTCTTGGCTTCATTCTGCATTCCCCTGAAGCTCGGTATGGCGATAGCGACAAGAATACCTATCACTACCATAACGATCAGGAGCTCTATCAGCGTGAAACCTGATTTTCTAGACATTCGATTTCACCCCCTTCCGGCTTTTCGAATTAGCTTTTTTGAAGTATACAATAGCATTCTGTCAATTGCAACAGATTTATTTCCAGTTCTGGTTGCCTTCAGGAGCCAGACCGTTCGTTTTTCCAAGGTCATCGCCGGAGCACGTTACCAGGCCCGTTGAATTGTCTATTGTTATCGCGGATGCAGCTCCGTCCGTCCCGACCGAGGTTATGGCATAGAACCTGGTCGGAGTGTTCGTGTCTTTGATCATGGTATATCCGGAATTCCCGGGGCTGAACGGGTCCTTAGGCACACTGCTCAATATGCTTCCTTCAGCAGTGACCGCGATCTCAATACTTTCCGGGAAAACATTGTTCTTGCCGGAATATGCTTCGACAAGAGTGAATATTGTCTTGATATCGCCGAATGCCCTTGCCTTTTTTGCTTCCTGTCTCAATCCCGTAAAGCTTGGCAGCGCTATTGCGACAAGGATTCCTATGATAAGGATCACGATCAGCAGCTCTATTAGGGTAAAGGCTTTCTTGCTGTGCATCAGAACCTCGACATTATCCTTTCGAGATGCTCCAGGTTAATAGCTTTTGAAAGTGCTACTTCCTTGCTGATGACCCCGGCTTTGTACAGATTGAGAAGGGACGTGTCCATGGTGTGCATCCCCTGTTTGGCCCCGATCTCTATCATGGAGGTCAGCTCCTGTGTGTTGCCTTTGCGTATGATGTTCCTGATACCGGAATTTACGTTAAGCACTTCAGATGCAAGAGCAAGCCCTTTGCCGTCCATCCTTTCGACGAGCTGCTGCGACATGATGCCCTGGAGCGTCATGGACAGCTGCAGCCTTACCTGGTTCTGCTGGTGGGGAGGGAACACGTCGACTATCCTGTCCACCGTCTGTACGGCATCGTTGGTGTGCAGGGTAGATATGACAAGATGTCCCGTTTCGGCCGATGTTATGGCTGCGGTGATGGACTCAAGGTCCCTCATTTCTCCCACGAGTATCACATCGGGGTCCTGCCTCAGGACATACTTGAGGGCGCTCTGGAAAGACGGCGAGTCAACTCCGATCTCTCTCTGCTCGATGAGAGATTTTTTGTTGGAGTGCATGAACTCGATCGGGTCTTCCACCGTGATGATATGACGGTCGCGCGTGTTATTGATGATGTTTATCAGCACGGCTTGAGTGGTCGATTTTCCGCTTCCCGTAGGTCCGGTAACAAGTATCAGGCCCCTGGGCTGTTTTGCGAATTCGTATATGATGTTGGGCAGCATCAGGGACTCTGCCGAAGGGATATCCCTCGGGATGCTCCTGAAGGCCGCGGCTATAGTCCCTCTCTGGTAGTGGGCGTTGGCCCTGAACCTGTACTTCTCCTCGACGCTTACTGAAAAATCCAGGTCCCTTTGTGATTCAAGCATCTCTTTCTGCTTGTCATTCAGCAGCGACATGACCATGTTCAGTATCGTTTCGTTGTCGAGAAAGATGTTCTCAAGAGGGATGAGCTTTCCGTGAAGCCTCATCATCGGATAGGACCCGACAACAAGATGGAAGTCCGAGGCCCCGCTCTCTACAGTCCGTTTAAGGTATTCTTTGATCTCCAAGTTAAAGCTCCCTTCTTTTGCCGTATCCCATTATATCAGTATTGCGGTCACGGACTAGAGACGTTTGATCGCCTTTACCATGTTAAATATCGGAAGCAGGATCGAAGCAAAGATGAATGCCACCATCCCGCCTATCACCACCAGGAAGATCGGCTCAAGCATGGATGTCAGTTTCTTGATCGCGAAATCGGTCTCCATATCATAGAAATCGGCGACCTTATTGAGCATCGCTTCAATTGTGCCGGTCTCTTCGCCCACGGCGACCATGTAAATGGCCATGTTGGTGAACTGCTTGCTGTCCCTGAGAGGGGTGCTCATGTTCTTTCCTCTGTTCACCTCAAGCAAAGCATTGCCAATGGCATCTGAGATGGGCGTGAGAGATACGGTCTTTTGTGTCAGCTCGAGAGATCTGATCATCGGGACGCCGCTCTGTAGCAGTGCCGCGAGAGTTCTTGAAAGCCTGGCTATTTCGACCTTTCTGATCAGGTTCCCCCAGAGAGGGAGGTTTAGCAGAGCGTTATCGACTATGGGCTTGCCCTGCGGGCTCCCAGCCCAGTATTTGAAACCGAAATATGCCGCGATTATGACAGGAAGGATGTAGAACCAGGCCGCCGAGAATACCTGGCTCAGGGTATAAAGCACAAGCGTCGGGAGGGGCAGAGGGACGCCGCTTTCAGTGAATATCCGGGCGAAAGGAGGGATCACCGTCATGATGACAAAAATTATCACTCCGGTCCCTGCGACCACCAGTATCAAAGGATAGAACGTTGCCGAGGATATCCTCTGCTTGAGCTCGGCCTCTCTCTCCGAAAAGTTCGCCAGCCTTTTAAGTATCTCGTCAAGGTTGCCCGAAGCTTCGCCCGTGGATATCAGATTTATGAACATCGGGTTGAAGATGTTCCGGTACTTTGAGAGGGCCTGCGAAAAGGTCGATCCGCCCTTGATGTCTGAAGTGACGTCTAGTATCGCGTTCCGGAGGATCTTGTTCTCGGTCTGTTTTCCCACTGTCTCGAGAGCGGCGGGCAAGGGGATCCCGGCGTCGAGCATGCTTGACAGCTGGACAAGAAAAGTGACCATGTGGTTCACTTTTACCTTTGAGAACATGCTGTCCAGGAAATCAGAGAAAGAATTGAAAGAAAAGTCGGTCTTTTTTTCTTCGATGGAGATCACGGTATTGCCGGATTTGGACAGATAGTCCGATAAAGCTCCCTTTGACTCGGCCTCGACCGTCTTGCATATCTTATTGCCGTATTTTCCCAGACAGGTATATACGTAAGTTGGCATCTTTAATCCGTAGTGGTCACCCTGAGCACTTCTTCGATGGTGGTTATGCCCTCGAGCGCCTTGCTTATTCCGTCCCTTCTAAGGGCCTGCATGCCCTTTTTCTCGGAAGCGTATTTCCTTATCGCATCGGCGGATTGTCTCCGTATCACCATTTCCCTTACCTCTTCATCCACAGCAAGTAGCTCGTAGATCCCGATCCTTCCCTTATATCCGGTGGATTTGCATTTTGCGCAGCCGCTGGCGGCATACAGCTTGACATCTTTGTTCGCCGGTATGCCAAGCCCGTCCAGAAGCTCTTTTTCGGGCGTATAGGATTTGCGGCATGCGGGACACAGTCTCCTGACAAGCCTCTGGGCAAGGATCCCGACTATCGAGGACGATACCAGGAAAGGTTCGATCCCCATATCAATAAGCCTTGTCAGCGCGCCGGGCGCGTCGTTCGTGTGAAGAGTGGAGAATACCAGGTGGCCTGTCAAAGCGGACTGGACAGCTATCTCCGCAGTTTCTTTGTCCCTTATCTCTCCGACGAGTATTATGTCAGGGTCCTGTCTCAGTATGGACCTGAGGCCGTTGGCAAAGGTCAGGCCGGCCTTGATGTTGATCTGGGCCTGCCTTACCATTTCGAGCTGGTATTCAACAGGGTCTTCAAGCGTGATTATGTTCTTGTCTATCGAGTTTATCGAGGAAAGGGCCGAATAAAGGGTCGTGGTCTTTCCTGATCCGGTAGGACCCGTGACCAGGAAAATTCCGTGCGGCCTTTTTATCATCTGTTTGAAGAGCTCAAGGTTCGCTTTGTCCAGCCCCAGGTCGTCGAGACCGAGCATGACGCTGTCAGGGTCGAGTATCCTCATGACCAGGTTCTCGCCGTGTATGGTGGGGAATGAAGAGACCCTGAGCTCAACCTGCTTGTCCCTGAGCCTTACCTGCAGTCTGCCGTCCTGAGGATGCCTCTTCACGGCTATGTTCATCTCTGACATTATCTTTATTCTGGAGATGACGGCCGCCTGAAGGTTCTTCGGAAGGGTCGATGTCTCGTGGAGGATGCCGTCGATCCTGTACCTTATCCTGACCACGTTCTCTTCGGGATTGATATGGATGTCGGAGGCCTTGTTCGTTATCGCCTCATCAATAAGAAGATTGACCAGTTTGATGATAGGGGCCTGCTCCGCGGCCAGCCTCATCTTTTCGGTAGAGGTGTCCTCTTCCTTGTCCTGGGTCGGGTCGTCGTCAGACACTTCTTTATGGATGCTGCTTATTGTGCTGTAGATATTTGCCCCGGTCTTGTAATACTGCGTGTAGGCTTTTTCAAAGTCCGCTTCGCTCGTGAGCATGGGCTCAACGATGCATTTTGTAAGTGTCCTCAGGTCGTCAAGCGTCATGACATCAAGGGGATCTACCATGGCGACGGTAAGTATGTCCCTTGTCTTGAAGATCGGGATTACCTGGGCTTTTTTAGCGAACGTGTCAGGGATCATGGCGATTATCTTGGGGTCGATGACATAACTGTCCATATTTATATAGGAGATGTTGAGCTCCTGCTCGAAGAAATTGATGATGTCGGCTTCTTTGATCATTCCCAGCCTTACAAGTACCTTGCGGAGCGGTTCGTACGTCTTTTTTGATTCGACCTCGGCTTTTTGCAGCTGGGATTTTGTGATTATGCCCTTTTCGACGAGACTGTCGCCTAGGGATTTCCTTGTTTTCATTTTTAGTCTCCCGGACTTTCTGTGTTTCTTTTTTGAATTATAGAATGCATCGCTGATATTGTAAATACTATTTGGCAGGGACGGCGGGGATTTACTAAGATGCCGCATTTTGTTAATATCAAGACGATGGACATCTTTTTTGTCTTTGCTTTCGGAGCAGTTGTGGGCAGTTTTTTGAACGTATGCATATACAGGCTTCCCGCCGACAGGTCAGTCGTCTCCCCTCCGTCCTCGTGCCCTTCATGCGGAAAAAGGCTCAGAGCTGCGGAACTTGTGCCGGTGATCAGCTTTTTGCTGCAACGTGGCAGGTGCAAAGGCTGCGGGACAGGCATCAGCATGCAGTATCCGGCGGTTGAGCTCCTGACGGCAGTGCTTTTCGTGGCCTCTTTCCTTAAGTTCGGGGCCACCCCTGACCTGCTCTTCAACACCGTTTTCATCTGCCTGCTGATCGTGCTGACATTTACCGACATCAACACTCAGATAATTCCCGACCAGGTGAACGCCCTCGCGGCGCTGACCGGGCTTGCTTACGCTCTTTACAGGGGACAGTTCGTTAACGGACTGCTTGCCGCTATTCTCGGAGCGGGCTTTATGTATTGTGTCTATCTTGCCGGTACGAAGATCTATAAAAAGGAGGCCATGGGCGGCGGTGACATAAAGCTGACGTTCGCAGCAGGGGCTTTCTTCGGGACCGGTATGATAGTGCCTGTCATGTTCGGCTCTTATTTCCTGGCTGCCGCGATCATCCTTCCCATGCTGCTCCTTGGAAAGAAGGGGAGGACCGATGAGATCGCTTTCGGGCCTTTCATCGCGCTCTCTGCCCTGATCTTCATTTTCTTCGGGGTCCAGATCATGGAGTGGTACCTCGGCGGAAGGTTCATTGTATAATGGGTGGCATAGCCGCATGAATAAAAAAGATCTTTCGAAATACCTTGATACGGCCATATTCGTACTGATACTGGTCATACTTTTTCTGGCTCCTCTGTTCTTTGACAGGCGCATCGGCATAACCTTCTCTCTGAGCAAGGCTACATGGATCAGGGCTGTCAGCATGGTGCTGGCCGGTCTCTGGGTCCTTAAGGGGATCTATGTAGGATGGCCCAGGTTCCGCAGGACCGAGGCGGACACGCATATATTCACCTATCTTCTCTCCGCGGCGGCAGCGACCATACTCTCGGTCAATGCTTTCATCAGCCTGATCGGGTCGTACGGCAGATATGAGGGGCTTATTACTCTTGTGAACTACGCTTTCATTTTCTTCGCGGCAACGAATTTCGTCACCGATCAGGAAAAGAAGGACAGGATAGCGGTAATAACGGTCTTTGCCGGAGTGATCATGTCGATATACGGTATAATCCAGCGTCTGATGATCGATCCGTATTCCTGGGGCGGGGTGATCACTCAGGAAAGGATAATCGGGACGATAGGCCAGCCGAACTTTCTCGCGGCTTACGTGGACATGGCCTTCTTCCTGGGTCTCGGGCTTGTGCTCCGGCTAAAGAACAAAGCAGCGGATTACTGGAGAGTAGTAAGGCCCGCGACAAAAAAAGCCCCTGAGCTGAAAGCTGTCAGATGGGACGAGGTCATTTTCAGCTTTAAATATGTGTTCTTCTTTGTGATGGTGCCGTTCATATTCGTGTTCGCGATCTACAATTTTGACAATATAAACCATTTCTACACATGGCTTATCGCATATGCCTTCATGCTGGTTTTCTCGATCTATTTTGCCTTCAATTATGCCGAGGTCGATTCCCGCGTGGTCAAAGCGCTGCTGGCTGTTTCGCTTGTGGTCATATTCTTCGGCATTCTTTCGACCCAGAGCAGGGGAGGGTGGATGGCATTTATAGCCGCCGCCACAGTGTTCTTCCTTCTGACCGGAAGGGAGATCTTCTTCAGGAACATTAAGCTCTGGGCCGCTATAGGAACGCTCTCCGTATTGGCTGTAGTGATATCGTTCAACCTGAACCTGGGGAACCAGGCATCTAGACTGTTAGGCGAGGTGGAGGTCACGGCATCTTCGGGTGAGGCCAAACTCGAGGCAAAAGGGGCCGCGGGGTCAAGGATAGAGACCTGGACAAGCACTTTCGGGATCATTGCGGACAATCCGGTCTTCGGGATAGGCCCCGAGGTGATAAAGAACCTTTTCCCCAGATATGAGACTCGGTATTTCCGTTTCCGTGAAGGCTTCCACGTAAAGCAGGACAGAGCTCATAATGAGGTCCTTGATATGGCCACCACAAGGGGGCTTGTGACCCTTCTGGTCTATATCTTGCTCATCGGTACGGTAATGAGGGCCGGCTACAAAAGGACAAAGGAAGAAAGCGACGGAGCTCTCATCTATCCTGCCTATCTGGCAGCTATGACGGCGTACCTTGCACAGAACCAGTTCAGTTTCGGGGTCGTCGCGATCACATCTCTCTTCTGGACGATAATGGGCATGACGCTTTCAAGACCGGAGAGCGATCCTCCTCTCAGCGGAAAGGTGTCGTTCAGCGCAGCGAACACGTCATTTGCCGCGGCGACGGTCGTTATCATCGCGCTGCTCTGCTATATAAGCTCGTTCCCGTATATCGGCGATAAATATTATAAAGCAGGAAAGATCTACAGCGACTCCGCTCAGTTCCCTGAGGCTTTCGAAAGCAACGCCAAGGCCGTGAAGTATTCCCCGTACGAGGCAGGTTTCCATCTTAATGCCGGCGTTACTTTCTTCAGCAGCCGCGGCATGGTAAAAGACCAGTCAGTGCCGCTCTTAAAAGCAAAGGAGCAGTTCAAGAACGGACAGCGCGTTGATCCGTACAACGGCGACAATTTCTATATGTCGGCCGTAGCGGACCTCCTCCTGACCGAGATGGGGAAGGGGAGCTATCTGGAGTCAGCCGAAACGGACTATAAAAAAGCACTGACCATAGATCCTTTCAGGTCCGAGGCATACAGGGACCTGGGAAGGATCAGGTTCATGAAAGGCGACGTGAAAGGCGCCATCGCACTTTACGAAAAAGCTTTTCTTGCCAATCCTACCTATGTCGATATCGGGGCATACCTTTTTGATTTCCACACACTGCAGGGCGACCCGGAAAAAGCGGTAGCAGTGTTCGAGGAATCACTTAAGGACAATCCTTCGAACATCGAGCTGCTTACCATGATCGGGGATAAGTTCCTTCAGATAGGCAGGCTGGACCGGGCGGAGCAATACTTCAACAGGGCTCTGTCCATGTCCCCCGACAATACCAAAGCACTTTCAGGTCTGGGTATGTGCCTTCAGTTCAGCGGAAGGAGCGAAAAAGCCTTCGAGATGCTACAGAAAGCCCTCATGATAGATCCTTTAGAGCCCAGGATCCATTTGGGGCTTGCAAGATATTTTCTGGTCAAAGGTGACAAGGCAAGGGCAAAAGAAGAGCTTGAAACAGTTATCCAGAACGACAAGAACAACCGTGAAGCGGTTAAGCTCCTTAATTCCATAAAATGAAATTAAAGAATATCGATCTTTTCTCCGTTGCCGCAGGCCTGCTGTTCGTCCTTCTTCTTTTCCTCCTTTCACAGGACCTGGGGAAACTTAATTCCGTCAGACAGGAGCTTGAAAGAGTGGAGATAAGGATTAAAATGGAAGAGCAGCGCAGCCAGGCCCTGAAAAAGGAGCTTTCTTACGGCAGCGCCAGGGCGATGGAGCTTGCCGCACGAGAGAAAATGGGGCTTATCATGCCGGGCGAGACCGCGTACAAGATAATCTGGGGCCGTTGAACGAAGTTAATAATGCCTGAGTGGTGGAATTGGTATACACGACAGACTTAAAATCTGTTGAGTGAAAACTCATGCCGGTTCGACTCCGGCCTCAGGCATATAACCATGTCGGCTTGTCCTGAGCGAAGCGAAGGATTCGAGTCCGACCAACGGCAGGTTCAGTCTATCTTGAGCAGATCGAGCTTTGAGGCAAGTACGTTCTTGTTGATCCCCAGTACCTGAGATGCCTTGCTAATGTCCCCTCCGGTCTTTCCGATGACATTTGAAATTAGCCCTTTCTCGAAAAAGCTCACCATCTCGCTGAGGGAAATATCTTTTGACCTTTCAAGCGAAGAGAACACATGTGCTTTCATAAGGACGCTGAAAGGCAGGTCCTTTAAGGTCAGTGTGTCATTTTCCGTGGTCACTGCGGCACGCTCGATCATGCTCTTCATCTCAGCCGTGTTGCCGGGCCAGTCGTACGAGGCCATGACTTCAAGCGCGTCAGGAGAAATGCCTTTTATCTTCTTTCCGGACGCGGAGGCCGCCGCTTCCAGTATGGCAGTAGCGATCGCCGGGATATCCTCAAGCCTTTCGCGTACAGGAGGTATGCGTATCGACGAGGCGAGGAGCTTTTCCGTCAGGTCGTGCGAAAAGGACCGTGAAGAGGCGAGCTCATCAGGCTGAAGGCAGGAAGAGAAAATAAGCCTGACATCCGAATGGATATCGCTGCTTCCGTCCCTGTTGAACTTTCTTTCCGAAATAAAGGCCGCAAGGGACGATTGCGTTTCCGGATCGATGTTCTCGATATTGTTGATGAGGATAGTCCCTCCGTCGCAGTCCTCGATGGCCCCGGTCTCTTTTGACAGTGAATCGACAAAAGAACCTTTGCCTTTTCCGAAAAGCTGCTGCCTTAACTGCTGGTCCAGGCCGCGGTGGGCGTTCATGACGGCGAAAGGAGCTGTCTTTCTGGGACTTTTCGAGTGTATGAAAGCGGAAAGGCAGTCCTTCTCGATCCCCGGCTCCCCGAAAATAAGCAACGGCGCCGCACTTTCTGAAGCTTCTTCGATCTGCTGCCGCAGGCGGGCGACCTCTTTGCTGAACCCGGTCAGCTCCGGGCACATGGCGTCTTCTGACGCGTTATTGCGCACGTTCTTTGTTTCCTGTTTGAGCTTCTTCTTGCCGATCAGCGAGTTGGTTATCTCAAGGATGTGCTCGATGTCGAAAGGCTTGAGGAGATAATTGTTGGCCCCGATCTTAACGGCCTCTCCGGCCTTCTGCACGTCGTTGACGGCGGTTACCATCACCACCTCAACAAGATCGTCGATCTCCTTTATCCTCTTAAGGGTCTCAATGCCGTCTATGCCGGGCATCCTGATATCGAGGAAAATGAGGTCGACCTTGTTGTCTACCAGTTTCTTAAGTGCTGCTTCGCCTGATGCGGCAGTGAGGAGGTCGTAATCGTCCTGGAGGATCAGAGAGAAAGAGTCCCTTATGCTGGTCTCGTCGTCAACAACGAGTATGGTCTGCCTGCCGCCCTTTGTCATGCATTAAGCTCTTCGGCTTTTGCGAACCTGTCGAATATCAAGAGTGCCTGCTTGCGCAGCTCACTGTCGGAAAGTATGCCTGCGGCAATAGTGCGCGCCATTTTATTGAAGGTGCTGCCCGATATCCTGTCGCCGAACTCCACAGAGAGAGCGCTCCTGACGATCTTTTCCGCGGCTTCGCTCACTGAATCAGAAAGATGCATATTCTCGGAAAGAAGCTTTTCGAACCTTTCGATCTTCTCTTCCGACCTGATCCCGAAAAGCATCGCCGGGCTTTCGACCCGTTTGGTCCCAAGATCGACTTCCCTGATGATCTCTTTCATATTGCACCTCCGTTAAGAACATTAGCAATATCGCCGCCGGACGCCTTTAGAGCTGGGCCTTTTTACGATCTGCACATAAATATGTGCAGCTGCACATTGCCTTGTGCATAAATTCTACTTTTTTTTACGCTTCTTTTCAAGCTGGAGAAGGGTATTCCTGTGAATGCCCAGCATTTTTGCGGCCTTTGTCTTGTTGTTCCCTGCCATTTTCAGCACCCTCTCGATGAAGTCCAATTCGAAAGCAGCGGTCGCCTCTCTCAAACTGAGATCATCAAGGTCGTCCGCAGTGAAGACGCTGTCCCCTGTGATCTCAAGCGGAAGCTTGTCGGCCGTTATCATGCCGTCCCTGCCGAGAACGACCAGTCTTTCCACCAGGTTCTCAAGTTCCCTTACGTTCCCAGGCCACGGATATTTCTCAAGCATCTCCATCGCGCCCTCATCGAAACCTTTAAGTTTTTTTCCGAACGCGGAATTGTATTTTTTTACGAAATGGAGAGCAAGCACTTTAATGTCCCCTGTGCGTTTTCGCAAAGGAGGGACATTGACAGGGATGACGTTCAGTCTGTAAAAAAGGTCTTCCCTGAACTTGCCGTCAGAAACGGCTTTTTTCAGGTCGATATTGGTCGCGGATATTATCCTGGTGTCCACGGAAACGCTTTTTTCGCCTCCAACCCTTTCAAAGGACCTTTCCTGGATCACGCGCAGGAGCTTTGACTGGACCGAATGCGGCAAGGTCCCGATCTCGTCCAGAAAAAGCGTTCCGCCGCTCGCTATCTCGAACTTTCCGGTATGCCTTTCAAAGGCGCCGGTAAAAGCGCCTCTTTCATGCCCGAAAAGTTCGGACTCTATCAGGTTCTCCGGTATCGCCGCGCAGTTCACCGGGACGAAAAGCCTGCGGCTCCTCTGGGAGAACCTGTGTATCGAGCGGGCCACAAGCTCTTTTCCCACTCCTGTTTCTCCGTAGATCAAGACCGTTGACGGGCTGTCCGCGATCTCCCTGATACTTGAGATAAGCGACCTTATCTGCGGGCTTTCGCCTACGATCATATCGCTCTCGGGGGATACAGCCGAGCGAAGGTATTTGTTCTCTTTTGACATCTCCGACCGCTCTATGGCCTTTTCGCACAGCGCAGAAAGCTCGTCGATGTCGAAGGGTTTGGTCACAAAGTCGTACGCGCCTTCTTTCATGGCGTCCACGGCCATCTTCACCGAGGTGTCGGCAGTGAGCATTATCACGCTGAGGTTCTCGTCTATGCGCTTTATCTCCTTAAGCAGGGCGATACCGTCAGTGTCGGGAAGCCTTATGTCCAGGATCACAAGGTCCACAGGGGACTTAAGGAGCAGCTGCAGGGCCTTTTTTCCGTCGGAGGCCTCGGAGACCTCGTAGCTTTGGCCTATGCCGAACTTTATCGTTTCGCGAAGTGCGGCATCATCGTCGACTATAAGTACTACCGGCCTGGGTGAGATCATTTTTTCCTGTCAATGACCTTCGGTATCCCGAGCTCGCTCCTGTAATCGGATACCGTCCTTCTTTTTACCATTATCCCGCGCTCGTTGAGCAGAGAACAGACCTGCTCGTCGGTAAAAGGCGCCTTCCTGTCCTCGGAAGCGAATATCTTACGAACGATCTCCTTAATGCCTTCTTTCGTGTTCCCCGAGAATTCCCTGGGGCAGAGGCTACGTATCTTGATGAGTCCTACCGGCGTCTCGATATATTTATCCGCTATCGCGCGGCTTGTTGTCGAGGGATGCATGCCGAACCTGTCGGAAATGACCTTCTGGGTGAGAGGTTTCGGCGTTCTGCTTTTTCCGGTAAGGAAATCACTTTGCCATTCGATTATTATCCCGACTATCTTTTCAATCGTCTCGTGCCTTTTGTTGACCTGTTCCATCAGCTGTCTGGCCTTTTCCATCTTTTCCCTGATATACTTCACGGTCTCGGCATCGGTCTTGGGGTCGTCGAGCATTTTGCAGTATCTCTCGTTTATCCTTATGACGGGGCCGAACCTCTGCTCAAGGTTCACGGCCTGGAGCCTTCCTTCTATCTCTTTTACGGCAAAGGACGGGATGGCTGCAGAGGACGTTGTGGCAAAGGAGGCTCCGGGATAAGGGTTAAGGTTCTCCTTGATGAATTTGATGAGGTTCTCCGCGCCTTCGGAGGAGATCCCGAGGGCCCGGGCCAGAAGTTCAGTGTTGCCTGACGCGATATCGTCAAGGTAGTTCTCGACCGCCTGTTCAAGCAGCTCTTCAAGCTGTTCCGAATCAAAAGCGTAATGCCTTATCTGTATGAGGAGACATTCTTTTGCGTTCCTTGCGCCTATGCCGTCCGGCTCCAGTTCTTGGAGCACCTCAAGAGCTTCGTCGACCGTCTGCGGGGTACATTCCGTTTCAGTGCAGATGCTCTTTTTCAGCTCTTCATAATCCTGTATGTAGCCGTTCCCGTCCAGTCCTCTTATAAGGCGGTCGACTATCTCTCTTTTTGATTCCGGGACCTCCATAAGGTCGAGCTGGGAGGAAAGATGCTCGAATATGTCAGTCCCTTTCTTAATATAGTCCTCGAGCTTTGACCTCTCCTCGTCCTCGGTGTACGGCAGGTCGCTCTTGCTTATCTTTTCTCCCGCGCGGAGATAGTCGATCATTGATTCACGCTTTTCAACGTCGAGCAGAGGGTTCTCCTCGGATTCCTGCTGTATCCTGTCGAGAAGAGCGGGGTAGGACATGTTGAGGACTTTAAGCATCTGCAGCATCCTCGGGCTCAGCAGCATATGGAGCGCCGCGGTCACCTCAAGGTTAGTTTCGTGGGACAGTCTAATATCCATTGAATCTCAAATCTTTATCTG
>CAZHHM010000022.1:0-6072 GCA_964532225.1 uncultured bacterium | reverse complement strand
GGCAGCCTGGAGCAGTTCTCCAGTTATCCTAAGAAATTTTGTATCGCGGGGTAGAGCAGCCTGGTAGCTCGTCGGGCTCATAACCCGGAGGTCGTAGGTTCAAATCCTACCCCCGCTACCAAGAGTATCAAGCCATCCGAAAGGATGGCTTTTCAGTTTTCTGACCTGTAGGGGGAGGATTTGAAAGGCATCTTTCCGCCGACCGGAGGGAGGAAAAGCGAGCGACACTCCCGCCCTAAGCGGGATGAGCGAGCGGAAGGAAAGAGGCCATGGCCCGAAGTCGGCCGCCCCAGCGGCCACGGAGGCCAAATCCTACCCCCGCTACCAAGAAGATCAAGCCGTCCTTCAGGGATGGCTTTTTTGTTAGGAAAGATACCTGTGAAAAAACAAAGGTGTATGCTGTGCGGCGGTGGAACGGATTTCGCTATAGCCCGAATTCGCCTATTACTTGACCATTGATTAGTAAGTCGTTCGTATGTTCTATAAGTATCAGTTTTTTAATCTTCATTTCCCTGATAAACTCATGCTCCTCGTATTCTCTGATTATTTCGAATAACTTATCAGCCTCTTCACTGTTGAGATCCCTTCTTAATTGCAGAAAACCAAGAGGGTATACTTTCCAGTCTTGTGAATTAGTGGCTTCTATGATCTTTGATATCCAGTTAGTGTTCATGTTGATACTTTCCGGAAATACCCTTAAGAAGACCCTGCCTGTTACAAAATTGCTCATCCAGACGCCATTTATCATTACCGAATGGTTTGTCAATCCATCAATGCCAGATCGAATGTTCCTGTAAAGTTCTCCGGTAAAATCCATGTCGACATTACCATATCCGGCAACTGTAAAATGCAAGAGATCTGGGTCTGAAAATCTACAGGCATCTTCAGGTAATGCTGTGGTTATGTCTGATTGAAGCCTGGAGTATCCGGAAAGATCTTCAGGCCTTACTTTCGCTATCAAACTTATCCCGCGTTTGTTCCATGCATTTTGAATTAATTCTGGATTCAGGGATATGTGACCCTTGTTGACCAGTGGCAGTGTATTGGCAATGTAATTGCCGGTAAGTGTTAAAGGGCGAGACCTTGTATAGACATATTGTTTTGTGTGATATTGAAGACGATCCCTTATAACTGGCCCCAAGTTTAGCCCTCCAAATATATATCGGCCATTTGCCATAAGAATTTCAGGTATTGCAGTTCGTATATAATTAAAAACGATAGGCATGAATAATCACCATTGCGGTCTATGCGAAGTCGGAGCTAAAGAAATCCTGAGACACGAAGAGCGTGACTTCCTCAGATGCGACAGCTGCGGATCTATAATGCTTTCCCCGGAGAACTATCTGTCTGCACGGCAGGAAGAAGAGCGCTACAAGCTGCACAGCAGCGATATCAGAGAGCCCGGATACAGGAAGTCGGTGACCCCTCTTGTTGAAGCAGTCGAAAAAGACCTTAGGCCACCGGCATCCGGGCTGGACTATGGGGCAGGGGAGAGCAGAGTTGCTGCCGTGCTTCTGAATGAAAAAGGTTTTGATATGTCCGCTTATGACCCGATATTTGCCGACGATAATAAACTTTTGAAGCAGAAATATGACTTTATCGTTTGTAATGAAGTGATCGAGCACTTTAAGGAGCCGGCCAAAGAGTTCAAGCGGCTTTATTCTCTGCTAAAGCCCGGAGGAAGGCTGTACTGTCAGACGCAGATATATTCGCAGGACATCGACTTTTCAAAGTGGTGGTACAAGAACGACCCGACGCATGTGTTCTTTTACACTAGGAAAAGCTTTGAATGGATCAGGGACAATATCGGTTATTCAAGCCTTGAGATCACGGGAAATGTCGTGAAAATTACCTCTCCATCGCCTTCTTCTTGAGTGCGGGAGGCATCTTCTCAATAGCATAACGCAGCGCGGTGCGGGGTATTTTGGATTTATTCTTCATTACGTAGTCAAAAACTTCTTTTTCATGCTTGTTGCAGGCGACTTTCAGCAGCCAGCCGTAGCCTTTTTGCACAAGGTCGTCCGGGTCTTCCATCAAGATGTCCGATATTTCAAATACTTCTTTCAGGAACAGGCCTTTCTTGGCCGGGATTATAAGAGAAACTGCCGCAGCGCGTTTGGTCCATCTGTTCTTTGACCCTGTCCATGACTTAATTTCCTTTAAAAGTTGCGGGAACCTCTCAACAATGTCCCCGACGGTGTGGTTACAGAAAGTGTCGCACTCCGCCCAGTTCGAGATGTACCTGTCTATCCATCTTTTAAATACAGAAATGTCCTTTGGTTCGAAAAATTTCCTTTTCATATACGCATAGTTAGCGGCAATGACGGACTCCTCATGGTATTTTGAGGCCTGGAGCTCTTCGCAGATGCCGAAAACCTCCTCTTTGCTCATTTGACGGATATCCTTGTTGAACTGGTTGGCGATTCCCATTGTCGTTTTTGACGTGCAGCCGTAGAGGGTGATACCTTCTTTGAAGAAGTTCTGCGCGCCTGTGCGGTTGTAGGCAGTTCCTTTGGCTTTGAGCTGTTTGCGGAGCGTTGAGATGATGTGATGTGGCATAGGGTTATTATACGGCAGAGTGGGGAAGTTTGTTAGTTGGATAGTTTGATAGTTAGAAAGTTTGATGGCAGAGAGGGGAAGTTTGTTAGTTGGATAGTTTGATAGTTAGAAAGTTTGATAGTTGGAAAGTATGAAAGCAGAATGTCTTTGCGAACCTGCCAAAGGCAGGTGAAGCAAACCGGGCCCTAGAGGCAGATTGACCTCCTGAGAGACCACCTGGGATGACCGTCTTGGAGAGACCTGAAACTATGTCCGGCTTTGTCAAACAGCGGCATTTGGATAAGGAAGGGGAAATGTTCGAGTCGTTTTAAATATGCTTGTTCTATGATGTTTGGAGATTTGACCACATGAGACAAGCTGGGTTCACTTCATATAAAAGGTCGAGTTCGCTTTCGTGTATATTAGAAATGAAGGGGTGCTTTCAAGAAATCGTGGGCCCAAAGCTTGGCGGGGAGTCGATGTTAGTACGCAATGATATATTAAAGGGGGATTAAAGATGCAAATCTTTGATAATCTGGGTGATTTGATTCAGTGTATTCAAGATAGGAAATGCAAGAAAATATGTATTGATGGTTATCCTGGTTCAGGAAAGTCCACACTTGCGGAGAAGCTAGGGCGTGAGATGAAGTGTTCAGTTGTGGCGCTGGACCCAGAAAAAGGAGTGTTCATGAAGTGGTCGGAGTATTTTAGTATGGAAAGAACAGAAAGAATATATGAAGACAAGCTTGTTAATAGGGATTCTTATATCCTGGAGGGGTGCTTTATGAGAGAGATCCTAAATAATCCAAATATTCAGCACGACTGTATAATATACGTGAAAAAGGTTAATCAAAATGATCTTTGGCAGTATGAAATGTTGAGTGGGACTGAAATGCACTATGACGATAATTCCTGCTTATCCAAAAACATGATCGTATATCATAATAAATACTTGCCGCAGCACAATTCGAACATAGTATTTAAAAATGTTGTTAAAGATTAAAGGTTGTTGTAGTGATCATAAAAAATCAAAGTGAATGCTTGAGTCATTTCCAAACAATCATTTAAAGAGGTCATCAGAAAAGGTCATCTGAAGAAGTCTTTCGAAATAGCAATTCCCTTACGGTCTCCCCGTTACGGTCTTTCCGATACAGTCTCCCTGGTACGGTCTCATGCTGCCGCTAGGGCCCGGTTTGCTTCACTTCGTTCGCAAAGACACTCTGCTCCAGTCTTCGGTCTTCAGTCTTCCTGCTTCTTCACATGCAAATGCTTTATCACCCTGCCTTCCACCATAAAGACCACGTCTTCCGCGATATTCATCGCATGATCGCAGATTCGCTCTAAGAATCGCGCGATAAGAAGGAGAGGGATCGCGCGCGGGACCGTTGTGCAGTCCTTGGCCATGATGTCCATAAGTTCGTCGGTGATGAGGTTCCTGAAATTGTCGCTCATCTTTTCCATCTCATGGATCTGCTTTACATGGGACACGTCACGCTTGATGAAGGAATCAAGGCTCTTTGATATCATCTCCTGAGCGAGCTTCCCGAGCTTGGGGATATCGATCAAAGGCTTCAGCAGCGGCATGGAAATGAGCTCCAGGTTCTTCTGGGCTATGTCCACGGAGAGATCGCCAATCCTTTCTATGTCGGTCGTTATCTTCATTGCGGTCGCTATGAAACGCAGGTCGTTGGCAAGAGGCTGCCTCCTGGCAAGAATGCTGATGCATTTGTCGTCTATCTCGTTCTCAAGGTCGTCGATAACCGAATCCCCTGAAATGATATTCCTTGACAGCTCCTCGCTCCTTGATCTGAGAGCTTCTACGCACGCAGCTATCGAGCTTTCGACCGAATTGCCCATTTTAAGTATAAGATCGTTCAGCTCTGCCAGCTCAAGGTCCATGCTTCTTTCGTTCATCTGTGTTCTCCTTTATTTATTTTAACCGAACCTGCCGGTTATGTAGTCCTCTGTCCTTTTATCTGACGGGTTCGTGAATATCTTTTTTGTCTCGTCGAACTCTATTAGGTCTCCCATAAGGAAGAAGCCTGTCTGTTCCGATACCCTGGCCGCCTGCTGCATGTTATGGGTCACGATAACGATGGTGAGCTTTTTCTTGAGCTCTTCAAGGAGCTCTTCGATCTTTGCTGTCGAGATGGGATCAAGCGCAGAACACGGCTCATCAAGGAGCAGCACGTTGGGCTTTACCGCCAGCGCCCTTGCGATGCACAGCCTCTGTTGCTGTCCGCCGGAAAGCCCGATCCCCGGATTGTTAAGGATGTCCTTGACCTCATCCCATAAGGCGGCATGCTTTAAACTCTCTTCGACAGCTTCATCCAGCTTTGTCCTGTTCTTCATGCCGTTAAGCTTAAGTCCTGCCGCGACGTTATCGTATATCGACATGGTAGGAAAGGGCGTCGGCTTCTGGAACACCATGCCTATAGTCCTTCTTACCTGAACGGGGTCGCTGTCAGGCCCGTTGACCGGCCGGCCGTCAAGAAGTATGGTCCCTGTCATTCTTGCTGAAGGGATGGTCTCGTGCATCCTGTTGATGCAGCGGATGAATGTGGATTTTCCGCATCCGGACGGGCCGATAATTGCCGTAACAGCGTTCTCGGCTATCGATATGTTGATGTCCTTTATCGCGTGCTTCGTCCCGAACCAGGCATTCAGGTCCTTGACCGTGATCTTGAGCTTCTTTTTATCCATAAATTATCCTTTTTGAGAATTTTCTTACTATGAGAGTTATCCCGAGTATGAAGAGCACGAGGACCAGAGAGCCCGCCCAGGCCATCCCGTGCCACTCATCGAACGGCGATATCGCATAGGTGTAGATCTGTACTGTCATGGATGCTGTCGGCTGGTCGAGCATCACGTTCCAGTACATATTGTTGAAGGCCGTGAAAAGGAGGGGGGCCGTTTCCCCCGTCGCTCTTGCAACGGCAAGCATTATCCCTGTGAATATCCCGTTCCATGCCGTGCGAAGTATAACGTTCAACGACACCTTCCATTCAGGTATCCCCAGAGCGAGAGCTGACTCTTTAAGCGTTCTGGGAACCATCTTTACCATTTCTTCAGTTGTCCTGGTGATATACGGGATCATGACAAGGGAGACGGCAAACCCGCCGGCTATTGCGGAGAACCTCTGCATCGGCAGCACGATCACCGTATAGGCGAACAGAGCAAGGACTATAGAAGGAACGCCGCTCATTACGTCAACTGCGTACCTGATGAGAAATCCCCTTTTGCCTTTGCCGTATTCAGACAGCCACAGTCCCGTAAGAACGCCTATAGGAACGCTGAATAGCCCGCCTATCAGGACTATGATAAGGGTCCCCACTATACCGTTGGCGATCCCTCCGCCGGTCTCGCCGACAGGGACTGGCAGTCCGGTGAACAGGTCAAGAGTTATGTATGAGAACCCTTTGTACGCGACGTATCCGAGAAGCAAGACCAACGGCAGCACCGCGAGCAGAGCGCAGGCGTGCACGAAGGCAAAGAACACCTTCTCTTTGGTCTTCCTTATTGAATACGTGTTTT
>CAZHHM010000021.1:0-32234 GCA_964532225.1 uncultured bacterium | reverse complement strand
CCTTTCACAAGCCGTGTAGTCGGGTCCGAATCCACTATACCCGCGATCTCATACTGCCCTGCCGCCTCGATCGCCTCTGAGATGACCTTGAAATGCCCTCCGGCCCCGACAAGTACGATCTTTTCTTTTGTGCTCATAGGTCCTTAAAATCCTTTTTGATATCGCTGAGGTCGACTTTCCTCAGTATTCCAGCTATCTTCGATGCCGTATTGCCGTCCCCGAAAGGGTTCTTGAGCGATCTCAGGGACCTTATGAAATCTTTGGACCGAGCCTTTTTAACCGCTTTCAGGATCTCCTCTTTTGAGTTCCCGCAATCGATAACGTTGGCCGCCTTTATCCTTCCGTCCTGACGTGACCCGATATTGATCACGGGTATTTTGAACGAAGGGGCCTCGATGATCCCGCTCGAAGAGTTGCCTATCACCATCTTTGAGTGCTCCATCAAAGACAAGAATCTCAGCTGACCAAGTGAAGTGAAAGCTTTTGCTTTGTCAGGGTGCTTTATCTCGAAAGAAGATATAGCTGACGATATAGAAGTATTCTCGGCATCAGCGTTCGGCATTGTAATAACAAATGCCATATCTGTCTTAGAAAGGGCTGAAAGGAGCGCGTTTATCTGCTCTTTAGCCTTTCCGGGTTCCATTGTCGTCGGATGGAAAGTGACCAAAGCCGTGTTATCTAGCTTCACCTTCAGCGAGGTCTCAAGTTCTTTCTTCCCCATCAGCTTTGTCTTCTTTATGTTGTCGATACCGAGAGCCCCCACATTGAAGACCCTGGAACGTTCTTCGCCCATCTGGATGACCCTTTTTGCGTAATCCTTGTGGCAGACGAAATGAAGATATGAAAGTTTGGTTATCGCATGCCTCATCATGTCGTCGTTGGCGCCTCTCGTCACCTCTCCGCCGTGAAGATGCGCTACGGGTATTTTTAGCAAAGCAGCCGCAACAGCCGCTCCCAGTATTTCATACCTGTCACCCAGGAGAACAATGATATCCGGTCTAAGTTTTAAAAAAGCTTTTGCGAGCCCTGAAACCGCAAAACCTGTTGCAGAGGCGATATCCTCCGGCCTGTCACCTATAAGCTTAAGATCCGCTTTTACGTCGATCTTAAAACCGTCCTTTAGAATCTCTTTGAACGTATTGCCGAACTTATTTGAAAGGTGCGAACCTGTCACGACAGTCTGAAGCTTCAGGCTGCTATCATTGCTTATTGCCTTCATAAGCCCGCTCAAAAGGCCGTACTCAGCCCTTGAACCCGTAACAACACACACTTTTCTCTTAGCCGGCATATTTCCTCACCGCCTTTGCGACCCTTCTAACGTCTTCCTGTTTCAGCCCGACACTGCACGGGATATTAAGTACGCGTCCGTAATATAACGGGGCTTTTTCTATCTTGTATGACTGGCAGTCCCTGTACGGCTTTTGCTGATGGTTAAGCTTCCAGAGGGGTCTGCTCTGGATGCCTTCTCTTGAAAGTCCTTTCATCAATGTGATGTTATCGATACCGGTCACTTTTTTGTCCACCATGAGCGAGTAGAACCAGAAGTTGCTTTTGCCGTAGGTCGGTTCACCGATCAACGACAGCCCTTCGGTAGAAGCAAATATTTTTTTATAGGTTTGAAAGTTGGAGAGTTTGATAGTTAGATAGTTCGATAGTTTTTCCAGCTGAGCGACCCCGATGGCGGAAGCAATATTGGTCAGTCTGTAGTTGTAACCTATCTCATTGTGTACATAAAGGACCTCATCATCCTTTGCCTGAGTGGTAAGGTATTTGGCCTTATCCGCGTCCTTCCCGTCCCTTGACACTATCATCCCGCCGCCCCCGGTAGTGATGATCTTGTTGCCGTTGAAAGAAAAACACCCGAAGTCCCCGACCGTACCGGTCTTTTTCCCTTTTAGCTTGCCTTTAGTGTAAAAAGAACCAAGTGATTCGGTCGCGTCCTCAATTATCGAAAGACCGTACTTCTTTGCCACAGGGAGCAATGGTTCAAGATCGACCGGGTTCCCGAAGATATGGACCGGTATGATCGCTTTGACCTGTCTTCTTGAGGATGTATTGATAAGCTTACCGTTCTTAAAAGTGCACTTGGTCTTTATGAATTCGATCGTCTTTTCGACGTCAATGTTCAGGAAATCGTCACAATCCATGAATACCGGCTCAGCCCCGGCATACTTAACCGCATTGACCGGCGCTATGAACGTTACCGTGGGGACTATGACCTCATCGCCGGGCCGGACATCAGAGAGCAGGAGACATATATGAAGAGCGGAAGTACCGTTAACACATGCAACGGCGTTCTTTGATCCTACGGTCTTTTTGAACTTCTCCTCGAAAAGGTCGACATATTTCCCCGCCGAGGACACCCAGCTGGTATCCAGACATTCTTTTACGTACTTAAGTTCATTTCCGCGTGTATCCGGTACCGATAAAGGGATGAACCCTTTAGACATTGTATTCTCCGTGTTTATACCTGCCGGAATTCTCTCTGAACCAGGCAATGGTCTCGGACAGTCCTTTGTCCATTGAATATACCTGCTTCCAGTCGGTCAGCTCATGTATCAGCTTATTGCTGCCAAGAAGCCTTCTGACCTCGCTTTTTTCCGGCCTGATCCTTTGTGCGTCTTCGGTAAGCTTGATCTCCTGTTTCGGGCCTATCATCTTGATGATCTTCCCGGCTATCTCGCCGATGCTGATATCGTCCATGCTGGCGATGTTGACGGTTTTACCAATGGTCTTTTCCGACCTGGCTATCGCAAGAAAGCCGGCGCATGTGTCCTTTACGAAGTTAAAGTCCCTTCTGGGCGAAAGGTCCCCGAGTTTTATTTCTTTTACCCCGGCAAGGACCTGAGTGATTATCGTAGGTATCACGGCCCTTGCGGATTGTCTCGGGCCGTATGTGTTAAAAGGCCTTACGATGGTGACGGGAAGATCGAACGAACGGAAGAAAGAATCTGCCATACTATCCGCCCCTATCTTAGTGGCACTGTAGGGAGATTGCGGCTGCAAAGGATGCTTCTCGTCTATCGGAACATACAAAGCGGTCCCGTAGACCTCCGAAGTGCTGGTGACGAATATCCTCTCAGTTCCCATATCCCTGGCAGCCTGCAGGATGTTCAATGTCCCCTTTATGTTCGTGTCCACATAGTTATCCGGAGAATGATAAGAATACGGGATACCGATCAAGGCGGCAAGATGGAAAACAGCGTCCATATCCTTCATCGCCACCCTGACGCCGTTCGGGTCCCTGACATCACCCATGAATATCTCTATCTTTGAAAGTTTGTCTTTTGGGAAAGTGTCAAGCCAGCCGTAACTGTTGAACGAGTTATAAAGGCAGAAGGCTTTCACCTTTGCTCCGGCGTCAATTAGTGCCTCAACAAGATGGCTCCCGATGAACCCGTCCGAGCCCGTGACCAATACTTTTTTACCAGAAATATCCATAGAGCTCCCTATGTTCAATAATTGAACATTTTAGTACTTTTAGAGCAGTTTGTCAATAATACTTATTGATACTATATAGAAGGGAGAGTGAGCAGAGTGTCATTGCGAGCGAAGCGAAGCAATCCGGGCCCTAGAGGCAGGGATTGTCTGCATGGGAATGTCCGTTTGGGAATGTCTGTATGAGATTGTCTCCGGACAGTTCCGGGACATTTGAGACAGACTTTTGAGGCAGACATCCGAGACGGACATCTGATACAGACATTTCAGGCAGACATCCGAGACAGACTTTTCATACAGGCATCTGTGACAGACTTTTGAACACACCTCCCTTCTCCTCAGAACGATCACACTTCTGCTGCAACGCGGGCCATCAGATTATTCAGCTTAATAGAGAGTGCCTTACATCTCCCAATAACCATAAGATATTGCTGGATATCTATATATTTCAGCCTCCTTGATAGTTCGAGATAACTCTCGGTTTCATTTAGAGAGCCTTTAGCAATGTGTAAATATTTCAAATAGTCCTTATTAGTACTCTTACCCGATCCTTCTGCAATATTTGCGGATATTGAATAGGTCGCTCTTCGGACCTGCGAGATCATGCCATATGTTTCTTCTTTGGGATACCCGGCAGTCATTTTATGAATGATCTCAGCCAATTCGATCGAAGCTTGCCAGACAATTAATTTTCTGAAATCCCTAGCCATGCCTTAAAACAAGCAATTTTGCCGCCGTTGAATGGCAGAAAGAGAATTGGGAGGGGTCTGTTTGGGATTGTCGTATGGGAATGTCTGTCGGGGAGTGTCCGTATGGGAATGTCTGTATGGGAATGTCCGCATGGGAATGTCTGTATGGGAACGTCTCCGGACTGATCCAAGGACGTTTGAGACAGACATCCGAGGCGGACATCTGATACAGACATTTCAGGCAGACATCCGAGACAGACTTTTTAATACAGACATCTGTGACAGACTGCTTTTACAAGACCTACTGCTTATCTAACCACTCCCCAACATACTGCCTTAACGAATCCTTCCACTCCGGCATAATATCAAGCCCCATGGACAGAAGGCGCTTATTCTCAATGCCGCTTGACTGCGCACGCGGAGCCGGCAACGGGAACCTGGAACCCGGAACCGGGTTGACTTTTACCGATGACCCCATCAATCTAGCCACCTCAAGGGCCATCTCATATCTGCTGCAAACACCTTTGTTGGCCATGTGATAAAGGCCGAAAGGAAGTTTTTTGTCGGTGATGACCTTAAGACCTTTTACAAAATCCTTTGCGAAGGTCGGGGTCGAATACATGTCATCCACTGCATTAATATCCTTCCCCTGCCCCATCATCTCGATGATCTTGCCGACGAACTTCTTGTCCCTGCCGGGACCGCCGCCGATCATCCATTCGGCCCTAACGATATAGTGGTCTTTCACGAGATCGGCAACTATCCATTCTCCTTCAAGTTTCGTCTTGCCGTAGAAATTGACCGGGTCGGTCTTATCCGATTCACTGTGCAATGTACGTCCTTTTCCGTTAAAGACAAAACCTGTGCTCACATAGATCATCACACATCCGACCTTCTTGCAAGCCCTGGCAACATTCTTCGTGGCCTCCACATTTATGCTTTCGGCATATTTATGGTCAGTTTCGCATCTGTCAACATCTGTCGCTGCCGCAAGATGGATGACCGCTTCAGGCCTTGCCTTTGCGATCGCCTCCGAGATCCTGGCTGCGTCGGTAACGTCCATCTCCGGGAGGTCGGTCAGGGTAAGTTCCTTAGGATCAAAGACCTCTTTGAGGTATGAGCCCACCATTCCGTTGGCGCCGGTAACGAAGATCTGCTCTTTGTTCATTTTGCCAATACCATCAGACTTGCTCCTCCAAGCGCTCTTACAGCAAGGTGACTATTATTTCTAAAAAATATCTTTCTTATAAACCCGAAGAGATATGCTTTTAATGATCTAGGTCTGTTAAATTGACCGAACGTATAGAAATGATCGATTATTTCAAGGCCACATTCCTGAAGCATCAATAATGCGGTCCCTTTTGTAAAATAATGTAAATGCCCTATCGTTCTTCTGGCATGTTCCAACGGCCATCCTCTCAAGACTTGAAGCGCAGACAAATCCAACGGTATATGGAATACCTTATATACACCTTTTTGCTTTATTTTTCTTAGAAATGAGTAGACTTCCTCTACATGTTCAATAACGTCAATTGCCAAAACAACATCATATTTTCTGTTATCATTGAATGCATCCTCCAATTTGAATTCAATCCCGTTATTGTCCTTTGTTCTAATTATTTTGAACGCATCTTCAGATATTTCATAACCTGTATACGTTAATTTATCGGAATATTCTCGTAACAAACATCTCAATATTTCACCAGCACCGCAACCAATCTCACAGATAGATCCTGGGCTCAAATTGTTCTTTTTTAAGAGCTTTATTATTTCATTTGCCTTCCATGAAGAATCTTCAATATCCCAGGATGGGTTATTACTAAGATAAGCACCATTTGAATACATATTCATATTAACTTAACACTCCTTTACATTAAACTCTATCAAACCGATGTTTCATATACCTTTTTATATCCATTTATCATTTTCTGGTATGTGTAGTTTGAAGCTTTTTCCTTCCCTCTCATGCCCATCAGAATAGCATCTTCAGGATGATCAAGGAGTCTTATTATCGCCTTGGCAAGTCCGTCGACATCACCTGGCTCAATCAATGATCCGCATTCTTCTTTACCTAATAACAATGGGATATCCCCTACCGAGGAAGAAATCACAGGGATCGATAAAGACATTGCCTGAAGTACCGATTGAGGTAGAGATTCGTGCATAGATGGCAATACAAAAACATCGCTCTCAGATAGTCTTGTATGTTTTTCAGCACCCGAGAGAGCACCTGTGAACTCGATGTTAGAGCTCAATCCAAGCTGTAATGCTTTGATCTCTACGGATGACCTTAACGGCCCATCTCCGATGACCACGAGTTTAGCAAGAGGGAACTTCTTAACGACCTCGACAAAAGCTTTAAGAAGACCCAAATGTCCTTTATCCTTCACGATCCTGGCCATTATCGTTACGACCGGGCGATCTTTATGGATATCCCTGACCACTGGATTCGGGATATCGAAACCAAAATATACGACCGTCACTTTTTTGGGATCAAGATGGTAGTCCTTGACTAGCGTTTCCGCACCGTATTTTGAGTCACAGACCGCAACCTTGACCGACCTTACGATAAAGACAGAGACAAGCCATTTCAGCCATCTGACAATAAAAGTCTTCGATGATAAGGTTTTTACCGAATAGAACGACCCAACAATATTGTGAATTCCGGCGATCTTCGCGGCTACAAGCGCGGTAATATTCGAAAAAGGAACATGAAAGTTAAGATGCAGTATATCCGGCGCCTCTTTCCTGAAGATCTCCACAAGAAAGGGAAGATTCCACACCCCTCGCGGGACATGAATAGCTCGGATATTCATACCGGACATGTTGTTCGGATCGCGGGAGATCATTATTTTTTTATATTCGTCGTCGGGGATACCCTTTGCCACTGAAGCCATGAAGAGCTCAGCCCCTCCGGTCTCAAGCGCATCGGAATAATATATTATTTTTATCATGTCAGCTATTACCGTCCAATTCCGGTATACGAAAACCCCAGCTCCTTCATGAATCTCGGGTCATATATGTTCCTTCCGTCGCAGAATATCGGGGTTTTCATGATGCGCATGACCTTTTTGAAGTCCAGCTGCCTGAACTCAGGCCATTCCGTGCAGACGACAACAGCCTCACTACCTCTCAGAGCGGAATATACCTCCGTCTTGACCTTAACTCCCTCGATCATCTTACCTTTGTGCACCGGGTCATATGCGGTTATCCTTGCCCCTGCCTTTTTCAGGATCTTGATTAGTTTTAATGCCGGAGACTCTCTCAGATCATCAGTTTCAGGCTTAAATGTGACACCGAGGATAGCGATCCTCTTACCTTTTATTCCCCCGAGCTCAGCAACTATCTTATTGATGAAATACCCCGCCTGACTGCCGTTCACCTCCGAGACCGATCCCAACAGTTTCGGTTCATATCCTTTTGATCTTGAAAGATGTATCAGCGCAGAGATATCCTTAGGCAAACACGAGCCGCCGTATCCGATCCCTGCGTTAAAAAAAGAACGCCCTATCCTCTTGTCCAATCCAACCGAGTTGGTTATCTCCGTCACATCCACGCCAAGCTTATCGCAGATATTTGCGATCTCGTTCACAAAAGATATCTTTGTGGCAAGGAAACAGTTCGAAACATATTTAACCAGCTCTGCCGACCTGGGGTCCATGAAGATGATATGCGCATTTATCGGACGGTACAGTTCCGACATTGAATTGAACGCACGATTATTTGTTGCTCCGATCACGATCCTGTCGGGATGCATAAAATCATAAACAGCGCTCCCCTCTCTAAGAAACTCCGGATTTGACACGACGGAGACCATCGAAGCAGGCACTTTATTGCTCTTGAACATTTTCACTATCATTTCGCAAGTGCCTACCGGAACTGTGCTCTTCACTCCGATTATCTTATGGGTCTTTGAGGAACTCCCCATCTCCAGCAGCACTTTAGCAATCTTCATGGCGACATCCCTGAGCCCGGACAGATCAGCGCTTCCGTCCTCTTTGGGCGGTGTACCCACGGTTATGAATATTACATCCGACTCTTTGACGGCTTTATTAATACTATTGGTGAAAGAAAGCCTTCGGTCGTTAAGGTTTGAGGCGATCAGCACATCAAGCCCAGTCTCATAGAAAGGTATCTTCCCCTTTTTTAGAGAGGACAATTTACTTTTTGACTTCTCAACACAGACAACATCATTCCCAAGGTTCGCCAGGCATGCTGCGGTCGCCAGACCGACATAGCCTCCGCCAATGACGCAAATTTTCATGATTTGTTTTTTCTCTCTACAATATTATACATTATACTGTCCGGCTTGATTTATTAGAGACCTCTGCCAGACCTGCCAAACAACCCTCTTAACGTTCCATACAGCAGCCTGGACCTGATAAGCAGCACATATTCAAATATGGTCATGTATATTAGGTAGAGGCTCCTTTTCCTTGCCGACAGTAAAAATACCATGCCTTTGTATAGTCTGGACATGATATTTTTCGTTGTCTGACGACCATCGATCACTTCCCTTTTTAGTAGATGGTATCTTTTTTGCCTGATATCCAATCTTCTCCAGTGGCTTTTCAGGAAAACGGACCGCGCCTTCATTGCCTTATCTTTTTGGTCCGTTATTCTCGCCCATACATGTTGATGGTATTTGACCAGAGGTTTTTTAACAACAATGCACTTGCGGCCTTCTGCCAACATGATCTTTATCCATAGATCCCAATCTTGGCATGCAAAGAGCTTTTCGTTGATCCTGATTCCCTTCACATATCGAGTCCTTGTCATGCAGAACGAATAACTTCCGAGAATGTTCTCATAATACATGTCATCAAGAGTGACAGAAGAGTCCAGTCTCGAGGTCTTTTCGTAAGTCCCGTTTATATAATAGTGATAGTCGCATCCGACAATAGGAGAATTTGTACGTTCGATCGCATCTACTTGCTCCGCAAGCTTGTCAGGCAGCCATTCGTCGTCATCGTCCAGGAAAGCAAGATAATCTCCGGATGTGTTATCAAGCCCGATATTCCTGGCTTTTGCGCCTCCAATACTATCCTTAATCTCGATCAGCCTGAATCGGCCATCGTCTGACATGTATTTCCTGACAACCGGTATGGTGGCATCAGTACATCCGTTCGCGATTATGACCGTCTCCCAGTTCACATAAGTCTGAGCAAGGATGCTTCTCAAGGCCCTGTCCAGCATTTCAGCCCTGTTATGCGTAGGCACAATAATGCATACTTTTTTATCTTGGTTCATTCGTTTGTTATCTCAATACTGAACGGGATCTCACCCCTCTTCATTGAGGCGAGCTTTACAGCCTTTGACGCTTTTCTTTCACCGTATCTTCCGCAAACAACAATATCCTCAATTGTCATATCTAAACTTGTCACTATCGAAACACCTGTCGGCTTCAGTTCTGCTTTTCCATGCGTCAGCACCGGGAGTATTCCCGGATCAAGGGGGAGCAGGCAACTATAGCCAACGGTACCATATCTATCTTTGGTTACTTTGTCGCGTATGTCTATACTTGCGTCATTCAAACGGAACGTCCTCTCCAGTCTGACCTGCTTGTCAAAAGAGAGCAGTTCGACATCAACGCCGTCATCACAACCTATCAAGCGCGCGTTTGAGCTCATTGCCATATATGATGTTTTGTAATGTTTCTCAATATCCCATAGCGCGTACCCGATGCATGGGACACTATGCAGGTGCTGTGAGGTCTGTCTGAGGTTAAGATCATTCTCAATGTAAGAGCTCAGCCCTGGATCGATCACCACCGGGGCTCCCTTATAATACAGCATGAATGAACCATTATCATTATGGCCATGACATCCTGGACCATTGTCCTTCGCGGAGACCCATAGCTCAAAGGAGTTCCTCGGTGAAGACAGCTTGACAATATTGCGCGATCTTCCGGGGCCCAACATCACTGAATGATCAAATATCCTGTGCCATGGAGAAATGGCATTGATATCATCCGAAAAAGGCCATCCGTTAAGCCAGGCCGGCGTGACGTCGGGGGATACGTCACCGATCAGAGGATACGACCTCTTGCCATGTATCAGTCTGCATACCCGGAGCATTTCCGCCAGCGGGACCCCTAGAGTATCCGCCAGCTGCAAGCCGCCTTTCAAACTGACAAACTTATGAAGCTCCAGGAACTTCATGGTCAGAAGCATCTGATAGTGGGAAGAACCTTCGGTAAGCTCCCCTTCCCGGATCATCAGAGGAATGTGCTTTTTGAATATTTTATCAGCCGCGGCGGTCGGTAGTTTTGAATTAAAAGCGATCCCGCAGAAATACAGCGCTCTGGCATTGTTCAGGATATGATTGTTGGTCGCAAGTCCCTTATACTCGATATTATTTGCGAGATACACCATCTGAACTTCAATTGACCCCGTGATCTTTTTATAATCATCATCACTAAACAGCCCGCTGTCTTTTGCATAACATAGAAATGTCAGCCAGGATATGCATCGTTCCGATATTGTATACGGCTCGAATTGAGGCGATTTGGCTGCCTTAGGGTTTTGTTCAATCCAATCAAGAATCATCCGCTTTATGGCTGAGAGAGCTCTAGCCGATGTGGATTTTGATAGCAGAGGGAATATCCAGTAGAACCTGTGCACAGAATAATAATCCTCAATATCTTCATATGACCCATTAAAGACCCCTGCATTCAGAGGGACCTCTTTTGTCGCAAGCGTGATCGTCGGGTCCTCAACGACTTGAGACAAATCCGGAAGTTTGTACGTCGGAAGAGCTTTAAGCTGTTCATGATCAAATGAGAAAGTAATAGGCTTTCTCAACTTAGCGACGGCCCTTGTCCTCAGCCTATCAGCATGAAAGACAAGGTATCGCAGCAAAGCGACAATTATCAGCCTCAGCAATACAGCAATTAGGCCAAGATCATACCTTTTCCTTGCATAAGGCACGAACACCTTGCTGCTTAACACTGCTCGCATTTTACTGAATAATGTTCTCATACTTTTCCCCAAGAACAAACAACCTGAACCATATTTCAAGAACGATCAGCTTCCAGTACTCCCATCCTTCGACTTTTTCTAGTACGGGCGTTGAACAAAGATGTTTTATCCTTGATGGCGAGGCAAACTCAGTGGCCAGAACCCCCTTCCCAAGGAGCCTGTCAAATACTTTCGCTTTATTCCTGTTCACCCAGGTCTGTATGGGCGCCCCAAAACCTTCTTTTCTTCGGTACAGGATTTCTTTGGGAAGATATCGTTCCATAAGTTTTTTCAGGACATATTTGCCTTCTCCGCTCCGCACCTTAAGAGAAGGATCCATTTTAAGGCTTAATTCAACAAGCCTATGGTCAAGCAGAGGGACGCGGCATTCGACAGAGGCAGCCATTGTCATCTTATCGGTAAGCATAAGTATATCGTCCTGCAAGTAGACCGTAAGATCTGTAGCCATAATGGCGTTCAACTCATCTATGTGTTTAAATCTTTTATACGTAACATCAACAAGGTCCCTGACAGCATTTTTCTTGTACCAGTCAAAGGTTGCTTCCCATGGCAAGGTTTTGTTCGGCTGGATTTTGTCGTAATACGATCCTCTTTCATCTTTTCGGAAAACGATCGCCTTGATCATGTTCTTAAGCCGACCGGTTATCTTATGATGGGAATACCCTCCGAACAGTTCATCCCCTCCTGCACCGCTCAAGACCACCTTCACATTTTCGGATGCCAGTTTCGATAATGTGAATGTCGGGACAAAGGCGCCGTCGGCAAAAGGTTCTTCAAGATGCCATATAAGCATCGGCAAAAGCGAAACCAGCTCCTTCTCCGTCACTTCCCTTTCGTGATGGTCGGTACCGTACTGTTTTGACACCATCCTGGCATAAGGACTTTCATTGCTCTTTCCTTCAATGTTCTTCCATTCAGTATGAAAGGTCGACATCCGATACCCTGTCATCATACTCGCGAGCGCCGTAACTCCGGAACTGTCCACCCCTCCGCTTAGCAGGGCGCCTACAGGCACATCGCTCCTCATCCCTATCCTTATGCTGTCCTTGAGGATCCTATCGATCTCTTCTTCAGCCTGGCCTGCATCTTTGATCTCTGGTCTTTTAAGTACAGGCTCCCAGTATTTGATCATCTGAGTTTTTCCGGAACCGTGCACAAGGACCGTACCTGAAGGCAGTTTATTTATAGACTTGAAAGGCGTTAAAGGGCATGGAATATACATGAGATCAAGATAAGCGCTAAGTGCTCGGTAGTCCAAATCGGACCCGGCTTTTCCTGCTGATATCAGGGAGCGCAACTCAGAAGCAAATGAGATCCCCCCGTCCTTAGTTGAATAATACAGAGGCTTTATCCCCAGTCTGTCCCTGACAAGCAGAAGCTGGCCTTTTTTCGTGTCATACAGTGCTATGGCGAACATCCCGTTGAGCTTGCCAGCAAAATCAGCGCCGTATTCCTCATAGAGATGCGGGATCACCTCCACATCGCTTTGAGTATAGAAATTGTGACCGAGCCCAATGAGCTCCTTCCGCAGTTCAATATAGTTATATATCTCTCCGTTGCAAATGACCGCGACATCCTTGTTTTCGTTAAAGAAAGGCTGCTGTCCGTGTTCTATATCTATGATGCTCAGCCTCCTCATACCCATAGATATCCCGTTCGCAACGAAATATCCCTCGCCATCGGGTCCCCTATGGAGCTGCTGCCCTGCCATTACTTTTAATACTGCGTTCGGATCGCTACAGATATCGGTAAACCCGAAAATTCCGCACATTTATTTATTTCTCCTGCTGACCGGAATAAAGGCCCTTTTCCTTCATCTCATCAATGGATCTTTTGTAAAGGTCCTGTCCAGGTGCTTGATCAAGTACCCAATCAACGAACATTGAAAGACCTTTGTCAAAGCTGACAGACGGCCTATATCCAAGGATCTTCTCGGCTTTTGATATATCAGCAAAGCAGTGCCTAATATCCCCCACCCTGAAATCACCCGTCACTGATATTTTCGATCGGCTCAACAGTTTTGACGAAAGTAGCTTAGCCACCTCGATGACCGGAGTCATGGTCCCGCTCCCGATGTTGAACACATGTCCATCGGCACCGTCCTCGAACAAAGAGTTTACAGTGGCCTTTGCGACATCATCGACATAAACAAAATCTCTAGATTCGGCCCCATCCTCGAATATGTTCACCGTTTTGCCTGCTCGAAATAGGCCGGAAAAGATCGACAGGACACCGGTATAAGGGTTGCTTAACGATTGACCCGGACCATAAACGTTCTGGTATCGCAGGGCGACCGGGCTTATCCCGATATTGGGACACATCCTCATTATCATCTCTTCCTGGAACTGTTTTGTTATGCCGTAAAAAGAGCTGGGATGGATCAGTGCGTCCTCTGGAGTAGCGACAGGCTTGCAGTTCTTTGAACAGACGGGGCACTTGACCTCAAAGTCCCCTTTTGCCAGATCAGATGCTTTTCTATTCTCCGGATGAACCGTCCCATGCTCGAGACAGTTGTAGCTGCCTTCACCGTAAACAGCCCTGGAAGAGGCGACCACGAGCTTCTTCACGCCATGTTTATTGTTGGTCAGAACATCCATAATGAGAGCCGTTCCAGTGATGTTTGTTTTGTTATACAGCTCAATTTCGTACATTGATTGCCCTGTGCCTGTTTCGGCCGCCAGATGGATAATCGCCTCCGTGTTCAGCACAAGACGCGCAATATCATTTCTTACAGACACATCTCCTTTGACAAAACGAACACGTTTATCTTCATACTGCATCGGTTTTGCTCTGTCACCATGAATCTTTGGCAATAGGCAGTCGAGCACAACGATCTCGTCGACATTTTTCGCGGCCAACAGTTCTTTGACTATCGCCTTACCAATAAACCCTTCACCGCCAGTAACCAGAACCTTCATATTACCCGCCTTTCCTGGATCATATCTTGTCCATATCAGGAGGTGGCCCCATTCTCTTTGCGGCAATATCAGAGAATATCCTGAATATCACTCTGATCCTCTTTGCGTCACGCTTCACAACGGCCTTTACCAGATCTAACGCCATTGACAGCAGTATCTTGGCAAAGAGAACTATTTTTATGCGCCGGTCCGGACAAAGCTTATTGTAAAAATAGAAGACATTTCTGTTCTGCAGATAATATTCAAAGTATGACGGCTGCTTGTTCTTAGTCGTCATGTTGCACTTATGACGGACAACGGCTTTTGGCTCATATATCATCCTGAATCCGGCCCTGACAGCCCTTATTGTAAAATCGGAATCATCGTAATACATAAAATAATTCTCGTCCATCGTCCCGATCTTTGGCAGAGCGGCCACAGGGACCAGGAGACAACAGGTCGACGCGACCCTGATATCCGCTCTAACATTATGTTCATGTGCCTCTTTGGGGTAGTACTCATACCCCACCGGATATCTGTTGGACCAGTCATAATCAGGTCCGATAAAATGGTCAAGCTTTTGGGGATCAAAGAAGCACATGATCTTCGGGACCACCAATGCATCCGAGTTCTCTTCGGAAGTCGCGACCATTCTTTTGATAGTGTCATAATTGATGAGAGCGTCATTATTAAGGAACATCACGCTGTCGAACCCGTTCTTCAACGCGTAATCCATTCCAGCGTTATTGCCGCCGGTCACCCCGCCGTTCTTGTCTATTTTTATATACGAAATTAGATCCCCGAAATCCTTTTTCAGTTCATCGCCAGAACCGTCATTTGAACCGTTATCCACCAAAACCACTTTAAAAGGAAGATAATCGCTCTTTAACACGGATTCAATACACTCTTTTGTGTATTCATATCCGTTATAATTCACAATTACCACAGCAACTTTGTTTGCCACCGGCATATACTCTTTCTATACTTTTTCCCAGGCAGTTTTATCCTTGTTATATCTCTTTATTACTCTCGCAGGGATGCCTGCCGCGACAGAATAGTCAGGGATATCACGGGTCACAACGGCATTTGCGCCTATTACGCAATGCTTCCCGATTTTTGCCCCTATCACACAGACATTCTCCCCTAACCAGGAGCCATCCCCGATAGACACCTCACCCTTAAAAAGCACCGGCTGGTCCTTGACCGGAGTATTGATATCCTCATAGCCGTGGATATTGTCGGACACGTACACATTATTCGCGGTAAGAACATTCCGCCCAAATACGACTTTCTTGATACATGTAATGTGGTTAAATGCCCCAATGACACAACCCTCGCCTAGCTCAAGTGAAGCGCCAGTTCCATCCGCATTCTTGGCGTAAAGCCATACATCGTTACTGATACTGACCATTTTAGCGATCGAGATGTTCTTTCCTCCGTCGATCCTGCAACGGCCTAAAATGACAGACCCTTTCCCGAACTTCCGGAATTTTGACCTGTTCGATATTGTCATCAACCTGCGTACAATAAAATTAAACATGCCCCCCTCCGCCGCCATCTACTTTACTTTTCTAAGGATACAATTGTCGATCCCAATAAGATCGATGTCAGTAGACATGAAGCATCTTAACGCATCCTCAGGCGTCTCCACTATCGGCTCTCCGGCCACATTAAATGAAGTATCAAGAACAACTGGCACGCCAGTCTGCCTGTCAAATTCCTTTATCAGATCATAATATCTTTCGTTCGTCTCTCTAGTAACTGTCTGTACCCTGGCGGTATTGTCAACATGGGTTATTGCCGGAACGATCTCGTCTTTCCCTGGTTTTACGTAAGGAGCAAGGAGCATAAAAGGAGACTCGATATCAAGGGTAAAGTATTCCGAGGCTCTTTCCTTCAGTACTGAAGGAGTAAAAGGCCTGAAAGCTTCCCTGAATTTGACCCTGGAATTCAAGATATCTTTCATGTCTTTTCTTCTGGGATCGGCAAGGATACTCCTGTTCCCAAGTGCCCGCGGTCCGAACTCGCTTCTGCCCTGCCACCAGCTGGTTATCTTTCCGTCAGCGATAAAAGAGGCCATATCTTTGTACATCAGCTTCATATCGCCATACTCTTTGAACTTTATGTCTGGTTTCACCGAATACGATTTAACCGCCTTCTCAACATCATTTTTGGTATATTCTTTACCGAGATAATCATGGTGAGCGGTATAGGTTCTGGCATTTCCATCAATAATATTATGGGCATACAACGCCTGCCCGACAGCAAGGCCGTTGTCCCCTGCGCTGGGATGAACAAAGACATTCTCAAATGGAGTATTTTCGAGCACTTTGTAATTCGCTACGCAGTTCAGCCCCACTCCTCCGGCGATACACAGATTCTTCGATCCGGTCATCCTATGCAGTTCGTTCGCGAGGAAGATCATTACGTCTTCCGTAATATGCTGGGCCGCCCGTGACAGGTCCTTGTAAAGCTTTGAATATTCACCATCTTTCTTTCTGTCCGGGTACTGCCCCAGCCTTATCCAGTACTTTCCAAGTGAATATATGTGTCGCTGCGGCCTGAACCCCCTTTTCACCAAAGCAGCGATATTCCCGAAATGGAACTCTTTGGAATGGTATCTAACATCTTTGCGGAACTCATTATAAACATCCTCATCTCCGTAAGAAGCAAGCCCCATAAGCTTACATTCCTCATTTGTCTTGAACCCGCATTTCTTAGTAAAACTGGCATACATTGATCCAAGGCTGTATCTTACGGGAAATTCTTCAATGACCTTGATGCTGTTCCCTTGTCCCCAAGCCAAGCAACCGGACAGCTGATCATTATCCTTTCTTTTTAAAGGGACACCCTGACCGTCGACAACAAGGATCGCGGCTTCGTCAAAACCTGAAGGCAGATACGCCTGGCATGCGTGAGAAAAATGGTGCTCCGGATTTATGAACGCCGCTTTCGGACACACTTCAGAAAAATATCGTCTTGCGCTTTTAACGTGCCTGTAACTGTAAACCACGCACTCGACATCCCTGATCCCTATCCTTGCCGATGCAAGGACACTGTCGATGAGCATTGTCCAGCCTTTGACATTATGCAGGTCCACATCACCATAATCTCCCTTAAGATCGAACGGAAGGTCTAGATAGTTCTCGTATAATGATGGGTCGTTCTTCCATCCAAACGCATCAAGATCCGTCCTTGATATTGGAAGAAGGATATCGTTCTTCACCCTGCTCAATCTTTCAAGAGTCGTGGCGGCAACTATCTTTCCGTCGATACACACCGCCGCGCTAAATCCGTGACCGCTAAGACAGAGACTTAATATACTTCTTGCCATCAGTTACCTTTCTGTCCGAATGTATTGAGAAAACCGTCCGCGTCCAGAAAATGTTTTGCATTGTTTTCAAGCCATTCGTCCGTTTTGTTCCACCACTCGATCTTAAGCAATGCCTTGATCTTTGCATCATCAAACCTATATTTGATCACTTTAGCCGGGACCCCGCCGACAACCGCATATGGAGGCACATCTTTAGTGACTACAGCACCCGCGGCAATGACCGCTCCGTCACTCACAACGACCCCGTCCAGCACCATTGCATTCTCACCGATCCAGACATCGTTACCGATCACCGTACGTTTGTAAGGATCATATTTATCGGCATTGGTGAACGTTCTTGCCAGAGGTTGCGAAGACGAATAAAAAGCCGGATGGGAAGAAACGAAATGCACTGGGTGACGCCCAAGACCGATCCTGACCCTTGCCGCGATCGAACAGAACTTGCCGATATCGGAATTCAAGACCACGGAATCTTTCTGGATAAATGTATGGTCTCCCAATATTGAGTTTAAAACAATCGCATTCCTGAAAAGCACGTTGTATCTTCCAAGTCTGCTTGATCCGTCCGCACTGCTGCCCGAATAAAAGCGGCAAGTAGGATTATTCTTCTCGATCCGTGTCGAATGCCTTATCGCTGAGAACCATTCCCTTAAAGTCCTGAACATTGTTCTTAATACCATCATTATTTTCCCTTCCCATTTGCCAATGTGTAGATCAGGTCGATATTTCTCTGGAGACTGTTTTTATCCAATGGGCCGACATATCTCTCCATAATATTCCTGTCGAGAAAAGGGTCAAAGATCCGGCTGCCTTCATAGAATGCCACGACCTTTTCCTTAAGGTCGCGCACTGAAAAAGACGTCACTAGCTCAGAGTTGCCGTTAAAAGGTTTATGCAGTAACTGTGTATCGTTCTTGTGGTATATGACTGGTATTCCCAGACAGGACGCCTCGAAAAGCGTCTGAGAACCGATCGAGATATAAAGGTCTGCCGTTCGTGCCGCATCCGCAAAGCTGCCTTCCTTTCTATATTCGACCTCAAGCCCGGGGAAGTATTGTTTTATGAACCTGGAATAGATCCCCTCGTAACCATCCGCCCTTACCCGAAGCACGATCCTCATTTTCTTTCCTGTTCCTTTGACCTCATTAAGTGCACTAAGCGTCTCAAAAAGGAACTCGAAGTCACATGCGAGAAAAGTATTTAGCTCGACCGAGCAGTACCCTGCCGTTCCGATCATTATTTCAGGGAACACTCTATTCACGGACCGTGTCACCGGAGGATAAGCGTCCATTCTCGGGTCTCCGAGAGCCATCACGTTGTCCCCACCCTTAAAATAGTTGGTTTTTATAGATTCACTATAGGAGTTTATGTAGTCGGCTTCCTTAGCCTCATGCATGAATGAGTTCATAAGAAGACCATTAATGATCAGAAACGACTTAATACCCCTATCCCTACATTTATTCAACATCAAACAGTTCTTCGCGCCGACATTTCCTGTAGGGACGAGAAGGCTTACATCCCTGACGCTCAAGAACTTGTCAATTTCTTCAGAATATCTGAGATAGTGAGGGAGCATACGAGAGACCTTCTTCAGTATTAGTCCGTAAAGATCATCCTCGATATCCGTATCAGCGATCCTTAATACTGCGTGCTTACGCGATTTAAATCCTTCAATGAGACGTTCAGCCTCTTTCTTGTGAACTGATAATGGAGCCCTGAACGACGGCAGCGTTCTCTGATTGAATATGTTCCCTACTGACAGTTGAGTATCTGCAATGATATTGAACCTGCCGTCTAGTTGCATCCTTTTGATGACCGGCCTTGTCGGGTAATAGTTCTGAACATAAATATCTTTAGGAGATCTTCTTGTCAATCTCATGATGTCGCTAACGGCCAGCATTGTCTCCAGTATTCTGCGCAGAAACGATCTAATCAGGTGGCTTATCCCTTTTGGGAACAGTGCAGCCTCAAGCCATCTAAATATCGGGAAGTAGTACTCCTGTGGGCCGTAACAGCTTTCCGAGCTCCATACTCTAAAAGTGTATCCATGCCGGGCTACTGCTTGATGCAGATACGGGTCCTTAACTCCAATATATAGATCTTTATATCTGATGGAACGCAGAACGTTCAGATTAGCGAAAAGACGGCAATAATAAACGATATCGTTCCATATCTCCAACCTAAATACATTGCCGATCTCACATCGCTTGTATTCAAAAATATCCTTCCCATTCTTGTCATAGTGCCATCTCATCAGGAAATCATTGACCAGGTAATTGTATCTTTCCAGCACATCAGGATACTCAATATGGTCCACGAACAGGGATTTTCCTCCTAAACTCCTAACTTTATGATAGACACCGAAATCGTAAGTAAGCACAAGGTCATTATTAATGTCGTAATCGTATGGGTTTGTTTCCCAAAGGCCCATGTTCTCTACGATAAATACCTTGTTATAGTCTTTATTGTCAGGCCGTTCAACTTGCCTCAAATCACACCTTCACTTCCATCATTTCCGCCTTTTGCTCGCCAGACAGCACATTATAGAGATCATAATATGCGCCTTTCCTGGCCATAAGTTCTTCATGAGTACCTTCTTCAGTGATTCTTCCTTTTTCCAGGACGCATATCTTGTCGGAATTTATTATCGTGGAAAGCCTGTGCGCTATGACTACAACGGTAGTTGTTCTGGAGATATTGCTGATCGCTTGTTGTATGGCCTTTTCAGATATGTTATCCAGAGAACTTGTGGCTTCGTCGAGCATCACTATCTCCGGCGCACATAATATCGCTCTTGCGATCGCGAGCCTCTGACGTTGTCCCCCTGACAGCATGGCCCCCGCATCTCCGACCACTGTTTCGTACCCGTTGGTGAACTCCATGATGAATTCATGGGCGTTTGCCAGTTTCGCAGCTGCTATGACACTATCCATAGGCACATCCGGTCTGCCGAACCTTATGTTCTCTGCGATCGTATCATGGTACACGAAAGTTTCCTGGCTCACATAACCGATCTTTCCGAGATATGATCCAAGACTATATTCCGAAATGTCTGTCCCATCTATAGTTAATCGTCCGGATGACGGCCTGTACAGCCTAAGAAGGAGGTTGAAAAGCGAGGTCTTGCCCGATCCCGAATGCCCGACAATTGCCGTGATCTTATTCTTTTCTATCGTCATATCAAGTCCTTTGATCAGCTCCTCGCCACTCCCCACATAACTGAACGAAACATTCTCCAGCTTTATCCTGTCGTTAAACCCGTCAAGCTTCCTTACTCCGTTACTCTCGGCACTTTCTTTCTCATTAAGAAGCTGATGCACCGTTTCGATGTTAGGTAGTGCCGATGTAATGACCATCAAGCTGGTGCCTATCGCCTGACCTATCGGCATTATCCTGTTCGCTATTAAGATAAAAGTCCCGTACAGAGGAAGAAGCGTCAGGATATTACCGTTTGTCTTGAAATAAATGAATATCCCGAATGCCGCAATAGCTGAATTGAAGGTGAACTTGACCAGCAAAGGAGGAGAAGCGCTTCCTATCTGCACTTTCTTGTAATTCTCGGCACTCTGCTCCACTGCTTTATCATATTTGTTCTTCCATTGGATACTGTTGAAAAACACCTTAATGATCTTTATCCCGCTGATGAACTCGTTTAGTATAACGTTCTTTGTAGAATTCGCGTTCATTTGCAGTTTGCTGGAGCGGTAGATCATCCTGCTCATCAGGTTCTTGATGATATAGGCATAGACGATACCTATCGTCAGGACGAATAACGTGCCTTTCCAGGACAGTACCAGCAACAGCGCGAAGATGACGACAAAAGAGGTGATATCGCTCATGACTGTCATTGTGTACATCACTGCGTCGGTCACACTGGCAGGCGCAACAGATGAAGCATAAACAAGCTCGCCCTGCTTGTGCTTTACAAAGTACTCATAATTGAGGGAGGACAGCTTATCAAAGATGTCCTTTTGGTTCTTTTTTGAGACGGCTGCAATGAGCCTAAACGACAGGACAAGATATAGAAGTCGCATCCCTGCGGCGATCAGCGTGATAACGAACAGCATGATACAGGCTCCGATAAACTCGTTGCCGTAACTAAACCTGACGATCACCTTATTAAAAGCATCCAGGACCACACCGGTAGAATTCTGTTTTAGACCGTAGTTCATTATGGGGTAGATCGCGGCAAGATTGGCCGATTCTACCAGCCCGGTGACGAACACAAGCACATAAAGACCTGCGAGCTGGACCCTGAAAGGACGAATAAAATACCAGATAAGGGCTTTGCTCCTCCTGACCTTGTTCAACATATCATTTCCCTCCGTGAGATACGCCTGCCAACCCTGAGACCACTCCGACAAGATCCTGGACATAATCCTTCTTCTGAACGGCCAGATCTGAGCGCATGCCTTCCGTTATCAGACGGGAAACGAAATCCGGAAAGGCATCTTTTGATTCTTTGTTGAACTCGATCCCCAGGTCTTTAAGGTCGCAATTCAGATTGGAATTACCGGACATGTTCACGAGTCCTGCCGGGACCCCTATTCCGATTGCCTCGAGCACAACCGTGGATAATGATGAAAGCACTAGCTTTGCTTTTGTGAGCATTCTGTAGGTATCTATCTCGCTTCTCCCTACAACCCTGATCTTGTCCGACACAATATTCCGTTCTCTTACCTTGATCACTTCATCATCATCCCTGCACTTATAAATGATCGAATAATCGGTTTTCTCCGCAAGATCATTAAGAAGTTCTATAGCCTCATACTCGTTCTTCATTAAATAATAGCCCCCGAAATGATCATCACTGGCACTTGATTCTATTACCAGGTCCGAGATCCAAAGAACATCACATATTGGCACTTCACCGGCAATGCCGGGGATCAAAGAGTTAAGCGAGTTATGGAGCCTGATCGAACCTAACGGATAGATGTTCCTGAACACGCATCCCGTCCCCTGAAGAACGCCCATCCTCTCCAAGTCACCCAGCGCGAAGAAATGATCGGCGTAACAGAAGGTCTGGACCGAGCACATGTTCTTTCTGGCGTTTTGTATAAGCACAATTTCTGCTCCAGAGCATTTGCCTGTGATGATGGGGAAATCGGAATCATTTCCCGATATTATCACTTTTGGGGCAAAAGAACGTTTGAGGGTCAGGCCTGTAAGCATCTTATGGATAAAGGACCTTGCATAGGACCTTGTGGAAAGTTGCGTTGCTTCCTCGACCCTGGCAGCACAGATATAAGATGAGATGATCCCTATGACCCTTGGTAATGCGACCCAAGGATTAAAGACCGGATATTTGCTGAGTGGCAGCAGCTTTACTACATACCTGTCCCGTAAAGAACCGATTAGCTCTTTTCCATAGAAGTTGCCGATCGCACCTTCGCTCCAGTCATCAACCAGAACTTCAGCTTTTGAAGGTCCCGACAGATCCATCATCCCCAAAACCTTTTTTATGAACGAAACGGCACGGCCCATCTTGCTGCCACCGTTGAGGCCCGCACCTTCTTGTCCTTGAACCTTGTGGCCATGAACTCTGGGATATTCGGCTTTGTGCATCAGGAATTTCTTAATATCAAGAGAAACGATCTCCTCCGGTAATCCGGAAAGCCCTGCCAGCTTCCTGATAAGCCGTTCTATCCCGGGATGTCTGTCGATATTGCTAATAAATGCGAAGTTGTGCGCATAGATACCCGGATATTTTTCCGGCACAGAATATTCTTTTAATCCTGTTTTCAGGGTTTCTTTCTGCATCGCTCACTTTCTATCTGCTTATTCCCATCCGGGATAAGCCCCCTTTCAAGCAAATGATCAAGGAAATTGAACAGTAGATAGTCGTTATATTTTCTCGATACGACCTGCAAGCCGAAAGGCATCCCTGACGGTGACGTGAACATCGGGACATTCACGACTGGAAGATGAGTAAGGGTCCACATCAGTGCCGGATCGGGATCTTCCGGAACATTCCTAAACGGGGCCTCTCCCGCAGTGCTCAGAGAAATGATAGCGTCATAGCGTGTAAGAAGGCCGTCCATGAGATATATCAAGTCGGTCTGATCGGAAAGAGCCGCGTGGAACTCTTGCGGGGAGATCTTCTGGCCTATGGAGATCATTTTCTGCATTATCGGGGAGATAGAGTCTGCCTCCTTGTATTCCTCAATGAAGTAATATGACAATGCTTTGTTATATATGGTTTCATGGATATGATGGCTGGCCTCCATCTTCTTGTCCAGTTCGATCTCTTCGATACTAATGTCCTTATCCTTCGACATTCTTTCTACAAATCCGAGGATCGCTTTCTTCGCATAATCAGAAGCATACCCCCAGGTATGGGTCTTTACGAAACCGATCATCCATGGCCTTCCTTTCTTCCTGTTTTGCCTGGTTTCATCGCTCAGTGCCCTGTGACTGATAGGGAAATTGGGCCCGTGCACTCTCTCCACATCGAATACTCTTCTTAGATCCTCCATCTTTGTGGTAAAGAATCCTAGTGTATCAAGAGTGTCAGTTGTTTTAAGCATACCTGTCCTTGGAAGAAGGCCGAATGATGGCTTGCAGCCATATATTCCGCAAAAGCTTGCAGGGCGGATGATGGATCCGGCTGTCTGGGTCCCTATCGCGACCGGGACCATGCCAAGGGCGACGGCCACGGCCGACCCGCTCGATGACGTTCCTGGAGTCCTCTTTATGTCATGTGGATTGAGGGTTTTATTCAGCTCATGCACTGCAAATTCAGCCGTAACGGTCTTCCCCGGAATGACTGCTCCGGCCTGCCTGAGATAAAACACGACCCTGGCGTCATTACCGGGAGTAAAACCTTTCCAGAGCGAGCTCCCCATCTGCGTCGGAAAATCCTTTGTGTTGTAAATATCCTTAACGCCAACAGGGACCCCTTCAAGTGCCCTCAGCTTTCCGCTGCTCTTAAAACTGATGGCAGCATTCTTTGCCTGTTCAAGGAGCACTTTTCTATCAAATATCTCCCAGGCACAATAGTCATCTTCATATTCTTCAATGTTCTTTGCGGTAATATCTGCCAAATCGGTCAGGGCCATATCTCCCTTTAAAATATCTTCGTGGATCTGCCTGATGGATTTTTTGAAGTACAGGTCTTTCTCTATCATTTGTCCTCTCTCGGGTCCTTTCTGTCCTTGATCCTGTCGACCAGCTGTTCAACGAAGGGTTTAATCACTTCTCTGTTCGGCCTTTCCTTAGGTGTAACGGGCAACTTAACTCCTTTTATCTTATCGACCATAACGCTCTGCATGGTCTTATAGAACTCTTCCTCCGTCATGCCTGTTATTTTCAGATAGTAATCAAGTGCCTCCGGCCGTTCCGTATCGATCTTCCTTGCAAGTTCAAAGCCCTCATCCCTTGTCAGCAGGCCGTTCCGGACGTCCACACAGGCCTGATACGTCCCTCTTCCGTAACCTCGCTTGAGATAACATGTAAAATCATGCATCCCGGGCATGATACATTCAGCGCTTTTAAATCCTTTATAGCTCCCTTCGATCTCGGTCTCTTTCCATCCGAAATTGTCCCGGACGAACTCCATCTGCCTTTCGTCGTCCCAGAAGATGTAATCACCGAGACAGAGACCCTCCACAGGGAATTTGTCATATTCCTCTTTAGATATAAGCTGATAAGGGAAAACATCCTTTTTGGTGATGTAGTCGCACACCATTGCGTCAGGCTGTATCTTTGAGGATACCTTAAGAGCGTATTCTCTGTCGAACTTGTGTACGGGATCCTTGTAAGTTGCTCTCCCCGATGCTTCAGCGACAGATTCACCCCATATGATCAACGGGATCTTGAACCTTACAGCCACCTTGTACGGGAAGCTTGCAGCCCCAGCGTGACAATGCCAGCATGTATCTCCTATCATCTCGATCGATCTTTTTGCCAGTTTGTTCACCAGCTTCCTATGTGGCGTGAACATAATATGATCGATATCGAACTGATCGAGAAGGTTCTGCAGATTGTACCAGCCCGTCTCACTGTACCAGTTATGGTTCGCTGTTACGCCCAGGACCTTGAGCCCGTATACCCTTGTAAGCACATATGCCTGGAACATGCTGTCCTTCCCGCCGCTGAGACCAAGTATGCAGTCATACCCGTCCCCGGATCTTGCTTTGGCATCATCAAATATCTTCCTTAGCTGTTTTTCCCTCTCGACCCAATCTATGTGGATCTTCTGTTCCGAGGACTGACATGCCTGGCATATCCCCATCGCATCGAACTTGATCCCCTCCTGTGTCTCAGGCATGCAACATCTGATACAATATTGAACGTTCTTTAAGACTGGCTCATTCTTGCTCATGGACTTTCTTTCCTTTCAGATTATCTGATATTCACGCCCGCATCGATCCCAAGGTCGACCCCGTTGATCTGGTTGCTTGCTTCCACCAGAAAGACCACGGCTTCCGCTGCCTCCTGAGGGGTAAGGATCCTCTTCAGAGGATTGTTCTCCTTCATTTGCTCGATCATCCTCTCATCCGTATCTTTTGTGAAGTTGGTCAGCATAAATGACGGAGAGATACAGTTTGAGGTGATGTTAAAACGGATATTCTCGTTTGCCCATACCTTGGACAGTTGTTTGATATAGGCTTTATTCGCGACATATACCGAAGACCCTACAGGAGGCACGTTCGAGAGATATGAGGTAAGGACCGAGATGATCTTACCTGATCTCTTTTTCCTGAATAGCTCGATCGCAGCTTGAGTTATTCTGACTACAGGCATTACATTGGTAATGAACCCCTCCAGGAACTCTTTATCCGGTATTTTGTGGAAATGGGACCTGATCGCCTCGCCGGAATAGGCATTATTGATAAGCACATCGATATCCATTGACCCGATCATGTTGATAAGTGAATCGATATCCTCATTGACATTAAAATCACACTTTATTGTTCTTGAATTCCCATATTTCTTTTCCATCTCAGCAGCTTTACCCGACTGATCATTGTGAGTGAAGTAAATGTATTTGGCAGGATCCTTCGCCAAAAGTGTCACCACAGCTTCTCCGAGCCCAGAAGTACCGCCAGTTAAGAGTATTTTCATATTATTCCCACCTGTATCTTTCCTTTCGCCACTGTTTTCGCATCCTTGTTCTTGAACAAATATTGTATTACTGCGGTGTTGACAGATTCAAAGACCTCGCTGACCACCGCTTCGAAGGACAGCTCATCATTCAGATATACAGGCCTCTTGTACTGAATCTCCTGAGAATGGATTATCACGTTCTTTAGCGGCAGGGACTCTCCAACAAAATGAGAGATGAAACCGTTAAGGATGTTGCCGTACATGACCCTTCCTTCAAATCCTTTGCTCATTGCATAGCCCTCATCCGTGTGAAGCGCGTTCTTGTCACTGAACAGCTCCATGAACCCTCTATAGACCTGTTCGGTCACCTTATACTTGCCCGTGAATCCTTCGTTAAGTTTTAGCATATAGTTCTCTTTGCCGAGATACACTCGACCATGGCCCCTACATCTTTCCATCCCTGTATCTCTTTTGCAGTAAATTTCACTTTAAAATGCTTTTCTATGGCAACAATGAGCTGGATGTGGTTCAGAGAATCCCACTCCTCAACATCCTTTGCGGATGTTTCCGGAGATATCACCAGGTCCGGCAGGTCCAGGACCTCCCGGAATATCCCATTTACTTCCTTGAGAACATTTTCTTTAAGCATTTTTTATCTCCTTTTTAGCAAAAGCAGCGTACATTAAAGGCAGTCTTTCTTTTTCAGCAATATTTTCAGGCACATCTTTTTCACACACGGCAAGGTCCTCGACAACAGTAAACCCGCTCTCCTCAATCATTGAACGGACCTGGTCAGAGCTACTGAACAGATAGATATGATCGATAGCCGGAGAATTTACGGGAACTGTTATGAACAGGATAGCATTCTCATTCATGATCTCAAACAATCTGCGCAGAAGGTGTCTGGGCTGCTCAACATGCTCAAGGACCTCTCCCATGGCAACGAGGTCATAGCAGGTGTCAGGATGATAATCGAATATGTCCTGATTTATGAAACGTATCTTGTCGCTTTTCTCGACAAAGAATTTGGTCATTTCAATAGAGCTCGTTGAGATATCAAGCACGTCAACATGGACGCCGGAAGACAACTGATCGATCGCTTCGGCCACATAAAGTCCGTGCCCTGCCCCTATCTCGAGATATGACCCTGCATCTTTCCCGTATTTTGCGATATTTCTGCTGAAGAATGAAAGCATCTCGTAATGCTGTCTCCATAAGAACTGTGAAACGGCGAGCCCGTTCATATAGTAATCCATGACCTCGCCATTGTCATACACCCTTTGTTTCACTTCGCTGAAAGAGCTGCAGGAATACTTGCCGGATTGCATGAACCTAAGCTGTTCATAGAACATGTCAGAGACCACCTGAAGATAGGAATCCACCGCATATTCAAGCGATCTGTTGATCTTTTTCAGGTATTGCTCATACTTAGAGTAGAACCTGCCGACCATTCTCATGAACTCCGGATCGTTAAGATCGATGTCTTTCCGTATCTTTTTGGCGTTCATTGGGTTCTTCTTTTCTATCATTTCAATTATTTCGGTCAGCGTAATTGTCATTTGCTTTCCCCTGCAGCAGTATGTTCGGCAACTGACATGTTGATGTGACACTCATATGGCAGATACGATCCCACATCCAACTCCCATTTATCCCCGTTCATGGTGAACCCGAGCTTTTTGTAAAGGTCCTTCACCATGCCGTTCTTGGTTGTCGGCAGGTATTCTCCCGTGATCTTCCTAAAGCCATATTTCCGCGCATTATCTACTATCGTGTTCAGAACGAAGTGTTCCATGCCCCTGTTAAGGACCCTGCAGCTCATTATCCATGTATCGATGAATAGTCTGTCTTTGCCAGCTTTTTCAAGAACGACCATGCTTATCAAGCCGCTGTCCCCGAACTTGTCCTTGAGGCCGAAGGAAAAGGTCATGTACGAATCCGAAACAGCGAACCTTTTAATATCCTCTTCGCAATATCTTACCGTTCTAAGATTGAACTGGTTCGATCTCTGTGACAATTGGGCCAGTCTAGGATAGTTGAATGGCGTAAATGGCTCGACGGCTGAAACCATATTAAGGCTCTTCAAGAATTCGTTTTCGTCCATAAATTGTGATTTTTGATCGTTCCTGACTTCCTCCATCCTGTACATTTCTGCTCTTTCTTTATCTTCCGAGGACACAGAAACTGTTTCAAAAAGATTGAGAGAATACAAGAACTCAAGATATTCTGAAGGGTCCTCAGGCATCTCAGGCACACAGATTTCGGGGATATTTTCCCTTACCATATTCCTTTCGAAAGGACTGTCATCGATGAACACCATCGAATCAAATCCGATATTTAGGGTGTTTTTGATCTTTCTTAGGTTATCGACTTTGTTTTCCCAGTTAGCCACAAAGACGGAGATATCCTTCAGCCCAAGTATCATATCGGGATGTTTTTCAAAAGGCTCCTTTGCGGTCGACACATCGTTCTTGCTGCAAATAGCAAGGATGATCCCCCTGTCCTTCAGTTTCTTGATCCACAGCTGAAATTCAGTAAAAGCTTTTCCTATCCCAAGCTCCCCTAGTTGGATATTTTCGATCCCGTCATCCCCGATAACTCCTCCCCACAATGTGTTATCCAGGTCCAGGACCAGGCATTTGTTGACCTTTCCGGAGATAGCGGCAATGATATCGGTCAGTCTCTTCGCAATGATAGGCAAAGAGCTGAGGCTCAGCACCATGCCGGAATTAACATAAAGGGCCGGGGAGAACACGGCTGCCTTACCTACTTCGTTCTGAACAGAGGAAATATCGCAAATATATAGGTTCCGTATTTCGGAAGCGGTCCTCATCATTTCATAATTCAACTTTCTGATCTGATAAATGAACGACGAAGGGACCTTGTTCGAATAACTCCCGTACACCGAATCGTCTAACTCCTGGAAGTTGAAATATATCAGCTTGCCCCCCGCCGCCTTTGCGGAGTCCTTGATAAGGGCTATCTGTTCATCGGCCATCTTCTGCCTGTCATGCTCGCTAGATCTGTTGAATTTTTGGAGCAACTTATGTGAAGACCTGAATACCACAACGATGTCATAGTCGTTCCGCTTGAACTCAGATGAAACAGAGAAGAGCTGAAGATCTATCTGATCGTGACCGGACTCCCATATATCAAGGTCATATCCGAGGTCATAGGCATACCCCCGCACTGCCTGGACAAGCAGTTGTGTCGAGCTATCTCCCAGCAAGGCCACTTTCAGCTTGCTTAGTCCGGAATAATCTTTTTTCAGGTTCTTTTTAAGTTGGTCGAAATCCTTCATCGTTCGTCGTATTCCTTTTTTAGCATGCCATAAAGAACGATATCGTGATATTTTCCGTTCTTATAGACCGCAGATGCCTTAACACCTTCACGGCGGAAACCCAGGATGTCCATAATGCTCGTTATGACCGGGCTGATGGTCCCTCCGTGCAGCCTGCGGACCTTGAGTTCAGTAAAGACATATTCCATGAGCAGCTCTATTGACTCAAGAAGGACGTTAACCCCTTCAACCCCTCTTTTCGATACGATAGCGGCAAATTCGGTCGTGTTGTTCTTTTTATCGATGTTCTGCAGTGCGATATTACCGATATGAAGGCCGCCCTCTTTTTGTACGATGGCAAGCACCAGGTCCTTATCGTTATTTGACGTACCGTTGATAAAGTCAACCAGCATGTCTTTTGTCATGGGATATTTATGATGCTGGCTGTACATGCACAGCTCTTCATCGTTGAACCATTTTGAATAATCCCCTTCCGCATCCTGCACCGCAAGCGGCCTAAGGAATACAGATTCACCAACCAGCTTCAAGCCTTCATTCTTAATCATTTTATCGAGGTCGCTTTCCATTCACTTTTTAGTTGTCCGTATTCATAAAGATCAAGAGGAGAGTGAGGGCCGAGCACTGCTTCTCTTCTCACAGCTTCTTTTTTGAACCCGAGTCGCTCAGCCAAAGCAATGACCCATGATTCATCAGCCAAAGCCTTAATATCGATCCTGTGAAGGTTAAGATTCTCATATGCATGTTTTATCATCAGTTGGCCAGCTTCAGCCATTTCAGCGATCCGCGCCTGAGAGTTCTCGTTGAGAAAGAACTTAAGCTCACAGTTCCTATTTAGAAGCTGTATCCCTGTCAGCGCGATCTTACCGATAACCGAGTTGTCCGCTTTTAGGCCGACCGATAGCACAATGTTCGAAGCGGAATTTTGCGGCTGTTCCTTTGTCCCTTTGTCCGGGATGCCGAGCACAACGCTCTTGCCGATGATAAAACTGCTATTCACTTCAGTTCGCTCCTGTTCTCCCACACCTTGTTGAATGCTTTGATCACGTCATCAAGATCGCCTTTCTTCATGCCCGGCTTCATGAGCTCATGTGTTATTAAGTTATCGTAATGCAACTTTTCGCAGACAGGGCATATTCCCTTAGAATAGTCAACGCTACCTTTATACTTATCACAGGTCCAGGGACAACCGTCCTTTCCATAAGCTGTCTTTTTCTGATACATGGGCATTAGATAGAGAGGCTTCACATACCCTGCCCCCACCTTAACCCCCTCTGTTTCCCTGCGCTCGATAGGCATCAGCTCGGCCTTCACTGCTTCGACAAACCTGTCCCTGTGCACGCCTGACTTTGAGCTGTCATACTTGATCGCATGCTGATAGAAGACATGCGTTGAACCAGGCCTAATCTTTGCTGTTTCTAGACATGGAATACTATTGAGCGCTTTTGACAGATACTCGACGTTCTTGATCCTGTCCTCGACCAGACCTTTCAGCTTTTTCAACTGTTCGGATGCAATTGCCGCTTCCACTTCAGTCATCCTGAAATTAAAACCTATCATGTCCGACAGATCAGAGACCGAATGTCCGTCAACGACAGCCTCCGCATGGTTCCTGATAAGTCTTACTCTCTCAGCAAGCGAATCGTCATCCGTCGTTATGACCCCTCCTTCACCGCAATGGATATGCTTGTGATAATTGAGAGAATAAATGCCGATGTCCCCGAGTGTCCCGGCATACTTACCTTTGTACTTTGCCCCGGGAGCTTGAGCGCAGTCCTCAATGATCCGCAACCCGTGTTCCCTCGCTATATTGTTGATAGCATCGGCATCATATGGCTGACCAAATATGTCAACGACAACAATCGCTTTTGTCCTTGGAGTGATGGCCCTTTCAATAGATGAGGGAGAAAGACAGAAATAGTCCTCTTCGATATCCGCGAACACGGGGATTGCGTTAAAGATAAGCGGAGCGATAGAAGATGCGGTCATAGTATAAGGGGAGACTATAACCTCATCTCCCGGCCCGACCCCTACCGCACCTGCCGCGCAATAAAGCGCAGAAGTAGCCGAATTTACGGCTATAGCATGTTTCACACCGAAATAATCCGCCCATTCGTGCTCAAGTCCTCGAACGGCTGGGCCACCGTAAAAGTCCTCATGGCTCGTTCCAAGGAATCTTGAAAGGACCCCCGATGAAAGGACCTTCTTAACGGATTTTTCTTCTTCCTTTCCAATAACAGCATATGGAGGGAACTTAGTCTTTCTTACTTTTTCTCCGCCATTTATCGCTAATTTTCCCATTTATTCCTCCGAAGGAACGCGATTATCCTCTCGACAGGATCCTTTATGACTTCGAATTTTGCCAACCCATCAGCCTTATTGGAGACTAAAAGGTCGGCAGCCTCATCCAATGACCTTGTATCGCGAGCATTAAGGCATGCTTTATTCATTGCAAGGATGAATGAATCCTGTCCTTTCATTCCTATCCGGACACTCAAGACGGGCTTGCCAAGAACTGCCGCCTCGACTAAAGCCATGGACACCATCCCCACG
>CAZHHM010000020.1:0-35105 GCA_964532225.1 uncultured bacterium | reverse complement strand
ATATTGTATAATGATTGTGCAAAATGTTTAAGCTAAGGCCCACGATACTGATCGCACTAAGCTTTTTGGCTGTCATACTGACCGGCGGACTGCTGCTTTCTTTGCCGATATCATCGTCAACGGGGACCTACACTAATATCATTGATGCGTTATTTACCGCAAATTCCGCGACCTGCGTTACGGGGCTCGTAGTTCTGGATACAGGCACTCATTTCAGCCTTTTCGGGAAATTGGTCATTCTTACCCTCATCCAGATAGGCGGCCTGGGATATATGACATTCTCGGTTTTCATGGTGCTTTTTTTCAGAAAGAAGATGTTCGTCTCCGAAAAGATCCTGATGCAGGAGATGCTGAACATTTATTCAATGAGGGATGTGATAAACGTGATCCGCAGGATATTCATCATCGTATTTTCCATAGAAATGGCAGGAGCAGCGATATTGTTCTTCAGGTGGCTTCCTGAACTGGGTTTCTACAAAGCCCTTGAATGGGGCATATTCCACTCAGTCTCAGCTTTTTGCAATGCCGGGTTTGCGCTTCCGGCAAGGTTCCAGAGCTTTATCCCCTACTCTTCAGACCCTGTGATCATCTTTACGATAGCGGCGCTGATAATCCTGGGCGGATTAGGGTTCCTTGTGATATCAGACACTCTCCAGAACCGCAGGTTCTCTTTGCAATCTAAGGTCGTTCTCTGGACCACAGGCGTGCTTATCGCCGTAGGGATGCTGGCTGTGCTCGGAATGGAATTCAACAATCCCGACACTCTGGGAAAAATGGGCACAGGGCAGAAGCTCATGGTATCGTTCTTCCAGTCAATAACACCCAGGACGGCAGGTTTTGACGTTTTGAACGCAGCGGATCTGCATAACCCTACCCTTCTGCTAGTAATGCTGCTGATGTTCATCGGAGCAAGCCCCGGAGGCACAGGCGGAGGCATCAAGACTACGACTTTCGCTTTGATACTGGCCACCATTTGGGCAACGCTCCAGAACAGCAAGAACACCATAATCAGCGAAAGGCGCATCCCTCCGGAGATAGTAAGGAAGGCATTTTCGGTCTTCTTCATTTCCGTGGCCGTGGTTTCCTGCGGGATATTCTTCATGGACGTGTTCGAGAACCATCATCTGATGCAGCTCGCTTTTGAAGTGATATCAGCTTTTGGCACGGTGGGTCTGTCCACAGGAATAACTCCGATTCTTACCGACGGAGGCAAGATCACGATAATGGTGGTGATGTTCCTGGGAAGGGTCGGTACGCTGGCGTTCCTGTCGGGAATGACAGTAGAGGAAAAGAAGCCGAACATAAAATATCCAAAAGAAGGGATAGCAATAGGCTAAGGAGGTTAAGATGAAAAAACAATTCGCGGTACTGGGGCTCGGAAGGTTCGGGACAAAGGTGGCAAGGGAGCTGTTCTACAAAGGCCAGGAGATCATCGTGATGGACAAGAACGAAGCAAAGATCCAGGCCATCAGGGATGAGGTGACACACGCCTATATCGGCGATATCACAAGCGAGGACGCACTGAAAGAATCCGGAGTGAACGACTGCGATGTGGCGATCGTTGCCGAAAGCTCTAACATCGAATCGAACATAATCGCCTGTCAGATCCTTAAAGGCTTCGGTGTAAAAAAGGTCATAGCAAAAGCCCAGAACACCCTGCACGGCAAGATATTAAAACAGCTTCAGGTCGATCAGGTCATCTATCCGGAGCAGGACACCGCGATAAAGCTGGTCAGTAAGCTCACCTCCGACAGCGTGCTTGATTATATCGAGCTGGGCTCTAACGTGAATATCGTGAGCATCGCAGTGACCGATAAGCTCGAGAACAAGACGATTCGTGAACTCGCCTTGAGACGCAGGTTCCACGTGACCATTCTCGGCATCAAGCGGGGAGAAGAGATATTCTTTAACCTGACGGACGAGAACAAGGTCGAAAAAGGCGATATAATGATAGTGTTCGGTGAGACCGAGGCGCTGAAGAACCTGAACCTCGACCTGTCTCACAGGACGTAGACCTCGCATACCATCACACCGCTTCTCTCTCCTTCACCGGAGACAGGAGAAAGTGTCAGAACTGTGCGGGAAAAGGAGAAATGACATGGCAGACATGAAACAGTCCGAGCTCAAGGACCTCAAGCTTATCAGCAGGGGCAAGGTAAGGGACATCTACGACCTTGGAGAACACCTTCTTATCGTCGCGACAGACAGATTATCGGCATTTGACGTCGTCCTTCCCAACCCCATTCCGAGAAAAGGCGAAGTCCTCACGCAGATCTCACTCTACTGGTTCGATGCCTTAAAAGATATCACCGAGAACCATCTGATCACTGCGGATGTCATGAAATATCCCGCTGAATGCAAAAAGTATGCTGGCGAGCTTGATAAAAGGTCCATGCTCGTCAAGAAGGCCAAACCGCTTCCCGTTGAATGTATCGTAAGGGGCTATATCACTGGCTCAGGGTGGAAAGATTATCAAAAGACGGGGATGATATCCGGGATAAAACTGCCTGCAGGGCTTAAAGAATCGGAAAAGCTGCCTGAGCCGATATTTACGCCATCCACAAAAGAAGATGTTGGCAAGCATGACATAACAATAGATTTCGAGACCACCAAAAAGACAGTGGGTGAAAAGGTCGCGAACGAAATAAAAGAAAAGACCATTTCACTGTACAAGAAAGCATCTGATATAGCGAGGAAGAAAGGCATAATCATAGCGGACACAAAGTTCGAGTTCGGGATCTATAACGGGAAGGTCATCCTGATCGACGAGGTGCTTACACCGGATTCTTCAAGGTTCTGGCCGGCTGACGATTACGAGGTCGGCAGAGGACAAAAGAGCTTTGACAAGCAGTACGTAAGGGATTATCTCCTTGCGCTTAAATGGGACCAGAAGCCCCCTGCACCGCAGCTTCCGGAAGACGTCGTGAAAAAGACGTCAGAAAAATACGTCGAGGCGTGGGAGAAGCTAACGCGCTGACCATTTTTTCGGATTGTTGATAATATAACGGCGGGTATTCATCAATTCACGTTCATCCCTGATGATCCGGTCATAATATCGTTGTTGCCATTCAAAATGTTTGTCGATCGTTTGCCGTATAATTTTTGTGCATATCGATTTGTACGAATTGATAACGGTTGGCAATGATCCCGGTTTTGGGGTTATTGACGACATATGTTGATTGACACATCCATTCCCGTAGGGACGCCGCATTGCGACGTCCCTACAACGCCCGTCGGCCAATTGTCGTTTTTCGTTCGAACAATGCCCGTTGACCATTAACACGCCATCGCAACGCCCGTCGGCCAATTGTCGTTTTTCGTTCGAACGATATTTTTTCACCACCAATATCCCGTGCACATGGTCAGGCATGATGACATATGCATCGATGTTCACATTGGGAAAATGTTCCGGTATTTGTTCCCAATATTTTTTTGCGATTTGGCCACATTTTGACAAAATGATGCGCCCGTCACATTTATTACCAAAATAATGCATTCTGTATCTGGTACATATTGTTAAAAATAATATGCTGGGGTACCATAATCCCACCCGTTCAATCGCCTTGAGACCCTGTCCTTATGCCATGGCATGTACTATGTCAAGCAATTTTGCCGCCGTATGAATCCAATGTATAATTACCCTATATGAACAAAAAGGTATATCTCTGCATACTTGACGGTTTCGGGCTCGGGAAAATGGAAAAGGGAAATGCCATTTTTGACGCCATAGAATCAGGAAAGGCCCCTTTCATCGCCGAGCTGTTCAAAAAACCTTTCTCCGAGCTTGATTGCTCTGGTCTTGCAGTTGGTCTTCCTGAAGGGACCATGGGCAACAGCGAGGTAAATCACCTTAATATGGGCGCGGGACGGATAGTCTATCAGTCCATCGAAAGGGTGAATGTCGCGATCAAGGACGGGAGCTTCTTCACTAACGAAGCCCTTATGAACGCTGTCAACAACTGCAAAAGGAACAATTCGACACTTCATCTCATGGGCATACTTCAGGGCCACGGCGGGACCGTACACGGAAGTATCGCCCATCTGTTCGCCCTCCTCGAGCTTGCGAAAAAGAACGGACTCAAACATGTTGATATCCATCTTTTCACCGACGGCAGGGACACCAATCCGAAGGCCGCGGGGGAAATATATTTAAAGATGCTAGAGGATAAGATAGCCGAGCTGGGCGTGAATGATATCGTAAGCATATCTTCAGTCATGGGGCGCGAGATAGCAATGGACCGCGATACCGCCTGGAACAAGACCCTTATCGCCATGGAAGCTCTTGTTGCCGGAAAAGGAGAGCACAAGGCCGCCACTGCAAGGGAGGCCATCGAAAGCTCATATCAGCGCGGCGATACGGACGAGTTCATACGCCCCACTGTCATCGGCGACTACAAAGGAATGACCTCCAAGGATTCGATCGTCTATTTCAACTTCAGGCAGGACAGGACAATTCAGCTCTCTGTGGCCTTTGTCGAGACGGACAAGAAATTCTTTAACTACAAGAAGGGCACAAAACCCATCGACAACGATATATACGAGAAGATAGTTACGCTCCAGAACAGGATCTCCGGTTCGGTATTCATCGCTCTTACCGAGTACTATCCCGGGATAAATGCCGATACGGCATTCCCCGAAAAGGCGATCCCGCATACTGTAGGCGAAATGGTGTCAAAGGCGGGACTTAAGCAGCTGCGTCTGGCCGGGCCCGAGAAATTCGCGCATGTGACGGGCTGGTTCTCGGGCAGAAGGACCGAGCCTTTCGAGGGAGAGGACAGGCATCTGGCGCAGGACCTTACGCTTAAGGACAGGACAGAGGGCGGCAAGCATTATGACTGGGTGCCAGAAATGACGGCCTATCTCGAGACCGATTTCGCACTTCAGGCCATGGCCGAAAATGACTATTCTCTTATTGTCCACAATTTCCAGAATTGCGATATGGTGGGCCACACGGGCAACCTTGAAGCGGCTACAAAAGCCATTTGCGACATATCGGCCTGTCTGGACAAGCTGGTCCCGTCCTGGACCTCAAAAGGCGGTCTGTTCATAATTACCGCCGACCACGGGAATGCCGATGAAATGATGATGCATACCGATCACAAAGAAGTGGAGAGCACTCAGCACTCTATGAACCGCGTGCCTTTTTGGGTATTAGGCGGGAACATCAAGCTCAAGGATGAAGGGATCATTCCTGACATCGGCGTAACCGTGCTTGATCTGATGGGCATCAAGAAGCCCGAGGGCATGTCGGCAGATTCTCTCCTGAAATAGTCTTTTGTCGTCTACTTAATAAACCTTGCCGAGATTATCCTGTAGATATCATTAATAGAAACGACGAACATCAAACCCAATAGAGCGATAAGTCCCCACTGATGGAATTTGTTCTCAAGCTCGATATTTATGGCCTTGCCCCTCACCCACTCGATCATGACGAAAACAAGACGCCCTCCGTCTAGCGCAGGGATCGGCAGAAGGTTGAGTATGCCAAGGTTGACACTGATGAAGCCCGTGAAGTACAGCAGCGTTTCCCAGCCCTGCATGGCCGCCTGCCCGCTGAACTGAGCGATGCCTATCGGCCCTGCAAGGTCTGTCACGGACACCTTGCCCGTAAGCAGCTGAAAGAAAATCACGATCACTATCCACGAAAGAGCCGCGGTCTTTTCTATGCCTGCCTTGATAGAGCCCAGGAAACCGTGCTTCACCTGCTCTGTCCTGAACGTAAAGCCCAGGATCGATTTTTTCGCCTTCTCGTCGTACACCGGCGTCGCCTTTATCTTGATATCCTTGCCCTGCCTTTGGACGTTAAGCGTGATCTCTTTGTCCCTGCTTTTTGAGATCATTGTGACTATATAGGACATGTCCTTTGTCATGAAGCCGTCAATACCGGTAAGCTTATCTCCGGGCTGTATCCCGGCTTTTGCCGCCGGATAACCTTTCATCGTTCCGTCCACGACATTCTTAACTTCCGGAAGACCTGCCACACCCGCAAGGACCGAAAATATCATGGCCCCGAGAATAAGGTTGGCTATTGGCCCTGATGATATGGAAAGGAATTTTCCGAGAGGTCTTGCAGCGTGATATTTCTCGCTGTCCGGCACATCCTTTTCATCTTCGCTTTGTTCATCGATGCCCGCCAGCCTGACGAATGCCAGTACAGGTATAAGGTTAATTGAATAAGCAGTATTGTTCCTTTTTGTTCTCCAGAGGTTAGGGCCAAATCCGATGCCAAGCTCCAGGACCCTGATGCCTGACCTTCTTGAAACAAAGAAATGCCCCAGCTCATGTGCCATTGCGACTACTGTGAAGACCAGGAAAAAGGACAATACCGATATGATCATTAGATCTTTCCTTTCAGTTCGGACATGACGGCATCAGCAGCCCTCTTTATTGCTCCGGGTCCCCCGAGCTTCGACCTGATAAGCGAGTAGCCGTTCTTGATCTCCTCCATTTTTGACCTGTTGCTGAAGATCTCAAGAGTTTTAAAAGCCATGTTCTTTGCCGAAGCCTGTTCCTGTATCATTTCCGGCGCGACTTCCCTGTCGGCGAGAATATTCGGCATGCAATAATATTTGAGCTTTATCTTGAGGAATTTCTTACTGAAATGATATGTTACCGGAGAAAGCTTATATACCATAATTATGGGAGAGTCCAGGATGGCCGCTTCCATTATCACCGTGCCTGATGCGGCTATAGAAACATTCGCTGCCGCAAGTATGTCGTAGTTCAGTTTGTACGCTATCTTTATGTCCTGGCCGGACGTCTTTAGGATGCTGTCGACCTGCCTTTTAAAGTTGAGGCTGGACAGTGAGAGCACGAATTGAGCGTTCGGCACGGAAGCTTTTATCTGTTTAGCGGCTTTCAGCATTTCCGGGAGAAGGCTGTCTATCTCCTGTTTGCGGCTGCCGGGGAACAATCCGAATATCGGGAAGCTTGCGTTAAGCCCTATCATCCTGCAGAATTCAGCCCTCTGGTGTATAGGCCTTGCGAGATCGATGTTCGGATTGCCGACATAGGTCACATTGCCGCCTGCTTCTTTGTATATCCTTGCCTCATCCTCGAATATGGATACTATCCTGTCTATGGTATCGGCCACGCTTTTTACGCCTTTTGGTGTTCCCCAAAGCCATTCCTGAGGTGGAATGTAGTAAACTGTCCGGATCCCGATCTTCTTTGCGTATGCGGCAAGAAGCATGTTGAACCCCTGGTAATCGATGAGGACGATAAGGTCGGGCCTTTCTTTGTTAAGTATGGACTTCATCCGAAAATACGCTATGAGTATATGAGGCAGGAACTTGAGGACCTCGACTATACCAACAGTACCTTTTGCACTGATGTCCACCTTAACGTCCACTCCGGCGCTCTTCATCCTTTCGCCGCCCATGCCGAATATATAGGCGTTACGGTTGATCTTCTTTATTTCTGATGCCAGCGCGGCCCCGTGCATATCGCCGGAGACCTCTCCGGCACTCATCATGATCTTGATCATTTAGATACCAAGTTCGGGGATATCGGGGAAGAGCATGTCATCTTCCTGCTCGCTCCGCTTAAGGATGCCCCTGTCGGTCTCCTTTTCAAGGAACTCGATCAGGTACTTGACCTCATCCAACGGTTTGCACTGTCTTTTCATTTCGGAGACAGCCTGAGTAAGGTTGTTCTTCGACCTGTAAAGTATCTTGTAGGCTTTTTTTAGCTCTACCTGCGCTTCAAAACTGACACCTCTTCTCTGAAGGCCGATTATGTTCAGCCCGCGGATCTGGCCGGGATTGCCGTCAGCTATCATGAAAGGAGGTACATCCTGCACAATTTTTGACTGTCCGCCGATCATGGCCATTTTGCCTATCCTTACGAACTGATGTAGCCCCGTCATCCCGCCGATGATGACATTATCGTCGATCTCGCTGTGCCCGCCTAGACCGACAAAGCTGGCGATGATCACGTTGTTCCCGATGGTCGCGTTATGCGGTATGTGCACGTTCGTCATGAGCATGCAGTTATTGCCTATTGTGGTCTTTTTCCCTGTCCCCGTCGGCAGATGTATCGTCACATACTCCCTTATCGTGCAATTATCGCCGATCTCGATATCGCCTCTTTCATCTTTGTATTTCAGGTCCTGAGGCGGCATGGCTATCGTGGTCCCGTGCATTATTTTGCAATTGCTGCCTATCTTGGTCCATTTTTTGATCATCACGCCGGTCCCTATCTCGGTATTGTCCCCGATGACCACTTCCTCGCCGATATATGAGTTAGCGCCGATCGTCACGTTCTGTCCTATCTTCGCAGAGGAGTGAATAAAGACGTTCTCCGCAGCTTTAGGTTTTTTATCCTGTCCTGTAGAAACGACGGAACACATGAGCTCCCCTTCACATACCACCTGATCTTCTACCTTCACAACACCTTTCATCTTGAACAGCATCCCTTTTGCTTTAGTGGCCTGGACCTCGAACCTTAGAGTGTCTCCGGGAAGGACCTGTTTTCTGAACCTTACGCTGTCTATACCGGCGAACACCGCCAGCTTTCCTTCTGACCCCGGCCTTGAAAGCAGCAGATAGGCGCCTGCCTGTGCCATTGCCTCAACGATCAATACTCCCGGCATTATCGGATATTCGGGGAAATGACCGAGGAACTGAGGTTCGTTCATGGTCACGTTCTTTATGGCAACGACCGAGTCTTCCTCAATATCTATTATCCTGTCGATCAGGAGGAACGGGATGCGGTGCGGGATGACTTTCATGATCTGTTTTATATCTATGTCGACTTTAGCCATTTAGGATCCTCCTTACGAGCTCAATATTGTGTCTGTGTCCGGCCCTTCTTGACACGATCTTACCCGCTATCCTTCTGCCTGAAAGCGAGATATCACCAATTATATCCAGTATTTTGTGCCGTGCCAACTCGTTCGGGAAACGCAGGGGTGACGAGTAGCCGCTGTCGGTTATTACCACAGCGTTGTCGAACGATGCGCCTTTTGCAAGTCCTGCTTTGAGAAGATTGTCTATCTCGCTCATCATCCCGAATGTCCTTGCAGGCGCCACCTCAGTAATAAAATCGTCCTTGGCCTCGTCATAGGATGCTGTCTGGGTCCCGATCACCGTAGCAGGGTAGACGATCTCGGCCTCGATCAGCAGCCTGTCGGCAGGATATATCGCCAGAGAACTGTCGCCGTCCACGATTTCTACCGCCGAACCGATCAAGAGCGGGACCCTGTCCTCGTTCTTCTGTTCGACCCCGGCCGACCGCATCATTTGAGAGAACATGGCCGAACTTCCGTCCATTATGGGGGGTTCATAAGATGACATGACGACCTCGGCATCGTCTATTCCGCATGCGTACAAAGCGCTCAGTAAGTGCTCTACCGTTTTGAATTTGCCTATTGTAGTCCCGCGGGCAGTGCTGGTAACGTTCTTAACATTGGCAAGAGTGGTCTCTCCGTCCTTTTTGAAGGTCACGCCTGTTGATGCGGGGCAAGGAAGCACCTCCATCTTTACGGGTTCTCCCGAGTGGATGCCGATGCCTTCGAACGAGATCGGCCGAGCCAGTGTGGCCCTTTTCATCAGAAAAGGTTTTTAATGCAAAGCCCTGCGTAATAGGACTGAGCGTCTTTTGCGGTAAGGTTGTTCCCCAGGTTCAGTGCTCTTACAAGGATAGAGAACTGCCTGTTAAGGTCGAGAGAAAGCCCGGCATTCGCCTGGAAGGCCGTTTCTCCGGCAAGGACCTCTGCCATAAGATTAAAGTAATTGCTCCCCAGCGGCATATTAAGCCCCAGCATTCCCATCGGCCTGAAACGTGAATTGGGAAAATCGAACATAGCGCCGAAATGCAGGCCCGCTCCTCCCCTGAAGTACTTTGACGCCACGAGATATGTGTCGGTGTTGTTGTATGACGAAAGGTTCTCAACTCCCACGGCAAGCGCCAGCTCATCATCGTCGCTTGTCATGCTGTATTTCATGTTGACGAAAACACCCTCTTTTATCCTTTCGAGCACCGGATCGGACATGCCGACAAAGCTGAGCTCAAGCCCGTTCCTTTTTCCAGAGAGCGAGCCGAGCGCTACCTTGTATGAGAAAAGAGGTTTTGACGTCGATGATCCGGCAAGCGCTCCGTAGTCTACCGTGATGGAATAATCTCTTGGGCCGAGAATGTCTGCGGTGGGCATCCTTACGAGTCCGGTCGCCCCGTTGATATTTGGCGTGTCCACTCTGGCAGAAGACACCCCCGCGATCATGACCACGCACATCAGTGAAAGGAACGTCCGTTTCATTCTTGGCTCCTTAAGATTTTATTAAAGAATTATAGACTTTTTCTATTTTCAATGCAATGTTCTTGGAAGAGAAATCCCTGATCGAACTTTCGACGGCTCGCTGTTTCATCTCCGCCCTCATTTTGACGTCCCTCACGGTGTTCAAAAGCTTCTCGGCATATTCATCCTGGTCCTCGCCGGTAAGAAAGCCGTCAATTCCGTCCTGAATACTTTCTATGATGCCGCCCGCCCTTACCGCCACGGGAACAAGGCCGCAGGCTTTTGCCTCTGCTATCACCAGGCCCTGTGTCTCGGTCTTTGAAGAGAACACGAAAATATCCCCGGCCTTGTAGTACTCGAGTACTTCCGGATAATTTACGTTACCGGCGAATATAACATTGGCCGACAGTCCCAGATCGCTTACTAGCGCTTCAAGCGCCGCGAACTCGGGCCCGTCCCCTACAAGCAGAAGGAAAATGTTGGTCGTGAACTTCATGGCCCTTTGAAGCGCATTCATTAAGAAAGGAAGGTTCTTCTCTTTTGTAAGACGTCCCACATGGACCAGCCCGACAGCTTTGCTGTCGATACAGAATTTTGAACGCACATCGATGTTTGATGGGGACAGACACAGGTCCGCGTCAATGCCTGAAGGTACGATCTCCGTCCTTTTGGCCATGCCGAAGACGCTTTCCATATACTCCTTTGTAAAACCGTTTGGGCATACGACTGCGTCAGATCCGGAAATAAATCCTTTCATCCATGCCTTCAAGATAGATGCGGACAGCTTTTGAGGCAACGGAGCGTAGTGCAGGTACTTATCAAAAAGCGTATGGAACGTGTAGACGAAAGGGATCCCGTTCTTCTTTGCAAGCCTTTTTGAATACGCCCCCAGCTGGAACGGAGAATGGGAGTGGACGATATCGAACCCTTTAATGTCAGCGCAGCCGGGATAAGGCAGCGCGAGCCTGAAACCCGGGTATCTTGTCGGCACCGACGGCAAACGGAAGACATTCGGTTCTTTGTCGGAATATCCCGGATAGGACGGAGCAAACACGTGGACCTCATGACCCAGCAGTTCAAGTTCCTTCTTCAGGAGTTCTACGGACCTTGTGACCCCGCTGATATGCGGTTTGTAGGATTCCGAAAAAAAGGCGATCCTCATTTACGCCTGATCACTCTTTTCTTTTTTCTAGAGTTCTTACCTTTTCGAATAGTTCGGGCAGTTTTCTGATGAGCGCCATTATCTTGTGCTCTCGCATATGGTCCTGTGCGGGATAGCCCAGAAGCACTGACCTAGCGGGAAAGTTCTTTGTGATGCCTGTCTTGCCCATCACGATAGAATCGTCCCCGATATGAGTGTGAGGTGCTACAGCGCACTGGCCCGACATCTGCACCCTGTCGCCGACCGAGGAGCTTCCTGCAAAGGCGTTCATTACAGTGATCGCGCAATCCGATCCTATCTTCACGTTGTGGGCGACATGGTTCATGTTGTCCAGCTTGGTGCCTTTTCCGATAATGGTTGGCCCCATTGTCCCTCTTGCTATGGAATTATTTGCGTATATCTCGACATCATCCTCAACTATGACCCTTCCAATCTGCGGGACCTTAACAAAATGTTTGTCGGCCTGAACGAAACCGAACCCGTCAACACCGATTACGGTACCGGCATGTATCTTGCATCGCTTGCCTATCTTGGTCCTTGGATAAAGGGTCACATTGGGATATATGACGGAATCGTCCCCGACCTCGCAATCATCTCCGATATAAGCGAAGGGATACACAGATACACGCTTTCCCATCGTAACGTTCTTGCCGACGTACGCCTGAGGGGATATGCCTTCCTGCAGATCATCTACAGGGGCAAAATCGGCAAGCACCTTTGCCATCGCAAGTCTGGGGTTATTGACCTTAATAAGCGTCTTGACAGAAAGCGAGAACTCGTTGGGGACTATCAGGGCCGAAGCGTTCGATGTTTCGGCTACCAGACCTTTTGTCTCATCAAGTACAAAAGAAAGCTCGCCTGCCTTCGCATCTTCGAGAGGAGCGACCCCGGTGATCTCTATGGCCCCGTCACCGACGAGCGTGCCGCCCACAAGGGCGGCTATCTCATAGAGGCTTTTCAATGTTTACTTGTTGAGCTTGTTGATGACCATGTCGCTGATGTCCTGACCGCCGTCGATTATGACCTGCTTGTCAAGTACGACATCAATGCCCATGCTCTTTTTTACTTCTTTTACTGCCGCCAGGATATCTTTCTGGATCTTTTCTGTCAGGTTCTGGTTGAGCTGCAGGAGCTTGTCCCTTTTCGGCTTAAGGGTGTTTTCGAGGTCCTTTGTCATGGCTTCTATCTCTTTGTCGGATTTCTTGGCGTTCTTTGCCGCTTCGAGCTTCTTCTGGCTGTCCTCAAAGCTCTTTCTGAAATCCGCTTCTTCTTTTGAAAGCTGGTCCTGGGCTTTCGCTGCCTCTTTATAGCCTTTGAACACTTTCTGTACATCAATGAACCCTATCCCTGACAGCGATGCCGCCTGGGCCGGTACGACAAATGAAATGAGCCCTGCGATAATTGCGAACGCGAATAACACTTTCATGGATTTGGTCATCTTGGTAAACTCCTTCCGGTTTTTTCTGTGGTCATTATATCAAGCAGTAAAATTAAAATCAAACGTCTGGACTACGTGCATCTTGGGCCCTTCTGCTCCGGTCTTCCCAAAAAGGTCTCCCCAATACAGTCTCCCAAATATGGTCTTCCCAATACGGTCTCTTCAAAACGAATAACTGTACCCCATCATCATGTCCACTCCCCTTAACGCTGTCTGATCGGCCTGGTACTTGATGCCCGTGTATGAAAGCTCGCCGAATATGGCTGCGTTGTCTTCGAGAAGGTATTTACTGCCCAGATAAGCATGTGCTCCCCATGCTCCTTTGCCCAGATTGCTGCTGACCTTCCAGGGATAGATGAAGCCGCCGCCCACATAGACATTAACGGGAAGCGCTCCCTTCTCTCCCTCGGTTATATTGTAGACAGCATCCAGGTTCACCGTGGCCATTTTAAGCTGATTGGCGCTGTTAGCGGGAGCGCCGGTCAAGTAACCAAGTCCTCCGCGTATCTCCGCTCCCGGGATCAAACTGTCAAGAGAGTAAGAGATATCCCCCACTGCACCTCTTAATCCCGCGCTGCTACCGCCCTTGATCCCTATAGCCAGACCCTTCTTGTCCTCTTCGGGCTTCTGCGGCTTTTCAGTCTCGCGCGAAGTGATCCCTACCGGCGCTTTGAGCCTGACAGGGTCGGATATCTTTAGCTTTAGCGGGGCGATCGTCCTGTCCTTTTTTGTGAAAGGGACCGCGACATCAGTTCTTTTCTTGAGCTTTACTGTCTTGCCGGCAGTTTTCTTTGTCTTTCCGGTTATCATCTTTTCGGCGAAAGACGGCATCTGCGCGGCAAGAAGCATCGCAGCCATTAATACTGCAGCGGTCTTTATCGGCCGAGAACAGGTGTTCACAACAAAATCTTATCACCGCAAGGTTGTACTTTCAAACATTATGAATATAATTATGTCTTGGAGGTGCGAACATGGGCAGAAGGTTCTTTTGGGGAGGTCTGGTGCTGTTCATCGGCTTTGTCATGCTGCTCGAGGCCGCAGGTCTGATATCCGGCAATATCTGGAGGTTCTTCTGGGCTTTCCTGCTCATACTGATCGGAGTAAGCATACTGTTCCCGGACAAGAACTGATGCTTACTTTCACCGAGAACATCTGGCTGCTTCTGGCGCTGGCATGGATAATCCCCTGGAAAGGGGTCGCTCTTTGGAGAGCGGCAAATAACCGTCAGCTTGCGTGGTTCATCGCGCTGCTTGTGCTGAACACGATGGCGCTTCTGGAAATAGTCTACCTATTCTTCTTCAGCGAGGACAGATCGGCGGTTAAGCCTTCCGTTCCAATAGACGCTTAAGGGTTATCGGTAAAAGGCTGAGCACCGCGCCTATCGCAAGCGCCGCCTGTGCTGACGAATAATGGGCCATAAGACCCGCCTGGAAAGCCCCTATAGGCATGACCCCGAGGAAAGACATCACGTAGAACGCCATCAGTCGTCCGCGCAGCTCATTGGGAACGACCTTCTGCAGATATGTGTTGATCGAAGCCGCCTGCGACACTATCCCCCAGCCGATGAACACCAGCATCAGACAGGAGAAAAGGAAATTTGTGGAAAGAGCAAAAATGAACAATGCCGCGGCCATTGTCACCGTACTGTAAAGTATGTTCTTTTCGATGTCTATCGTCTTGCTGAATTGGGCAAGTATGCTGGCGCCCAGCAAAGCCCCGAAACCCGGAAAGGCCATCAAAATGCCGAGCCCCTGTGCCCCCTTCTGAAAAACATCCTTTGCGAATACCGGCATCATGACGGCGTAAGGCATTATGAAGAGCGATGAAAAAGCTACAAGGATGAGATAGTAAAGGACCTTCCGGTTCTCCAGGACATAATTCAGCCCTTCAAGCATACCGCTTGTCAGCCCCTGCTTATTCACGGCTTTAGCGGAAAAATCTCCCGTCAGGACAAGCTGTCCAAGGACGACAAGTCCGAAAGACATCGCATTTATGTAGAAACAGGATTCAACGCCTGCGGCGCCGATGAGATACCCTGCGACTGCCGGACCGATCACTCTGCCCACATTGAACGAAAGCGAGTTGAGCGCTATCGCGTTCGGGATAGACCTTTTGTTGATAAGCTCAATGACAAAGGATTGCCTCGCGGGAGAATCGATCGCGTTAGTTACGCCCATCAGGAACGTAAAAACTGCCAGATTGACGAAATTTATCATCCCGGTGGAAATGAAGATGCCGATCATGAAAGAGATCAGTGCAAAACACAAGGATGTGACCACCATCAGGTTCCTCTTGTTGAAGTGATCGCTGATATACCCGCCGACCGGGGTAAGGAAAAGTACGGGAAGCCCCGAAATGGTATTTATCAATCCCAGGAGGAACTTCGATCCCGTCATTTCATACACCAGCCATCCCATGGCTATCATCTGCATCCATACGCCTATCAGAGAGAAAAGCTGTGCTGACCAGAAATATCTGAAGTTCCTGTACTTTAAGGATTCAAGTACCGCGGGTACTTTTTCCCATTCACCGTTTTCCCGGGTCACAGGAGGCTACCGTTATTCCATGTCCTGCCTAAAGCCTGGACCCCGGAGAACACATTGAGAGGAAGCAAAGGATTATATTTTGGCAGTCCCGCTCTCGCGGAGACCGTCGTTCTTGACTGTATCTCTTCTATCCTCCTGTCGGTCTTGACCAGAAAGAACATCTTCACCGTTTCCTTTGCCATTTGCAGAGAAACGGCGACCTTCATATCGGGCGCCTTTCTTTTTCTGGTCGTGAAGACGGCGGCTTCTTTCGGGCTGACCAGCGGATCGCGAAGCGATCTGCTCAGGAGCTTTTCCGATGCTTTGTACTGAAGGTAGAATACCGCTACTGCCTCTGCCGCGCTGTCGCTTGCATCTGCTGCGGAAACCGGCCCGTCCGAGGTCGCCGCATTGTCGATCCTGACCTCTTCAAAAAAAGGGTCGACGAATGCCGGTCTCTTTGACGAGGATCTTTTCTTTTTGCGGGGTTTCTCCGGATACTCAGAAACGTATTCCATAAAAAAATTATAACATGTCCGCCATGTTATACTCTGTGTATGACCAGAATAATCCTTATGAGACACGGAGAAACAGTGTCAAATGTCCTTCAGATATATCAGGGACAGGGCAACGGGATACTTTCCGAAAAAGGTATCGGACAGGCAAAGGCTGCGTCGGCGCACTTGAAGGGCGTTAGGATAGACGCTGTGTACTGTTCTGACCTTGTAAGGGCTAAAAATACCGCCGAGATAGTTGCAAGACCGCATAAGCTCAAGGTAAGAACGGTCAGGCAGCTCAGAGAAAGGTTCTACGGTTCCTGGGAAGGCCTAAAATTCGACGAAATAAAGGATAAGTGGCCGGCATTATACAAAAAATGGCTTGTGCAGCCCAATAAAGCTAAGATACCGGGAGCCGAAACGCTGAAAGAGCTTCAGACAAGAGGCGTAAAAGCCCTTGAATCGATAATCCGCAAGAATAAAGGCAGGACCGTTCTTGTGGTAGGCCACGGCGGGCTCAACAGGGGCATAATATTCCATTATCTGGGACTGGACCTGAACAGTTTCTGGAGGATAAAACAGGATAACTGCTGCATGAACATCATCGATCACCGGCCTCCCGCCCCCCGTGTAGTTCTGATAAACAGCACCTGTTTCCTCGGGGAGAACCGGCTTAAGGATGATACGGTCCTGGCCTAATCATCCTTTTGATTTCCTACAATGTAGTCGTAAAGTTTTTCATCCAGCCCCAATCCGGTCCATTCGTCCTTCGTTATAGCCTGGTCTTTCATCTCTTCGTAAAGGTCATAGACTTCTACATCCGCTGCTGCTGTCCTGTTCTGTCTGGGTGCCATCTTCCCTTACACCTCCTTCCCCGAGCTTGTTCTCGCTCTCATTAGGTTATTCGGCAATGGTTGGAGTATTCTTGCATGCACAATGCATGCATTTTTTGATAAAATGGCACTGTATCCCAATAGAAAGGAGTTCATATGTTCGAAGAAGTGTCCAAAAAGTTCTGTAAGAAAAGCTCAAAAGCGTCCGGGATGCTTATTGAGAGGGTCGTGGGAAGGGAGGTCCTTGATTCAAGGGGCAACCCCACGGTCGAGGTAGAGGTATATACAAAGAACGGGACCGTTGGAAGGGCTATTGTTCCTTCAGGCGCTTCGACCGGAAGCAACGAAGCTCTTGAGCTCAGGGACGGCGATAAAGGCCGTTACCTTGGCAAAGGGGTCCAGAAGGCCGTGGCCAACGTCGCCCTTATTGAAAAGGAGATCGTCGGCAAACCGGTGACCTCACAGTTCGAGATAGATGAGATCATGATCAAGCTTGACGGCACGGAAAATAAGAGCAAGCTCGGCGCCAACGCCATTTTGGGCGTTTCGCTCGCCACGGCGAGGGCTGCCGCCAACGGTCTTGGGGTCTCTCTTTTCCGCTATATCGGCGGAAAAAAAGGCGTAACACTTCCTGTTCCTATGATGAACGTGCTTAACGGCGGCGCCCATGCCGGCTGGAACACGGAATTCCAGGAATACATGATTGCTCCGACGGGTGCAAAGTCATTTAAAGAGGCTCTCCGGATGTGCGCTGAGATATATCACACCCTGAAAGGGCTGGTAAAGGCCGGCGGACACCCGACAACGGTCGGAGATGAAGGCGGCTTCGCGCCCGCTCTTGGCAGCAACGAAGGAGCGTTGAGGCTTATTGTTGAAGCCATCGAAAAGGCCGGTTACAAGCCTTACGAGCAGGTGAATATCTGTCTCGACCCCGCTTCTTCCGAGTTCTTCAAGGACGGCAAGTACGAACTCAAGTCCGAAGGCAAATCCCTCTCCCCTGCCGAAATGGTCGATTTTTATGTGGACCTTGTATCCAGATACCCGATAATCTCCATCGAGGACGGCGTTGCGGAGAACGACTGGGAAGGCTGGAGGATGCTCACTCAGAAGATAGGCAAGAAATGCCAGCTTGTCGGAGACGATCTATTCGTCACCAACGCAAAGATCCTTGCAAAAGGCATAGAGGCAAAAGTGGCCAACTCCATACTCATCAAGGTCAATCAGATCGGCACCCTTTCCGAAACGCTTTTGACCATGGAAATGGCAAGAAAGGCCAAGTATACCTCCATTGCCTCGCACAGGAGCGGCGAATCGGAAGACACTACGATAGCTGATCTCGCTGTCGCCACAAATGCCGGAATGATAAAGACCGGTGCTCCTGCCCGCACGGACAGGGTTGCAAAGTATAATCAGCTCCTCCGCATCGAAGAAGAGCTCGGGGCCGAAGCAGTGTTCAACGGCAGGGATGCGTTCGCTGCCTAGAAAAAACAAAAGAAAGGAAGACAGATGAGCGAAGCTAATATTGTTCTGCCCGCGTTGCGTCCGCTTGAGTCCAATCTCCTTTGGTTCGTGCTCGCGTCCTCGGTCATCGCCCTGGCCTACGGTATCTATCTCGCATGGAAGATCCTGAGAGAACCTCAGGGCTCCAAGGAGATGATAGCCGTTTCAAAGGCGATCCAGGAAGGGTCCGCCGCGTATCTTGCCAGACAGTTCAGGGTTATGGGGATTTTCATTTTCATCATTTCCATCGCCCTGTATTTCATGTATGTCCCCGTATACCCGGAGAACCCGTCGCTCCCTGTAGGGATAGCGATCGCTTTCCTTCTGGGCTCTCTTGCCAGCGCGGGGGCGGGATATGTGGGCATGAGCCTTGCGGTAAGGGCTAATGTCAGGGTGGCGAACGCCGCTCTTACAAGCTTCAAGAAAGCTCTTGAAGTTGCCTTCCAGGCAGGGTCCGTTTCAGGCATGTTCACTGTCGGTCTCGGCCTTTTGGGCGCTACCGTCATATTCATGCTGTTCAAAGAGAACGCTATGAAAGTTCTTGTAGGCTTCGGCTTCGGCGGATGCCTTGTTGCGCTCTTTATGAGGATAGGCGGAGGTATTTACACGAAAGCTGCTGACGTCGGCGCCGATCTCGTGGGTAAGGTGGAAAAAGGAATACCCGAGGACGATCCTAGGAACGCAGCCGTTATCGCCGACAACGTAGGCGACAACGTCGGGGACTGCGCAGGTATGGCTGCTGACGTTTTCGAAAGCTATGAGGTCACACTCGTCGCGGCCATCATCCTTGGTGCCGCCACACTGCTGGACAGCGGGTTCAAGGCGACATACGGAGCATTTGCTTCGCTCATGGCGCTTAAGCTCATCATATTCCCTCTTCTCGTAAGGTCCGTCGGAGTGTTCGCCTCGATCATCGGTATCTGGGCCGTCAGGGGCAAGGACGTCGAAGGCAATGATACGGGAGATCCGATGAAGCCGATCAATTTCGGTTTCTACGTAGCCGCCATAACCGCTATCATCGGTTTTGTAGCGGTCAACTATTTCTATCTTAAGGATCCGGCAACAGGAGCTCCTGACTGGAGGTTCTCTCTTGCCACTTTCGTCGGTATCCTTCTGGCCCTGTTCATCGAATGGATGACCAACTATTTCACGTCCACGGACCACGACCCTGTTAAAGAGACTGCACATGCTTCAAAAACAGGTTCTGCAACGATAATACTTTCCGGTTTCGCTCTTGCACAGGAATCCTCCGTTTGGTCCATAGTGGCCATCGGCGTGACCATCCTTGCCTCAACAGCGATATTCGGCGGCAACGTCGCCTTGTCGGCTTACGGCGTGGCGCTCGCAGGACTTGGTCTTCTCACCACGACAGGGTTCATCCTTGCCATGGACACTTTCGGCCCGATATCGGATAACGCCAACGGCGTTTTCGAGATGTCCGGGACCCACAGGGGAGAAGGCAGCAAGGCCGAAAAGATCATCACCAAGCTCGATGCGGTAGGCAACACGACCAAAGCCCTTACAAAAGGTTTTGCTATCGCAACGGCAGTCATTGCAGCGATCGCTCTGTTCAAATCTTTCGTTGAAGAAGGCGGACTTATGGAGATCGGGATCCAGGTCAACATGCCTGATGTTTTCATCGGCTTCCTTATCGGAGGCGCGGTACCATTTCTGTTCTCTTCGTTCCTTATCAAGGCCGTAGGACGTGCAGCGTTCATGGTCGTTGAAGAAGTAAGAAGACAGTTCAGAGAGATCCCCGGCATCATGGAAGGGAAGAACAAGCCCGAGTATTACAAATGCGTTGACATCGTAACGACGGCCGCCCAGAAAGAGCTCATCGGGCCGGCGCTCCTGGCGGTATTCGCTCCTATAGCAGTAGGCTACGCGTTCGGTGTTGCCGCTCTTGGAGGTTTCCTTGCCGGTTCTATACTTGTCGGACAGCTCCTGGCCGTCCTTCTTGCTAACAGCGGCGCTATCTGGGATAACGCAAAGAAAGCCATTGAGATGGGGCTTTACGGAGGAAAAGGTTCCGACGCTCATAAAGCCGCCGTCATAGGCGACACTGTCGGAGATCCTTTCAAGGATACCGCAGGTCCGGCGCTCAATCCGCTCATCAAGGTCATGAACCTTGTTGCTATCCTTATAAGCCCGATGATAGTACACGGTGTGTCCCTTGAGGTCAAGGTAACCGTTGTGGCGGTCTCTCTGGTCCTGATCACCACTGCAGTGATCCTCAACAAAGGCAAGAAGTTCCAAGCCGAATAAAAAAACTATGTAAGGGCGTCGCAATGCCTGCCCTGCCGGCAGGCGGGCGGCGCCCAAACAAAGGAGGAAGACGAAATGGCACACAAGATCAATGAGACCTGCATAGCCTGCGGAGCCTGCGAGCCGGAATGCCCGGTCAACTGCATCAGCTCCGGCGACCCGATCTATAAGATCGACGCGGGGACCTGCACCGACTGCGGCAACTGCGTCAATGTCTGCCCGGTAGGCGCGATCTCAAAGGAGTAGTTTGCAAGTAACGGTCTACTCCACTCCTACCTGCCCGTACTGCATAAGGGCAAAAGAGTTCTTTAATAACATCGGCATCCGGTTCACGGATGTCGATGTTTCGTTTAATAAGGAAAAAATGAAGGAGCTCATCGCCAGAACGGGTCAGGTCGGGGTCCCTGTTATCGAGATAGAAGGAGAGATCATTCTGGGGTTTGACGAAAAGAGGATCAGGGAAGCCGTCAGCCGGCATATGGGACAAGTTTGACGAAGGGTCGTCCGTCCGTATATAATAATTAAAATTTATGAAACCTAAATATAATCGTGTACTTCTCAAGCTCAGCGGTGAAAGTTTCGGCGGCGACAAGAAATTCGGCATCAATCCCGACGTGCTTGCCGTGATAGCCGAAGAGATAAAAAAGGTCGTCAGGCACAAAGTGGATGTGGCTATCGTTGTCGGAGGCGGCAACATATTCAGAGGCGTGGCCGCAAGCGCCGGCGGCATGGACAGGGCCACTGCCGACTATATGGGCATGCTAGCCACTGTGATAAACGCTCTGGCCCTCCAGGACGCACTTGAACACGCGGGCATTTACAGCAGGGTCCAGACGGCCATTGAGATGCGTTCTGTGGCTGAGCCGTACATAAGGCGCAGGGCGATACGCCATATGCAAAAAGGACGCGTCGTGATATTTGCCGGAGGAACAGGGAACCCTTACTTCTCAACAGACACAACGGCGGCCCTGCGAGCTGCTGAGATAGGCGCGGACATAATCATAAAAGCCACCAAAGTGGACGGGATCTACAGCGATGACCCGATGAAGAACAAAAAAGCGAAGAAATATAAGAATGTCAGATATCTGGAAATACTTAACAAACGGCTGAAGGTCATGGATTCGACCGCGATCTCCCTGTGTATGGACAACAATATCCCCATTATCGTGCTTGACCTTATCAAGCCGGGGAATGTTGAAAGAGCGATCCTCGGCAGAACTGTCGGGACGCTGGTAGAAAAGGAGTAATGATGGGCAACGAGATATCAAAAAAGGCCGATGAGAGGATGAAGAAGACCCTTGAGAGCTTCAGGAAAGAACTGGCATCGATAAGGACTGGCCGGGCAAGCGCCGCGCTTGTAGAGAACCTCCTTGTCGACTATTACGGGACCCCTACCCCGCTGAAATCGCTGGCGAACATCTCAACGCCTGAAGCCAAGCAGATAGCCATACAGCCGTACGATAAAGGCGCCGTTCAGGAGATCGACAAGGCCCTGCAGAAAGCCGACCTCGGCGCGATGCCTAAGGTCGACGGGACCATGATAAGGGTGATACTTCCTCCTCTTACCGAAGAGAGAAGAAAAGACCTGGTCAAGACAATCAAGAAACATCTCGAAGAGTCAAAGGTCTCTTTCAGGAACATCAGGCGCGACGCCATGGACGAAGCAAAGCAGAAAAAGGACAAGAAAGAAATGACCGAGGACCAGGAAAAAGCGCTGGAAGCCGAGATCCAGAAGCTTACCGACCGGGAGATCCAGGAAGCGGAAAAGCTGGTAGCCCTTAAGGAGAAGGAGATCATGGAGGTCTAAGCCCTCCTGAACCTCACGAAGGCCAAGGCAGACCATTCAATATGGAGAATTTCCTTACAAAGCTCTTTAAAAGACAGAAAGCCACAGTTGAAGCCGGCTCAGTTCTGCCCGAACACATCGCCATAATAATGGACGGCAACCGGAGATGGGCGGACGCGAAAAAACTCCCTAAGGTCGCGGGCTACAAGATCGGACTTGAGACCCTCAAAGAGATTTACCGCTGCTGTCTGGATCTTGGCATCAAATATCTTACTGTTTATGCTTTCTCTACTGAGAACAACAATCGCCCGAAAGATGAGGTCAACTATCTTAAATGGCTGTTCATTGAGGCCATCAACAAAGAGATCAGCGACATCGCAAAAGAGAACGTAAAAGTGAGGATCCTTGGAAGGACGGAAGATCTGGACGAGGCGATCCTCGAAAGGATAAAGCATGCCGAGACAGCGACAAAGGACAATAACAAGCTGTCCCTTCAGGTCATGTACAACTACGGAGGACGGGCCGAGATAGTGGACGCCGCCAATAAGCTGGTAAAGAAGTTCAGGGACCGGCCGGAAAATATCGATGAAGACACTTTTGCGGCAGAGCTTTACATGGCCGGCATACCAGATCCTGACCTTCTGATACGCACCGGAGGCGATCTGAGAGTGAGCAATTTCCTTTTATGGGAGATCGCCTACACCGAGATATACGCAACGGACGTGCTCTTTCCGGATTTTAAAAAGGACGAGTTCATGAAAGCGATTAATGATTTCTCAAAAAGGACAAGGAGGTTCGGAAGCTAATGATCGAAAGGATATTGACCGTTCTCGTATCTGTCCCCATACTGTTCGCCTGCACTTATGCCGGCGGTCCCAGCTTTTTCGTGCTCGTGGGCGTTCTTGCGATGATCTCTCTAAATGAGTTCTACAACATGCTGAAAGCAAAAGGGCTGAACCCGTACTATTTCATAGGCAACCTTTTCACTCTGCTGATGCTGATACTTGTGCAGTTCGATGTGAGGCACGCACTGGTCGATTCCGCCTCATCCCTGCTGCTTACCAGCGCGATAATCGTGACCTTCGGGGCAGCGGTGCTTATACGCAGAAGCTCGATGTCGACCGCGAACATCGCCATAACCGTTCTCGGGATGCTGTATGTCGGATGGCTGTTCAGCTATCTGATATCTCTCAGGGCGCTTACGCCGCACGGCAAGTATCTATTTATGCTCATGTTCGCTATCTGGGCCCTGGACACGACCGCGTACTTCATCGGCAAGACCTTCGGCAAAAAACAGCTGTCCCCGTTCATCAGCCCCAAGAAGACTGTCGAAGGAGGTGTCGCGGGTTTTATAGCTTCGGTAGCGGTCGTCTATGCGTTCGGTATGTATTTTGAGAACGCTCTGGTCCCTGCTCAGTGGGTCCATTATGTTGTACTCGGCGTGATCGTAGGCATGCTCGCTCAGATAAGCGACCTCTCCGAATCGCTCATAAAAAGGGATACGGGGGTCAAGGATTCTAGCAAGCTCGTTCCCGGACATGGCGGAGTCCTTGACAGGATGGACAGTTTTATATTCACTACTCCTGTTGTGTATTATTACGTGACCTTCTTCCTGCAGAGATGACGGACCTTATCAAGGCCGCACTGCGCGAGGATATCGGTCCCGGGGACATCACAACGAACTCCATAGTTCCTCATAGTTCGCGCGCGACCGCCATCCTTCTTGCAAAACAGGACCTTGTCTGCGCAGGTCTTGATATCGTTAAAGAGGTGTTCAAGTCTCTGGATAAGGGTTCTGTCTTTGTCCGTAAGGTCAGAGAAGGGCGTTATGTAAAAAAGGGGACGGTTCTCGCAAAGATCAGCGGTAAGGCAAGAGCACTGCTCAGCGGTGAAAGGGTCGCCCTCAACATCCTTCAGCGTATGTGCGCTGTAGCCACTGTTTCCCGCAGATATGCTGAAAAGGTAAAGGGGACAAAAGCCGTTATCCTCGACACCAGAAAGACCACTCCCCTTCTCAGGGAGATGGAAAAATACGCAGTGAAGACCGGCGGTGCCGCAAATCACAGAACTGGCCTTTTCGATTCGGTGCTTATCAAGGACAATCATATCGTCGTCGCCGGAAGCATCGGGTCCGCCATCAAGAAAGCAAGGTCTGCCGGACACAAAAAGATAGAGGCGGAAGCAACGACCCTGGCCCAGGTAAGCGAAGCGCTCAAGTCAGGAGCCGATATCATACTTCTGGACAACATGGGAGTCCCATTGCTGAAGAAAGCGGTAAAGCTGGTCTCTTCCTTCAATAGATCTTTCAGCAAAAAAGTAAAGACTGAGGCCTCCGGCGGAATAACTCTGGATAATGTAAGATCAGTAGCGCGGACCGGCGTGGACAGGATCTCCGTCGGCGCACTGACCCACAGCGCTGGTTCCGCGGATATTTCTCTTGAGTTCACGGGGATCGACAGCTGATGTCCCTGAAAGTAGGGATAATCGGGCTTCCTAACGTCGGCAAATCCACCTTATTCAACGCTCTTTCCAAAGCTGGGGCCGAGGTCTCAAACTATCCTTTCACGACCATTGAGCCAAACATCGGGGTCGTGGCGGTCCCGGACGCACGCTTCAACTCTCTTTGCGCGCTGCTTGACGCTCCTAAAAGGATAAATGCCACGGTGGATTTCTTGGACATCGCAGGTCTTGTTAAAGGCGCGAGCAAAGGCGAAGGGCTCGGCAATAAGTTCCTGGCAAACATCAGGGAAGCTGATGCGCTTGCGCATGTGGTAAGGTGTTTCGGCGATCCGGGAATAGTGCATGTTGACGGTAACATCGACCCGGTCAGGGACATTGAGACCATAAACAGCGAACTGCTTCTGTCAGACCTCGAGACCGTCGATAAAAAAATTAAAGAGACCTTGAATGCGATGAAAGCTGATAAAAAGCTCGAGCCCGTCCTCCGCTTGCTTGAAAAGCTAAAGGACAAGATCGGCAAAGGGGACCTGGCGTCGGCCATGCAGTTCACCGATGAAGAACAGCATTTCGTACGGGGGCTTTTCCTTCTCACCTCAAAACCGCAGATCATTGTGGCAAATATTTCCGAAGACCGTCTTCTGTCGTTCCGTGAAGAGATGCCGGAACTGATCAAGTATTGCGCAGGAAAAGGCCTCGAAATATCTTTGGTCCCGGCAAAGCTCGAGTCGGAGGTAAACGAACTCGAAGCGTCAGAGGCCGGACAGTACCTTGAAAGCCTCGGGATAAAAGAAAGCGCTATCGGAGACCTGGCTAAGAAATGCTACAAAATGCTTGGGCTGATATCTTTCTATACCAGCAACGAGAAAGAATGCAGATCATGGACGCTTATAAAGGGCCAGACCGCCCTTGAAGCGGCAGGAAAGATACATTCGGACATCGCAAAAGGGTTCATAGGCGCCGAGGTCATATCTGTTGATGCCCTGCTGAAGGCGGGGTCTCATTCCAAAGCAAAAGAGTCCGGCTCTCTTCGTCTTGAGGGCAGGGATTACTTGGTGGGCGATGGCGATCATATATTGTTTAAATTCAGGGGATAATGACATATAATAAAGGCTGTATAATATCCTTCTGAAAGAGGTGCATCATGGCTGAAAGCGACAGCGGATCAAGACTTCAGGACAGCATAAAGAAATTCCACGCATCCTATACGGCACTTACGGCAGCGGGAAAGACCGCTTTCGCCACCCAGATCAAGAACCAGCTGAAGACAATGGACGACAGGACAAGAAGACTTTATGAGGCGCTGATAGCCTCTACGAAAAAAGGCCTGAGCATTGATCAGGTGATAGAAGAGATGGAAAAGGCCGATAAGCCGGAACAGACCAATTAACTACTGACGGAGGCCTATTTGAAGAACATTCTCATCATCGAGGATAACGAAGACCACTTAAAGATAGTCAAGATCATCCTTGAGCAGCACAATTACACGGTGACGGTCGCCAAGAACGGGAGGCAGGGGCTTGAGCTCGCCCAAAAGCTTCACCCGCATCTTGTCATCCTTGACGTCATGATCCCCGAGATGAACGGCTATGAAGTATCCCGCCAGATCAAGACAGACCCATATCTTAAGAACATCCCGATAATCATGCTGTCGGTGAATTCCGGCAAAGAGGACGTTGAATCAGGATACAAATCAGGCGCAAATATCTATATGTCCAAACCTTTCAATCTGGAAGAGCTTATCGCCAACATCAAGAACCTCCTGGGGGTTGAATGATATCAACTGACAGGCTGCTGACTGTAGTACTTGTTTACGCCTTTCTGATATTTGTATGTCTTGGCGGCATCTATGTGTCGAACTTCGGCACCGTTCCGCTGTTCGTGCTGGCCATTGCCTGTTTCGCTACGGTAATTGCCGCCAGTCTCCTTATAAGCTGGGGGGCCGAATGCTATCAGTTCGTCGTTTCCCAGGGATTCGCCGTTGCGGTGATCGCCCTTCTTCAGGTATTCCCGGAATTCCTTGTCGAGGCCGTGATTGCCTGGGACAAGGATATCCCCCTCATGATGGCCAACTTCACCGGATCGAACAGGCTGCTCATGGGTCTCGGATGGTCAGGAGTGTTTTTCATTGCATCAACGGTCAATTTCTTTAAAAAAGGCAAATTCCTGTGGAGCGTTAAGATCCGGGAGGAGCACAGCCTTGAAATAATGGCGCTTCTGGTCAGCAGCATCTATTTCTGCGTTATCCTTATGAAAGGCTATCTCTCGATCCTGGATTCGCTGGTGCTGTTCTTCATCTTCAGCATATATATGTGGGCACTTTACAACCTCGAGCCCGAGGACAGCGAAAAAGAGGAAGATCTGCTGGACACCTGCAAGGCTATAACGATGGTGGGGAATCCGCTCTTGAAAAGAACGATCATATTCCTGCTGTTTGCCGTAGGCGGCATTACCTTCCTTCTGGTGGCGGAGCCATTTATTGAGAGCCTGAAACACATGTCTGCGGCCTTTGGCATATCGACATTCATCTTTGTTCAGTGGATCGCGCCGTTCCTGACGGAATTCCCCGAAAAAGCGACCGCATTCTACTGGGCATCTCAGGTAAAGCTCGCGCCCATGGGATTGATCAATTTCATATCTTCAAAGGTGAACCAATGGACACTGCTCATAGCGATGGTCCCGATAGTGTATTCGATATCAATGGGCGCCGTATCATCGATCCCGCTCGATGACTTCCATAAGCTGCAGATATTCCTGTCGATGGTGATGACCTTCTACGGCTGCACATGTCTTGCAAAGTTCAAGTTCAACATGATCGATGCCTTCGTGATGTTCACTATCTGGCTCGTCCAGTTCCTCATCCCTTCGACACTGATCCTCACTACATGGGCTTTCATTATTATGTCAATGGTCAATCTCGTAATGTACAGAAGGTCCAATAAACTGATGCAGAGCTTCGTGAGGACGGTCGAGTCGATCTACAGGAAGAAAAGGCTCCGGCCGGTCAGTCTCTGATAACTTTTCTTACAAAACGCAGATTCCCGGCTGAAACATTTTTCATCCCTCTTTGATAATCGGCAAGGTTGCTCTTTGAAGGATCGTTGATAGGATATGCAGGATCAAGCCCCCAGCCTCCGTCAGTTTTGTCATGATCGAATATGGTGTGCATGAACCCTTTTCGAGCTAACAGCGTCTGGACCGACGAAGCAAGTGTCACTGAGGAATCGTCAGATGTAATGTCATATTTGTTCCTTGAGGTCTCCCCTATCCCGATATACCTGAAGCCTAGCTTAGTTGCCTGGTCAAGATCTTTTCCGAACAGAGCCTCGCCAGCGGCCCATGAGCTGAACGCCCTGCTTTGGAAAGAATTATAAAGTATGCCGTCAAAGTGCGAGGGCTTGAGGAAAGGCATGATATCGCCAAGCGCCTGATAACCGGCATTCAGGTTTATCAGATATGTAACGTTCTTCACTTTCATACTTTTCATAAGTCCGTAAACCGCTTCAAGATACCCCGCATACTGGGCAGGGCTCACATTGTTTATCGACCAGGGATAAGAGCTGTTAGGGTCCCCGTACTCATGTGCGGTAACAAAAACATAATCAAGAGCGGAAGAATCCATCGTCCTGAAGAACCTTTGGTAGGATTCATAGTACTCACCGGTCCTCGCGTTCAGCTGCTGTGTAAGGTCCGGCAGGATAACTGTCGATAGGTCACCCCATTTCTTAAGGGGGAAATCCGATATAAAAAGCATTGCCCCTTCGGCCTTTGCAGTAAGCGCTTCATCCATCGGGAAACGGCCTGAATTTGCCGTTATGCTCCAGAACCTTTTTATGAGCAGAGGACTTACTCCGGTCTTGACGCGGAAATCCCTGATGACATCGGCGGTAATTGAGTCGTCCTGCGCGGGATTTGCCAGGAACACGGCGGGATACAACCTTCCGCTGTCGGGAAGCTGAAGGATGTTCTTTTCGTAGATGTTCTCCGGAGGGACCACAGGATTATCATTGTTCGAGCAATTATAAGCCATCATTGAAAGAAGCGACAAGGAACCTGCTTCCACGATCGCCCTGAGGCTCCGTCCTCTGAACAATCTGCCCATGTTCAAGGGGCGGAAAGATAGCGCTTCCCTGGCAATTGATCTTGTGCGTATGTTATTGCCCATATAGGTCCTGGTATTTTATCGTGCAGTAGAGGTAAAAATTTCAGGTAATATTATTTCAGCGGATCGACTCGAGTATCCTCTCAAGGTCCTCTCGCGTGTAGTAGTATATCTGTACCTTGCCTTTGCTTTCGGTCCCGGCAACATCTACCTTGGTCCCGAGCTTTTCCATTAGTTTCTCGGAGATATCTGCGATCACAGGGTCCTTTACGGCTGCTTTCTTTTTTTTCTGCTTTTCCTGGGGCTGGCCGTCAATTGTCTGGAGCAATGCTTCGACGTCCCTGACCGAAAGATCGTTCTTGACGATCTCTTTAGCTGTATCGATCTGCGTCTGTCTGTCCGGTAGCGCCAGCAGGGGCCTCGCGTGGCCTGCGGACATTTTCCCGTCCGATATCATGTCCAATATCTCTTGCGGGAGCTCTAGTAGTCTCATGGTATTCGAAACAGTGGACCTGTCCTTGCCTATCCTTTTTGCGATATCTTCCTGCTTGAGCCCGAACTCGGAAGACAGTGCTTTATAGGCAAGCGCTTCTTCAACGGGATTCAGGTCTTCCCTTTGCAGGTTCTCTACAATAGCTATCTCAAGGGACTGTTCATCACTGTAGTCCTTTATGATAACGGGGACCTTGCTCAGACCGGCTATCTTTGAAGCGCGGAAACGTCTTTCTCCGGCGATTATCTCGTATTTGTCGCCTTTTTTCCTGACGAGGATCGGGGATGTCACTCCCTGTTCGCGGATAGAAGAAGAAAGCTCATCAAGTTTTAGCTTGTCGAAAGTCTTCCTGGGCTGCCTTGGATTCGTGAGGATATCCTTGGTCTCGAGCATGACCACTGCCCGGCCAGAGGTGAGTGGTGAAGTAAGTGTCTGGCTTACAGAGGGCTGGTTAGGGATCAGAGCTCCCAGACCTTTGCCTAGACCGTGCTTTGTTGCTGCCAATTATCTTCTCCTTTTTCTCGGCTATCCTGTATCTTAACATTGTCCCTGTCCTCGTCCGGAGCGATCCTTGCAAGGAGCTCCTTTGAGAAGTTCTCATAGGCGACAGATCCTGATGATGTAGCATCATAATAAAGTATGGGCATTCCGAACGAAGGCGCCTCCGACAGGCGTACGTTCCTCGGCACAAGCGTTTCAAATACCAGTTCAGGGAAGTGTTCCCTGATGTCCGCGACAACTTCATTGTTGAGAATGAGCCTGGAGTCGTACATGGTGAGCAATATCCCTGCTATTTTAAGCTCAGGATGAAGGTTCCCCTTCACCATATCTATCGTCTTTAAGAGCTGTGAAAGGCCTTCAAGCGCGAAGTACTCGCATTGTATCGGAATAATGACCATATCTGTGGCAGCAAGGGCGTTTATTGTGAGCAATGACAGGGACGGGGGTGTGTCGATGATGATGAAGTCAAAAAGTTCCGCAACGCTCTTTATCCTGTCGCGAAGCCTGAATTCCCTTGCCATCTCACCCACCAGCTCGATCTCCGCGCCTGCCAGAGATGTGTTCGAAGGCAGAACGAAAAGGTTCGGGGTCTTGGTCTCTTTTAATGCGTTCTCGATGCTTTCGCCGTCAATAAGTACCTCATAGATAGACGGTGAAGTATTGTCTTTTTGAAGCCCTGCGGCCGAAGTGGCATTGCCCTGCGGGTCCATGTCGATAAGCAGGACCTTTTTACCCTGAGAAGCAAGGAAAGCGCTCAGATTGACCGATGTGGTCGTCTTTCCGACGCCGCCTTTTTGGTTGCAGACAGAAAATACCTTTGCCATTTGCGTTCTTGGATTATCCCCGAGGAGAAGAACTTTCCTGAGCTTAGTATAGCATGATTTCTAGCTTCTAAGATAAAGGCCTTTTTGCCGGCATCCCGCTCCTTCTGGGGTATTTAGCCGGGGTCGGGGCGACTTTCTTGATTATCACAAGGTTACGCTCCGCTTCAAGACCGGGGACATCCGCTTTGATTATCCGCGACAGCTCCCCTCCAAGCTCTTTGATCGCCTTTTGTGAACGTGTGGCCTCTTCGGCTGCATCTTTGGCCTTCATTGCGATGAACATGCCGCCGACCCTGACATAAGGCAGACAGAGCTCCGAAAGGACGTTCAGGTCAGCGACCGCTCTTGAGACGACAAGGTCGAACTTTTCTTTCATGCCGTCCCCAAGCTCCTCCGCGCGCTTGTTGACGACCGAGACACATTCAAGACCTAGACTGGCGACCACATGCTCGAGGAATTCTGTCTTTTTTTTCGTACTGTCAACAAGTGTCAGATCAATGTTAGGATATTTTATCTTGAGAGGTATGCCCGGGAAACCCGCCCCGGTACCGATGTCCAGTACCGAGACCGGGCCTGAAGCAAGGTCAAATGCCATTGCTATAGAAAGGCTGTCAGAAAAATGTTTGGCCCTGATATCGTCCTTATCGGTGATCGATGTCAGGTTCATCCTGGCGTTCCAGGATATCAGCTCTTCTTCGTAAAGCCGGAACTTGTCCCCGGCTTCAGAAAGCATGCCCGACAGAGAAGTGCAGGGTACCTTCAGAGAAGGCCCTGTTCGATCCTATGCCGTAGTCAAGGCGTATCGGGCCCATAGGCGTATTAAGCCTGAGACCGAAACCCCTGCCGGAAATGAACTTGCCGGGATCGGGCCATCCGGTGTTCCAGGCATTGCCCCAGTCAAAGAAGAGGACACCCTGGAACATGTCGTTGAAAGAATATCTGTATTCGATGTTGGCGATCAGCTTATCTTTGCCGGTCCTCGATTCGCTTGGATCATATCCTCTTATGGTGTTGGCGCCGCCCGCATAGAATATCTCTCCGATAGGCACATCGCCTATTCCCGTCCCTACGCCCAGGTGCATTGCAAGTACCTGGCCTGAGCCTAAAGGAAGGAATCTGTTCAGGTCAAGCGTATATTTGGTGAAGTTGGTCTGAGCTGACGCGATCTTCCATCCTCTTCTGAGACCAAGGACATAATAGACTCCTGTCGACGGGTTCATCCAGTTGTCGCGGCTGTCATATGATACCGAAAGTCCGACGGTATTAGATGTGTAAGGCTCAAAAGTGGTAGCAGCGGTATTGTCCACGCGCTCGCTCCCAACGCTGAGACCTACGCTCCATTCGTCAGATATCGGCCTGTTGAATGCAGTTTCCCAGCCGTTGTAGACGCCTTCCCTTTCCGGAGTATCTACAAGATAGACGTTCTTTCCCATTGTCAGCCATCTTCTGAACGTAAGAGTTGTCCTGTCCCCGAGCTGCTGCGGCATGAACCACGGGACAGAGTACCTGAACTGGTATGTTGACTGCTGTTGTCCTGACTGACCCCTGAGAAGAGTCCCCTGACCCGTGCCGAAAAGGTTCTCGGCTGACAGGTCGACAAAGCCGAACCAGCCCTCTCTTTCCCCGTATCCTCCGCCGAAATTGATCGTATTGGTCTTGCCTTCTTTTATGTTCATGACCACGGATACTTTGTCATTGTCCAGTCCCGGCTCAAAATCCGGAGTCACTTCGCTGAAAAAGCCGAGGTTAAATACCCTTCTCAGGTCCTTTCTCAGCGTCACCTCATTGAGCACGCTGCCCGGTTTCGAGTTCATTTCACGGAGTATGACATAATCCTTGGTGTTCTTGGTCCCGTTGATGATGACGTTCTCTATCCTGCCCTCGATCAGCTTTATGGTGAGGAATTCGGTCGCCGGGTCGACGGAGACATCGACCACTTTTGCCAGAATATATCCGTCACCTCTATAGAGCTGTTCTATGGCCTGGACATCGTTCTGTATGCTTTTGAACGACATTATCGCGCCTGTGCGCGACTCTAACGTGGAGAGTATCTTCTGTTCAGGATACACGGAGAACCCTTCGAGCGATATCCCGCGGATGACCGGGTTCTCTTTTACGATATATCTTATCTCTGTGCCTGAAGCGGTCTTTTTGAGCTCCCTTTTTACATCGCTGAAATAGCCCATTGCGTAGATAAGCTTTATATCATCGTTGACCTTATCCTCGGAAAGAGAGTCCCCGACCTTGCTGATGATGTTCTGGAATATCTGTTCTGAAGGAATGTTGCTGTTGCCCTGCACATAGACACCCGATATCTTTGAGGGATATTCAGGGGATTTTGCCGGCGAAACACCCGCGACAAAGACCAGCATGAGAGAAGCAGCAAGAACCCCGGCCACAAGTTTTGTTTTCATATGTACCCCCAATTTTACTTTATCCATGCTTTTTATTCCACTCCTCCCGTCAGAATTGATAAACATATTGGAGCGTCATTTTATAATATGTACTGTTCTGGTCAAGGAACGTTATCGGCTCCCTGTAATAAGCGAACGAATAATACCTGTCTATCTTCCATGTTATCTGATAGTTGACTGCCGTGTCGTTGTTCTGCCCTGTCTGTTCCATGGCCCTTGCGTACTTGAGCTGTATGTAGATCCTGTCGAAGAAGCCTTTGACCAGGCCTATGCCGAGCTGCGGCTTATCGGCGTACGCGTAGTCGCCTCTTCTTGTCGGCAGGAGTTTTTCAAGGTCACGCCCGAAATTGTAGTCAAGCGTGAAGCTGTCCAGGCCGAATGCCTTTTCGAGGCTGCTTGATATCCCCTTTGTGAGATAGCTCTGCAGGCGTGCGTTCAGGAAGTCCACTATGACAGCATTCGTGTCGAACGCTTCGCCCTGTCCTTTTGACAGCCCCAGCGTCCCCTTTAAAAAGTCGGGCAGTATCATGATCCTTATGTCATTCTCGCTGTACGGTGCCGGTGCATATGACATGGGACCTTTGGCTTTATCCTCTACGAATGCGAAGAACTGCAGCTTCATCGCCTTTTCCTTGTCCTGAACGAACGGGATGCCGGTTATCCTTGTCAGGATAGCTACTTTCTGTTTTGTCGGTATAGCGGGCCCGGTAACGGTCGTTGACGAATCCGAAGGCCTCCCTGTGTCCTCGTAGACCTCGCTTAAAGCGGTGACATATATGTTCGGCAGCGCGGCAGCCGGACCGGCCTGACCAAGGAATTCCGCCTTGTTCCCGACCATCATCGTCCTGTTGTTGGAGAAATATTTTTCCTGGTCCTTCTCGGAAAGTATGTCAAAGTCCCTGCCGAGTATAGAAAGCTTTCCGGACCCTACGCCTACCACCCCGGTGATGACCGGGCCTGACAGCGCGCCTGTTACTTTTATGCCGTCTGAGAATATCTCAATATCCATCTGGGAGAATTCTACCGATATGGTCTGGCCGGCCATGTTCTGCACCAGCCTTACGTTCTTCCCGACCGATGCGTTTATATCAAATGCCATGTCCGGCATCGACATCTTTCCGTTCCCTCCCCCGCCTTTTGGTATGGAGAAAAGACCGTTGATCAGCTCCGCGTCCGCCTTGACCAGAGGCTTGAGGTCCTTGGTAATATCCATATTGAGGCAGAGCGGACCGTTGATCGAAACGTTGCTGAGCTTGGCGTCCCCTGTATAAAGGCCGTTTATATTTATCGACCCCGACATATCGGTCGCCTTCATATTGAGATCGATGACCTTCTTTTCGCCGAACAGTTCTTTAAGGTCGGCCGTACCGGCAATTGAGAACGGAAGGGACTTCCATGATGTGAGCGCGCCGTTAAGGCTGCCCATAAGCTTGTTCACGCGGATAGTATCGCCGTCCAGTATTATCTCTGAGTCGAGGCCTACAAGGGTCGACCTTATCTGGTCGATATCGATCACCGCGTTCCTGGCCTTAAGCTCCCCCCTGAATACCGGATGGAGCACCGTGCCGGAAACCTTCAGGCTTAAAGAACCCTTTCCTTCTTTCCACCTGACGCCCCTGATAACGGACGCCAGAAGGGCGATGTTATTACCGTCGAGAGAAAGATCCGCCGATATCTGTCTCTTGCCGTCGAAGGGGATCCTGCCCTTTAATGAGGCTTTCTGCTGGCTCGATCTTATCTCGAGCTTTTCAATATCAAGCACATTGTCATTAAATCCGGCCCGGGTGTTCACGCTGTCAAGAGTGATGTCGCCGAACAACGCTTTTGTTACTCTGGCCTCGACCGATACGCTCGGCGACGAGATGCTTCCTCCGACGGCCATTCCCATGTCAAGAACTCCCTCCATCTGGACAGGAGAGCCGAAAGCTGTATTGACCTTATCAAGCTTGAAGCCTTTTGAATAGGCTTTCAGAGCTATAGGACCGCCGATCTCGATCTTGCCTGAAATATCTATCTTTCCGGACCCGCGTTTTAGTTCGGCTTTTCTGATATTCGCTGCCCCGTCCTTCAG
>CAZHHM010000019.1:0-35967 GCA_964532225.1 uncultured bacterium | reverse complement strand
AGAGGGAATCTCGAGATGCTGGGGTTCGTCCTGGTCTGCGCTTTTGTCTACTTGTTCCAAAAAGAAAAGTATGCCCTGAGCGCCGCGTTCCTGGCAGGGGCCATAGCGATGAAGCTGTTCCCCGCAGTTTTCCTTCTTTTCTTCATGTCCAGAAAAAGGTACAAAGAGGCCCTCTTGGCGGCCGGATACGCGATCGCCCTCACATTTGTAAGCCTTCTTTTCCATAAAGGAGGGTTCCTTGAGAACCTTAACTTCATGCTGTCCGGTTTCAACGTTGAGAGCGGGAACCTCTGGTTGGGAGCGAATAATGTCGTTCAGCGAGGGGTGTCGCTGTTCACGTTCATCAAGGTCCTGCTCAACTGGACCGGGTGGATAAAGAGCGTTGATATGGGCTTTGTCCTCTCGGTATACAAATACTGCATCATAGGGCTCTCCCTGGCAGTGTCCTACGCAGTGGTGTTTGCGGAGAAGAAGCTTTGGAGGCAGACGCTCCTTGTGACACTGATGTTCCTTCTCTTTCCACACATCTCGGCAGACTATAAGCTGATCTATATGCTTGTGCCGTTAATGCTGTTTGTCGATGAGGGGGCGAAAAAAGGGCAGGTCTTGTGGGCCCTTTTATTGGCGCTGGTCATGGTGCCGAAGAGTTACTATATTCTCGGTTTCATGTCGTCGGACGGCGGGACGGACATCAGTATTGGCGTCATTATTAATGTCCTGCTGCTCTCATTCATGCTCGCATATGCCGTGTTCCAGGCCTTTCAAGAAGGCCCGATCGCTGCGGGAATAAAGGACCATTTGTACATCATAAAAAGCAACCGTAATTGGGCTTTGTTGGTCCTGGTCCTCGTCTTGTTGTCGGCGCTGTATACGGCCAGGGTCAACGGCGAGAGCGCGTCATACAGGGAACATTTCTCTGTCGCAGTATCGCTCTTCAATGCCGGTAATATTGAGGGGGCCATATTGTCATCTGAGAAAGCGGTCGCCTCAAAAAAAGAGGGGCCTGATGCCCATCATTTACTTGCCATCGCGTATTTCAGGAACGGACGTCTCGAAGAATCCATGTCAGAGATAGTCAAAGCCAGGCAGCTGGCCCCGGACGACGCGAACATCCAGGGAACTTATAAGGCCATGATCGAAGCTTTGCAGAAAAGAAGTGTGCAATGAACATTGACGGCCCCAAGAGGCCTCTTCCGTCACTTTCCGTCATAATGCCCGCATTGAACGAAGAAAAGCATATATCAGCAGCTATAGGCTCCGTTCTGAACGCGTTTAAGAAGTATTCGATCGACGGCGAGATAGTCGTGGTGGATGACGGGAGCCGCGACAGAACGGGGGAGATCGCAGAGAGCTTCAGCAGTAAAGGTTCGCCGGTAAAACTTTTAAAGCACGGAACGAACAAAGGGATCGGAAAGTCTTTTCTTGACGGGGCTGACGCCGCCTGCAAAGAGGTCGTTGTGATGTTCCCCGCTGACAACGAGAACAATCCGGCAGATGCTCTTTCCTTTTTTTATCTCATCAACGACGTGGACATAATAGTTCCTTTCATACACAATATCGAAAGAAGGGATAAATGGCGAAGGCTTGTCTCTGCGAGCTACAGGTTCATTATAAACATGTCCTTCGGCATCAATCTTAACTATACCAACGGCACCACTTTTTATCGTAAATGCATAATGGATGACATCAAGGTCATGAGCGACGGGTTCTTCTACCAGGCGGAGCTGCTCATAAGGCTGATAAGGAAAGGTTACCTGTTCTGCGAGGTCCCGAACTTCCTTGCATCATCCGAAAAAAGAAGATCAAAAGCGATGACCCTAAGGTCCCTGCTGTCCGTCATCAGGGATTACGTTAAGCTGGTCTATGAGATACACATCCGCGGCATAGAAATGGTCAAAGGTGTGGACTCAAAGGACAATATCTCCAAACTGGCTCGCGGATCGGTCACTTTCAGGAAAATGTCAGAGCATAATTAATGTCCATTAAAGGCAATATAATACTTGACGGACAAAAACTCGCCTGGCACAGGGACAGGGTCGAAGCCTGGCTGCGCGGAGAGAGGATAGCTCCGATTACGATCGATTGTTCGCTCACCAGGGCCTGCTCCTACAGATGTATGTATTGTTACGGCGCCCTGCAGGAGAACGAAAACCATAGACTTTCCAGGCAGGCGGTCATGGATTTTATAGACGACGCTGCGGAGATAGGAGTAAAAGCGATAAGCTTTGTGAGCGACGGTGAAAGCGCTCATAGCCCTTATATTTACGATGCCATACTCAGATGCAAAGAAAAGGGCCTGGATTGTGCTTTGGGGACCAACGGATATCCGCTCCAAGATGAAAGGCTGAAAGATGTGCTTCCAGCGCTGACATATCTGAGGTTCAATATCTCCGCGGCAACGCCTGAGAGGTATATGAAGGTTCATGGGGTCGGGCCCGGTCATTATGAAAAGGTGATCGGCACCATTAAAAGGGCTGTATCCGTCAAGAAGGAAAATGGACTGTCAGTAACTATAGGGATGCAAATGGTCTTGATGCCGCAGTTCAGGGATGACGTGCTCCCGTTGGCTGTGCTTGGAAGGGAACTTGGCGCGGATTATTTTGTTATCAAGCACTGTTCTGACGACGAGCTCGGTTCTCTCGGGATTGATTATTCCAAATATCCGGACCTCAAGGGGATACTCGAAAAGGCCGAATCTATGTCAGCGGGGCCGTATCTTGTGAAAGCCAAATGGTCGAAGATCATGAGCGGAGGAAAAAGGAAGTACTCAAAATGCTTTGGGGCGCCCTTTATTTTGCAGCTGTCAGGTTCCGGTCTGGTCGCGCCCTGCGGTCCGCTATTCAATGACAAGTTCAAGGAAAGGTTCCACATAGGCAACATTGCTGAAAGCAGGTTCCGTGATATCTGGAAAAGCCAGCGTTATTGGGATGTTATGTCGCAATTATCCAGCGAGGGCTTTGACCCGCGCACGGATTGTGGTACACTTTGTCTTCAGCACAAGGTCAATGAGTTCCTGTGGGACCTGAAGAAAGGAGATGCAAGTCTGCCGGATGACCCTGGTCCGGCGCCTATGCATGTGAATTTTATATGATAAAGATACTGCTGATACCTTTGCTACTGTCCTTTGTCTCTTTTGCGGTGCATGTGCTCGTGTGGAGAGCGTTCAGGCCGGACAGACAGATGCTTCTGCTTCTCTTGATCTACACTGTTGTGCCTGCCGTAGCTCTGCCGTTGATAGGGCGTATGATGTTCATACAATATGATATATCGTCGATACTTGTACTGTATGTGTTGATCTCTTTCAGCTATATACTTACGTATCCCGCGATGCAGGCAAATTCGCCCTCGCTTCTCATGATCATTGCGATACTCGAGGCAGGCAAAAAATGCAGCCAGGCAGAGGTGTGTAGGTACCTGGACAGCAGGAAGGCGGCGCAGATCGAGAACAGGGCTCAGGACCTTATCAGCGACAGGCTTATGAGGTCTGACGGGGAAGGCCGGCTTTCCCTGACCGCTGCCGGACGTCTGGTCGCCCGGACATTCGCTTTCTACAGGTTCAATTTGCTCGGTCTAGAAGAAGGGAGGGGATGACTAAATGACTAGTAACGAGCTGTTCGTGGTCGTTGTCATATTCCCGCTCTTTGTTCTGGCGTCTCATATTTTCTTCCTTCGCGTGCCGGTATTTCTCAAAGGTTCTGCCCAGAAGGACCTGATTTCCGTGCTCATGGTTTGCAACATCCTCGCATGGATGCTTTTCTTCTTTATGATGACCGAAGATGCGGATGCCTTTAAAGTGGTGTATTTCGTCCTGTCGACCTCTCTGATATCCTATTGCTATTTCCATATATTCAACATGAGCGAGACCGCAAGGAGGATAAAGGTCCTGCTGAACGTCCTTTCCGGGAAATGGGTTAGCATGAAGGATGTCGGCAAATACTACTCGGAGACGGATCCTGTGAGCATAAGGCTCGAAAGGCTGGAAGCGCTTGGGCAGATATCGAAGGACGGGGAAGGCAACTACTGCATAAAAGGCACTGTCCTGAAGACCGCAGCATCCGTTGTTCAGGTATTGAGGCGGATATTGGGTCTGGAGTGATGGCCGGTACCTTTATCTATTTGGGACTATCTTTAACGGTCCTTGTCCTTTATTTGACAAAGAAGAGGATGGGTGAGGGCCTGGCATCTGCAGGGCTCTTAATACTGGCTATTTTCACATGGTACATGGCGTTCCGGGATGAATATTTCCTTTCAGGCATAGGCAACTATATCAATATTTTCGGATGCTTCGTATATCCCATCGGAGAAAAGCTGTATTCTTTCTTCCTGACAGGTTTATTCGTTCTTTTGTCATATAGTTCGCTCGTCTTCCTTAAAAGAAGGGCAATTCCGGCTGCCATGGCAGGCCTCCTTGCTGCTGTTGTGATACTTGCGGGGCATGCAGCGGCATTAGCCGTCACGGTCCTTTTCTTCTGTATCGCTTTCCTCGCGGGCTCGTTGATAAGCAAATTGACAGATGCACTGCAACTGTCCGTGGACCCGGTATTTGTTCGGCTCTTTGCCGGAGTTTGTGCGGTCTCATATTTGTTCTGGGTCATGTCCCATTTTCAAGTCAACAATCCGGTCGTTCATCTGCTTTTACTGCTAATTATCGCGATAGTATTCCGCAAAGAGGGGCCCACCCTGATATCTGTGGTCAGGTCAGTATCCTCGATAAAAAGCATCACACCCGGCCAGACCCTTCTTGCTGTTGCGGCATCAGTCCACCTGTTCTATATGCTCGTACCGAACTACACATGGGACGCGCTTAATGTACATCTTTACATACCAAAGGTAATAGCACTTAACGGTGCGTTCGACTATCTTTCAGGATATACGACCGGATTGTTCTCTGAGCCTATGCTGATCATAGGAGCGCAGTCCCCTCTGATGGTGCTCGGAGGCGAGTATTCGATTAGGCTCTTCCTGTTCATTATGTTCTACGGCGCGCTGTTCATGTTCGAGAGCTATACAAGGAGAGCTCTTGGAGAAAAAGCATCGTTCTTCGCGACAGCTGTGGCCGTATCCTCACCAGTATTCCTCTTCTCTATGGCGAACTGCTTCGCGGACCCATTGTATTTCTATTCGGCATTTCTGTTGACCGCTTTATGGATGCAGGCGGTAATATCGCCGTCTCCAGCGATCACGGGGCTTCTTCTCGTTATCTCCGCGTTGGCTTTTCTGGGAAAGGCTCAAAGCATATTCGTGTCCATACCGGCTTGCATCTCTGCGGTCGCTTTCTGCTCTTTCAAAAGATCCGAATGTTCGCTCAAGTCTGCAGCAGGTCTTTTCGCGCTGTCGGTCTTGTTGGTCCTGCCGCTTTTTGCAAGGAACTGGATGCTTACCGGCAATCCCACTTTTCCGTTCTTCCAGTGGTTTTTCCGTTCACCTTTGATACCACCGGGTGTGGAGCTCGGGATAACGGATGTCTTCAAAAGCATTCCTCTAAATACCGGTACACTGTTCGATATTACGTTCAAAGGTGAGCCGTACAGGATCGGAGCGTTCAATAATTTCAAGTTCGGTGCTTTCTTCTTCGTGTTCGCCTTTCTTCTCCCGCTGCTTTTCGTAAAAGCCGGGGTGAGGCGCAAGGCTGCGTTCTTGCTGTTCATGTTCGCGACGATCCTTGCCGTCTGCTACACGATAACCGACCTGGACATAAGATATCTTATGGTGCTTACGCCCGCGGGAGCCATGCTCACGGGGCTTATCATGAAGACGGTCCTTGAGCCGGTCTCTGCGGCGGTAAAAAGCATCGCTGTAATATCTTTCTTCATGGTGTTCGCTTTCAATATTACGGCACAGGTCAATGATACGGCCCTTCCTATGCCGTTCCCTGTCTTCGAGGCTTTTACAAAGGACTATTCCAGGTCTCCGAGGCTGGCTTACTACCAGTTACAAAAGGATGCCACGCAGTATGCCAGTGCGGTGGCTGGCAGGGAAGGCAAGCTCCTGCTGCACAATTATGCGGGCCTGTATTTTGCGGATGTAAAAGCTGAGACGGCAGACCATTATAACTACAATTCTTTCAGGCAGCTCAGGTCTTTCGACGGCCCGATGAACAGGTATGCAGTAAAGATATTCAGAGAGCTGGGTTTTAATGTCCTTGTGCTTGATCAGAGGCATAATCAGGGGAATGAAGGATTTGGTTTCCTGCCGTCCTACGGTTACGCTAAACGTATATATTCGGCCGGGGACCTTGATGTATTCGTGCCTAATTGGGAGCTGATAGACCTTCCCGATAAAATGCATCCGCATATCAGCACTCAGGGAATATACTGACAAAAGCGACAAATCGTTCCGTTTCAACTATAATTAAGGCATGACAAACAAAAGAAAAGTGTTTGTTACGGGCGGAGCCGGGTATGTGGGTTCGGCTCTTGTTCCGAAACTGCTTGAAAAAGGTCACGAGGTGAAGGTAGTAGACCTTTTTCTCTATGATGAACACGTGCTGGACAGCCTGTCGTCCCATGCAGCTCTAAAGCTCGTAAAGGGCGATATCCGCGACTCTGCCATGCTCGAAAAAGAGCTTAAAGGGTATGATGCCGTGATACACCTTGCATGCATATCAAATGATCCCAGCTTCGATCTTGACCCTGAGCTGGGGCGCTCGATAAACTACACGTCATTTTTCGGACTGGTCGATGCGGCCAACAAGAACAGAGTCAAGAACTTTATTTATGCCTCAAGCTCAAGCGTTTACGGGGTTAAGGACGCTCCGGAGGTGACCGAGGACCTGCCTCTAGAGCCGTTGACGGATTACTCAAAATACAAGGCTGAATGCGAAAAAGTGCTTTTTGAAAGGGCAGGCTCTGACATGGTCCCTACGATACTTAGGCCTGCGACGGTCTGCGGTTACTCACCGAGGCTGAGACTTGACCTGACCGTGAATATCCTCACTAACCATGCAGTGAACAGGGGCGAGATAAAAGTTTTCGGCGGAGGACAGATGAGACCGAACATACATATTGATGACATGACCGACCTGTACTGTATGCTGCTTGAACTGCCCGATGACAAGATAAGGAAAAAAATATTCAACGCGGGATACGACAATCATACCGTCATGGAGATAGCTGAGACAGTTAAAGGGATAATTGACCCAAGGATACCTATCAAGGTAACTCCTACGGATGACAACAGGTCGTATCATGTTTCTTCAAAAAAGATCAAGAAAGAGCTCGGGTATGAAGCGAAACGTACTGTTGCTGATGCTGTAAGGGACCTTAAAACGGCTTTTGTTGGCGGCAAGATACCGAACCCCATGGAGGATGTCAGGTATTACAATATCAAGACCCTGCAGGCCAAAAGGATAAAATGAGGAAAACCTCAAAAGAAAAGCTGAAGGCAAAGGCGGACAAGATCAGGAAAGCGCTCGTTAAGACCGCCTGTTCATGCGAGGCGGGTCATATAGCTTCCTCTCTTTCAACAGTTGATGTCCTTACAGTCCTTTACTACAGCCAGATGAAGCTGTCCAGGGACCCTAAGTGGGAAGGCCGGGACAGGTTCATTCTGTCAAAAGCGCACGGTTGTTATGCTTATTACACTATCCTGTCCGATCTGGGGATAATGAAGGTAAAGGACTGGGGAAGGCTTTATAAGCGCGGAAAGCTCACTGGTTGTGTCGAACGTCATCCGGAGCACGGTATTGAATCGAGCGGCGGGGCATTGGGACACGGGCTGCCTATGGCCGCAGGGCTGGCTTTAGCTTTCAAGCACTCCAGGAAGAACAACAGGGTCTATTGCATGGTAGGTGACGGAGAGCTTCAGGAAGGCTCCAATTGGGAGGCGATACAGTTCGCCGCGGCCCACGGCCTATCGAACCTTACTGTCATAATCGACAATAATGGACTTCAGGCAATGGATTTCACGGAAAAGATCATGGGCCCGTTCAGCGATTCAAAAAACCTTAAGAAAAAGTTCGAAAGCTTTGGTTTTTCCGCTGTAATATGCGACGGACATGACATCGGTTCCGTATTGTCCGCATTTAAAATAAAAGGACCCCAGCCAAAGGTCGTTATCGCTGAAACGGTAAAGGGGAAGGATCTTATCTGTATGGAGAACGTCCCGAAGTTCCATTTTAGGATGCCGAACGAACAGGAGATCAAACAGGGATGGCGAAAGAGCTGAAGAACAACCTCTACAGGAGGAGCATAGTGGATGACATAATCCCTTTTGCGAGAAAGGACAAGAAGATCATTGTCCTTGTTTGTGATATGGGCTTCGGCGTCTGCGACGCCTTTAAGAAGGAATTTCCCGACAGGCTTATCAATATGGGCATCATGGAGCAGGCGACCGTCGGTATAGCTGCTGGTCTGGCCATGGCAGGGTACAAGCCTGTGGTCTACTCTATCGTAAATTTCCTCGTTTACAGAGCTCTCGAACAGGTGCGTAACGACGTGGTCATGCAAGACCTTAACGTCAAGTTCATCTCCACCGGAGCCAACAACTACTTTCATAAGCTTGGTTATTCACACTGCTGCGGTGAAGATGACAAGAAGCTTATGGATATGATAGGCCTAAAGGTCTATGACCCGTACCTTACCGATGAAAAGGGATATAAGAAGATGGTGAAGCAATGGATCACGAGCCACAAAGCAGGATACATCAGGGTCTGACATGAAAAGGATATTCCTTACAGGAGGCGGAGGTTTCATCGGCAGGAATATCATTGAGTTGCTGTCTGATGCCTACCTGATCGATTCCCCCGGCCATAAACAGCTTGACCTCACTGATGCCGAGCGTGTCATGGAATATTTTAAAAAGAACGGGCCGTATGATGTCGTCATCCACGGGGCCGAAAAACCAGGGCATCGGAACGCGAAGGGCCGCTCGGACATATTCCTGACCAATATGCGCATGCTTTATGGCCTGATGCGTTGCGAGCCACATTTCGGAAAGCTGCTGTTCCTAAGTTCCGGCGGAGCGTACGGGATCGGACATCTGAGACCGAGAATAAAGGAGTCGGATTACGACCTTTATGTTCCTGATGATGAGAGCGGGCTGTCGAAATACGCGACTGCCAAGCTGCTCCCTTACCTGAAGAGAGCTTTCGGTCTTAGACTGTTCGGGGTTTTTGGGAAATATGAGGACTATTCGATACGTTTTGTCTCAAATATGATATGTAAAGCGGTCTTTGATCTGCCTCTGACCATCAAGCAGAACAAGCGGATGGATTATCTCTATATTGATGACTTTATAAAAATACTGACGTTTTACATCGAGAACGACCCCAAAGAACTGATCAGGAACGTTACGCCTGACATGACATATGAGCTTAAAGAGCTTGCGGAGATGGTAAAGGACGTTTCGGGCAAGGACCTGCCTATTGTCATAAAAGAGCAGGGGATGGGAGAGGAGTACAGCGGGGATAATACGAGACTAAAGACCGAGGTCAGAGGACTGAAGTTCGAAGATATTAAAGAGAGCATAAAAAAGTTATATGCCTGGTATGAGGCAAACAAAAGTTCTATCAAGAAGGAGCTGCTTCTTGTCGACAAATAAAAAGATCAAGGTCCGATTCCTCGGGACCAACGGCTGGTATGATACCGATCAGGGCAATACACTGTGTATATTGATCCAGACCGGAAAAGAACATATCATTCTGGATGCCGGCAACGGCATCTATAAGGCCGACCGTTTTATCAGGGACAATAAGCCTGTCTACCTGTTCATCAGCCATTTTCATCTTGACCATATTATTGGGCTCCACATCCTGCTTAAGTTCAAGTTCAAGAACGGCTTAAGGGTCATCGGCCCAAAGGGTATTAGAAGACATCTGGGACGTTTTATCGGCAGGCCCTATACGGCCGATATCAGCAGGCTCCCTTTCAAAATGACCCTTGAAGAAGCCGGCGAGAAGAAGCTGCCCTTCAAATACGAGTATAAGAAGCTGCGCCATCCCGTAACCTGCTACGGCTACAGCTTCTATTTCGGAAAGAAGAAGATCACTTTCTGTACCGATACAGGTAGATGCGCAAATCTTGAAGAGCTGTCAAAAGGGGCGGACCTGCTCCTGCTTGAATGCTCGTTCGGGCCTGGAGAGGACTCATCGTTCTGGCCCCATCTGAACCCTGAGGAGGCTGCGCTGACAGCAAAGAAGGCTGGGGCAAAGAGACTCTTCCTCTCGCATTTTGACGCTGAGAAGTATACGAAAAGGTCGCACAGGGAGAAGGCGGGAAAGGTCGCCCGCAGGATATTTCCCTCAACGTTCGTGGCTTACGACCTTACAACTACGGAGGTCTGATGAAGGTCAAAGTATCCGACTTTATTTTTGATCATCTCGCGTCGAAGGGCCTTACGGATGTCTTCATGATCTCCGGCGGCGGGGCGATGCACCTTGTCGATTCGGTCGGGAAGAATACATCGCTTACATATTATTGTCCCCTCCACGAGCAGGCGGCAGCTATCGCAGCCGAAGGCTATACAAGGGTCTCCGGAAAGCCGGGGGTCGTGGTGGTCACGAGCGGACCCGGAGGAACGAATACATTAACAGGGGTTATCGGCCAATGGGCCGATTCGATACCTTGCATCTATCTTTCCGGGCAGGTCAAGAGAGAGACCACGATAGCGCATTATCCCGGTTCCGGACTGCGTCAGATTGGGGACCAGGAGATAAATATCATTGATATCGTAAAGCCGGTGACCAAATACTGTGCTCAGGTTGTCAGGCCCGAAGATATCGCTTATCAGCTTGAAAAGGCCATGGATATTGCGACAACAGGGCGTCCCGGACCGGTTTGGCTCGATATCCCGCTTGATGTTCAGGCCTCGACCGTCGAGACCTCGAACTTAAAACATTTTAATGCAAAAGAGCTGAGGTCCTGTCTCTTGGACGGCAGAGCACTTGAGAATGCGGTCCGAAAGACCGTCTCCATGATACGGAAGGCCGAAAGACCTGTCATTGTGGCAGGACATGGGATAAGATGTTCCGGTTCGTCAGGCAAATTCATCAAGCTTATAAATGAACTGCGCGTTCCTGTGCTCACCACCTTCAACGGTTTTGACATTATCGGCTCTGACCATGAGCTTTTTATCGGCAGGGTCGGTACAGTAGGCACAAGAGCCGGGAATTTCGCTTTCCAGAACGCCGACCTCATACTGACCCTTGGTTCCCGCAATAATATCAGGCAGGTCGGATATTCCTGGAAGTCCGTAGGCAGGGCCGCAAGGAAGATCGTGGTCGACATTGACGCGGCAGAGCTGAGAAAGCCTACTTACATACCGGACCTTCCGGTAAATGCCGATGTTTCTGTTTTCATGGATGCCCTATCAAAGGAACTTAAGGGACCTGTGGAAAAAAGAGAATGGCTTGAATGGTGTAAGGAGAGGAAGGGAAAGTACCCGGTCGTAACGAAAGAAGACAAATACGGGGTGGACCCGTATCTGTTCGTTCAAAAGCTGACAGGGGCCCTCGATAATGACGCGATTGTTGTCGCGGGTAACGGGACTGCCTGCGTGTCCCTGTTCCAGGCCGGAAAGATCAAGTCGGGGCAGAGGATGTTCTGGAATTCGGGTTGCGCCTCGATGGGGTATGACCTTCCTGCGGCTATCGGGGCATGCATCGCTTCAGGAAGAAAGGATGTCATCTGTCTTGCTGGGGACGGCAGCCTGCAGATGAACCTCCAGGAGCTGCAGACGCTCGTCTCTTACGGACTGTCAGTAAAGGTGTTCGTGCTCAACAACAGCGGCTATCTTTCCATAAAGCAGACGCAGGACCAGTATTTCGACGGTCGGCGTTTCGCATGTGACCGAAGCTGCGGGGTGTCATTCCCTGATATCACTAAGGTCGCGGAAAGCTACGGGATACCTGCCGCGAAGATCGAGTCCCATGAGCTGATTGAGGAAAAGATAAAGGCCGTGCTAGAATCTAAAGGTCCAATTTTGTGCGAGGTGACGCTTGATCCCGAAAGAACTTTTGAGCCGAAGGTCCTTTCGGAAAAACTGCCGGACGGGACGCTTGCTGCCCGGCCGCTTGAGGACATGTGGCCTTTGCTCGACAGGGATGAATTCCGGAGCAATATGCTGGTCCCCGAATGGGACGGAAGGAAGTAAATGAACTCTTTAGAGCTGATGATGGTGGATGTCCTTAAAGACCTTAGGGAGAACCACTTTGTTACCGGTATAAAAGCTGAATTCGAGGCCGAGGGTACAAGGCTTGAAGAAGCGCTCCGGCTGAAAGAGGTCATAACAAAGGCGGGGTTGGACCTTACTCTTAAGATCGGCGGCTGTGAAGCACTGAAAGACATGTACGATGCCCGCTCGATAGGGGTTTCAAGGATAGTTGCGCCGATGATCGAGTCTCCGTACGCGCTTAAAAAGTTCCTTCAGTCGACAAAGCTGGCCTTTCCAAAAGAAGAACATGACAATGTTTCTTTTTTGATAAACATTGAGACCATTACAGCGGTAGAGAACTTTGAGAAAATGCTTTTGACCGATACTGACAGGGAGCTTAAAGGCATCGTATTCGGAAGGGTGGACATGACCGGGTCAATGGGCCTTACACGCGACGATATAAATTCAGGTACCGTCATGAAGATAGCCGAAAAGGTCCTGCCTGCCGCAAAGAATGCCGGGCTGGAATGCGTGATCGGCGGCGGAGTGTCCGGTGAGTCCCTTCCGCATTTCCGTAAGCTGCCGGCAGGTGTGCTGGACAGATATGAGACTAGGAAGGTCATATTCAGCTGCCCAGGAGCCCTTGGACCTGAAGGAGAAAAAGGGATCCTGAAAGCTGTCGGGTTCGAGCTTATGTGGCTTAAGAACAAGAGGGACTTTTACGGAATGATCCATGACGAGGACAAACAGAGGATAGAGATGCTTGAGAAAAGGTATGACAAGCTGATACATGATGCAGGGGGCAGGATAGGAAGATGAGAAGAGCCATCGTTACTGGCGGAAGCAGGGGGATCGGCAGAGAGATCGTTGCCGTTCTCAAAGCGGCCGGCTTCGATGTTGTCGCTCCATCGCGGCAGGAGCTGGATCTTTTGTCCGATGCTTCGATTGACGGGTTCGTTTCTTCGCTGAGAGGAGAGGTGCACGCATTGGTCAACAATGCAGGCATCAACAGGATATCCGATGTTCTCGAAATGACCGACAAGGACCTTAAAGAGACTTTTCAGACCAACTATTTCGCTCCTGTGAGGCTTATCCGGGCTGTTACTCCGCTAATGGGGAACGGCGGCAACATCGTCAATATCAGCTCGATATGGGGAACGGTCACAAGAAAGGGTCGTGCATCCTATTCTGCCAGCAAAGCCGCTCTGGATTCTTTCACAAGGTCATGCGCTGTGGAGCTTGCTTCCAAGAACGTCCTTGTGAACTCACTGGCCCCGGGGTATATCGAGACCGAGCTTACTTCATCGAACAACACTCCTTCCGAGATGGAGGAGATCAAGAAGAAAATTCCTCTATGCAGGTTCGGCACTCCCGCGGAGATCGCCGATCTCGTCCTTTTCTTGTGCGCCCGTAACACCTACATGACCGGACAGGTGATACTTGTGGACGGAGGGTATACATGTCTTTGACCGGCCAAAAGAAGCTCATCAGCGTAGTTACGGCGTGCTACAACGAACATGAGAACATCATGGACGTCTATATGCGCGTCAGGGATGTCATGAGCTCTCTTCCGCAGTACGACTATGAGCATATCTTCATCGACAATGCTTCAACAGACGGGACTGTCGATATCTTGCGTAAAATTGCAGACGGCGATCCTAATGTCAGGGTAATAGTCAACGCCAGGAATTTCGGACATGTCAGGTCTCCGTACCACGGTCTGGTGCAGGCAAACGGAGATGCCGTAATATCTGTCGTTGCCGACATGCAGGACCCGCCTGAAATGATAAGGGCTTTTATCGATAAATGGGAGCAGGGAAGCAGGATAGTGGTCGGCATAAAGAAGCAGAGCAGGGAATCGAAGCTCATGTTCGCGGTCAGGAATTTCTATTACTTCCTTCTCGGTAGGCTGTCCGAGATCGAGATGATAAAAGGTTTTACGGGTTTCGGTCTTTATGACAGAAAGATAATCAACATCCTCAAGGGTGTCGACGACCCTTATCCGTATTTCAGAGGCCTTATAGCTGACCTGGGATATGATATCGTCGGCATAGAGTATGAACAGCCGTTAAGAAAGAGCGGAAGGACTAAGAACAATTTCTATTCCCTTTACGATATGGCCATGCTGGGGATAACCAACCATTCAAAGGTGCCTTTGAGGCTGGCCGCGATGATCGGTTTTCTTCTGTCCATGATAAGCCTGGCCGTTGCATTCGGATATCTGATATATAAACTGGTGTTCTGGGATTCTTTTAACGCGGGCATGGCGCCACTTGTGATCGGCCTCTTCTTCTTCAGCTCGGTGCAGCTGTTCTTTATCGGGATAATCGGCGAGTATGTCGGGGCCATACACACGCAGGTGCTCAAGCGGCCCAGGGTCATAGAAAGGGAACGGATCAATTTCAACGATAAATGAGCTTCTGGCCAAGTACAGGGAGTTCGTTAACTTCATTCTGACAGGTGTATGGAACTCGGTATTCGGATATACGGTCTACGCGCTTTTCTTCTTTCTGCTCGGCAGGGACAACTATTTCTGGGCTATGGTCCTGTCCTCCGTTGTCGGGATCACTAACGCTTATCTTTCATATAAAACCTTCGTCTTCAAGACCAAAGGCAATTATGCCAGGGAATATGCCAGGTCATACATCGTTTACGGCATCAATTTTGGCGTGAATGCGGTCTATTTACCGCTAATGGTCGAATCTCTGCATGTTCATCCGCTTATCGCACAGGCCTTTTATCCTGCGATAGCGGGAGTTATCAGTTATTTCGGGCATAAATATATATCTTTCAAACGTTGATCTGAGCTTTACAAACAGAAAATAGTGCTATAATGTTCAATAATTGAACATATGGACGAGAACGAACTTAAAGTCATATCCGAAATAGCCAAGAACTCTCAGGCGTCACAGCGCCATTTATCCAAGACGCTCGACCTCTCTTTAGGCATGGTAAATATCATCCTTCACAGGATGATCGAGAAGGGCTACATGAAAATAAAACAGCTTGACGGACGCAAGGTCCAATATATTCTGACACCTAAGGGTTTTTCGGAAAAGGTCGAAAGGTCGAAACAGTACGTAAAGAGGACCATCGGAAGCATATCGGTCATGAAAGACGCCATCAGGTCAGCGATAGATTACGAATACGATAAAGGGATAAGGAAGTTCTATGTCGCAGGTACTGGGGAGCTGTCTCATATCATAGATATTGCCGCCAGAGAAGCCGGCCATAATGATATCAGTATCCTCCATACCCACGAGATCAAAGGTACCGGAAATGCCGTTCTTTTCTGGGACAACGAGAGCTTTTCTTCTAAAGAGAACGGGAACAAATACATCGATCTCGGCAGGTTGCTTGCCGAGGTCCTATGAAAGGGAAAAAAGATGCCTGTACCGATACTTGACCTATGCGCCGAATACAGATCGATTAAAGGGGAGATTGACGCAGCCGTGGGGTCCGTTCTTGAGAGCGGGCACTTTGTCCTGGGGCCGAACGTTTCAGGACTTGAAAAGGAGGTCGCCTCTTATGTCGGGACCAAGTTCGCTGTCGCCGTCGCATCAGGTACTGACGCTCTATTCCTGTCTCTTAAAGCTGCAGGGATAAAGGAAGGGGACGAGGTCATAACTACGCCTCTGACCTTCTTCGCGACTGCTGAGGCGATATCATATTGCGGTGCAAGGCCGGTATTCGTGGATGTATATCCTGATACGCATAATATCGATGTCTCTAAGATCGAGGAAAAGATAACCAAAAAGACGAAGGCGATCCTTCCGGTGCACCTCTGGGGCCAGCCGGCCGAGATAGAGCAGATCGCTGCTATCGCCAAGAAGCACGGACTTAAGGTGATCGAGGACTGTGCGCAGGCATTTGGATCGGCATTGAACGGCAGGAAAGTCGGCTCGTTCGGAACTACCGGATGCTTTTCTTTCTTCCCCACCAAGAACCTCGGAGCTTACGGGGACGGAGGCATGATAACAACTAATGACGAGGATATGTACGAAAAACTAAAGCTCCTGCACCTGCACGGCAGCAAAAAGAGAGGCATCCACGAAATTATCGGTTATAACAGCAGGCTGGACGAGATACAGGCGGCGATACTCCGCGTTAAGCTGAAGTATATCGACGGCTGGAACGATGCCAGAAGAAAGAACGCCGCGCATTATTCAACGGTGTTCTCAAAGAAAAAAGTGAAGTGTCCCGTAGAAAAGCCGGGATACAGGCACATATACCATCAGTACACAATAGAGATAGACAACAGGGAGAAGGTGATCTTTGACCTCGCGCAAAAGGGCATCACCGCATTCGTCTACTATCCTAACCCGCTTCATATCCAGGAGGCATACAAGGACCTGGGGTATAAACCTGGGTCGATGCCGGTAAGCGAAGAGATAGGGGGCCGTATGCTTTCTATACCGGTGCATGCAATGCTCTCCGACGATGATGTCGAGTCAGTCGCCCAGGAAGTGCTGGGAGCCTTATAAGCATATGGACAAGGTCGATGTGGCGATAATCGGGGCTGGGGTCATCGGGCTGGCGGTGGCCATGGAATTGTCTAATAAAGGCTGCGACATTGCCGTCATCGAGAGGAACCCGGGGTTCGGGGAGGAGATAAGCAGCCGCAACAGTGAAGTGATACACGCCGGACTGTATTATCCCAAAGGTTCGCTCAAGAGCAGATTGTGCATCGAGGGAAACGAGCTGCTTTACGGCTTCTGCAAAAAAGAGAACATCCCTCACAAACGCTGCGGCAAACTGGTGGTTTCGACAAAAGAACAGGAAAAGACGGTGATAAACACCATCTTTCAGAATGCCGCAAGGGTGGGTGTGCCCGGTATTTCGGTGCTTGGAGCCGAAGAAGTGAACAAGATCGAGAAAGATGTTTTTGCGTATAACGCACTTTATTCATCCTCAACCGGAATAGTCGATACTCATTCTTTCATGAAAAGGATGTTCGATATCGCTTCCGGTAACGGGGTTATGTTCGTTTTTGGATCCGAATTAACGGGGATCACAAGATTAGTTGAAGGTTTGAAGTTGGATGTTAGAGGACAAGATGAGGTCAGGGCCGAATATATCATCAATTGTGCCGGACTGGGGAGCGAAAATGTGGCGCAGATGGCAGGGATAGATACGGAAAGGTCCGGATATAAGCTGTACCCGTGCAAAGGCGATTATTTTTCTGTTTTATGCGAGCCGGGCAGGCTCACTCATCTCGTTTATCCGATACCTCAGGAAAAAGGGCACGGACTGGGGATCCACGCTACCATAGATCTTGGCGGAAGGATAAGGCTGGGTCCGGATACTGCCTATGTCGACAGGATCTCATACGACATCGATGCTTCAAAGGCCGGGGACTTCTTTGTTTCCGCGAGCAAGATGCTCCCATGGTTGAAGAAAGAGATGTTAATGCCGGATACTTCAGGGATAAGGCCGAAACTCCAGGGGCCCGATGACGGGTTCAAGGATTTTATTATCGCTGACGAGACGGAGAGAGGGATCCCGGGTCTCATAAACCTGATCGGCATTGAATCACCCGGGCTCACGGCCTCGCTGGCGATAGCAAAGATGGTAGGGGACATGATAGAGATGGGAAGGAACTGAAAGGAGAGAACATGAAAAAGGCTTTTATAACGGGGATAACAGGTCAGGACGGGTCGTATCTTGCAGAACTGCTGCTTTCCAAAGGTTATGAGGTACATGGCACCCTTAGACGGGGCTCGACCTTCAATACTGAGAGGATAGATCATATATTTGGAAAGATCCACACGCATTTCAGCGATCTCACGGATTCTTCCAGCCTGAACAGGCTTATCGATTCTATCTGCCCAGATGAGATCTATAATCTTGGCGCCCAGTCCCATGTAAAAGTGTCGTTCGATGTCCCTGAGTATACGGCGCAGACCGACGCCGTCGGCACTTTGCGCATACTGGATGCCATAAAAGAAGCCGGAGCAAAGACACGGTTCTATCAGGCTTCGACCTCCGAGATGTTCGGAGGAATGCCCGAGACAGCCCCCCAAAGCGAATTGACACCCCTTCATCCGAGGAGCCCGTACGCGGCCGCAAAGCTCTATTCATACTGGATCACGGTAAATTACAGGGAAGCCTATAAGATGTTCACGAGCAACGGTATCCTCTTTAACCACGAATCCCCGAGAAGGGGAAAGACGTTCGTTACCAGGAAGATAACTGTGGGGGCCGCTAAGATCAAGCTTGGCCTTGGAGACAGGATATCGCTCGGCAACCTGGACGCCAAAAGGGACTGGGGCTATGCCCCGGAATACGTTGAGGCCATGTGGAGGATGCTCCAGCATGACAGACCTGATGATTTTGTAGTTGCGACAGGGAAAGCCTATACTGTACGCGATTTCTGCGACAGGGCCTTCAAAAAGATAGGTTCCGAGCTTGAATGGAAAGGCAAAGGCGTGGATGAAAAAGGCATAGACAAGAAAACTGGCAAGGTCCTCGTGGATGTCGATCCAAGATACTTCAGACCGACGGAGGTGGAGTTCCTTCTGGGTGATCCGGCAAAAGCCAAAAAGGTCCTTGGCTGGGAGGCAAAGACCACGCTCGACCAATTGGTCGATATCATGGTCGAAGCTGACATAAAACTCCTTGAGAAAGCAAATAAATGAGCTCGAGTTCCTGGAAAGATAAAAGGGTCTGCGTGACCGGAGGGGCCGGTTTTCTCGGCTCATTCATTACCCAAAAGCTCAAAGAAAGAGGGTGCAAGGACATCTTTATCCCTCTTATCGATGATTATGATCTGGTGAAGATCGAGGATGTCAGGCGCATGTACAAAGACGGAAGGCCTGATATAGTCATCCATCTGGCGGCAATTGTCGGAGGCATAGGGGCGAACATGGCAAACCCGGGCAGGTATTTTTATGACAACCTGATGATGGGAGCGCAACTGATGGAGGAGGGCAGACTTTCAAAGATCGAGAAATTCGTCGCGATAGGAACGATCTGCGCTTATCCCAAGTTCACCCCGGTCCCTTTTAAAGAGGAGGACCTTTGGATGGGGTATCCCGAGGAGACGAATGCCCCATACGGTCTTGCAAAAAAGATGATGCTGGTGCAATCGCAAGCTTACAGACAACAATACGGTTTCAACAGCATATTCCTTCTTCCCGTAAATCTCTATGGCCCTCGTGATAACTTCAACCCTCAAACTTCACACGTCATACCTGCCTTAATAAGGAAATGTGTCGAAGCAAAGATGAACAATGCGGAAAAGATAGTTGTTTGGGGGACAGGTCAGGCGAGCAGAGAGTTCTTCTATGTTGAAGATGCGGCGGAAGGTATCCTGCTTGCAGCCGAGAAGTACAGCAAATCCGATCCGGTGAACCTTGGGGCCGGATTTGAGATCAAGATAAGCGAATTGGTCGCTCTGATAGCGGAACTGACCGGTTTCAAAGGGAAGATCGAGTATGACAGCTCAAAACCGGACGGGCAGCCGAGAAGGATGCTTGACGTGACAAAAGCGGAGAAAGAGTTCGGATTCAAAGCTAAGACCAACTTCAAGGAAGGCCTGAGAAAGACCATCGACTGGTATGTGGGGACATTAAATAAATGACAAAGATGTTCGACAGGAACGAACTGCAGCTAAGGCCGTTGACCGAGAGGGTCAATGATCTGGACCTTTCCGTGATCAAGGAGATCGACCGTTCTATAAGACCTTCAGCTGAATGGAGGAAGATCGGCGAAGGGATAATTAAGGCAAAGAAAGAAGGCCGGTCGGTAGTGCTTTCGATGGGCGCGCATGTGATAAGGGCAGGTGTCCAGAAATATGTCATCGACCTTATGAAGAGGGGATATATCAGCTGTATCGCCGTTAACGGGGCATGTGCTATACACGATTTCGAGTTCGCTCTTATCGGTGCAACCACCGAAAGTGTGGCAAAGTACATCAAGGACGGCAAGTTCGGACTTTGGAAAGAGACGGGGGCGATCAATGATGTCATCAACAAAACATTTAAACAAGACCCTGCTGCCGGCTACGGCGCTGCTCTTGGGGAGCACATACTGAAGGAAGGATTCAAGTACAAGGATATAAGTATCTTCGCACAAGCTTTTAAACTAAATGTGCCAGTGACCGTGCACATAGGCGTCGGCTACGACATCATACACGAACACCCGAACTTCGATGCTGCTGCTTCCGGCGCTCTTTCATACAACGATTTTTTGGCATACGCTGAAGTTTTAAAGAATTTGTCAGGCGGTGTCCTTTTGAACTTTGGGACCGCGGTCATGGGACCGGAAGTATTCCTGAAAGCACTAAGCATGGCGAGGAACGTCGCCGCACAGAAAGGTTCTTCGATAAAGGATTTTATGACGGTTGTTTGTGATCTGCAGGATGTTGGGAGCCAGGAGCCAGTAGCCGGTAGCCAGGGGCCGGTAGCCGGTAGACAGGAACCCGGCCACAGGCCACCGGCTTCCGGCTACCTTCCATCAAACGATCTGCAAAAAACACACCCTGCCTACTACTTCCGTCCGCTGAAGACTCTCCTTGTGCGGACCCTTGACGGCGGCGAGAGCAATTATATAAGAGGCGATCATGCCGCAACTGTCCCCGAGCTGTGGGCTTCGATCAACGAGGCGGAGAAACATGGATAAGAAGATCAGGAACATAAAAGAGCTGTCGAACATACTCCTTTCCCAAAAGAAAGAAGGAAAGAAGATCGTTCATTGCCACGGATGTTTCGATCTTATGCATCCGGGACATATAAAGTACTTCCAGTCGGCAAAAAGAATGGGGGATGTTCTTGTTGTGACAGTAACCCCTGACAAGTTCGTGGATAAAGGACCCGGGCGGCCGGTCTTTAATGAAATGATAAGGGCTGAGTGTGTCGCGGCCCTTGAATGTGTGGACTATGTGGCCGTCAATGAATGGCCGACCGCGGAGGAGACTTTGAGAGTATTAAGGCCTGATGTCTATGTTAAAGGACAGGAATTCGAAAAGCTCGAAGATAAGACTGGTAAGATCCAAAAGGAAAGTGAAGTCGTGAAAGAGATCGGCGCGGAGCTCAAATTCACCCATGAGATGGTATTTTCATCAACTGAACTGATAAACAAGTATTTATGCGGAGGTGACAAATGAAGAACAGATATATCCTTGAGCTGATTCCCAAGGAAACCAGGCAGTTCCTGAAGGAGTTCAAAAAAGCGAACTCGTTCAGTAAAGTCTCGAAAATGCTGGACCAGCTAAAAAATCTGAAGGTTCTGATAATAGGTGACGGGATCATAGATGAATACGTCTTTTGCCAGTCAATGGGCAGGTCAGCGAAGAACCCGATCGTCGTGCATAAATATCTCACAAGCGAATCATATGCTGGTGGGGCCTTTGCGGTCGCCAATCACGTTGCAGGTATGGCCGGATCCGTACAATTGGTCACTATGCTTGGCAAGACAGATCCTAAAGACGCTTTCGTATCATCTAAACTGAAGCCAAATATCAGCGTAAAATACTTTTTCCGAGAGAACAGCCAAACGATAGTAAAGAGAAGATACATGGACCAGTACCTCGGTCAGAAGATCTTCGAGGTCAACTATATGAACGATGAGCCTATCGAGAAGAACATCGAAAAGAAGGTGATCGAATATCTGCGGCTGCATGCTGGGGGATATGATATCGTGCTCGTGTCGGATTTTGGCCATGGTCTGATCACTGAACCGGTCAAGAAAGCGATACGTAAATACTCTAAGAAGTACGCTGTTAACGCCCAGACCAATGCCGCCAATATGGGATATAACCTGATAACTCGCTACCAGAGGCCATACTTCGTATGTTTGGACGAAACGGAACTGAGACTGGCAGTGCAACAGAAGTATAAGGACATCCCTTCACTTGTAAAGAGGGTACGAAAACTCATCAAAGCGGGCAACGTCTTTGTTACACTTGGCAAGAACGGTTCGGTAGGTGTCGGCAAGAACGGCAAGGTAAATCTGACCCCGATATTCTCAACTAAGGTGGTGGACACCATCGGTGCGGGGGATGCGTTCTTTGCTTTTACTTCTTTATGTCTGGCAAAAGGAATGGACGTCGATACGGTGTCCTTCATAGGTAATGTGGTCGGCGCGATCGCTGTGCAGATAATGGGGAATAAAAGGCCGATAGAAAAACAGGAGATATTGGACCTGACAAAGGTCCTGCTATCTTAACAAAGGAGATGTCATGCGTTTGAAAGAACGAACGAACGAGTTTTGCAAGCTGTTAAGTACGGTTAAGGCTTTTGACAGGCGCGGAAATGAGATCGGGACTGAAGAGGCTTTTGAAAGATCTGTAAACATGCTTAAGGAAGCTGGGCGGTCCGCAAAAAAAGTATCGGTTATCGGAAATGGAGGAAGTGCAGCGATAGCATCACACGTCAATGCTGATCTGTTAAGGTCTGCGGGGATAAGGACGGCATCTTTTAATGACCCTGCATTGCTTACTTGCATGTCAAATGATCTTGGATATGAAAAAGTGTTCGAATACCCCGTAAAAAAACTTATGGACATCGGTGACGTGATGATCGCGGTCAGCAGTTCCGGTATGTCAGCCAATATCCTAAATGGCGCTCATGCTGCAAAAGGGATCGGCTGTGCTGTGATCACCCTGAGCGGTTTTAATAAAGACAATAAGCTGTCCTCCATCGGGGATGTTAATTTCTATGTTCCGAGCGAGGACTACGGATTGGTAGAGTCGGCGCATCAGTTTATCTTGCAGACGATCGTGGGAGCCGTAGGATCATGATGAAATCTGGTCTGTGCGCGCAGACGGCTGTGCCCGGTCCTCTGGCGGGGAAATGAAATGATATTTGTATCTTCCGGAACCGTAAGGTCGGACAATATCGCTGACGGTGTCAGACTGCTTGCCGAATCAGGCTTTAAAAATATCGAGCTCTCTGGCGGGCCGCGATACCAGGACGGACTCGTCGAAATACTTCTCGGTTATAAAGATGAATACAACCTGAACTATGTATGCCACAATTATTTTCCTCCTGAGCGTGATGGTTTTGTGATGAACCTTTCTTCCCTCAATGATGAGATTTTCAGCAGGACCCTGTCAAAGCTTTCGGACACTCTGGATATCTCAAAAGAACTCGGGGCGTCGAAATTCGGATTCCATGCCGGGTATTTTATTGATCCGGACCCAAAAGAGATGGGGGCGGACATTAAAGCCAGAACACTGAATGACAGACGAAAATCGATCGACAGATTCTGCTCGGGGTATTCCGAGCTCAAAAAGAAGGCTGATAGCATCGGAATTAAATTGTTCGTAGAGAACAATGTTCTTTCGAAGGCTAATAGTGACGCGTTCCACGGACAAAGGCCCTTTATGCTCCTTGACCTTGAAGACTTCATTGAACTGTCTGACATGATCGCTTTTAATCTTCTGCTCGACCTCGGGCATTTAAAGGTCACATCGTATACGTTGGGTAAATCCTTCAGTAACGAGATACAAGGACTTATCAAGAACGCGCAATATCTCCACGTTAGTGATAATGACGGTAAGACCGATATGCACAGAAGTATCGCCGGACTGAATGGATGCCTCAATGAATTGGATGCGGATCAACTAAAAGACAAGGATATAACTCTTGAGGTCCATGGCGGGGTTGATGAGATCAGGGCATCGGTCGATTGTATAATGGAAAAGATCAAATGATAGAAAAGATGCTTTGCAATAAGGAATGTCTTCTTACAGAGGTCTTAAGGGCAATAGACGAAAGTGCCAAAGGCACTGCTTTTATCGTTGATGACGACAACCATCTTTGTGGGGTCTTGACGGACGGTGATATCCGAAGGCTGCTGCTCGCGAACGAGAACTTATCAAGAAAAGCCGGGGAAGTTAAGTCGGAAGGATTTGTGTTCGCATATGACACCGAAACATATGACCAGATGGCCGCAAAGATTAACGACAAGATCAGGATAATCCCAGTGGTGGATTCAGAATTCAGGGTGGTGGACGTATTTGAGATCAAGAAACTCCATCTCCCGGTGGCTATGCCCAATCTGAAGGGCAAAGAGCTCGAATATCTGGTCGACGCTTTTCTTTCCACCTGGATATCCAGCTCGGGAAAATATATTGAGCGATTTGAAAGGGAGTTTGCCGAATTCTGCGACTGTGATCATGGAATAGCTGTTTCGAACGGCACAGTGGCCATACACCTTGCCCTTATCGCGCTCGGTATCGGTGCCGGGGATGAGGTTATCGTTCCGGACCTTACATTCGCGGCGACAATAAACAGTGTTTTGCATGCGAACGCGACTCCCGTAATAGTTGATATTGAACATGACAGCTGGTGCATAGATCCTGAAGAGATAGAAAAGGCAATAACTCCAAGGACCAAGGCAATAATCCCTGTCCATATCTATGGGCAGCCATGCGACATGGATAAAATAATGAGGATAGCAAATAGACATGGTCTTTTCGTCGTTGAAGATGCGGCCGAGGCCCATGGGGCGAAGTTCGCGGGTAAAAAGGTCGGATCGTTCGGGAATATCGCAACATTCTCATTTTTCGGCAACAAGGTCATAACAACCGGTGAAGGGGGTATGTGCGTAACAAATGATCCTGCTCTCGCAGAAAAAATGCGAGTGCTTAGAGGGCATGGCATGAGGAAAGATAAAAAATACTACCATGATGTGGTCGGGTATAACTATCGCATGACCAATCTGCAGGCAGCAATTGGAGTGGCTCAGCTAGAGAGGATCGATGACATACTTAAGGACAGGGAAGCAGTTGAAAATGAATACAGAACAAAGCTTTCAGTCCTAAAAGGCATAAAATTCCAGGCAAATGACCTCAGGGACAGAGAGAAAATTACTTGGCTCGTTAACCTTACCGTTCCTGCGGATAAAAGGGGTGCGCTTATGGGTATGCTTGAAGCAAGAGGGATCGAAACAAGGCAGTTCTTCTGCTCCTTGAGCAGCATGGAGATCTACAAAGAGTATTCATTCTCCAATAGTGTAAGCAATATCATCTCAAAGGCCGGCATCAGCTTTCCGAGCACAAGTAGGCTTGGTTCGGGCGCGGTGGAGAAGGTCCTGGAGGTGTTTAGAGAGGAAGGTCTATGATCAACGGAAAAAAGATTTTGGCTGTGATCCCTGCAAGAGGAGGGTCCAAAGGACTTCCTGGTAAGAATATTAGGCCCCTGGTAGGGAAGCCTCTCATCTCATGGTCGATCGAGCAGGGCCTTTCAAGCAAGTATATCGATAAGGTTGTGGTCTCAACAGATAGCCCGGGGATCGCGGAGATAGCAAGGAAAGCTGGAGCACATGTGCCATTTTTGAGACCCGAGAGACTCGCCACCGACAACGCGGCTTCGATCGATGTAATACTGCATGCCATTGATCAGCTGTCTGACGCGGGTGAAATGTTCGATATCGTGGTCATGCTTGAGCCGACATCACCATTGCGTGAGAGCGCTGATCTGGATAATGCAATAAAGCTCCTCATCGAGACCCCTGATGCGGAAAGTATAGTAGGTATCTGCAGGGTTGAGTCTGCCCATCCTCAATTCCTTGTGAAGCTGGAGGAAAGGTATCTCCGGCCGTATATCAACAAGGATTACAGGGTGCTTAGAAGACAAGAGATAGACGACTTGTACTTCTTCGAAGGAAGCTTATATATATCGCACATAGATAAGCTAAGGACCAGAAAGAATTTTTATCATGACAAATGTATCGGGTATGTCGTGCCCAAATGGAAGTCGTTCGAGGTTGACGATATGATCGATTTTTTCATCACCGAAGCTTTGTTGAGCGCAAGGCTGAACGGACAAATTGCCGACTAAGGAGGATAAATGAGGTACTGCACCAAATGTGTGACGCCGGAAACTCACGACACAATCATGTTCGATGAACAAGGTGTTTGCAGCGTTTGCAACCAGATCAAGTTCAAGAACGAGAATATTGACTGGGCTGCCAGGAAAAAAGAGCTGGACGATCTTGTGAAAAAGTACAAAGGCAAAGGGATGTATGACTGTATAGTCCCGTTCAGTGGCGGCAAGGACAGCACATTCCAGCTCTGGTATATTGTGACCCAGCTGAAGATGAAACCTTTGGTTGTCAGGTTTAACCACTGGGGCTACCGGCCATTGGTAGATGACAACAATACAAGGACCTTCAAGCAACTTGGGGTAGATGTTATTGAGTTTACTCCGAACTGGCATGTTGTCAGGGAGTTGATGCTTGAATCGCTGAAGAGACGGGGGGATTTTTGCTGGCATTGCCATACGGGCATCTATGCAGGTGTCATTCAGATGGCAGTTAAATTCGAAGTTCCGCTTCTATTCTGGGGGGAATCAGTGGCTGAGTACCATTCCTGGTACTCTTATGAAGAAAAGGAAAAAGTCGACGAGAAACGTTTCAACCGGGTAATGAACCAGGGGATAACGGCAGATGATATGTATGAATTCCTTCAAGGCAGGGTGGAGAAGAGAGACCTTTGGATGTTCACATACCCTCCAAGGAAGGACATTCTCAAGCTGAACCTGGAGTCAATATGTCTGGGCAGTTACATCAAGTGGGACATTAAAAAGCAGGTCGAGATAATCAAAAGAGAATTGGGATGGAAAGGACAGCAGGTTGAGGGAATACCTCCTGAATACGACTACGAGAAAATTGAATGCAGGTTCCAGGGAATAAGGGATTATGCAAAATATATCAAAAGAGGTTATGGCAGGACAAACCACCTTGCGAGCATCGATATAAGGAACAGTAGGCTGACCAGAGAAGAAGGGGTCAAGCTGGCGGAGCAATATGATGCAAAGAGACCAGCATCCTTGGACAGCTTTTTGGAGATCCTTCAGATATCGGAAGAGGAATTCTATGAGCTGCTTGTAAAACACGCTGTCCACCCTTGGAAGTTTGACAGGACCGGGCTGAAGAACGGGAAACCCCTTCCAGACATGGACAAATGGGACCGGACCCTGGTCGACAAACCAGTAGGGCCAAATAAAGGTAATGACGGCAAAGTAAAAGGTTATCTATGATAGGGGTTGTCAACTACGGTATGGGGAACATCAAATCGATGGTCAATGCCATTGAGTATTTGGGTTATGAAGCGATAGTTACAGATAGAGGAGGAGAACTTTCAGATTGTTCTCATATTATCCTCCCAGGTGTGGGGGCTTTTGGAGATGCGGTCGGTAATCTGAGAAAGAGCGGACTTGACAAGCATCTTGAAGATCTTGTGCTTGAAAAAAAGAAACCATTCCTGGGCGTGTGCCTTGGGCTCCAGCTGCTGGCAAAAACAAGCAGTGAACACGGGTCGCATAAAGGGCTGGGCTGGATAGACGGGGAGGTGCACGGGTTAAAGAGCTCTCGTGAGATCAAGGTCCCGCATGTGGGATGGAACAGTATAAAGGTGGTCAAAGAACATCCTGTATTCAAGGATATAAAAGATGCGTATGCGATATTCTATTTTGTGCACAGCTTTCACATGATATGCAATGATAAAAATGATGTCTGTGCGGTCTGCGCGTACGGACAGGAGTTCCCTGCCGCGATCGTAAAAGACAATATCGTGGCCACACAATTCCATCCAGAAAAAAGCCAGGATAACGGTCTTATGCTGATCAAGAACTTCCTTGAATGGGGGGATACGCTTGTCAGTTAAGAAAAGGATAATCCCTAAGTTCCTCATCAAGGACGGCAGACTTGTCAAAGCGGTCAGATTCCATGAAAACTACAGAGAGGCAGGGAATCCTGTGACGACCGCGAAAGTATATGATTCATACGGTGTTGATGAGCTGATGTTCCTTGACATACAGGCCAGCATACAAAACCGGAATACAGTGATCGATATTATCGACAAAGTCTCAAAGGAAGTGTTCATGCCTTTTACTGTAGGGGGAGGAGTGTCGACCTTAGATGATATCAACAGACTTCTTCTCGCCGGCGCGGATAAGGTGTCGATCAACACAGCGGCTGTTGAGGACCCCGCATTCATCAAAAGAGCCTGCGGTACTTTCGGTGACCAGTGCATAGTAGTATCTATTGATTACAAAGAGGTGTGTCCCGGGGTGTTCAGGGTGTTCACGCACGGAGGCAGCAAGGCCACTGATTTGGACCCGTGTGAATGGGCTCTTAGGATGCAGGACAGCAACTGCGGAGAGATCATGTTGTGCTCGATAGACAGGGACGGGACGATGGAAGGTTATGATACCGAAATGATCTCCAGACTGAGCGGCAAGCTTAATGTGCCGCTGATCGCTTCAAGCGGAGCTGGCAATCTTTCCCATTGCATCAACGCTTTCAAAGCTGGCTCATCCGCAATAACTGTAAGCAGTATGTTCCTTTTTACCGATCATAGTCCCATAAAGCTCAGGTCTTTTCTGTGGTCTCAGGGTATCGATGTGAGGGCAAGTAAGAACAGCAGAAGCTGAACGGAGGTCTATATGTTAATGAGCATGACGGTTTCGGAACTCGCTGAGTATATTTCGGTGCAGATGGACAATATGTTCCCTGATAAAAATGTAAAGAATAGGGATATTATCTCAAAATATGTCACAGAAGCGCTTGCGCGTGCGGAAAGAAGTTTTTCCAGGGTAAATATCAAATATTACAGTTCAGAAGGTAGGACGTCATTTGACCATCTTAACGGTGACCAATATGCCGTCGTCCTGTATATGCTTTCCAATACTATTTTCAGGAACGGCGGAGATGCGGAAACATGCAAGAAACTATACCTTCTTAACAAGAGCCTCCATTGTCTGGATGTCTACTATGAAGTAGAGCTTCCGGAAATATTCCTCTTCTTGCATCCGGTCGGTACGGTCCTCGGTAGAGCGAAGTATTCAGACTACATGATAGTTTACCAGAGGGTAAGTGTCGGGACGAATAAGGACAAACAGCCAGTGCTCGGCAAGTATCTGACGCTGCATCCCGGATCAAGCATCCTTGGGAACTGCAGGGTCGGGGACAATTGCAGGATCGGAGCAGATTCGCTTCTATTGGATAAAGACCTGGGACCAGACACGGTCTATATTGGTGGGCATAAAGAGGCGGTCACCAAAGTGAGGAAGGAAAAGCACGAATTCTGGAAATAAGGTTCAAGGGAGTGTTGAGTCCCGGATCTATTTTCAAGGGAAGGCGTCGGGAGCTTTGGAGCATGTCCACCTGAAAATGATATTTCAAAATGTGTCTCGGGGGACCAGGAAAATGCTATAATGTTCAATAATTGAACATAGGAGGAATTATGGGTATATTTAAGGATAAAGTGATTCTGATAACGGGAGGAACTGGTTCCTTCGGAAGGAAATTCCTGGAAAATGTGTTGTCAGAAGATTCTCCGAATAAGGTCATCATTTTCAGCAGGGACGAGCTAAAACAGTTTGAAATGGCCCAGTCATATGAGAGATATTCGGAGAAGATCCGCTTTTTCGTGGGGGATGTCAGGGATAAAGACAGATTGATCAGGGCTTTTCACGGGGTTGACTTCGTTGTTCATGCAGCTGCTCTCAAGCAGGTCCCTGCCATGGAATATAACCCCTCAGAAGCCATAAAGACAAATATCAACGGAGCAATGAACGTGATCGACGCGGCGATCTCGTGTAAGGTCGATAAAGTGATCGCACTGAGCACGGACAAGGCTTGTAATCCCATTAACCTTTACGGAGCGACAAAACTATGTTCAGACAAGCTGTTCGTTGCTGCGAACTCTTATTCGGGCGATGCCGGAACAAAGTTCTCGGTCGTCAGGTATGGAAATGTGGTCGGAAGCCGTGGTAGTGTGGTCCCTTTCTTCAGGGAACGGGCCAAGGAAGGCGTCCTGCCGATCACAGACCCCAGAATGACAAGGTTTTGGATCACATTGGACCAAGGGGTCAGGTTCGTCGTCAAGAATATTGAAAGAATGCAGGGAGGGGAGATCTTTATCCCCAAGATCCCCAGCATGAACATCATGGACCTTGCAAAAGCAGTTGCCCCAGATTGCAAGACAAAGATCATAGGGATCAGGCCTGGAGAAAAGCTCCATGAGATCATGATCGGCGAGGATGACGCCAGATACACAAAAGAGCTGAAAGACTGTTACGTAATACAGCCCATATTCAAATGGTGGAGCAAAGACAACCATTCGGACGGGCAAAGCGTTCCGGACGGTTTTTCATACAGCAGCGACAAGAATAAGGAATGGCTGACCATTCCTCAGCTTAAAAAAATGATTGAGGCCTAGGAGATAAGGGTGAAAACAAGAACGGTCCTTGTTACAGGCTCTACAGGGATGCTCGGGAGGCAGGTGTGCGCATTACTTTCGCCATTACCGGAATTCGCATTGATCGGCATCACAAAAGACCTTCTGCCCGATGGGACCAGGGGCAATCACTATAATATCGATATAACGGACAAGCCCGTTCTTGACAGCTTCCTTGAAACAAAAATGCCTGATGTTATCATCCATACCGCCGCGAACGTGAATGTGGACGACTGTGAAAAGAACAGGGAAAAGGCATATACCCTTCATGTGGATGCCACACGTTCGTTGGCTTCTTTCAACAACGGGAAGACAAGGCTCATCCATATATCCACCGATTCGGTATTTGACGGGAAAAATGGCCAATATTGCGAGGATGACACTCCAAACCCGCTGAATTTCTATGCGGAAACTAAGCTGTTGGGCGAGGAGGTCGCACTATCAGCGAACAAAAATGCGATTGTTCTGAGAACGAACATTATCGGTTATCATGTCCCCTTTGGAAGGTCTCTCTCCGAGTGGCTGATATCAAACTTGGAAACGGGAGGACCGCTCAATGGTTTCACGGACATCTTCTTTAATCCTTTATATACTGGGCAGCTTTCAACAATAATCCTGCATCTCATGAATGATGCGTCCCGGACAGGGATCCTGAACTGTGCCAGCGATAAGGTCGTGAGTAAGTATGAATTCGCTCTGATGGTGGCAAAAGAGTTCGGGTTCAGTGGCGAACTGGTCAAGGCCATGCCTTATAAGGAAGAAATATCCTCTGCCGCAAGACCCAGGAATACTTCACTATCTACGAAGAGATTTGAAAGCATCTTCGGACATGCGCCTTCACTTTCCGAAGGTGTCAGGCAAATGAGGGCCGATCTTTTAAACGATAGAGCAGGTGGACAAACATGAACAAGGTCAGAATAGGCCGTAAAACCGTTGGTAAAGGCGAACCTCTGTACTTTATCGCAGATATCGCGGCAAACCATGACGGGGACCTTGATCGCGCATTCAAGCTTATCGAACTTGCAAAAGAAGCGGGCTCCGATGCGGCAAAGTTCCAGAATTTCCAGGCTTCAAGGATTGTCAGCAGGAAAGGGTTTGAATCTCTCCAAGGGCAGCTTTCTCATCAAAAGAACTGGAAAAAGCCCGTATTCGATGTCTATGAAGAAGCGAGTGTCCCATATGACTGGACAGAAAAGCTGAAAAAGAAATGCGACGAGGTCGGGATCGAATACTTTACAAGTCCGTACGATTTTGGGTCCGTTGATGCAGTGGACCCGTTTGTGAAAGTATATAAGATCGGGTCGGGAGATATTACATGGCCTGAGATGCTTGAGTATATTGCGGGAAAAGGAAAGCCGGTCATTGTCGCCAGCGGTGCATCTGACATCACTGATGTCGACAGGGCGATGACAATACTGTCGAAAAAAACAAAAGATATCGTTCTGATGCAGTGTAATACCAATTACACGGCCAGCAAAGCGAATTATGGACACATCAATTTGAGGGTCCTTGAGTCGTTTGCTGCAAGATACCCTGGAGTTGTCCTCGGTCTTTCCGATCACACAAAAGGGCATTCGACAGTGCTCGGGGCAGTAGCCCTTGGCGCGGTCGTATTTGAAAAACACTTTACAGATGATAACGGCAGGGAAGGCCCTGATCATAAATTCGCAATGAACCCTAAGGAATGGGCTGAGATGGTTGAACGTGCCAACGAAGTCTATTCTGCGCTCGGTGACGGCATAAAGAAGATCGAGCCAAACGAAAATGATACCGTAATAGTGCAAAGGAGGTCATTACGTTTCACGAAAGACCTTCAAAAAGGACATATCCTCAAAAAGGAAGACCTCTTCCCGTTAAGACCCATACCTTCGGACGGTATTCCTCCGTATGAATTGCCCGTGATCATTGGAAAGAAGCTCAATAAAGCGGTTAAAGCTGATGAACATATAAGGTGGGAGGATATCGAAAATGCATAAAGGAAAGATGGTCGGACTTGTTTCGGTAGAAAGAGAGGACCTTAAAAAGCTGATGGATTGGAGGAACAATACCGACTTCCGGAAACACTTCAGGGAGTACAGGGAACTAGACATGGAGATGCAGCAGAAATGGTATGAGAAGAAGGTGCTCGGTGACCCCACAACAATGATGTTCTCAATAAAAAGACTGTCTGACGGTGAATTGATCGGCTGCTGCGGTTTTGTCTATATCAACTGGATCCACAGACATGCCGACCTGTCGCTCTATATCGGATGGAACGACGCGTATATCGATGACCAGGGTTATGCCGAAGAGGCCTGTGAGCTTCTCTTTGATCATGGTTTCAATGAACTGAACTTGAACAAGATATGGACCGAGATCTACGAGTTCGATACGAAGAAGAAGGAACTTTATGATAAATTCGGTTTCCATCAGGACGGAATGCTGAGGCAGAACTATTTCTACGACGGCAAGTGGTGGGACTCCAGGGTCCTGTCTCTTCTTGCCAATGAATTCAATTCGAGGAAAAGGAAATAACGTGCCGGTAGTCGCCATTATCACTGCAAGGGGCGGGAGTAAACGGATCCCGAGAAAGAACGTAAAAAACTTTCTTGGTTCTCCGATCATCAAATATTCGATCGAGGCAGCCATCGCCTCCGGATGCTTTGACGAGGTCATGGTGTCCACGGACGATCATGAGATCGCAGAGATCGCAAAAGCATGCGGGGCGAAGGTCCCGTTCATGAGGTCGGCAGCTAACGCGGACGATCATGCCGGGACGGCCGAGGTCATCGAAGAGGTCATCAAGGAATACAAAATAAGAGGCAAGGAATTCGAAATGCTTTGCTGTATATATCCAACCGCTCCTTTTATAACCGCTGATAAGTTGAAGAAAGCTCTCTTCATATTGAAAGAGACAGGAGCTGATTGTGTCCTTCCGGTAACAAAATTCAGTTATACGATATGGCGGTCCTTGGAACTGAAGGACGGGAAGTTGAAGATGAACTGGCCGGAAAATTACCACGCAAGGTCTCAGGACCTGCCTGACGCATATCATGACTGCGGGCAGTTCTATTTCATGAAGACTTCAAGTCTTATGGAACAAAAGAAATTGTTCGCTGAGCACACAGTGCCGTTCGTGATTCCAGAATCCGAGGTGCAGGATATTGACAACGAGGAGGACTGGAAGATCGCTGAAATTAAATACAAAATGATGAAAGGGACAGCTGAAAGATGAAAAAATTCAGAACGGAGCAGGAGGAGTTCTGGGCGGGTGAGTTCGGGGACGAGTACTGCAAGCGGAATGACGGAGAACTGCTTATTGCTGCTAATACGCATTTATTCTCCAAGATCCTCTCAAGAGCCGAAAATATCACATCGGTCCTTGAGTTTGGCGCAAATCTCGGCGCAAATTTGGAGGCAATACACCGGTTGTTCCCGGCCGCTGAACTGTCTGCAATCGAGATCAATAAAACTGCAGTTGAGACGCTTAAGAAGAATAAGGCGGTCAAAAAAGTCTATGATGGGTCGATCTTTGACTTTGTTGTTGATAAGAAAAGGAGCCTGGTCATAGTCAAGACCGTGCTGATCCACGTTAATCCGGATATGCTTCCTAAAGTATATGAGCTTCTGCACAGCTCGACCGAGCGCTATATCTGTATCGCGGAATACTTCAGTCCATTCCCTGAAACCGTGACCTACCGAGGTAACGAAAATAAGCTATTTAAAAGGGACTTTGCCGGGGAAATGCTCAAGAAGTATGATGACCTAAAACTTGTGGATTACGGCTTCGCTTCCCGACACGACACAAATTATGGTTCGATCTATGACGACATTAACTGGTTCCTGCTTGAGAAGGGGAGGTAGATCTATGTCCCGGTACAGGGTGTTGATAGTTGGTGCGGGCAATATCGGGGCAATGTTCGACTCGCCGGGGTCAAGGAATATCCTGACACACGGTCACGCATTTTCTTCTCATCCGTCATTTGAGCTTGTCGGCTTTGTTGACAGGGACATGAAAAAAGCGAAAGATGCGGCAGTGAAATGGGGAGGTAGATATTTCCGCACTGTTAAAGAGGCAGAGGCAGAAAGGCCTGATGTCGTTTGTGTCGCAGTTCCTGATAGAGAACATCACGGGGTGCTCCTTGAGGTGTTGGAGCTGAGGCCAAAGCTTGTCTTTGCGGAAAAACCTCTCGCAAGAAATATGGTAGAAGCCGGTAGCATCAGAGATGGCTATTCAAGAAGCAATACCCCGCTTTGCATGAACTTTACCAGAAGATATGTGAGTGAATTAAGAGCGATCCGTCAAAGGATCGTCGACGGGGAGTTCGGAAAATTCGTATATGGAACAGGTTATTACGGCAAAGGCGTGCTACATAACGGATCTCATATGATCGATATTTTGAGATATCTCTTGGGGGAGTTCTCCAGGGTCATTCCAATCGGGTCGATCAAGGACTATGAGGACGATCCTTCAATAACCGCGACGCTGCTTACTCAGGCAGGGATGCCGTTCAATCTGGTCGCTATCGACAGTTCTCTTTTCTCGATATTCGAAGCTGATCTTGTATTTCAGAAAAAGAGACTGAGGTTTGAAGACTCGTTCATAACGGTCACCGAGTACGACTTGATGGATAATGATGAATATAAGGGCTACAGGGAGCTGGTTAAGGTCAGGACCTATGTGACGGACCAGAAAAGGGCCTTGTACAACGCGGCACAGAATATATCGGATCATCTTGACGGGAAATGCGCGCTCTTCTCTACCATAGAAGACGGATTGGTCGCGATGCAGCTGTGTTCCATACTATCGGAGACGGGTGCAAATGAATAATAATGTGATGTTGTTCTCAAGGGACCCGGGAGGGGCGGACACAATAATACCTCTCGTGACCCCAATGATAAAATCAGGATATAAAGTAAAACTCTTCGGCAAGGATTATGCGCTTAAGAAATACTCTGATAGCGGACTTTCCGGAAAAGAGATCGGATCTGCTTCCGAAAGTACGGACCTTGCTTATTTGAGCAGGATCATTGATAGTGAAGCTCCGGATATCCTTATTACCGGCACCAGTGTCGATGATATGACCGAGAAATATCTTTGGAAGGCTGCGGAAAAGTCAGCTGTAAGATCAGTCGCGATACTGGATAATTGGGTCAATTACGGGATCCGTTTCTCAAAATATGGTCTAGGAGAGTCTGCTCTGTACCTGTCGGACAGATCGCACGACTTCCTTCCGGACAGGATCTTCGTTATGGATGAGACCGCGAGGGATGCTATGATCTCGGACGGGATACCTTCAGAAAAAGTGATCGTGACCGGACAACCCCATTTTGAATGGCTTAGAGATAGGACCGCGGTACTGACGGACTCCGCTGTCAATATAAAGAAGGATGCAGGCAATGGGTGTTCTTCTGTCGTGACCTTTGTTTCAGAACCTTTTTCGCAGGTATACGGCAGCCAGGAAAAGGCGTCAGCTGTAATAGGATTTAACGAGTATGACATTGCCAGGCAAACTGCTCTATCTCTTGAAAAAGCGGCAAAAAAAGCTGATGTAAGGATTGCACTGATCATCAAACTTCATCCGAAAGAAGATCTACACAAATACGAGCTGTTAGAGAAGGAATTCACAAGATCGCAGAGTATTAAGATCATAGTTGACGGCTCCTCGACGTCGATCGATCTGATAGCGGCTTCGGATGCTGTCGTG
>CAZHHM010000018.1:25984-37454 GCA_964532225.1 uncultured bacterium | reverse complement strand
GATGTTTTTCGTAGAACCATTCGAGCAGTATGCCCGAATAATGAGCGGTGAACTTTATGCCCGGATGGCGCTCCATGACGGCGATGAAAGGCTTGTACGCCTTGTTATAGGCGTCCTCGATGACGCTCTCAAAATTGCCGACCGGCTGGTGGCAGTGTATCGCAAATAACAGGTTCACTTTTTTCTTCATACGAACCAGCTTGATGTAATGAAATCCTCGTCCGGCGCCTTGAACACTATGATGCCTCCCTTTGGCCAGCTCTCAAGCTCATTGCCGCCCTTTTTCACGGCGATGTTAAAGTGGACCTCATCCCCGGGCTTTACCTTGATCTCGGAGAACGGGATGCCTATCTCAATGACCTTTTTCACGGCAAAGCCGCTAAGGTCCTTGATATAGTGGTAGTTGCCCGAATCGTCTAGCCTGAGAATGTTCATCTTTTTGTGCCCGTCCTTGCAGTACAGGACTACCCTGTACTTGAAAGGATGCACGATGTTGATGTCAAAGCTCATGTCCTTCATGTCGGGATTTTCGGAGCAGCTCAGGTCCAGTATGGTATCAAGGCGGAGATAGAAAGTATCCTCGGAGAAGCCGAAGAATATGTTCCTGATAAGGACCTCTTTCTGGTGCATCGCGCCTTTCATCTGCTCGACACTGTAAAGGCCGGCCGAGAGCCACTCGTAATAATTGGAGACCTCACCGTCAAGTATCGGTTTGATCAGGAAGACCGGCTCCCTGGTCGGCTTGATTATCTTCATCTTCTTTATCGGAGTCTCAAGATATCTCGGAGGTTCCTTTTTGAGGAACTTGTAGATGTTCCTGATATGGCTCCTGAAAAGCTGGTCGAAGTCCTCGTCGTTGTCGCTGCCGTGGTCATCGCCGTACCACCAGTTCCAGTCGGAGCCCTCTGCGATGTATAGCTCTTCCCATGCCTCGGCAGGAGCGTGCTTGGCTTTTGCCAGCTCCTCTCTCGCAGCTGCGACATAGTCCCATGAAGTGTTGTCCTCGCCGTGCCCTATCCAGATATTGAAGTTGGAGTTTATCCAGGACCCGGGGAAAAGATGAGGCAGCGCGTGCTGCTCCTGCTCCTGTTTGACATAGTCCTTAAGACGGACCGTCGTCAGCCCCGGATCATTGGTGATCCGCATGTACAGCTCTTCGAAGAAATCTTTGCCGTTGTTCCTGTAATATTCCCAGGCGTTCTCGCCGTCGAGGATAATGCTGACAAGATAGTTCTTGCCGTCGTCAGGCAGCGCCTGCCGTATCCCGTGCAGCTTGTTCACTATGTCGGATGCGGCCTCCCTAGGGTCCCACCTTGAATAGACGAAACCAAGGTCATCAGACAGCTTGTGGTCGCGGAAAACTATGGAGAGCTGATGTCCGTCCTTCCTGACGTAGTAGGGCTTGAAAAGCTCATGCGCGGTAAGCTGCCGCTGGAGCGTGTTCGCGAGTATCTGCTCGTCAGTAGCTATCCATTTGATCCCCGCGCCCGCGATCAGAGGGATGATATCTTCCGAAACTGAACCCTCGGACGGCCACATCCCTTCTGGCGGCAGGCCGAACTTCTCGGTGTAGTATGCCACTGCCTTCTCGATCTGGGCCTTTGCATCCTCCGGATGGGCGAACTTGTTCTTGGGCAGCACTATTCCCGGCGAAGCGACCCTTGCGATGCTGTTGTCCACCACGAGAGGAAGGATGGGATGATAAAAAGGAGTGACCGATATCTCCGCCTGCCCTCTTTCCTGCATCGCCTTGTACAAAGGGATTATCTTTGCCATTATCTCGATCTGCTTTTTCAGCATGTCCTGCTTGTCTTCCCTGCTGAAATGCTGTCCTTTTTTGAAAAGCGCCTTTATCGTTTCGTCACCGTTCTTGTAAGTCTCGCCGAACCACGCGAGGTTGAACCACACCTGAAGGTCGAACAGTTCCTGGTTGGAGAACCTGTGAGAGACCTTGACTATCTCGTCCAAAGTGACGAAACGCCCTCTTTTGAGCAGAAGGTCGTAATATCTGGGATACGGCATTATCATGGTCTCGGGATTTGCCATGAAGAAGTTCTTGAGCATGAAGACCCTTTCTTCGCCCGTAAGGTCTTCGGGATCTTTGGCGGTTATATCAAGGAACTTGTCCTTTGCCGTGCCGGCCACATAATCCTCTATCTGGACGAGCAGGGACGGCACCACGTTTATCACCGATCTTATCTCGGGATATTTTTCCATGTAGGCGGCCATGTCGTAATAGTCTTTTGTGGCGTGAAGCCTCACCCAGGGTAGCATGTATTGGTTGCTGATCAGGTCCTTGTAAAAAGGCTGGTGCATATGCCAGACGAAAGCGATGTTCAAAGGGCTCTTGGCCATGATGTTGAATTATAACATGAACGAATATTTGATTATTAGTGTTGCTTTGATATAACATGGATACGGAGGTGGAACATTTGAACAAAAAATTCCTGACCGCCGCAGTCCTGCTGGTATTCATGCTGTCCGCAGCGACCACAGCCAAAACACAAAAGGAGAAGAAGATGTACGCAGAACTTGATACGTCCATGGGAAAGATAACTTGCGAGCTGTACCCTAAGTCGGCCCCTATAGCTGTAAAGAGCTTTACCGGTCTTGCCCAGGGTCAGATCGAATGGAGGGACCCTGCCAGCGGAGAAGTGGTAAAGAAGCCGCTGTACGACGGAACGGTATTCCACCGGGTCATACCGGGTTTCATGATACAGGGAGGAGACCCCCTCGGTAACGGGACCGGAGGTCCGGGCTACAGGTTCAGGGACGAATTCGACCCGAGCCTCACCTTCTCGGCCCCGGGGATGCTGGCCATGGCAAATTCAGGCCCGGACACCAACGGCTCGCAGTTCTTCATAACCGTGGCTGATACCAGCTGGCTGAACAACAGGCACACAATATTCGGCAAAGTGACAAAGGGCTATGATATTGTCGAGAAGATCTCCAACGCGCCGAGAGATAACAGGGACAGGCCGCTGGAGCAGATAGTCATTAACGGCATAAAGATAGTGGAGAAGTAAGAAGAATTTAAAAAGCAGTTGGCAGCTGGCAGTTAGTCTCCGAATTCGGACCAGCTGCCAGCTGCTAACTGCCAACTGCTACCCAATCATCCTCCTGAACTCATCTTCATCAATTATCCTGACCCCGAGCTTTTTTGCTTTCTCAAGCTTTAACCCTGCGTCGTCGCCGGCGACAACATAGGACGTTTTAGAACTCACCGAGGACGAGGTCTTTCCGCCTTCGCTCTTTACCATTTCTTCGGCCTCTTCTCTGGCCATTGAAATAGCCCCCGTGAACACGAATGTCATACCGCTCAGCTTTCCCGAACGGGCGGACGTCTTGCTCTTTAGCAGGACCCCGGCTTTTTTCAGCTTTTCGATCACTTTTTTATTGGCTTTTTCGGCAAAGAACATGGCAACGGAATCCGCTATCTTGGGCCCTACCCCGTCTATCTTTGTAAGGTCCTCTACCCCTGCGCTTTCAAGAGCGTCGATATCTTTGAATATCACGCCCAGCAGTTCGGCCGCTTTCCTGCCCACGTTCATTATCCCCAGGCCGTAAAGCACCCGCTCAAGCCCGCGCTCTTTGCTGCCGCCGATAGCAGATATTATGTTGTCAGCGGACTTGTCCGCCTTTCGGTCGATCGAAAGGATATCCTCTTTTTTGAGATAGTAAAGATCTGCCGCATCCCTGACCAGGCCTTTATCAACGAGGTCATTGGCTATGCTTTCGCCTATCCCTTCGATGTCCATCGCCTGGCGGCTCGCAAAATGCCTTATGGATTCTTTGAGCTTTGCGGGACATGATGAATTAATGCATCTCAGAGCGGCTTCTTCCTCATTCCGCTGCACCGACCCTCCGCACACGGGACATCTTTTGGGCATATGGAAGACCTTCTCGCGTCCCGTTCTTTTGTCCTCGAGCACCCTCAGCACCTGAGGTATCACATCACCTGCCCGCTGTATGATCACATGATCGCCTGTCCTGATATCCTTTCGCCGTATCTCATCCTCATTATGCAAAGTGGAATTGCTTACGACCACCCCGCCTACCCTTACCGGACGCAGCCTTGCCACGGGAGTTAAGGTGCCGGTCCTTCCGACCTGGACGTCTATGCTCTCCACAACGGTCTCTTTCTGCTGAGGCGGGAATTTGTAGGCGATGGCCCATCTCGGGCTCTTCATGGTCGAACCCAGCTTTTTTTGCAGGGCCAGCTCATTCACCTTTACGACGATGCCGTCGATCTCATAGTCAAGCTTGTCCCTTTTTTCTTCAAATGACCTGCAGTGATCAATAACATCCTCAATTCCTTTAAAGGTCCTCACCTCAGGGTTCACCCTGAAACCAAGCCCGCCAAGCTTTTCGAGAACTCCTTTTTGGGTCGCGGATATCACGCTTTTCGTGACGGCCGAATAGCAGAACATGCTGAGAGGTCTTTTGGCGGTCTCATTGGGGTCCAGCTGCCTCAATGAACCCGCCGCAGCGTTCCTGGGATTGGCAAATTGAGCCGCTCCCTCTTTTTCCCTCTCTTCGTTCAGAGCATAAAAGTCCTTTAACGGCAGGAAGACCTCTCCCCTGACCTCGATATCCGTCTTTTCTTCGATGCTGAGAGGTATGGCCTTTATGGTGCGGAGATTGAGGGTGATATCCTCTCCTGTGGTCCCGTCGCCGCGGGTAGAGCCCCTGCGGAACTCTCCGCCGCTGTACTCTAGCGACACTGCAAGGCCGTCTATCTTTAGCTCACAGCAGTACTCGATATCGTCACCTGTCCCGAGGTTCTTCTTCACTCTCCGGTCGAACTCGCCAAGTTCTTCAAGGTCAAGAGCGTTATCAAGGCTGAGGAGCGGCGTAGAGTGGCTGACAGTATTGAACTTTTCAAGAGGCGCTCCGCCTACTCTTTGCGTGGGAGAATCGGGAGTTATGAGCTCCGGATACTCTTTTTCGAGGTCGACAAGCTCCCTGTATAAGAGGTCGTACTCCCTGTCGGATATCCTGGGAGCGTCCTCGACATAATAATGGCGGTCATGCTCCCTGACGGCCTTTCTGAGCCCGACTATCTTTTTTTCAATGTCCATCGCTGAATATCTCCGCGGCCCTTCCTTCTTTTACGGCTTTTTCGATATCTTCGACCTTAAGGCTGTTCTCGATACGGTATTTGCCGCTCCTGAGCCTTACCAGCCTTGTCTCATGCGCCGGGACCCCGAGCTTTTTGCCGATGTCCTCGCAAAGCGTCCTGATATAAGTCCCCTTTGAACATGATACTCTTATCGTGGCCTTGGGATTTTCGGAAGGCTCGTATGCCAGAAGCCCGATGTCATATATTTTAACCGACCGGGGCGCCCTTTCAACTGTTTTTCCCTGTCTTGCAAGCTCGTACAGCCTTTGCCCTTTGTGATGGAGCGCGGAGACCATGGGTGGGACCTGTTCGATATCCCCTTTGTAAGAAAGGACGGCTTTTTCGACCTGCTCTCCTGTCAAAGATACAGGCATTGAAGCTGTCACTTTGCCGTCACTGTCGCCCGAATCGGTAGAGATACCGAATACTATATCGGCCTCGTATTCTTTGTCCGAGCCGAGATGGTCGGAAGCGCTCTTGCAGGCTTTTCCTACGCAGATAAGCAGGACGCCTGTAGCCATAGGGTCAAGGGTTCCGCAATGCCCGACCTTTTTTGAAGACGTGATGCGCTTGATCATCTTTACGACCCTGAACGAGGAAACTCCGGAGGGTTTAAGTACGTTTATAATTCCGTCCATAGCTCTTTGACGCTGGTTATGATCCTGTCCCTGGTATCCTCAAGTCCTCCGGCAAGAACGGCGCCTGAAGCCCTGGGATGCCCTCCTCCGCCAAGGAGCCTGGCTATTTTCTGTATGTTCTTTGTCTTTGACCTCAGGTTGACCTTTACTTTCCCATCCCCCAGCTCCCTGACAAGGAAAGCAACATCAACGGTCTTAATGGAGCGCAGATGGTCCACGATGCCGTTTATCTCCTCGTTCGTGACCCCGCTAGAGTCGATATCCTCTTTTGAAAGGAGAATCCAGGCGATACTTCCGTCAAGCACTGTCTCAAGGCTTCCCAGCGCTTTGCCCAGTATCTTTATCTCGGAGATGGTCTTGGCCTCGTATATCCTTGTGGCTATGTCGTGCGGATCGGCCCCGTGCTTAACAAGGTCTGAAACTATCTTAAATACGGAAGCGGTAGTGTTGCCGTACCTGAAAGAGCCCGTATCGGTGACGATGGCCGTATAGAGCGAAGCGGCAATATCGGCATCGAACTCCGCCTTGAACTTTCTGAGTAGCTGATAGACTATCTCGCCCGTGGACGAGGCCTTCCTGACGTAGTTTATGGCACCGAACCTTGAGTTGTCTTCGTGATGGTCGACATTGATCAGGAGAGGCGAGTATTTCTTGATCTCCTCCCCGCCTTTGATCCTTGTTATCGTGGAACAGTCAAAAGCCACCGTAGCGTCAAAGCGCATATCGTCGTTCAGCTCGCTGATGACATTTTCAGTGCCTTTAAGGAAGCGGTATATCTCGGGAACGGGCCCGCCCGAGAATATCACGGCGGACTTGCCCATTTTGCGAAGGGCCTGGGCAAAGGCGGAGCAGGAGCCTATCGTGTCGCCGTCGGGATCGACATGCATCACGAGAAGGAAGCTTCCCGCCTTATTTACGGCATCGACGATATTATCCATCTTGTTTAAGTTTTTTCATCAGCCCCCAGACCTTTGAAGCGCGCTCTATGGATGAGTCAAGCTCAAATGAGAGCTTAGGCACAAGGCGGAGCTCAAGCTTGGGACCGAGCCTGCCTCTGATGAATTTTTTGGCGGCCTCAAGACCGGCCATGGTGTTGGTCTTTTCTTCGTCGGAACCGAGTACGCTGACGAACACTTTCGCGTTCTCAAGGTCGGGGGAAACGGAGACATCGGTAATGGTGATGAAGCCTATGCGCGGGTCATCCACTTCTTTCCGGATTATCTCGGAAAGTTCTATCTTGATCAGTTGTCCGACCCTGTCAGGCCTTGACATTTTTCCTTTTGACCTTCATCTCGTAAGTCTCGATGATATCGCCCTGTTTGATAGCGTCAAAATCATCAAAAGTTATTCCGCATTCCATTCCGGAAGAGACCTCTTTCACGTCGTCCTTGAACCTTTTGAGGGTGGAGAGCTTGCCTTCGAACATCTTTTCGGACTCCCTCAATACCCTGGAGCTTGTCCCGCGGACTATCTTTCCGTCGGTAACAAAGCATCCCGCTATAACGCCCACTTTTGAGAACTTGAAAAGAGCCCTGACCTCAGCGTGTCCGGTAAGGACCTCCTCGTACTCGGGCTCGAGCATGCCTTCAAGCGCCATCTTGATATCGTCGATGACCTCGTAGATTATCCTGTACATGCGGACATCTATGCCTTCGGTCTCGGCTATGGACCTTGAATCCCCTTCAAAATCAACGTTAAATCCGACTATGATGGCTGAAGAAGCCTTTGCCAGCATGATATCGCTCAGTGTGATGTTGCCGGTGCTGTTCCTGACGATGTGGGTCTTGACGTTGCCCGATGTAAGGTCCTCGAGAGAGCTGACTATAGCTTCCTGAGAGCCGTGCACATCGGCCTTGATTATGAGGTTGAGCAGCTTCTGCTCCCCTGATTTCACCTGTTTTGAGAAATCCTCGAGCGAAAGGACCTTGCCTCTGAACTTTGAAGGATCAGATTCAAGCCTGTTCTTCTCAGCAACTGCCCTTGCGGCCTTGTCATTTTCGAGCACCTGGAATATATCTCCGGCGGCCGGCACCTCGTTGATACCCATTATCTTTACCGGCGTAGCGGGTCCTGCCTTTGATATCCTCTTGCCTTTATCGTTTATGAGGGCCCTGATCCTTCCGCTGGTAACTCCTGATACGAAAGCATCGCCTACCTTAAGGGTCCCTTGCTTAACAAGGACGGTAGCGACAGGCCCCATGGATTTATCCATCATCGATTCGACCACAACGCCGGAGGCCTTTGTGTTCGGGTTGGCCTTGAGCTCAAGCATCTCGGCGACAAGCAGTATCATTTCAAGAAGGGTCTCTATCCCGGTGCCTTTTATAGCGCTGACGCCGACCGTTACGGTCTGGCCTCCCCATTCTTCGGGGGTCAGGTCGAGCTCGCTAAGCTGCTGCTTGACCCTGTCGGGATTGGCGGAGGGCTTGTCAATTTTGTTGACCGCGACGATTATCGGGGCACCCGAAGCTTTGGCGTGGTCTATTGCCTCCCTTGTCTGGGGCATGACGCCGTCATCGGCCGCGACGACAAGCACGACAATGTCTGTTGATTCCGCGCCTCTGGCACGGAGAGCGGTAAAAGCTTCATGGCCCGGTGTATCGAGAAAAGTGATCATTTTATGGTTGATCTCTACCTGATACGCGCCGATATGCTGAGTGATGCCTCCGGCCTCGGTATCGATAACGTTGGTCTTTCTGATGGCGTCAAGGAGCTTGGTCTTGCCGTGGTCGACATGGCCCATGATGGTAACGACCGGCGGCCTAGGGAGCAGCTTTGAAGGATCGATATTGTCTGCTGAAGCGCCTTTAAGCTCTTTCTTCTCCTCTTCTTTCACTTCGAACCCGAACTTAAGGCATATCTCTTTTACGACGTCCATTGCTATGCGCTGATTGATGGTGGCAAGTATCTTGCGCATCATCAGTTCTTTGATGAGCTCCGCAGCTTTCAGCTCGAGCTTTGCAGCAAGGTCTTTTACGGTGATCTCACCTGATGAGAGAACTACCTGTTTAAGTTTTGGCTTTACTTCTGCCGGCTGTACGGGAGCGGGAGAAGGCATTGGTGCAGGTACCGGTGCAGGAGCAGGTGCGGGTGACGCAACCGGAGCCGGAGCAGGCGCTTTTGCAACGGGCACTTCCGCTGTTTTTTTCGGCTCGCTGACAGCTGGTTTTGCTGCCGGGATATCCGCTTTTACAGGCGCAGGAGGAGCTTTCGTGGCTTCTTTCTGCTTTACAGTGGCCGCAGCCTTTACCGGCGGCTGTTCCTTTTTTGGCTCGTCCTTTTTAGGGGTCTTGCTGACCAGGCCTTTAACTATCTGCGCTGAGGCCTCATCAATTGAAGACGCCTTTGTTTTGGCGGGTATACCAAGGTCCTTAAGATGTCCGAGAAGGAGCTTTACGTCTACGTTCAGCTCTTTTGCAAGGGCATCGACCTTAATCTTGGCCGGAGCCGGAGACTTTTTCTTCTGCATCAGGGTTCCCTTCTGCTTTAGGTTCGGCCGGCTTTGCTTCTGCGCTTTCGGTCTTTTTCTCGCCGGTCTCGCTTGAAATATCTATTTTCCAGCCGGTAAGCTTTGAAGCAAGCCTTACGTTCTGGCCTTCTTTGCCTATGGCAAGTGAAAGCTGGCTGTCGGGCACCATGACAGACGCGGTCATAATGTCCTTGTTGAGGTCTATCTTGATCGGCTTTGCCGGGCTCAGGGCGTTAGTGATATAGGCCTTGGGCTCCTCTCTCCATTCGATGATATCTATCCTCTCGTTGCCTATCTCCCTGACGATGTTCTGTATCCTGGCGCCCATGTGGCCGACGCAGGTGCCCACTACGCTTACGTTAGGATCCCTTGACTGTATGGCGATCTTGGTCCTTCGGCCGGCTTCCCTGACTATGTTCTTTATCTCGAGCACGCCTTCGGATAGCTCAGGGACCTCAAGCTCGAACAGCTTGCGGATAAGCCCCGGATGTGTTCGGGAGACCATGATCATCTGGCCTTTTGTGTTCTTGTTAACTTCGACGACGAAAAGCTTTACCCTGTCCTTGTTGCGGAGCGTTTCGCCAAGAGGCATTTCGGTGAAAGGAAGAAGGACCTCGATCCTGCCGAGATTTATAAGATAGCCGTTGAACTCCCTCTGCTGAACAATGCCGTTAACGAGCTCGCCCTGCTTCTTGCTGAACTCCTCGAAAGAAAGCTCTTTTTCGGCCTCTCTGATCCTCTGCATGATGACCTGTTTGGCTGTCTGTGCGGCCATCCTGCCTAGGTCTGCAGGGGTCACTTCGACCTCGACCTCGGAGCCTTCTTCGGCTTCGGGGTTGATCTTTTTGGCGTCCTCAGGGCTTATCTGAAGTTCTTCATCCTCAACGGTTGAAGCTACTACCCTCTTGGCGAACACCTTGAAACTGCCGTCGGCTTCGAGCTTGGCAAAGAGATTGTCCTGGTTGCGGAACTTCTTTTTGCTGGCTGACAGCAGGGCCGCTTCAACGGCTGATATAAGCATGTCCTTGGGGATGTTCTTTTCCTTCTCAAGGACGCTGAGCATATTGGCAAAACCTTCGATTTTCTTCATTTTTTATACCTTTTCCGCTTTTACCCTTATATAAAACAAAAAGTGGGGGTGACCCACTGTCTCGTACGGACCTAAAAGTTAATTAAATATTAGCACATTGGGGCATGAGGGTCAAGGGAAACGGGCAAAGGCCTCAGGGAGCTATGACCCAGTCAAGCCCATAGGCCGAAAGGAAGGTATCAAGACCCCGGTAGTTCTCCGGGCGTCTTATACCGCATTTGGCCGCATCGCCCCACATTTCACGGGTCCCTACATAAGATACCCAGCCTTCAGATGTGGGCGAGGTCAGTTCAAGGGCCCAAGAAGACTCCCCTTCACCTCTCAATATGGCCGCAAGGACTGTTCTTGAGGCACTGTCAAAGTAACTGTCAGGAGGAACGGCGACCACCTCGTCAGACCTGATGACGTTCATCTCGATCTCCCAGAACCCGAAAGCCGTGCCCATCCTTTCGGTATATCCGATCAGGGTCCCTTTATCGACGGTGCTTCCGACAGTTATCGAAGAAGGTATGTCGGCAAGGTGAAGATGCTTGACAACATATTTTCTTCCGTACCTTATGCTGAGATAGCTGACCTCCTGGCCGTAGACATTGGTCGAAACGTCACCTTTTTTAACGACCGTTCCGCTGCAGTTCGTGTACACCGGTTCGGCAAAGGACGTTGACCTGATCTCGATCTCCGTTGCCGGCTCATAGCCGGTCTTGAAATAATTCCCTCCCCCGTCCCACTCCCCGTAACGCCCGATGCCTGAGACTGTTGGAGGAACTGAAGTAGCCCGAGGGGAACCCCAGTAGAAAGTAAGAACTGGGGCTGAATCGGTATCGGGATAGATGGGGTAAAGAAGATCGGTGCCTGGGACTATTGTACCGGACGAACCTGAAGACCCGCAGCCGGAGGCTAACGCAGCCAACAATACAAATGCAAAAGTCCTTAATACATTTTTCATTACATGCACAATTTATAATACGGGAGAGGAAAGGTCAAGGATGGAATGAAAAAAGGGATGGAAGGGATGGAGGGGATGGGAGTGAAGAAGGGGGCGAGGGGGTGAAGGGAAAAATGGGATCTTTATAGAAGAAAGGGCCCGTGAAGGCAAAAAGGGATCGTTTGCCTTTTGACTTTTGACCTTTGACTTTCATTCCTTGTTTCCC
>CAZHHM010000018.1:0-25884 GCA_964532225.1 uncultured bacterium | reverse complement strand
TTTCCCTTTTATCCCCTTCCCTTCTTCCACCTGTTTCCCTTATTTCCCTTGTTTCCCTTATTTCCCTTGTTTCCCTTGCCCCTTCCTCCACATCCACCTCTTCCATCCCCTACTCCCATTCTGCTATAAATAACGGCGGACAAATTGCTTGTATATGCGCAAAAGGAGCTATATATGGGCAAAAAGAATATAAAAACAGCTGTTTCTGCTGAAAAAGACGACAATTTGGTCCCTATTGAGATAATTGAGAACAAAATACTTATTATCAGAGGTCAAAAAGTGATGTTGGACAGGGACTTGGCATCATTATACGGAGTTGAGACAAGGGTCTTAAATCAGGCGGTAAGAAGAAATCTGGGCCGTTTTCCGGAGGATTTTATGTTCGACCTCACTAGAGAAGAGATAATGAACTTATCACAATTTGTGATAAGTTCAAAAATTAAGCACTCACCCAATGTATTCGTTTTTACAGAACAGGGCATCGCTATGTTGTCTTCCATACTGAATAGTGAAAGGGCTGTGAAGGTCAACATCGCGATAATGCGGACATTTGTTAAGCTGCGCAGGATGATAGCGTCAAATAAAGAGCTTGGTGATAAGATCAGGGAACTTGAGCATAAGATCGGAAAGATAGATGATGACATCATCGTAATATTTCGCGCCATCAAACAGATCATTCGAACAGAAGAGAAGCCGAAGGGGAAGTTTGGGTTTATTTAGCAGAATGGGAAAGAAGGGAAATATGGGAAAGAAGTGATAAAGGGAAAGGGTTGAAGGGTTGAGGGGTTGAAGAGGGTTCGATTCATTTACTTTTCCTTGTTTCCCTTTCCCCTCTTCCACCTGTTTCCCTTGTTTCCCTTGTCTCCCCTCCCCATCTTCCACCTCTTTCCCTTCTTTCCCATATATCCCTTTTCCTATTCTCCGCACCCACTTTTTTAGCAGAAAGGGAATGAAGGGATGGAGGGGATGGGAGTGAAGAAGGGGGCGAGGGAATAAAGGGAGGCCTTATCGCTGGACGCGATAGCAGTTTATCCCCTGTCTTAGCTTGTTGTAGTGTTTATCTTTTGAGAAGAACTGTTTCTTGTTGAGGTCATTCAGCCAGGGAATAAACTGCGGGACCTGGATTCCCCGCCTGCCGGAGCCTGAGCTGGAGGACCTGGATTCGAACCAGGATATTCAGTTCCAGAGACTGAAGTCCTACCGTTGGACGATCCTCCATATCAAGCCCCAGCGATGGCGGGCAGGGAACCAAGATAACCAGTTCCAGAGACTGGCGTCCTACCGTTGGACGATCCCGCAAATCACTAAGTCAAAAAGCAAAAGTCAAAGGTCAAAAGTTTAATTTAAAAGGAATAAGTTCCGGACAATTATATTTTAACACTTTCTACTTATGATTTTTACTTTTGCCTTTTGACTTTTGACCTTTGACTTAAACAGGCGGATTCCACCATGCCGGCTGAAGCAGAAGGATCACCGCACCGTAAAGCACTATGATCAGGGATACTGTGACGAACAGCCAGAAACTGTAGTCCCTGCTGTTACCCCTTTTCTGCAGATAATAAGCAAAAAGCAAGGCAAGAACGCCAAGCGCCAGAAGCCCCGTCCCCTTGAACTTCCAGCTCTGGTTGATGAACGTCAGGAACCTTACAAAACCTTCAAAGTCAGGCATTTTTACCTCAATGTTATAATACATCTAACAATGGACATTTTCAATTCCGATTTCCTCATAGTGGGAGGCGGGATAGCGGGGCTCCGCGCCGCTTTGACCGCAAGCAGGCACGGATCGGTGATCCTGCTCACCAAAGGAAAAACCGAAGAGACCGCGACACAAAAAGCCCAGGGCGGCATTGCAGTGGCCCTCGACAAGGAAAAGGATTCCACCTCATACCATCTCGAAGACACGCTTTACGCCGGCGCCGGACTTTGCGAGACCGATGCGGTCGGGGTGCTGGTCAATGACGGTGTAGAACGCGTTAAAGAGCTCATCAGCATGGGTGCCGATTTTGACACCGTTGCAGGCAAGTTCGAGCTGAACATCGAGGGCGCCCACCGAAGGAGAAGGATACTCCATGCAGGCGATTACACCGGCAAAGAGATAGCTCAGACCCTGGCCGCGAGAGTGATAAAGGACAATAACATACAGGTAAAGAACTTCTTCTTCGGCAAGGACCTGATTATGGACGGCGGCAAATGCTCGGGAATAGTCGCCTACGACCTTAAGGGCAAAAAAGAGGTCTGTTTCCTGTCAAAGTCCGTCATCCTGACTACAGGCGGCGCCTGCCAGGCATATCTTTACACGACAACGCCGGAATTCGCGACAGGCGACGGTATAGCCATGGCTTACAGGGCGGGGGCCGTGATAAGGGACATGGAGTTCATACAGTTCCATCCGACAGCGCTTGTAATGTTCAAAGGCATAGGCGAAGAGATAGCTTTTCCCCAGTTCCTTATCTCCGAAGCCGTGCGCGGCGAAGGGGCCATTTTGCTCAACAAGCACGGCACAAGGTTCATGGAAAAATATCATAAGCAGCTTGAGCTTGCTCCGAGGGACATCGTTTCAAGGGCCATATTCGAGGAGATGAGAAAGACCGATTCGGACCATGTGCACCTGAACCTGTCTGGTATAGACCCTGAAAAAGTAAAGAAAAGGTTCCCTACCATCTACAAGACCTGCAAACAGTTCGGTATAGACATAACCTGCGACGATATCCCCGTGGCCCCGGCAGCGCATTATCTCATGGGAGGGATAAAGACAGATCTTGAAGGAAGGACATGCGTTCAGGGCCTTTGGGCGGCAGGCGAAGTGATGTCATCCGGCGTGCACGGGGCGAACCGCCTTGCCAGCAACTCTCTGCTTGAAGGCATAGTTTTCGGGGAAAGGGCCGCCCTTTCGGCGATAGGATATGTAAAAGAAAGGACCGCTGCGCCCTCAAAAGGTCTTTGCGGCAGTCTGCCGGACGAGGCCAAAGACAAGTTCACTTCAAAAGAATATGCCAGACATAAACACTTCATAAAGAAGCTTCTTTGGGAGGATGTAGGCATTGTAAGGGACGGTAAAGGCATAGAAAGCGCACTCAAGAAGCTGGACCTGCTGGCTGAGGAGACAGGGACCTCCCCATCAAGCTTTGAGGGCACCGAACTGCTCAATCTTATCCAGATAGCAAAGATGATAGCCGTTTCGGCGCTTAAGAGGACGGAATCAAGAGGCGCGCATTACAGGAGCGATTTCCCGGACAGGGACGACAACAGGTGGAAAAAGCATATCGAACTTAAGACCGGCAGCGGACCTACCTTGAGCGGGGATATATCCTGACCTTGCGGTTGGGCTCGTCCCCTACCGACTTTGATTCAAGATTATGACGTTCTATGACCTGATGCTGCATCCTGCGGATGAATGAGTTCTGGGGTGACAGCTCGACCGACTTACCTGTAGTCCTCACCTTTTGCACGGCGTATTCCACCTCGTCGAAAGCCGCCTGGTCGACATCTCCGTAATCGGAATTTATCTTGAAGTAGTTCTTGAGAAAACGCATCATCTGGGAGTGGGAGTTGCCTTTGATGATATGCAGAGGGATATTGTGGGTCTTGGCGAGCTTGGCTGCCTTAGAGCCGGCCGAAGCCTTTGCCCTGACGGTAAGAACGATATCCGCGATCTCAGCGTCATCCACGACATTTGCCGAGATACCGAGCCCGTTGATCGCCCTCTGAAGGCGGTTGTTGTTGAGGCCGAGCGCGTAAATAAAGGTCTCCTTGTCGCCTTTTTCCATAACGACCTTCTCGATAACATCGTCGGGGATGATCTCGGGCATTTCTTCCGGCCCGGTCTGCTGTATCTCTATCTGTCCGTCGGGCTTGCGTATCCTCATCTCCGGAAGTGGCCTTTTGCCTCTGAGGAGCTGGTCGACTGCAGCGGCAGTATCGCTGTAAATGGCCATAACGTCCCTCTCCCTTATCTCGATGATCACATTGAACGTGGGAGGGGCTTTTCTTTCGAGTATGGCTTTTTGAGTTTTTCTTCTTTTGGCCTCTTCGTCCCCCAGTATGACGGTCTGGACACCTCCGACAAGGTCGCTTAATGTGGGGTTGGCTACAAGGTTCTCAAGGGTGATGCCGTGGGCCGTGCCGATGAGGGTAACGCCTCTTTCGGCTATCGTCCTGGCAGCGGCCGCCTCTTCTTCGGTGCCTATCTCGTCTATGATGATGACCTCGGGCATGTGGTTCTCGACCGCCTCTATCATGACCGCGTGCTGCTTTTCCGGGGTCGGGACCTGCATCCTGCGCGACCGGCCGATGCCCGTATGCGGGATATCGCCGTCGCCGGCTATCTCATTGCTGGTATCAACGACGATGACGCGTTTCTTGTTCTCGTCAGACAGTACCCTTGCGGCCTCTCTCAGCTTTGTGGTCTTGCCTATTCCGGGAGGGCCCATAAAAAGTATGCTCTTGCCCGATGTGACCATGTCCTTGATTATGTCTATCGTGCCGTATGCTACCCTGCCGACCCTGCACGTAAGCCCGATAATTTTCCCTGTCCTGTTGCGTATGGCCGATATCCTGTGCAGAGTGCGCTCTATACCTGCCCTGTTATCCGTGGTGAACTGTCCGACCTGCGAGGTGACGTGGTCTATGTCGTCCTGGGTTACGGTCTCATCCTCAAGATAGATGACCTTTTTTTCAAAGCGGACCTCCGGCATCTTGCCGAGATCAAGTATGACCTCGACCATATCGGAAAAGTCCATGGAAGAATAGATCTTATCCTTGATCCTCGGCGGCAAGACCTCAAGAAGGCTTTTGAGTGCGTCAGAGATCTTTATGTCAGGCAATTATTTACCTCTGATAGATCTTTTCAGGTTGAAACCGGCAACAAAGCTCGGGCACTTGGTCGAGGAGATGTCCATCTTCTCGCCTGTGCGCGGGTTCCTGCCGAGCCGTCCCTTTCTCAGCTTGACGGAAAAATTACCGAAGCCTACAAGCCTCACCTTTTCGCCTTTTACGAGCGCTTCGGTGATGAGCTCAAGAGCGGTCTCAAGGACATTCTCCATCTTGGACCTTTTTTCATCGAACTTTTCGGCAAGCTTTTCCGCAAGTTGTTTCTGGTTCATTTGCTCCTCCTGGTCATTGCATAGGGAAACATTCGGCTTTTTTCTGCAAAAGTTCCCATCTTTTATCCGTATCGGCCTGAAGGTCATCAAGCACCTGCTTGTTGGCAGGGCTGAATATATGCCTGAACCTTCCCTGAGGCTTCAGGAACTCGGTAATAGGCTTTTTTTCCTTCGGCTTATAGTTGATCTTGTACTTGCCGTTCTCTACCTCGTAGATCGGCCAGAAGCAGGTATCCATTGCCAGTTTGGCCAGGTCAACGGTCATCTCCATAGGGTAAGCCCAGCCGAGCATGCACGGCTGAAGGACGTTTATGAACTTCGGCCCTTTGATGCTCATTGCCTTTTCAACCTTCTTGGTCAGGTCCATCCACTGTCCGCAGGCGCTCTGCGCAACATACGGGATCTCGTGGGCGACCATTATCTCGGTAAGGTCTTTCCTGGACATCCTTTTTCCGCCGGATATCTTTCCCGAAGGATCGGTTGTCGTGCTTGCCCCTATCGGAGTGGCACTTGAACGCTGCACCGATGTGTTCATGTAGGCCTGGTTGTCGTAGCAGACGTAAAGTATGTCATGACCTCTCTCCATAGCACCCGAAAGGGCCTGGAAACCGATGTCATATGTGCCGCCGTCCCCGCCGAATGCAATGAACTTGATGTCCTTGTCTATCTTGCATTTGTCCTTCATGGCACGGTACGCGGATTCAAGACCGCTTACAGAAGCTGCAGCGTTCTCGAAAGCGCTGTGAAGGAAAGGCACTTTCCATGCGGAATACGGGAATATGGTCGTGGACACTTCAAGGCAGCCTGTCGCGCAGGTGACGACCACCGGCTCTTTTATGGCCATCATGACCTGCCTTACGATGATGGGAGCTCCGCATCCGGGGCACATCCTGTGTCCGCCGGTCAGCCTGTCCTCTCTTGCCGCAAGATCTTTAATTGTTGCCATTGCTATTTGCCTCCCCGGGCCGCGGTCTCGCGAAGGCCTTTATACCTTATCTCGCTTCCCTTTGCCCCTTTAGTTGTGATCTCTTTCAGCTCCATGTATATCTCTTCGATATCATGGTTGTTGATCTCCCTGCCGCCAAGCCCGTAGATGTAGTCGACAACAACAGGCTTTTTGTCTTTTGAGTACATTGCGCTGCGGACCTCGGTGAACAGCGGACCGCCCATAGCGGCATAGCCGTCAGCCCTGTCCATCACGCCTACTACCTTAACGTCCTTAAGGGCTTCGGCTATCTCGTCCCCCGGGAACGGCCTGAACACGCGGAGCTTAAGCAGCCCTGCCTTAACGCCCTTTTCCCTTAACGCATCGATAGCGACCCTGGCCGTACCTGCCGTAGAGCCCAGGCAGATAAGAGCGACCTCGGCGTCGTCAAGCTTGTATTTTTCGAAGAAACCGTATTCACGGCCGAACTTCTTGCCGAAATCCCTGCCGATCTCCAGTATCACCTTTTTTGAGGCGATCATCGCTTCGGCGACCTGCTTCTTGTGCTCGAAATAATAGTCCCTCAGGTCGAGAGCGCCGACCGTCACGGGATTGTCGACATCAAGAAGGTTGGTTACTGCCTTGTACTCGCCTACATAATCTTTTGCGATCTTATCGTCGATGAGCTCTATCCTCTCCATGCAGTGGCTGATGATAAAGCCGTCCGTCGTTACCATGGCAGGCAGCCTTACGTCCATATGCTCGGCTATCTTTATGGCCTGGAGCGTATTGTCGTAGGCTTCCTGAGGGTTCTCGGAGAAGATGTGTATCCATCCGAAGTCCCTGGCGGCCATCGTGTCGCTGTGGTCGCAGTGGATGTTTATGGGTCCGCTGATCGCCCTGTTGACCTCAGGCATCACTATGGGAAGCCTGAGAGCGGAGACGATAGGCAGCATCTCGTACATGAGAGCAAGCCCCTGCGAAGAGGTGGCTGTCATTGCCCTGACACCTGCGGCCGAAGCGGCAAGGGTCGCGCTCATCGCGCTGTGTTCGCTCTCTACCGTCACGAACTTGGTGTTGACCAGTCCGTCGGCGACATACTGGGCGAATATCATGGCTATCTCGGTCGCGGGAGTTATGGGATATGCGGCAACTACGTCAGGGTTTATCTGCCTGAGCGCTTCCGCCATTGCTTCGTTACCGGTCTTTGCAGCAAAATGCGACATTGTATTCCCTTTCTAATTATCTTTCTTTGGACATGCTGATAGCTTTGACGGGCTTCGTCGGGCAGACCGTCATGCAGATCATGCATCCCTTGCAAAAGTCGTAGTTAAAGCCTTCCATTTTCCCGTCCTTGACCTGTATGGCGCAATCGGGACATGCCATATAGCAGAAAAGGCAGTTGATGCAGGTCTTTTTGTCGACCAGAGGTTTTCTTGTTCTCCAATCGCCGGTGTGGAATTTTTCGGCTGTCCCGCCCTCAAGCACGTCCCCGGCGGGAAGGTCCTTCCATCCCAATAGTGACATATTACTCTCCCTTCACTTCTTCAAAAGCCCTTTTGACGGCATTGAGGTTGCCGGCAACGATCTCGGGCTTTGACGCGAATTTCTTTGAAAGTTTCGTCTCAAGGTCTGACAGGAAATGAGCGTAATCAAGCAGTGCCGTTGCCTTGATCATGGCCCCTAACATCGGAGTATTGGGGATATCTTTGCCTACTGTCGCGACTGAGATCGCCGAAGCATCAACTGTGAAAACTTTCGAGCCTTTAAGCTTGATCTTTTCTCTTATTTCGGCGGGAGTATGCGATGTGTTCACCAGCAAAACCCCTTCTTTTGACAGGCCTGAAGCGACATCGATCGAATCGAGCAGGGACGGGTCAAGGACTATGACGATATCCGGCTCGCTTATGCCGTAATAAAGGCTTATCGGGCTGTCGGATATCCTGTCGAACGAAGTGACCGGGGCTCCCATCCTTTCTGGTCCGTATTCCGGAAAAGCCTGGATATATTTACCAAGGCTTAGCGCGGCATCAGCAAGGAGCAATGCGGCCGTTTTCGCGCCCTGTCCGCCCCTTCCGTGCCACCTGATCTCAGTGATCTTTTTCATCAAACTATCCACCTTCCCAAGACCGGCAATATCTTTATCGCGCCGATCAACTGTAATAATAACATTATTAAGAGGGCAAATGAAGTGGCCGAAAGGCTTTTTTGTTTCGAAAAACCGTAAATTCTCCTGACCGCTATGCTCCAAAGCCCCCACAGATAAAAAATGATGACCGAGAGCAGGATATTGGTGCCGATGAGGAAATTCTGGAACGAAAGCAGGCCGTATTTGGCCATTATCAGCCACACTATGTCAACGGCCAGGAACGAGACGACAGCGGAAGAATAGAAACAGGCTTTTATCATCTCTGCAGAGGCCTTTCCGCCAAGAAGAACGCATATCCTGTCCAGCGCCATCCCCGCCAGATAGAAGAACACCGTTATGGCGGCAACCGACACGGCCGCGGCCACCAGAAGTATTATCACGAAGAACATAAGCGACAGAACGACAAAAGGAAAACCTACGATAAGCTTTTTTACTGCCGGAAGCCCCCCGACAAGCCCCGTGAGCATAGGCCATATAGCTATTGAATACCCCCCGAATGCGGCCAGAAAGGCCAGCAGCCATCCGGACCCCAGGACAAAACTGAAAGACCTGTCCTGTACGGGACCTTTTTCCATCTTTACATAGAAGTAGATCGGCCTCAGAAGCACGGTCGTTAGATTATCGAGGTACCATTTGATCTGACCCGTCATTGTAATTCCCTCCTGCCTTCTATTGCTTTGAGCAATGTCGCCTCGTCGGCAAAATCCATATCGGAACCTATAGGCAGTCCGTAAGCAAGGCGAGTTACCTTGATCCCTGTGCCTTTGAGTATCTTTGCCAGATAGAATACCGTCGCCTCGCTCTCGGTGGTAGGATTGAACGCAAGCAGCACCTCTTTAACGCCGTCATCGAGCCTCCTGAGCAGCTCTTTGATGCGCAGGCTTTCAGGGCCGATGCCGTCAAGCGGGGAAATGACCCCTCCCAGAACATGGAACAGCCCTTTGAACTCCATCGTCCTTTCGATGGCTATAAGGTCCTTGGGTTCGGCAACGACGCAAAGGATGGACCGGTCTCGTGATGAGTCGGAACAGACGGCGCAGACATCCTTGTCGGTGAGGTTGTAGCATTTGGAACAGAACTTGATGCCCTTCTTGACCTCCGAAACAGCATCCCTTAGCTTGTCGGCCTCGCTTTCGGGTATCGACAGTATGTAGAAAGCAAGCCTTTGGGCGGATTTAGGGCCTATGCCAGGCATCTTCATGAACTCTTCGATAAGACGGCTTATCGGACCCGGATATGTCGATGGCATTATTTCCCGAGCATCCCTGAAAGACCCGGGATATTAAGGCCTCCCGCAATCTTTCCCATCTTCTTGGCGGCTGATTCCTTTGATTTGGCAAGACCTTCGTTAACTGCGAACTTTATCAGCTCCGCGAGCTGAGCGGGATCGTTCATGGGTGCGAGCTTGGGGTCGATGACAAGCGACTTAAGCTCCATCTCCCCGCTCACCGTGACCACAACGGCACCCCTTCCGGCACCGGTGGAGACGACCTCGTTCTTCAGGTCCTCCTGTATCTTTTTCATGTCGGACTGCATCTGCTGTACCTGTTTCATCATGTTGCCAAGGTCCATGTCGGGATCTCCTTCTATTAAGTTATTATCTGGCCGTCGAAAAGCTCGGCGATATCGTCAGCACTTGTCCTTTTTTCCTGCGGTCTCGGATGCGACTCCTCTGCCTCTAGCACGCAGGTGATAAAGGTCTTTTCCCCCAGCGTATCGGAGAGCACTTGCTCGATGCAGGTCTTGTTCGCGTTCTCCTCAACTCTGGATTTGTGGAAGGAATAGCCTTTTCTGAACGAAAGTACTATCCTGCCGTTGGTGTCGGTGCCTTTCGGGGTCGCCTCGCTCAGGGACACAAAACCGAAAAGTGTCTTTCCCCTCACTTTTGAAAGGACGTCCTTCCAGGAAGAAAGCACTTTTGAAAGTTTGTCGGAAGAGGCTGTTACCCCCTCTCGCCTGCCGGCGGTCTCCCCCTTACCAAGGGGGAGAGGTCCCGAAAGGGACTGAGGGGGTAGTATTCCGACTGCACCCTGTACCCTGTCCCCCGTTCCCTGTTCCCTGTCCCCTGTTCCCTGTGCCCTGTCCCCTGTCCCCTGTGCCCTGTCCCCCGTTCCCTTCCCCTCTTCCAATATCTCCAGCAACGCTACTTCAAGCACTATCCGGGGATTGTGATGCCACTTCATGTCCGTCTCGGCACCGGACAAAGCTACTACAGTGTCTTTGAGCTCTTTCAGCGGGTATTTCTCAGCCTCAGCCGCAAGCCTCTTGATCTGCTCCTTTGAAAGGTCGAGCATTTCATCCGCTTTGATCTTTACGAGCATCAGGTTCCTGAAATGATACACAAGGTCCCTGGCCAGCTGAGGAACGCTTACTCCCTGGCTCACCGACCGCTCCACAAGAGAAAGGACTTCTTTATCGTTCCTGCCAAGTATGGCCCTGCCCATCTCAAAGAGGAATTCCGGCTCCGCCGTTCCCAGCACCTGGGTAACATCCTCTGCCTTTATCGTGCCCTCGCAGAACGAAACGAGCTGGTCCATAAGTGATATGGCGTCCCTGAGGGACCCTTCGGATGACCTGGCAATGAGCTGGAGCGCGTCGTCCTCGATCTTAAAACCCTCTTCTTTGGCAATAGCCTTAAGATGGGCTGATATCTTGTCGAAGGAGATCCTTCCGAAGTCGAATCTCTGGCACCTCGATGAGATAGTTACCGGCACCTTCTGGGGCTCGGTAGTGGCCAAAATGAAAAGAGTGTCGGCCGGCGGCTCCTCAAGCGTCTTCAGGAGCGCGTTGAAGGCCTCTGAGGTTAGCATATGGACCTCGTCGATGATATAGATCTTGTATCTGCCTTCGACAGGCTTGTACTTTATCTTTTCCCTGAGGTCCCTTATCTCGTCGATGCCCCTGTTGGAGGCGGCGTCTATCTCGATGACGTTCAGCGCATGCCCTGAGGTTATCTTGACGCACTGGTCGCATTTTCCGCAGGGATTGTCGCCCTTTTTGTCGGAGCAGTTCAGGGCTTTCGCGAATATCCTGGCAGTAGAGGTCTTTCCCGTGCCCCTGGGTCCGGTGAACAGATAGGCATGCCCCAGCCTGGATGAAGAGATCGCGTTCTTCAGGGTCTGGATTATCGGCTCCTGCCCTACGATCTCGTCAAAGTCCTGGGACCTGTATTTCCTGTATAGAGATATGTATGTCATTGTACGTAAACCCTGGGGACCCTTTTTGCTATACCGCAAAGGACCTCATAATTGATGGTCCCGTCCATGGAGGCCACTTCGTCGGCTGAGATGGACGCATCACCGCTTTGTCCTATGACGACAGCGTCATCCCCGATATTGATTTTATCATCACCGGTATCGATAAGCACCATATCCATCGTCACTTTTCCCGCTATGGGATATCTTTTGCCGTTAATGAGCACGCATCCTTTGTTCGAGAGCGATCTGGGCACCCCGTCGGCATAACCTACGGGCAGAGTAGCTATGCTCGTGTCCTTATCGGTGACATATGACGCGCCGTAGCTCAGAGTCATCCCTTTTGGGACCCTTTTTTGATAAAGGACCTTTGTCCTGAACGAAAGGACCGGTTTGAGCCCCATCGACGCGCCGACCCCTTCGGCAGGGCAAAGCCCGTACATGAATATCCCCACCCTAACCATATCAAGCTGTGTTTCGGGAAAGAGGACCGATGCCGCGGAATTGGCGGCATGCCTTATTGTCGGCCTTATCCCGGAGCGCTCAAGCTCGTCAAGGATAGAGGTAAAACGCCTGAACTGGACCATGGTCATGTCGCTGCTCTTTTCATCCGCTTTTGCAAAATGGGTGAATATCCCCTCTATCCCGATGCCCGGCAAAGCGGAGATCTCTTTCACAAGACGCACAGCATCAGTGTAGATGACCCCTACCCTTCCCATGCCCGTGTCTATCTTTATGTGTATATCGATCTTCTTTTTTTTCTGGACAGCGAGGTCTGAAAGCGACCTGGCCGTTTCGAGAGTATAGACCGTCGGTGTGATATCGGCGTCGAACAGCCTTTCAAGATAATGCCTGTCGGTCTCGCTGAGTATGAGCACCGGGGTCTTGATCATCGAAGACCTTATCTCAAGGGCTTCGCCGAGCGTAGCGACCCCCAGACGGTCGGCGCCGGCGCTTTCTGCCGCCTTTGCGACCTCCACGGCCCCGTGGCCGTAGGCGTTGGCCTTTACGACGGCCATGAACTTTGTCCCCTTATTAAGAGAGGACTTGATGAGCGAGATGTTCCCCATCAATCTGCCAAGGTCTATCTCGGCATATGTAGGTCTGAAAGGTTCCATCAGTTATCCTTTGGAAGAGTGAAGCAGAACCTCGATCCGGCACCGGGACCGTCGCTTTCGGCCCAGATCCTGCCTCCGTGGGCCTCCACTATCTCTTTCGCTATATAGAGCCCAAGGCCGACGCCTTCGATCTTTTTCTTGTTCGGGTCGTCGATCTGGTAGAATTTCTCGAATATTTTATTTAATTGTTCGGGCGTCATGCCTATGCCCGTATCCTTTACCGTTACCGTGATCTCGCTCTCTCCCTCCTCGGAGGAAACGATCACCGTGCCGCCTTCATCGGTATACCTGACCGCGTTCACGATGAGGTTTGAAAGGACCCTGTAGACCTTTCCCTTGTCGGCGTGTATAGGCGGAAGATGCCGCCCCACCATCGAGGACAGAGCGATATTCTTTTCGCCCGCCTGGGGGTTGAGCTCGAATATGACCTCCTCTACAAGAGAGTGCAGATTGACCTTGCCGAGCTCGAGCTTGAGCTCCTTTGCCTCCATCTTGGCGCTGTCGAGCATCTCGGTCACCAGAGCGGTAAGCCTTCTGGTGTTCTGCTTGGCGATATTAAGGAACTTTTCCTGGTTTGGCTGAAGCTCCCCGAACACCTTGCGCAGCAGCAGCTCTACCGACTCTTTTATCGATGTAAGAGGCGTTCTGAGGTCATGGGACATCTTGGAGAGGAAATTCGACTTTATCTCTTCAAGGCGTTTCATCCTGACAAGGGTCTCTCTTTCCCTGCCGTAAAGCCTTGCGTTGTTGAGCGCTATGCCCGCCTGGTCGGCGAAAGTGCGGAGAAGGGAAAGATCGTCCTTTGTAATGGCCTTGTTCGAGAGCACGTTATCCACCGCTATCATCCCGAGCACTTTTCCCGACGCTCTCATGGGCACTACCGCGTTCTGACCAATTCCCGGCTGCATATATCTCTTGTGCGATTCGGGCAGCTCTGAATCCGCGTCATCGGTGTAGAAATAGTCGATCTTTCCTGCCGCGATACGGGCAAAGTTATTATCTTCTTCTTCAAGGTTGAACACCTGGTCCTCGATGACCTCGAAATTGCCGGACCTGTCGACCCCTACGCGGCCTTTTACTATCTGCCTGTCGTCATCGATCTCGAATATGCCGACCCTGTCGAAACCGAGGCCTTCCCTTACACTGGTTATGACGGCCTTGAGAAGATGATCGAGCTCGATATCAGAGGAGACCGCGCTCGTGACCTTATACAGCATCTCAAGCTGCTTGTACCTTTTGGCAAGGTCCTGCGTTTCGCGGTTGATCCTGTCCTCCAGCTCTTTGTTGAACTTGCTTACCCTGTCGTAAAGCGTTTTGTTCTCGTCCGCCATGTTCTCGGACCTTTTTCTGATATCCCTCTCGATGCCCGACATGAAGAACGAAGTAAAGGTCACAGCTCCGAAAGTCACGACACGGGTAAGATATACCGACCAGAAGTTCGGGTCGCCTGCAGCCTGCCCGGATGCAATGAAGTAGAGAGCCGATACCAAAAGCCACAGATAGAACTCGTTCTTGAATTTTATGATCGATGAAGCGAACATAATGCTGAGGAAATACAGAGGCCACAGCTCTGAGTTTATCCCTCCCGAAAGGTAGACGCCTACCGTGATGAATAGCGAGTCAATGAAAAATGTGAGCAGGCTCAGGGCCTTTCTGTACCTTGTGGTCACAGCGAACGTGACGATAAGGTTATAGATGGCGGCCGCAACGAGCATGAAGAAGCCGAGACCTACCGGCAGCTCGACCTTGTGAGGAAGGAAGAGCCATACCATAAGCCACAGGATAAATACCCAGCGGACCTTCCACAGGAAGTTCTCCCTGTGAAAGAGCTGTTCGAAGGTCGTCTCTCTTACTATCACATGCGGCTGTTCGGGAGTTCCCGTCATATCAGTTCACGCTCATATTTATTCTGAAATCCTGCTTTTCAGATGGCTCTTTTATGGTGCCGAACTTCGCCTCGTACAACTTGAGGTTCTCAGCGAGGGCGGCAAGGAACCTTTTTGCCTGGGTGGGCGACATTATCACCCTTGAGCTCACCTTCCCGACCGGAGGATGGGCGAATATGAAATCGGTTATGAACTCGTTCTCGCTGTGGGATATCATCGCGAAATTGCTGTAGACGCCTTTTGCCGTATTCTCGTCGAGGGCTATCTTGATCTCTTCCTGCATGGTGTTCTCCTCACGTAAATTATACACTGATTTTGCGGGAACTCCTTTTAGGCAGATGATATAATCTGTTATATGAAAAATACTATTATAGGCATAGACCTCGGCGGGACCAAGATATCGGCTGCCATAGCTACTGACAAAGGAAAGGTCCTGGCGATCAAGACCGTCCCTACCGAAGCAAAGCTCGGGCTTGCCCATGTAGTATCAAGGATGACGGACCTTGTGAACGCTCTTTGCATCGGGACGGGCAGGCCTTTTAACAGCATCAAATGCGTCGGAGTCGGCGCTCCCGGCCCTGTGATAGCCTCTTCAGGCACGGTGGTAAACCCTCCCAACCTTCCCGGATGGGGAAAGGTGGCCCTTCGTCCCATGCTGGAGAAGAGACTAAAAACAAAGGTCGTGCTTGAGAACGACGCCAATGCGGCCGCTATCGGAGAGCTCCGGTTCGGGGCTGGGAAGAAATTCAGTGATTTCGTCTATGTCACGGTCTCCACCGGCATAGGCGGAGGGATAGTGATAAACAAACAGCTTTTCAGGGGCTCTTCCGGCTCAGCCGGGGAGGTCGGGCACATGGTGATCGACATGAACGGCCCTAAATGCCCATGCGGCAGGAAAGGCCATCTTGAAGGCATGGCAGCCGGACCTGCCATACACAAACAGGCAGGCATGTCCCCAAGGGATATCGAGATGCTTGCGAAAAAGGGCAACAAAAAAGCAAAAGCCCAGATCGAACTGGCCGCCTACCGTATAGGCACGGGCTTTGCCAACATCGCTCACATCCTAAATCCTGAAGCCATAATCGTCGGCGGCGGGGTAAGTTCCTTTGGCAAGCCGTTCTTCGATGCTATCAACAAAAGAGTGAAAGAATGCGTCATATCAGGGGTCAGGGTAAAAGTGATACCTGCCAAGCTGAAAAAAGATGTGGGTGTGATAGGAGCACTGGCGCTATGCCTATAGCCATAATCGATTACGGCGCGGGGAACCTGAGGAGCGTGCAAAAAGCGCTTGAAAAGCTCGGGTTCGACGCTGTCATAACCGACAACGCGGAGATCATATCCAAAGCCTCAGGCACCATACTGCCGGGAGTGGGCGCATTTGACAGCGCCATCGAAGAACTTGAGGCAAAAAAGCTTATCCCCGTTATAAAAGCCGCCATTTCATCGGGTAAGCCTTTCTTAGGGCTGTGCCTTGGAATGCAGCTGCTGTTTGAAAGCAGTGAGGAAGGAAGCAAAGCAGGACTGGGAATTTTAAAGGGGAAGGTTAGAAAGTTTGAAAGTTGGAAAGTTGGAAAGATGAATGGAGCCGAGTCTTCAGCCTCAGGCAAGCAACCCGACACTAATCTTAACTTTCCAGCTATCAAACCATCCAACCCTCAAACTGCATTAAAAATACCCCACATGGGCTGGAACAATATTTCCATTAAAAAGTCCTCTCCCCTTCTGAAGGACGTCAAGGACGGCACTAAAGTATACTTTGTGCATTCGTACTATTGCGATCCTGCCGACAGCAGCGACATCCTGACATCGACCGGTTACGGAGCGGACTTCGTTTCATCGGTGGAAAAAGGCAATATCTTCGGGCTCCAGTTCCACCCCGAGAAGAGCGCGGAGAGCGGACTTAAGATACTAAAGAACTTCGGAGGGATGTGCAAATGACCTTTTTGATAATACCGGCCGTTGATATACTTGGCGGCAAATGCGTGCGCCTTGAAAAAGGCGACTACAACAAAGTGACCGTCTTTGCCGAAGACCCTGTCGCCCAGGCCCATGAGTTCGAAGAGCAGGGCTATCACATGATACACATCGTCGACCTTGACGGGGCAAAACAAGGCATCCCTGTGAACATTGGCGTTATTAAAAAGATCGCCTCATCCGTACATATACCCATAGAGGTAGGCGGAGGGATAAGGACACTTGATACGATAAGAGAGCTTTTCGAGTCCGGTGTCACCAGAGTGATACTCGGGACCGTTGCTTTTGAAAATCTGGGCTTTATAAAAACGGCATGCGAGCTTTACGGCGACAAGCTTGCCGTCAGCATGGACGCCAAGAAAGACCTTATCGTGACCAAAGGGTGGATAGAGAAGACCGATATCAAGCCGATAGAAGCTGCAAAAAGGCTTATAGACCTCGGTATCAGAAGGTTCGTTTACACCGATATCTCAAAGGACGGCATGATGAAAGGCCCCAACTATTCAGGGATAAAGAAATTCGCCTCGGCCATCTCCGTGCCCGTCATCGCCTCCGGCGGCGTTACGACCAATGAGGACGTTGAAAAGTTGTCAAAGATAAAGAACGTCGAGGGCTGCATAGTCGGACGGGCGGTCTATGAGGGGAAGGTCGGGCTTAAGTAAGGGAGCCCATCCCGTTGTGCCTTTTGATTATCGTGCTCTGGACATTACCAAGGTTCTCTCTTTGAGCGTCTGCCAGCCCGGTATTCTCCTGTAACGCGGACGGTCCGGCAGTGCCTGAAGGCTTCTCGGCGATGCCCGCCATGACCGGCTCTACATGCTCCACAACAAGACGCCTGAAAAGATCATAGTTCTCGGCTGCAGCCGGCGGCTGAACTGAAGCAGTGCCCGTATCCGGTTTAAGGTTAACAGCTGAAGCATAATTACTAACCTCTTTATCGGGAACGACAGCTTCTCCGATATCCTCACTTGACCTCGCATCGGCCTTTTCGCGCGACAGATCGAACATCATCTGTCTGACCTTAGAGATCAGATCGATTATTGCCGGCTCTTTTATTGTTAGTGCCGCTTCATCAAGAGCAAGCCCAAGCTCGAACAGTTCGGTCTCATCGAACTCTTCTTCCCTCAGTTTTCCCGCGATCATCAAGACCGCCCTGTAGACAACGTTGGGATTTCTTGACTCCACCAGAGCAGACGAGATCACTGATGACCCTTTCTGGTCCCTGACGGCATCAAGAACCTTGCTCGCGACCTTCTGCGATGCAATGTTGGTTTCCGTCTCGAACAGGTATTCAGCGGCGCTGTGGACGCCTTCTTCGACCTCCATAACCCCGACAAGCATCTTCCTTACAGCGAATACGGCCTGTTTGTTCACCGTGCTATTTGCCAGCTCATCGCAGACCTCATGCATGAAATCGGCAAGCTCGGCCGCACCTTCGCCTGCTGCGAAAAGCTTTTGGGCAAGCTTATCTTTCTGCTCTTTAGGCAGATTAGAGATAAGCGACATAAGCGCAGACCTGACCCCGGTAATATCCGCCGGTTTGCCGTTAAATGTATTTGAAGACAGCTGTTTAGCCGCCTGGAATACTCTCATTGCCGCCGCCAACAGCTTCTGGTTCGCGGCTATAGAAGGCTTATCAAGCTCAAGGTTGAAGTCTTTGCCCATCTGCGACACCTTTGCATCGGCCCTCAGATATTCAGCCAGTGTTTTTATCATCGCGAGCTTTTGTTCCGGCGACAGAGTTGCCAGATATTCCTGCAATGTCATGCCTGAGCTGACAACGCTTTGCGGGAACAGCTGCCTGACAGATTCCGGAAGATCGGCTATCTTTGCCGTGTCCATCTCGTCGAACTCAAGGCCTAGCCCCGGCATATCCGGCTCAAAGGTCGAGGAGAATATTGCCGATATGTCCTTTCTCATTTCATTCAGATATGCAAGGACTTCCCCTCTTTCTGCCTCATCAATACCAGAAAGGAACGGAAATGCCTTCACGGTATCAGGGTCATCTACCCCGTTGGCTTTGCTCATGGCTACCACAGCGAACATATTGGCCCATGCTTCCCTGTCCAAATGTTCATCGATATTGTTGGTATTATCCCGAACATCCTCCGCTTTTGAAGGATCTGGAACTGCCGCATCAAGGTGCTTTGCAACTACACCCGGCAAATTTATGACGTCCGATATGCGTCCTTCGTTTTGCGTCTTTTCGACCGACTTATCAAGAAGGTCCCATACAGCGCGACCGAACATGAGATAGTAGTTGAGCTTTTGCTGGTTGGGTCCCGACGTAACGTCCACGATATCAGCTTCGTTCATATAGATGATATTGTTGGCTGTATCCACCCTGGACGGGGATTCTTTGTCATCAACGACCTTTATCGTATAAACGGCTTCTTTTGAGTTGTTTGCAGCTCTCAGGGTGATCGACTGGGTCGCCTTGGAGTTCTTGTATATCTGAACCAGCTGGTCCCTTGAGGCGCCCTCCACCTTCATGCCTGTGTTCTTGAGAAGCATCGCCATGATCTCTTGCTCAGTGCCGTTGTCAAGAACGGCGGACTCTTCCGCTGTCAAGGCAACAGGCGTCCCGTCAAGATCAAGATCGTTACCGGCTTCGACAGGAACGGTCTCCTGCCGGAACGCCTTCAGCGACTTATAATAGTTGGACAGTTCTTCATTCGTGCCACCCATGACAACCGTTCCGGTCTTATCGGCAATGAACTGTCTTATCAGATCTGGGGTCAGATCTGTCCTTGCGAAAAAGTCCTGTTCTTCTTTGGAGAGCGCCACTTCAGGGGAGGATCTGAAGCGCAATCCGTTATCTGACCTTGCAGCATAGTACGGCCTGATGACATCCAGAGCAGTATACTGGAATTTACCGGCCTTAAGAGCCTTATACATCTTAACAAGCTGCTCTTTGTCCCCTCCTGCGACTATAATACCCGACCTTTGTTCTATCATTTCCCTTACATCGGAAGCATCCTTAGAGGGATTCTCAAGGACGTCCTTTTCGTCCTTACCAAGATCGACTTTCACCTCGGGCAGCTTATACCTGTCCTGCATAACAAAATATTTTGTATATCTCGGATCAGGAACTTTTCCGAACTGAACGAAGAACGCATCGGACAGATGCTTGTTCTGCCTTTCTCCGGACGTAAGAAAAGGAACGTTCCAGAGCCCCATCTTGTTGGCCGACGACAGCAGAGCAGGCAGGAATTTCCCAAGCAATATCTCCTGGGTCCAAGCGTTATAAAGAGTACGCATCCAGTTCTTCCTGTTCTGATAGCTCCCCAGATTTGAGCTCGATTCGGCGTCCGCTCTTGCCGTGGCATATTTGTCCTCAGAATCTTCCGAAGAGCGCTCGCGTGACCTTTCTTTAGCGTCCCCTTCAAGCTCTTTGGATTTTTTTGCGAGCGGAAGGTACTCGTCCAGCATTTCAGGAAGAAGAGCCATTGTCGTAGTATGTACTAGCTCTTGAAGTGAGAATGTCACAGGTCTTGCCGTAACCCCGTCATCATCCATAAGAAGAGAGAACTGCATATTATCCAGCCCGGTCCAACTAAACAGCTTCCCAAGCCCCTTATCCAGAAGACCTCCAATTTGAGCATTTTCAAAGCCTACTCCGACCTTGACAATATTGTCTACCGATGTAAGGAATGTCAATGAGTTCTGGTAAAGCGAAAAAACCATGCTCCATAATTGCATCGATGTCTGCTCTTTCATCTGCTGGACCTGATTCGCCCTCTGCGCATAGTTGTTCGCGCTTTGATTTATGGACTGCATGCTTTGCGACATGGAGGACACAAAGGTGTTCATTGAGGTTGATGCCGCTGAATAATTGGCAGAGGAGCTCGCTCCTCCGGCCTCGCCCTCTACTTCGTCCTTCATCTCGTTCCTTGCATCAAGGGTCGACAGCATCAGGGCCCTTGCAGCACCTATCTCCGAAATACGCCGCAGCAACTTTGACATCACCGAATAATCGACCATCACCATCCCGTTCCCGATATCCTTGAGCAGCCCCTTTCCCTGGTCTTTTAGCTCTTTAAGCTCTTTTGCTATCTCTTCGCTCGTTTCATCTTTATTCTGTTCAAGGTCTTTGATAAGGTTGTCCATAAGAGCCATTGAATTATCGACGTTACCGTTGCCAAGACGATTTATCCTGTCCTGGAACTTCTGATAAGAATCGATCGTATTCCATATATTGAAACCGGCCTGAGCACCGGAGATAACGTTCATCACTGTTTCAGATACTCCTAACCCTCCGGCGACGGGGCCTGCTACAGAGAACACGACGCCTATCGACTGCTTGATAACTGCATCCAGGAGGCTGTCGACCATGTCCTCGTATTGTTTCGCCCTGTTCTGGGCCTCTGCCTGCTCCTGAGCCTGCGATATGGTCATGTCAATACTCAGGGAATCCTTGCTGTATCCGGCAGTAGCCACGCTTTGTGCGGCCCTCATCATGTCCGCCTTGGTAGAGACCCCGTGGATGATCTGGTTAACGACATCCTTAAGCGCTTCACGCCCCTCATTTGCAAGCATTTCGTTAAGCTGTTTGGTAAGCTGCTTCTGGAGCTCAATACGTTTCTTGATAGCTTTCTCAAAGTCCACGATCTTCTGTTCACCCTGGTCAATAACATAATCATCCGATGTTTCGTTGCCGTCAGACACAGGGTCCCCGGGCGCGTTTTCATCTGGACGGTTGCTGTTCTTCACCTGCACCAGGTATTCGGCAAGCGTTCCTCCAAGCCCCCACATCGAAGTGATCAGGCCGACTCCGGCCGCTATGCCAGCAAACCCTACGCCAAAAATGCTCGTAGCCATACCAACGATGGTCAGGATCACCCCCACGATCGCGCCGATCACCCTTCCCAGCCAGGAAGTGTTCTCAGCTTCAAGCCTCTTCTCCAGGTCCTTGTTATAGTTATTCTGCGTTTTTTTTGTTTCTGAGACATCCCTCGCCTGCTGGAGCATCTCGGTGGACATATCGTACATTGACGAAGACACATCGATGTCGTTGACGTGTATGTTCTTCCCTGTAAGCAGGAAGACTCCAAGAGCCTTGAACTTGATCAAGGTCTTACAAGCAAGCAGAAGGTTCGTGAGCATCTGCTGTTTTGAGTTAAGCCTGTCCCCAACGGTTTTGAAATGCTCCTCGTTTATTGTCGCGTACCCGTCAGATCCTATAGTAAGCGTCTTGGAGGTATCAAAGAGAGAACTGGCAAGTATGACCATGTCCCTTGCCATCTGGTCGGCTATGGCCATGGCCTCATTGCCCGACATAGGATCGCTCATCTTGAAACCGAGATCTTCTATCTTCTTTCTGACCTTTTTGATATCGTCCTCTTTGGTCAGGTCAAAGCCTGAGAATTGCCTTTCCATGTAAAGGTCCCTGCCGCTGGCGATAGAATCCAGCTTCGCATTGTATATGGCGGTCTCTTCAGCCACCTTGGCAAAATACGTGTTCATCATCTGCTTTCTTACCGCCAGGTTAGTTTTTAGCGCGTTCTGAGCGGAAGCCCTTGCCTTAGAGCCACCGGAGTCGATATCATAGGCTATCTCCGTGATAGTCCAGTTGAGGTCCTGAAGAGCGCCTTTTGTCTCAAGATAATTGTTCACCATGTTATCAAGGGCAGCATTTGCGTAGGATGCCGCGAACACGGAAGAAGGGTCGACATTGTGATAATAGAATTCATACCTCTTATTAGGGCCGCTCCCGGTCCTTGACCCTCTGTCCGTCGGGTTGACGCCTCCCGCATGATTATCCACGATATTGGAGTATCCCCCCAAGAACTTACCTTCCAGGTCGGCAAAACGGGTGGCATCGAGTATCTTTCTGTCAACAAAGTCCTTGTAGATCTTTGCGTTCCGCGCACAAACGTTCTCAAAATCCTGGTTTATTTTGGTCGACCGGTCGGCAAAATCCTGACGCTGATATTTTGCGTCATCGTTGTATAAGAAGCGTTTGTCCTTCACTTTTCTTGACTGCGCCCATGCATCCGCTATCAATGCCTGATAGAGGTCCCTGTTGTTCCTGTCGATCTTCTCCTGCGCCTTAGAGACCACCTGCCCCATGGCACCGATGATAGCTCCCTGCATCTTGCCTGCTTTTTTTGCGAATTCACCGGTGGTTATCGCTTTTATGTCAAGCGCGATCTGGTCAACTATGTACTTTGCTTTTTCCTTCCCTTCCACAGCAGCTGCTATTGCCATCATCATGTTGAAAATGGCCTGCATGCGTTCGAAAGCCTCAAGCAGCCGCGGGTCAAGTATCTGGTACCTTAAGGTCTCGTTGTAAACCTTTTTCGGTTTCTTGTATGGAGCTGACTGTTCGGATATCTGTGTTATTGTCTTTCCGTTTACTCTGTCGCCTACTTTAAGAGGTGTTTCAGAGGACTTCTTTTCGATCTCCCCCCTCATGAGTGTGCCTTTTGGCTGGAAGGTCCATCCGTTGCCTTCCCCGGGGTTCTCATATACTGTCTTACCGGTATTGGTGTTGTACCAGCTGTCCCTCTCAGATTTGTACCAATAGATATATTTGACATACTCGTCTTCGTAGTACTCTATCACCTCATGAGTATATGACGGCCCTTCATGTTCGGTACTCCAGGAATCGTTGTCAAGCACTTCGCGTATAAGGGCGTCAAGCTCATCCAGGGCCCCGATAACCTGATACATAAGCCTGTCCATAAGTATCTGTGATATCGAAAGAGGCGATCTAAGTGCGAGCTGCGTCAGGAAATTAAAAAGAACAAAGCTTGTAGGATCGATGCTTCCTCCGCTGAAATCAGAGTTCTGAAGCAGGGACGAATACAGACCGCCGCCTATCTCGTCTATGGTCAGCTGACCGTCCTTGTTCCTGTCTAGTGCGGTTGAAATATTGAGCCTGCCAAGCTCATACTCGTCTATCTTCCCGTCCTGGCCTGAGACCGCATTGAAAGTATCTTCGTCAAGACCATAAGCCTTCCACTCATCCTTATCTATAAGACCGTCCCTATTAGTATCAATAGTGCGGAGGTCTAAGTTATTAATATCAGTAATGGTTGGCATAATGTTATCTTTCCATCCATATATTTATCGTGTTTATAAGGCAAAAACTTGTATTAATAAGCGGGGTTCAGGCAAAATAGCCTCGTTCCGGTCTTGTATACGGCCTTTGTTCGGGTTTATCCTGACCGGAACGTTTGTTTATAGCTTTTTTTGTGCCGGACTCGAACTCGAACGAACGGGAAAGTAGTTCATCTGCCTTTTGGGCGATCACTGAGAGGATCCCCGGATCCGAGCATCTGGAGGCCTCAACGGAGAGCACCTTAACAAGGCTTTCGAGCGATGTCTTTGCTTTTTCCATTTCAGCCGGAGTTATTATGCCGGCAGAGACCAGTTTTTGCAGCGACTGGACTATATTGAACTTTGCCGCGTCCAGTTTGCTTGCTACGGCCTTAAGCGTTTCCTGTTTAAGCCTGATGAATTCTTCCCTCTTTTTATCCGAAAGCCTGGTATCAGGCTTTTTATTGATCAACTTGAGCAATTCCGTGCGAGAGCGCGTCATTGATTCCACGATGCCTTTTATAAGCTCGTTCGTAAGCTCGTTCATCTGGGATATGGCGCTGCTTGCTCCTGTTCTTCCTACCTGGCCGTTAAAATATGTCATGCGTTTGTTTTAGGCGATCAACGCCTCTTTCCTTTCCTGAACATCGGGGGATTCTATCCCTAGTTCCTTGTTAAGACTTTTCAAGACGTGTCCAAGCCGCTTAACTTCTTTGTCAATTACTGGAGACCTCCGGCCGCCCTGACCGCTCTCAAATACTTTGATCTGCATCTCTACTACGGTGCGCATCCTTGATGCGGCATTCATCTTTGCGGATTCAAGGTCCTTGTCCGTGACCTCTATTCCCATCTTTTTCATGGCATCTACCATGTTCTTCACTTTTCTTTCGGCGAGCTGATATGAAGTGTTCTGCTTGTCGGTCACAAGGCTCGACATCTCAAGCATTCCCTCAAATATGACCTCTTTTGCCTTTTTAGCGGCAATATATCTGGCATCTTCCTTAAGTTTTCCTATGACCTCGGTGGTAACGCCCAGTTTTCTGAGACCCTTTTCATAGCCCATTACCTTAAAGCTCGTCTCTATCTTGGCCTTAAGCCCCGTCTGAAGAAGACCAGACACATATTCTGCGATCAGACGGCTCTTTAAGAGTTCCTCTTCAGGGTCCTTTTGTTCCTGCCCTTCCTGGCCTGACTGCCCCTGCCCATCACTGCTGACGAACTCTTCGTTCTGCGGGATATAGTCCTCTTCAAAGCCAAGGTCCTTTTTAAGCGGGAGCCAGCCCTTTTCCATCCATTTGTCGAGGTCCCCAGTTTTTTGGGCGATGTTGACAAGCTGCATTGTTATTTTGTCGTTAGCGCCAGTGCCTCCCTTGGCAAGCTTGCCGATAAAGCTGTTCTCAAGCTCGCTTATCGAGAACTTCGCGAGCTCTTCCTTTGCCTGGGCCTTTGCCTGGGAGATGATGTCTATCTTTGTCTGCATGAAATCATCGCCGTCCCCGAGGTCCCTTACCCTTGAGGCCACGTAATCATCTATAGCCGAATACGCCCTGTGCTCGGTCATCATGGTCTCAAGTTTGCCCTGAGAAAGCTCCCTGGCGATTATGCTGTCCTTTACCTCGGAAACAAGCTTGGCCCTGGCTTCTTTGGCCGCGTTCTGCGTAATGTCCTTGATCTGCTCTCCCGTCATCCCAAGCTCTGATAGTGTCCCAGAGATGGACCTGGGATCTGATACTTTGCCCATCATTGTCCTTGCTACGGAAGCAAGCGCCTGCTGTCTTACCTGCCTCACCTGCTCTTTTGACAGCCCTTTATCAAGCAGCCTTGATTCAAGACGCTCAAGCACATCGCTATCTTCTTTTGTCGCATCCCCTTCAGCCCAGGCCTGTCCCTTTTTGCCGTCCTGTCTTGAGGCTCTTGAGGCTGATGCCGCCGCTCTGTCGAGCAAAGTGTCTGACACACTCTTTTCCTTGCCCTCATCAGCGGCTGCCGTTAGCCTTGCCTCGGGAGTTTTAGTTCTATCCTGCTTTTTTATTAGTGTATCGGATACCAGCTGGACGTATTCGGCAAGAAGAGGCTCTATAGTCCTTAAAGTGCTCGCATCGCCTTTAAGGCCGATGTTCTGCATTATCATCTGCGCCAGCTTTATCTGTCTTGAGGTGTTATGCCTTGAGGAGATGCTCACCATGTCCTTGGCCGTTTTACCCGCGCTCTTGTCCTCGAGTATGTCCGATATCTCATCCTGCATATCCTGCCTGGAATCAAGCACATCGAGAACAAGGTTGTTGGCGGCAGCCTTCTTTATCAGAGACCTGAGGACTTCCATACCGGAGCCTTGGGTATTGCCGCCCTTTTCAAGCATCTTTTCGGCCATATCCTCGGTGGTGACTATCTTTTTCTGCGGATCAAGCTCCGGGGAGTCCTTGACGTCCTTAATGGCATTATTGAGCACAGCGGAGCGCTCACCGGCCTGCTGCGCCGCTATACCAGTATCC
>CAZHHM010000017.1:0-39093 GCA_964532225.1 uncultured bacterium | reverse complement strand
GCCCTTCGGCAGCCATGGCAATATCGATATAGGCGGACCTCAGCCTGTAAAGCCCGTCCGATAAAGACCTGTCAAAGCCGGCGCGCGCCGCGTCAAGCTCGGCCTTTGCCCTGTAGGTCGAAAAATAGTTGTCCATGCCTGCAAAGATATTCTGTCTCATAGCCAGGCTTGCAGTCGTAAGGTCGCTTGATGTCCCGCTTGAAGCATAGGACCTTCCGGTGGAAAGAGCGGCTGAAAGCGAAGGGAAATACGCTGTGAACGTCTTGTTATATACTGCAGAGACGGACTCCAGCTGTTTCTGCGAGCTTTTCAACAAAGGATCGTTCTTCTTAAAAAGATCCACCGCCTCGTTCCATGAGAGAGCAAAGCTTGCGGATGATAAAAACAGTAATGAGATACAGACGAAAGATAGTTTTTTCATGGTTTACAGCTCAATATTAGTTCCATATACATCTTTTGACAAGTGGAGTGAGGAAAAGGTTGCATATGCCCCCGGCGTGAGTCGAATCCCCCTCCGGTCGCTATGGCGACCTTCGGAGGACAGGCACGCGGCTTGTGCTACATATGCCCCCGGCGTGAGTCGAACACGCGGCCTGCGGTTTAGGAAACCGTCGCTCTATCCATCTGAGCTACGGGGGCAAAAGCTAAAACACGAACCAAGTCATTGCGAACTCAACAGCACAACAAACCTACTAAGCAGTCATCCCGAGACCCTCAGGGTCGAGGGGCTACGGGGGCATTCGATCGGACACGCGTATATACATTCTACCTTTAGAAAAATTCCGATGCAAGTTTGCGCAGATTAATACCGATGAAAGATTTAAGGAGACAGAATCATGGATGCAGCAAAAATGAGGGATATAAAAAGCAACGACATGGGAAAGCTTCTCTTTACATACTTCAATTCAAAAAAGGGAGCGACCCCCACAGCAGCTTTTCTTGAGGTCTTCAAGGAAGTAGCTGAATCGGCAAAGTCGGACAAGACCCCTCCGATGACCGACAAACAGGACACCGGGTTAGTATGAAAAGTGAAAAAGCGGCCATCGAATCCGTCCGCGCGCTGATAAACGGATTATTCGAGCCAAAGGCAGGTAAGAACGTAAGCGGTCCGGGCTTTTCGCAAGTCCTTGAACAGGCCCAAGATAAGCTCGGCATCAAAAGGGCTGAAGAGTTCCTCGCCATGGACGGGCCCTCGAGGGACGAGACCCTGGGCTCGGCAACTGACGGGGAGCTCTTCGAGCTCCTTTCAGGAACCGCTCATATCCTCAGAAAGATGTCATGAAATGACGATCAGCGCCAAATACTCCCGTCAGCTTGAAGTGCTAGGCAATACCGAGCGGTTAAAGATCCTTGAGGTGCTCACCGCGAGACCTATGTGCGTCCAGGACATTAACAAGAACCTTTTTGCTTCGCAGGCAACGGTCTCTTATCATCTTTCGCTGCTCAAGGAATGCGGTTTCATCAAAGCTGACAGGTCCGGGAAGTTCATGGTATACAGCCTTTGCAGGGCAGGCATTAAAGCCCATCTCAAAGAGCTTGCCAGGGATTTTTCGTCGATGCTTGCTGGGTCGAAGGTTTAAGCCGGGAACGCTCCGCTCTTCACTTCAGCAATATATTCTTTCACGGCCTTCTCGTACTCATTGCCCAGAGAGGCATATTGTTTTACGAACTTCGGGACCTTTCCCTGAGTAAGGCCGACCAGATCATGCGTCACCAGTACCTGTCCGTCGCAGAACGGACCTGACCCTATCCCTATCGTCGGGACCTTAAGGCTGTCGGTCACTTTCTTGGCCGCATTCCTTTCGACGAGCTCAAGCACTATTGCAAAGACCCCCGCATCTTCCAGCTGCTTCGCGGAATCGAGCAGCCTTTGTATCCCCTGCTCATCCTTACCTTTCATCGAAGCATGGTCATCGGTCTGCGGCGTATATCCTATATGCCCCATTACATTAAAGCCTTTTGAAACAAGTTCCTTTATCAGGCCGATATGTTCAATGCCTTCTATCTTCACCGCATCGGCACCCGCTTCGTTAAGGAGGGACAGAGCATCCGACAAGGAAACTGCCCGGTCGGAGAAAGAGGCGAAGGGCAGGTCGGCGACAAGAAAAGAGTTCTTGACGCCTCTTCTTACGGCTTTTGTGTGGTGGAGCATGTCCTGAATGGTCACGGGAGCGGTGTTCTGATAGCCCAGGATCACATTGCCCACCGAATCGCCGACAAGCACTATATCGACGCCTGCCGAATCAAGTATGCTTGCAGTGGGGAAATCGTAGGCGGTAAGTACGGTCATTTTGCCGCCGCTCTGTTTCTTTGCGGTCATTCTCTCCCTGAGGTCGGTCATGGTATCAGCCCTTTTTCCCGAATATAAATGGTTTCTTGCTCTGCGGCTTGTATATCTCGAACAGCTTTTCCTCAAGAGCTTCTTTTGAGAGGAAACGGTTGATCGCGCCGTTCTCCGCGACCGAGATCGTCCCCGTCTGTTCGGATATGATGACGACCAGAGCGTCACTGTGCTCGCTCATGCCCACCCCTGCTCTGTGCCTGGTTCCGAGCCTTCTGTCTATCGTCTTGCTCTCTGAAAGAGGCAGGAGACAGCCGGCAGCCACTATCCTGTCGACCTGGATTATGATCGCACCGTCGTGAAGAGGAGTGCCTTTGGTAAGCAGTGTGATAAGGAGCTCCTCGCTTACATGCGCATCTATCCTGACCCCCGACTCGAGGAATTCGTTCAGGCCGGTAGTACGCTCAATGACTATCAGCCCCCCTATCTTTTCTTCGGCGCATTTTTCCGCCGCATCGATGATCTGCCTTACCACGGCGCTATGCTTCGTTGCCGCATTTCCGATGACCCCTCCGAAAAGACGGCCTCTGCCTATCTTTTCAAGAGCGCGCCTGAGCTCGGGTTGGAAGACTATGATCACGATGATAAGTATTACCGTAACGAACTTCTCGAGCAGCCAGTTAAGAGTGCGGAAACCTATCTGCTGGGCAAGGAAATATACTACGAATATGATAAGCAGGCCTTTTAACAGCTCTATTCCGGCGGTACCTTTGAGCCAAAGAAAGACCTGATACAGCAAAGCGGCAACGATCAGAATATCAAGGACATCTATCCAGCTTATCCCGAATGGGAGGGTCACAGGTCGCACCTCACTAGGTCGTCATATGTTTCACGCTTGAGGATCAGCTTCGCTTTACCTTTCTTTACGGAAACAGCGGCCGGCCGGCAAAGCCTGTTGTAATTGCTCGCCATCGAGTAGTTATAAGCTCCTGTGCAGTCAACGGCTATGATATCCCCTGCCTCTATTATGGGGAGTTTAATATCCTTCACGACAACATCTCCGCTTTCGCAGGCCCTCCCGGCTATGGTATACACCTCGGAAGCCTTCTCAGCTGCTTTATTTGCTGCCAATGCCCGGTATTTTGACCCGTACATTATGAACCTCGGGTTATCCGACATGCCGCCGTCGATAACAGCGTAATTGCGGACCTTGGGGATGCGCTTCACTGTACCGACCGTGTAAAGAGTAACGACAGCATCACCAACGATGCTGCGGCCCGGCTCTGTCATAATGACAGGGAGCTTTAGCCCGTGCTCTTTGCACAAGGTCCTCACCGCAGAACATATCCTCTTGAAGAAGACCTCTTTTGAAGGCCTCTTTTCGCTGTCGAGATACGCAATGCCTATTCCTCCGCCGATGTTAAGGACACCGGAGTCAAGACCGAACGAACTTTTGATGGCGGCAAAGTGCGATATGAGGGCCTCCACTTCCGCTACATAGGATTCTTTCTCGAATATCTGCGAACCGATATGTGCATGCAAGCCAAAGTATTTCAGGCTGCCCGAAGAAGAAATGATGCTTACGGCTTTAAGAACGTCATTTTTCTGAAAACCGAACTTAGAATCGACAGCGCCTGTCTTTATGAACTCGTGAGTATGTGCCTCAACTCCCGGATTGACCCGCAAGATCACGTTGACAGTTTTCTTCAGCTTTTTGCATGCTACCTTAAGGGCTTCCAGCTCTTCATAATTATCCGCTATGACCGCCCCGATGCCTTTTTTAACGGCAAGTTCGATCTCGTCCTTTTTCTTGAAATTCCCGTGAAAGAAGATATCTTTCGGTTTTATCCCTGCTTTTAACGCAGTGAACAGCTCTCCTCCGCTTGCAACGTCCATTCCCAGCCCTTCGGAAGCGATAATTTTGAGCACGCCTGCGGTACAGAAGGCCTTGTTCGCGAATATCACCTTGCTTTTTCCGTACGGCTTTAGCGCTTTGATGTATTCCCTGCAGTTCTGTCTCAGCGTCCTTTCATCAACGACAAAAAGCGGGCTGCCGTACTTTTTAACCAGACCGACTGTGTCGCAGCCGCCTATCTCAAGGTGCCCCTTTTTGTTGATCTTTGAAGTGCTTGTATATGCCATCAGATCCCTTCCTGCATGAGCTTGTATTCGATGCTGTCGACAAGGGCCGTCCAGCTGGCCTCGATAATATTAGGAGATACTCCGACAGTTCCCCATGACCTGTTGTCATCGGCTGATTCAATAAGAACACGGACCTTGGCACCTGTCCCGTCCTTGCTGTTGAGCACCCTCACTTTGTAATCGGTAAGTTTGAGGTCCTTAATAGCGGGAAAATGTTTAAGGAGCACACCGCGAGCCGCCTCATCAAGAGCGTTGACTGGTCCGTTGCCTGAGCCTTTGGCATGATAGACCTTTTTTCCGATCTTTATCTCCACCTTAGCCTCTACATTGGTCTTAACGCCCTTCCCTTTGACCGCTTTTACCTCGAATTTGCTCCATTCGAACGGCAGTTTAAAAAGCCCCATGGTCTTTTTGACCAGTATCTCGAAAGAAGCTTCGCCTTCTTCGAACTGATAACCGTCATGTTCAAGCTGTTTAAGCTTGTTCAGCAGCCCTTTGATCGCCGGTGAATCCTTTTGAAGGTCGACCCCGAACTCCTTGGCCTTGAACAGAAGATTGCTTATGCCCGACAGCTCGGAGATAGTCACCCTTCTTGAGTTGCCCACTATAGCCGGGTCCATGTGCTCATATGTCTTCGGGTCTTTCATGACAGCGCTTGCGTGCATGCCGCCCTTGTGAGCAAAGGCGGAACGGCCGACATACGGCGCGTGTGTCGAAAGAGGAAGGTTCGCTATCTCGCTTATATGCCTTGCAACGTCGGTCAGTCTTGCAAGGTTCTCGTCCGATATACAGTCTATCCCCATTTTTACTTTAAGCGCCGGGATCATCGAGCACAGGTTTGCGTTCCCGCATCTTTCTCCAAGCCCGTTAAAAGTCCCCTGCACCTGAGATGCGCCAAGTTTGACGGCGACCAGAGCGTTCGCAACGGCGCAATCAGCGTCGTTATGCGTATGTATCCCGAACGGGATGCTGATATGCGGCTTCAGCTCTGTTACGATCCGTTCGATCTCATGAGGAAGGCATGAGCCGTTCGTCTCGCAAAGGCAGATACAGTCCGCCCCCGCCTTCTCAGCTTCTTTTACAGTGGCCAGAGCATAGTCAGGGTTTGCCTTGAACGCATCAAAGAAATGTTCTGCGTCATATATAACTTCTTTGCCGTTCTTCTTTAGATATGCTACTGTATCGCGTATCATTGCCAGGTTCTCTTCAAGTGTCGTCTTTACCGCATGTGTAACATGGTAGTCCCAGGTCTTTCCGACAAGGGCTACTGCCGGAGCCCCGCACTCCACGAGCTCCTGTATGTTCTTGTCATCTTCGACCTTAACGCCGACCCTTCTGGTCATGCTGAATGCCACTATCTTTGAGTTCTTAAGGGGCACTTCGAGCACCTTTTTGAAGAATTGGCTGTCCTTAGGGTTAGAGCCCGGCCATCCGGCCTCGATATAGTGTATGCCCATGGAATCGAGCAGTTTTACTATCTTTATCTTGTCTTCGATCGAAAAGGACACGCCTTCGGTCTGTGCCCCGTCACGCAGCGTGGTATCGTAAAGTTTGAGCTTCATTATGAGGAAATTATAACACGATATGGGCCTGAGACTTTAGGGCCTATTTTTGGGCGAATTCCTCGTATGTAGGATAAACCGCCTGAAGCCGTTCCATCCTGGCCAGGTTCTCTTTTTTTGAAGGTCTGGGAACATATTCGACAGTCAATGCCATTATGTGGTTCTGCCTGCCGTTGGAAAGCGCCTTTTTATGGTCGGTCTCAGGATCATCTTTAACAATAGCGATATCCGCTTTCCACAGGCCGTTGTATCTTCGGTTCATCCTGTCCTCGACAACATGGAACTGGCCTGTGTTCATGTCATAGACAAGGCTTCCCTGAGGGATATCGTTTGAAGCCATCGTTCCGTCCTTTATTATCGAGCCTCTTGCCGTCGTTGTAGGATTAGCCTTGCACTGCCCGGGCGTAGGATTGTACCATGACACTTCCATTACCAGCCTGCAAACGCCTTCCTTGCCTTTGACGAATTTTGAAGAAGCAGGCCGGGTAATATGAAGGACCTGTCCGATCTTCAGGTCGCCCACGTTCTTGATGCCGTTCTCTCTGATCAATTCCTCGGCCTTGACATTAAGTCCTAATTTGTTCAGGACCTCTACTATCGAATTGATACCCTGCCCTTCCTGCACCTTTATGTAGACCTTGCTCCAGTCCTTGTAAGGCCAATGGGCAAGGTGTTTGCGCTGGGATTCCTGTATGGCTTTCGGTATCTCGACACTTTTTCCGTTCTCCGGTCTTTTCAGCATAAGGCTCATACCGGGCTGAAGCATTACGGTCCCGTTAAGCAGCATGAGTCCGGGGTTGAACTTCAAGAGACTTTCGATTGACAGCCCGTTGTCCCTGGCTATCCTGTAGAACGTATCGTTCTTTTGCACTGTAACTATCCCGTTCTTCGCCTTTCTCGGCTCAGGCTTTTCCTCTATGACCGTAACTGACCGTTTATTTGTTCTTGCGGTCCCTGCGGCATTGGGCATTTCACATGAACTGTCAACAACGGTAAGTTTCTGGCCTATCGAAAGCGTATCGGAAGAAAGCGAATTCCATTCTTTGACCGCCTCCGGGCTGACCCCGTACTTCTTTCCGATACTGAACAGGGTCTCCCCTTTTCCGACAGTATGGACTTTCAATCCCGGCAGTCTCAGCTGCTGTCCGATATTAATATTGTCAGAGGAAAGCCCGTTCCACTGCCGTATTTGCTCCACTTTCACCCCGAACCTTCTTGCAATAGAACTTAAAGTATCCCCTTGTTTCACCGGATACATGCCTTTTTGGAGCGCAGATGGACGAGAACTTTTACTGATACCTGAATTGCCTACTTTCGGCGTACCCATGATTATTCTCCCTTACCTTTGTCCAACGCATATTTATCGGCTTTATTAAGTGGAAAACTTGCATATAAAGTGTTATATTTTTCTAAATGGCATTATTTGGCAGGAATAAGGACCTCTCTAAACTTTCCTATGAAGAAGTGCGCAAGATAGCGGAAAAATGCTCGCTATGCGATCTTTCAAAAACAAGGAACAAGGTCGTCTTCGGTCACGGCCCCATTCCCTGCGACCTCATGCTCATAGGTGAAGGCCCCGGAGCAGATGAGGACGAGCAGGGACTGCCGTTTGTAGGCAGGGCTGGACAGTTGCTTACTCAGATATTCAGTTCCGTTGGAATTGACAGAGAAAAGGACGTTTACATAACGAACACTGTTAAATGCAGGCCGCCTGAGAACAGGACCCCTCTTAAAGCCGAAGCGGAAGCCTGCTTCCCCTATCTTGAAGCACAGATCAAACTCCTTTCCCCGAAAATAATCATCCTTGCCGGATCGCCGGCATGCAAAGCCGTGCTCAAGAGTGAAGAGCCCATGTCAAAGCTGCGGGGCAACTGGACTACTCTTTCCGGAACGGACATCGCTGTGATGCCGATCTTCCATCCGTCCTATCTTCTCCGGAACCCTTCAAAAGAAAAAGGCGGGCCTAAATGGCTGACATGGCAGGACATGATAGAGATAAAGAACGCCCTGGACGCCGTAAGGAAAGTAAAGGAACTCGAGAATAAATGAAGAAGCTCCTATTTTCGCTCGTTCAGATGGACATCAAGACAGGACATGTCGAAGAGAACCTCGAGAAGGCCGCCACACTGCTGGAGAAAGCGTCAAAGAGGAGGTCCGACGTCGTAGTTCTTCCTGAAATGTGGGCAACGGGCTTTGCATACGAGAACCTGACAAGCCTTACAAAACACTATTTCAAACAGATGACCGACTTCATGTCATACCAGGCAAGGTCAGGCGGGTACTATCTCGTCGGAGGCTCCATTCCCGAACTAAGGGGTGAAAAGGTATTCAATACGTCTTTTGTGTTCGACCCGTCGGGGAAGGAGACCGGACATTTCAGCAAAGTGCACGCTTTCAGTCCTTTCGGCGAGGACAGGCATTTCGCCACAGGAACAAAGATATCTCCCGTGGTCCTGGACCAGGTCAAACTTGGCATAGCCATTTGTTACGATATCAGGTTCCCTGAAGTTTTCAGGAAACTGGCATTGCACGGGGCCGAGGTTTTCGCCGTCCCTGCCCAGTTCCCGCATCCCAGGGAATCCCACTGGGAGGTCCTTCTCAGAGCAAGAGCGATAGAGAACGCTGCGTTCGCCGTAGGCTGCAACCGCTGCGGCAAAGACAGGAAACATGAATATCCGGGAGGCTCCATCATCGTCGATCCTCTTGGAGAGATCGTGGAAAAAGGCGGGACCGCTGAAGAGGTCGTCTCCGGCTATGTCGATCTTGCCAAGGTCGCCCATGCCAGGGAATACATCCCTGTGTTCAAGGACAGGAACCCGGAGGCCTACAAGTGACCTCAGATGTATTCTTTCTTTCTGTCGGCGATCTTACCGGGGACGGACTGAAAGCGCTTTTCGAAAAGTCCGGCTTCTCCAAATATTTCATCAGGGATGATATTGTCGCCATAAAGCTGCATTTCGGTGAAATGGGGAATACTGCTTATCTTAAGCCCCGGAATGTAAAGCCGGTATACGAAAAGCTTGTTGAGCTCGGGACCAAACCTTTCCTGACAGATTCGAACACTCTCTACAGAGGCACAAGAGCAAATTCCGTGGACCACCTCAACACCGCTTTCGCCCACGGCTACGATTTCGCTCCGGTGATCATTGCTGACGGTCTTGAAGGCAAGGAGTACGTCAAGGTCAGCGTCGGTCTGAAGCATTTCAAAGAAGTGAACATCGGCTCCATGGCGGCCAATTGCGGCAAGATCATGGTACTCAGCCATTTCAAAGGGCACGAACTCACCGGCTTCGGAGGGGCATTAAAGAACGTCGGCATGGGACTGGGATCGAGGTCAGGGAAACAGCTGATGCACAGCGATGTCTCTCCTCAAGTCGTCAAAGACAAATGCACCTCATGCGGTCTCTGCCTGAAATGGTGCCCTACGGACGCAATTGAAATGAAGGAAGGAAAGGCGTTCATCGACAGAGCCAAGTGCATCGGATGCGCCGAATGCATCGCCACATGCAGGTTCGAGGCCATCGATATCGCATGGGAAGGCTCTTCCGCTTCAGTTCAGGAGAAGATCGCAGAATATACCTGCGGCGCCGTAAAAGGTAAGACCTGCTGTTACATGAACTATATAATTGATGTCTCTCCGAATTGTGACTGCTGGAACTACTCGGACCCTGCGATCGTCGGTGATATCGGGGTCGTTGCCTCGACCGACCCTATCGCGATAGACCAGGCCAGCCTTGATCTCACTTCAAAAAAAGCAGGATATGACCCTTTTAAGAAGACATGGCCTCAGGTCGACAATACGGTGCAGCTGGCTTACGGCGAGAGCATTGGGCTCGGGTCCAGGAAGTACAGGCTCATATCGGTATGAGCGACCTTCTTAAGGATAACGATTTCCTTAAACTGGAAAAAGAACACCCCCTCCTTGCCAGGTTCAGACAGTCCCATGATCTTGAGAACCTGCCTTATGTCATTGTCGATACGGAGACCACAGGTCTATACCCCGACCAGTCAGAGATAATTGAGATCGGCGCCATCAAAGTCTCAGGGACAGTAAAAAAAGAGGTGTTCACTTCGCTGATAAAGCCGGTATCCCCTATCCCGCCGTTCATCACCAAGATCACAGGGATAGACGACTCAATGGTAGACGGAAAACCCGGAGCGGCGACTGTCCTTGAGGATTTCCTCTCTTTTGCTGAAGGCCATATCCTTGTGGCGCATAATGCGGATTTCGATATGTCGTTCTTAAAATACCATATGAACAAACATCTGGGAGCAGAACTGAACAACAAGTCGCTTTGCACCGTTAAGCTTTCCAGGGCAGCCGTTCCGGGGCTCGTGAACTACAAGCTTCCTACGGTAGCCGCGAATTTCGGCATCGAGAACAAGAGCGCCCACAGGGCCATGGGCGATGTCGAGGCCACCTTTTTGATATGGCAGGAACTTATTAAACGCTTTAAAGCAAAAGGGATCACGAAGCTCGAGCAGCTCGATGAATTCATGAAATAGTCCTCCGTCCTCTGTCCTCTGTCTTCTTTCTTCTGTCTTCAGTCCGCTTTCCCTTTGTGCTATATTATTAACGTATGGAACTTCTTGAAAGCATCTGGGCCAAAGCACGCAACGCAAACAAAAAGATCGTTCTTCCCGAGACCGAGGACCCCAGAACACTAAAAGCCGCGGACCTTATAACAAAGAGCAGGCTGGCCGACATCATCCTGATCGGCGAACACGAAAAAACCGTCATGCTTGCCGCCGAACATATGGCAGATATATCAAGGTGCACCATTATCGACCCTATAAAAAGCCCAAAGCTTAACCGGTATATCGAGATCTACATGAACCGCATGAAAGAGCACAAAAAAGAGATATTGTTCAATGAAGCCAAGTCCCTTCTTGAGACGGATTTCCCGTTCTTCGGGGCAATGATGGTGGAGGACGGCGACGCTGACGGGATGGTAAGCGGGGCAAGCCACGCCACTGCGCACACGATAAGGGCCACGATCTACTCTGTCGGGCTCAAACCGGGTATCAGCACCCTGTCCAGCTTTTTCATTATGGTACTTCAGAACAAACAGCTCGTTCCTGGCGGCGTCCTTTTTTATGCCGACTGTGCCGTTGTCCCAAGCCCGGACGAAAAACAGCTCTGTGATATCGCCCTGTCCACGGCCTCGTCATACCGCTCTTTGATCGGAAAAGAGCCCAAGATCGCAATGCTTTCGTTCTCCACTCTGGGCAGCGGGAAATCCCTGTCCAGCATAAAGGTCGCTCAAGCCACAAAGATGATCAGGGACAAATCACCTGAACTGGCGATAGAAGGCGAGATACAGTTCGACGCGGCCCTGGTCCCCGCTATCGGCAAGGCAAAAGCTCCCGAAAGCAAGGTGGCAGGGAAAGCGACGGTGCTTATCTTCCCCAATCTTGATGCAGGCAACATCTCCTACAAGATAACCGAAAGGCTTGCCGGAGCCATGGCGCTCGGGCCTATCTTCCAGGGCTGCGCGAAGCCCATAAACGACCTTTCAAGGGGTTGCAGCGTTGACGATATCGTGAACATCTCTGCCATTACCGCAATTCAAGCCTCATGAGATCGATTGAAGAGCTTTCCGCATCAGTATTTTCAAATACCTCCTGCCCTTCTGAACTGTATCTTATCCGGAGCTCAGGCACAGAGATCAGTGTCAGGGACGGCAAGGTGGAGTCGATCTGCGAAGGTACGGAGGAAGGCATAGGGCTCCGCGTAATTAAGGACGGCAGGCTTGGTTTTGCCTTTTGCTCTGGTCTTTCGGCCGATGGATTGGCAGAAAAGGCTCTTGCTTCAAGCGTTTATTTCGAAACTGACGGCGCATACTCCTTCAGGCAAGGCGCCCCTGCAGAGGATATGACATCCTTTTATGACGGCATCATTTCCGAGGTCCCGGTCTCTGACAAGATAAAGTTCGCCGTGGACATGGAGCGTTCGGCGTATTCAGTTAGTGACAGGGTAAAAAAGACCGACAACTGCGTTTACAGCGACAGGACTATCGATGTCCGTATCATGAACTCGGAAGGGTTTTCCGGACATTACAAAAAGAACATCTTCGGAGGGTATGCCAGCGTATTGTGCGAAAACGGCGGAGTATCCGAAGAAGGATACAGCACGGGATTCGGGACAAAGTGGGACCCCATGCTGTCAAATTCCATTGGCACAGAGGCCGCTTACAACGGCATCGAGCTTCTCGGAGGGCAGCCTGTAGGATCAGGCAATTATCGCGTCATCCTCGCGCCTTCTGTCGCTTCGGAGTTCGTTCTGGTGATCTCGTCTATGGTATGCGCTGACAATGTCAGGAAAGGCAAATCCCTTTTCGCCGGCAAGCTTGGCGAAAAAGTGGCATCAGGTCTGGTGACCATTATCGACGACGGGGCACTTCACGCCGGCCCTTCTTCAAGACCTTTCGACGCGGAAGGAACGCCTTCTTGCAGGACCCGGGTGATCACCGAAGGCAGGCTTACCGGTTACCTTTATGATATCCACTCCGCAAATAAGGATAAGACCGTATCTACAGGCAATGCCGAACGAGGCTCATACAGGACGCTGCCTTCCGTGAGCCCTTCGAACTTTTTTATAACCAACGGCATAACGGACAAAGAGGGCCTGATCTCCTCCGCTGATAACGGGATCCTGGTGACCAGAGTAATGGCCATGCATTCGGTCAATCCCGTCTCAGGGGACTTTTCGGTTGGAGCTTCCGGACTTCTCATTCAGAACGGGAAATTATCAGGCCCGGTAAGAGGGATAACAGTTTCCGGCAATATCGCGGACCTTCTTACAAAGATAGTCATGACAGGGAACGATCTCAGGTTCTTCCAGGAAAGCGGCGGCTGCGGGTCCCCTTCCCTGTTGATCGAAAGCCTTTCCGTCGGCGGAAGTTAGTTTTGACCCAACACCAGCCCCTAGCCCCTAGTCCCTAGTCCCATTTCAATATGCTAAAATATCATCAACATGCTTCGCACAATAAAGATCTTCGACACCACACTGCGCGACGGTGAACAGGCTCCCGGCTGCTCCCTTAACGCCGAAGAGAAGCTGGAGATAGCAAAACAGCTCGCAAAGCTCAACGTGGACTGCATCGAGGCCGGCTTTGCCGCGTCTTCCCCCGGAGATTTTGATTCAGTAAAAATGATAGCCGAAAAGGTAAAAGGGCCTGTTATCTGTTCGCTTGCAAGATGCAGGAAAGAGGATATCAAGGCCGCAGCCGACGCCGTAGCTCCCGCTGAAAAGAAAAGGATACACGTTTTCATCGGCACTTCCCCTATCCACATGGAAAAGAAACTGAGGATGACCCCGGATGAGGTCGTTCGTAACGCCGTCGAGTCGGTCAAATACGCCAGATCACTGTGTGATGATGTCGAATTTTCATGTGAGGACGCAGGGAGATCTGACCCTGCATTCCTTTACAGGATAATCGGGGCGACGATCGAGGCCGGAGCCGGCACGATAAACATCCCCGATACCGTCGGATATATGCTTCCCGATATATGGGGAAAACTTATTGCCGGTATCAAGAAGAACGTCCCCGGCATTGATAAAGTCGTGCTTGCCGTACATTGCCATAACGATCTGGGGCTTGCGACCGCCAATTCCGTAGCTGCCGTAGAGAACGGGGCCGACCAGGTGCACTGCACTATAAACGGCCTCGGCGAGCGCGCAGGCAACGCATCGCTTGAAGAGATCGTCATGATCATCAAGACCCGAAAAGACCATCTTAATTGCGAGACCAGGATCAACACAAAAGAGCTCTACAGGACAAGCAGGCTCGTGAGCAATCTGACCGGAATGATAGTCCAGGCGAACAAAGCCATAGTCGGCGCCAATGCCTTTGCCCATGAAGCAGGCATACATCAGGCAGGCGTTCTGAGAGCAAGGGAAACATACGAGATAATGGACCCTCATGACATAGGCATATTGGAAAGCAGGCTCGTTCTCGGCAAACACTCGGGAAGGAACGCTTTCATCAGCAGGATCAGTGAGCTCGGCTACGACCTTAAAGACGCGGATATCGAGAAAGCCTTTACCGCTTTCAAGGTCCTCGCCGACAAGAAAAAAGAGATATCCGACAGGGATATAGAATCTCTTGTCAGCGAAGAGGTCTACGTCTCTTCGGACGTTTACAAGCTTGAATCTCTTGAGGTCCGCTCAGGAACCTCGACCAAGCCTTTTGCCAAGGTCAGACTTTCGGTAAAGGGCAAGGTAACCGAAAAAGAAGGCAACGGCGACGGGCCTGTAGATGCCGTATACAAGGTCATAGATTCGATCATAGGACATCACATAACACTGGTGGACTATATCATACAGGCGATAACCGGCGGGACCGATGCACAGGGTGAGGTAACGGTCAGGATAAGCGAGAACAGCGGGATCTTTACCGGCCACGGATCGGACACTGACATCATAATCGCCAGCGCGAAGGCCTATGTGAACGCTATCAACAGATCGCTTTCGGGAAAGCCTAATTCTCCGGTATCAATGTAAGGGTCAGCTCGTTGGACCCGTCATCACGCCTGATATACTTCCTGAAAGACCTTCCGTTAAGGTCGAAAAGCATATCTGAAGGGCAGTTGAACTTCCTCTCGATGAACGAACGCTTAAGTACGTTCCTTGCGTGGAACTTATCAAGCGCCTGCGACAGCATGAATTCTTCCGCCTGTTTCTTCTTCTTCTCGAAAAGCCTTACCTTGTCCTTGAGATAGCTGATCTCTATAGTGTAGAACCCGTCAAAGGAACTGTCGCCGAAGACCTTGGCCAGCATAATGACATAAGCCAGTTTCAGCCTTGTGACCTGGAGATTAACGAATCCTTGTATCTTGTTCATGTCCGTATCCCCCTACACATATATATCGTTAAAAAACGCCGGGGATTTCGCGCGGAAAGTATTTATGCGGAGGACGTGGCCATGTCAGACGGGTGCCGGCATCACTGGTCGACCGTGATACAGGTCAGGGTCCTTGATACAAAACCAGTCGACTGCACGTCTTTTACGAGCATGTCGCCCAGCGCTTTAAGGTCCTTTGCCTGGACGAACGCGATCACATCATAAGGTCCGGTAACAAAATTCACCTTTTTCACCGAATCGAGCTTGTTAAGGCATTCGGCAAGCTCCATTCCTTTTCCTGACGTCGCCTCAATGAGGATATATGCTTCTGTCATGTTACTCTCCTTAATATTATTAAGTATAAGGATATCACAGAAGAGGACCTTTTGACGTGCGTAGTGCCAAATGCTATGATTCTTACAGGTCAATCATGTGGTCTAAACTCAGCGCTCATTTTTTTAAAGGTCTGATAATACTTTTGCCTCTCTTAATAACTTTGTGGCTGCTTTCTATCCTTTTTGCTTTTGCGGACGGCATACTCGGAGGGTTCATTACCCTGGCGCTTGGACGGTCCCTTCCGGGCATCGGATTTCTCACGACCGTGCTCCTCATACTTCTGGCAGGCTACCTTGGGGACTATATCCTAGGGGTCAAGATCATAAGCTGGTTCGAGGGCATAGTTTCAAGGGTCCCGATCGTAAAAAGCATTTATTCCTCCGCAAAACAGGTGAATGAGGTCTTCTTCCAGTCCGGAGAACAAAAAGGCTTCAACAAGGCCTGCCTTGTGCAGTATCCGAGACAAGGCATATACAGCATAGGGTTCATCACTACATATGCCTCACCCGAGATACAGGACAAAAGCGGAAAAGGCAATCTTATCTGCGTTTTCATCCCTAACACCCCTACCCCTGCGACAGGGTTCCTGATAATGGTCCCTTCTAATGAGCTGATAGTCCTTGACATGAAGATAGATGAAGCGTTCAAGTACATAGTATCTGCCGGCGTACTTAAACCGGCCGACCTTATAAAAGAATAGATGGAACTACCGAACTTACTTTTAACCCTTTTCTTTATCCTTGTCACGGCAAAAATATTCGGGGAGGCCGCGCACAGGCTCGGACAAAGCCCTGTTGTCGGAGAGCTTATCGGAGGCGTCCTTATCGGAACAAGCGTCCTTAACCTTGTCCACGAATCCGTCACGCTTCATGCGCTTGCCGAGATAGGCGCTATCGTCCTTCTGTTCGAGGTCGGAGTCAGGTCCAATCTCTATGAATTCCTGAAGGTCGGCATATGGGCTCTTTTGGTCGCGATCGTGGGCGTCGCGCTGCCTTTTGCCATGGGATACGGAGTAAGCCTTTATTTCGGGATAGAGAACGTTCATGCCATCTTCATCGGAGCCATACTGACGGCGACCTCGGTAGGGATAACCGCCAGGGTCCTGTCAGACCTTAAGAAACTTAACAGCGATGAGGCGAAGATAATCCTTGGAGCTGCAGTTATCGACGATGTCATCGGCCTTGCAATCCTTGCGGTGACCACCAAACTTGTTGAGACAGGCTGTATAAGCATTGAGAACATCGGCGTGATAGCAGCTCAGGCAGTTGGATTCCTGGTCTTTTCAATGGTACTGGGGACGATATTCGCTCCCGCCCTGTTCGACATAATTAAAAAGCTCAGGGTGAACGGGGCCCTCACTGTAGGCGCTTTCGCTTTCTGCCTTCTTGCCTCATATTTCGCGTCCCTGGTCGGGCTGGCCCCTATCGTCGGAGCTTTTACGGCCGGGCTTATCCTTTCGGTCACCGACTCAAAAGAGAAGATCGCCGTGAACATCACGCCGGTGTCGGAGATATTCGTACCCATCTTTTTCGTTCTTATGGGAGCCCTTGTCAACGTCAATGTCTTTAATCCTTTCGTGGCAGCTAACATCACCATCCTTCAGATATCCGGGATGCTGTTCATTGCAGCTGTTATCGGCAAGGTGGTTTCCGGATATGCCGTGTTCAAGCCGGGCATAGACCGGCTTCTGATCGGCACAGGGATGATACCGAGGGGCGAGGTAGGGCTGATCTTTGCGAGCATCGGGCTTTCTCATCACATAATAAACCAGCAGATTTACTCGGCCGCTGTTGTGGTGATAATAGCAACAACGTTCGTTACTCCCCTTCTTCTGCAGGGCCTTATAAAGAAAAGAGTAAGAACATGATAAATAAGGATCTTTCGAGGAGGAACGAGCTCAAGAAGTCCGCTATGATGATCGGCCTTGTCATCCTCGGCATTGTACTGACGAACTCCAAAGAAATGTGGGGGACCCCAGACATAGTCATGTATACAGGGGCGGGCATCATTTGGGCTGTTTTTGTGCTGATGGTGGCCGACCTGGCCGCCAAGTTCATGCTCATAAGGAAACTAAGGAAAGAAATAAACAGCCGCAAGAACGATCCTGGTCCTAAGCCTTCTTAAAGAACAGCCCTTTCAGTCCGCAGCTCCTGACCTTAGGTTGTTCCGTCCTTTTTCCGGCGGCATCTTTTTCTTTTAAAACGTTCTTGAGGAGTTTTATGGTCTCTTTGATGTCCTGTTCTTCATGCATTTGATAAGTGCCTCTTCTGCCGCTCTTATATATCTATCGTTACTTAATGAGGTCTGCTTGCATGTACGGGACAAGCGCGGGCGGAATGGTTACCGAACCGTCGGGATTTTGATAGTTCTCAATGACAGCGGCCAAAGTCCTGCCTACGGCAAGACCCGAACCGTTAAGCGTATGCACGAACTCGGGTTTGGACTTTGCGTCCCTCTTGAACCTGATATTTGCCCTTCTGGCCTGGAAGTCCTGAAAATTGGAGCATGAAGAGATCTCTTTGTACCCTTTTTCCGAAGGGAACCAGACCTCAAGGTCATAGGTCTTTGCCGAACTGAAGCCTATATCGCCCGAGCATAACGCCATGACCCTGTACGGGAGACCAAGGAGCTGCAATATCTTTTCCGCGTCGGCAGTAAGCGATTCCAGCTCGTCAAAGGAGGTTTCAGGCAATGAGAGCTTTACGAGCTCCACTTTATTGAACTGATGCAGCCTGATTATGCCTTTCATGTCCTTGCCATATGACCCGGCCTCTCTTCTGAAACAGGCGGAATATGAGACGTATTTCACCGGAAGCTTATCGGCGGGAAGAAGTTCTTCCCTGTGAAGATTGGTCACAGACACCTCGGCTGTCGGGATGAGGTACATCCCGTCCTCCGTCTTGTAAAGATCCTCTTCGAATTTGGGGAGCTGGCCCGTCCCCACAAGGCAATGCCCGCCGACAAGATACGGAGCCATCACATGAGTGTAGCCGTGCTGCTTTTTGTGGACATCGAGCATGAAATTGATCAGCGCCATTTCAAGGTCCGCACCCGCGCCCCTGTAGACCGTGAACCTAGCGCCTGAGAGCTTGGCCCCGGCACCGTTGTCGATAATGCCCAGTTTTTCGGCTGCCTCATTATGCGGCACCGCTGTTTCCTTGCCCTGCCCCCATCTGCGGACCTCCGTGTTGGCCGAAGAATCTTTACCGGCAGGCGTTGTATCTGCAGGGAGGTTCGGTATCTGCAGGAGCTGTTTGCGCGCGTATTCTTCGAGTGCGGACGCCTCGTCGGACATCTCTTTGATCTTTGAAGAAAGCTCTTTCATCTGAGCAAGGAGAGTCGAGGCATCCTGACCGGACCTCTTCATCTTTGCTATCTCGGCTGTTATCGTGTTCTGGTTGCTCTTGGCGGTCTCAAGCTCTACGATCTGTTTTCTCCACTTCTCATCGGCAAATACGAAAGAATCCAGCACGGCAAGGTCTGCTCCCCTGAGACGGAGCTTTTCTTTTACCTTTTCGATATCTGACCTTATGAGCTTAGGATCTATCATTTCTTCTTTTTCATCACCCCAAACGGGTCCTTTATCTCTTTCTCCGGCTTTTTCGGCTCCTCGCCTTTCTTCTTGATGAACGAGCCGAACGGCGTATCATCAATTATATAACCTTTTGACTCGATCTCGGAACGCAGACGGTCCGCTTCTTTAAAATCCTTGTTCCTGCGGGCCTCGTTGCGTTTCTCGAGCAATGCGTTCATGTCCTCTTTTATCTCGACCTTGCTTTCCTTAAGGCCAAGCTGGAGGATGTTGCCGAACTCCTCGAGAAGGAACACTATGTTGCCGAGGTCCTCGTTTGACAGTTTGAACTTGTTCTCATGGTAGAACTTAATAAGCTCGAAGACCACGGCTACGGCGGCCGGTGTGTTGATATCATCGTCCATTGCCGCCACGAAGCGGTCCTTGAAGGCCTTGTTGTCGAACTTTATGTGAGACTTGTCGTTCTTTGCCGACCTCAGCATGAACTGCATATCATCATATGCCCCGGTAATACTTGAATAGGCCGCCTTCGCGTCGTTCAGGTCATCGTCGGAGAAGTTGATAGGATTGCGGTAATGTGTGCGAATAAGAAAATACCTCAGCACCATAGGCTCGTACTTCTTAAGCACATCCGACACAGTAAAAAAGTTGCCAAGAGATTTTGACATCTTTTCTTTGTTCACCGTGATGAAACCGTTGTGCATCCAGTATTTCACGAAATCCCCGCCTCCGGAGCACTCGGCCTGGGCCATTTCATTTTCATGATGCGGGAAAACAAGGTCCGCTCCGCCTCCGTGGATATCGATATGCGGCCCCAGGTACTTCCTGGACATAACGACGCATTCTGTGTGCCAGCCGGGCCGGCCAAGACCCCAGGGCGACTCCCAATAAGGCTCGCCTTCCTTAGACTCCTTCCATAGGACAAAATCCAGCGGATGGCGCTTCTTCTCGTTTATCTCAACCCTTGACCCGGCCTTCATATCGTCCAGCTCGCGGCCGGACAGGGCCCCGTACCTTTCGAAAGAGGAGACACTGAAGTAAACGTCGCTGCCCGAGATATAAGCGCAGCCGTCCTTGATCATGCCAGATATAAGATCTATCATCTCGGATATGTGCTCGGTGGCCTTCGGATATGAGGCTGCTTTCTTGACCTTAAGTTTCTCCATGACATCAAAGAAAGAAGCGGAGTATCTCTCGGAGATCTCTTTGATGGTCTTTCCCTCGGCGTTGGCTTTGTTGATTATCTTGTCGTCGATATCGGTGATATTCTGGATGAAGCGGACTTTATATCCGCTGTATTCAAGATATCTTCTGATCACATCGAACGCGCAGTAAGCCCTAGCGTGCCCGACATGAGTTTCGTCGTATGGGGTGATGCCGCAGACATACATCGTTACCGCAGGAGGGGCAAGAGGCGTGAAGTCTTCTTTTTCTCTGGTCCTTGAGTTATAGACCCTCAGGCCCATTACTTTTCCCCGAGCTTCTTCTCGAGCTCTTCGATCCTCTTCTGCAGGTCCTCGATCGACTTGCCCACCGGATCAGGCAGGTCGCTGTGTTCCAGAGGGTCCACTTTCTTGCCGTCCCTTACTATGACCCTGGCAGGATTACCCACAACAGTGCAATCTGCGCAGACAGATTTTGTTACAAGTGCCCCGGCCCCGACCCTTGAATTATCGCCTATGAAGATATTCCCCAGGATTATGGCCTCAGCTCCGATTATGACCCCGTTACCTATCGAAGGATGGCGCTTGCCGTGCTCTTTCCCGGTACCGCCCAGCGTCACACCCTGATATATCGTTACGTTATCTCCGATGACAGCTGTTTCGCCTATCACGACACCTGCGCCATGATCGATAAAGATCCCTTTGCCTAGAGTTGCCCCCGGATGGATCTCTATCCCCGTAAGGAACCTGCTCAACTGCGAGATCAGCCTGGGGAAGAACGGGACCCTAAGTTTATACAGAAAATGCGACACCCTGTGGATATAGACCGCCCAAACACCCTGATATATGAGGACCTCGAATATATTGTTAGCTGCCGGGTCCCTGTCGAACACTGCTTTTATATCTTCGAACATTTCTTCACTTCCTGTCGAAAAAGATATTCTTGCCCGTAGCGCTAAGGGGCATGCCCAAAGCGAGCTCGACCTCTTTCGTGAAAACACCCGTCTTTATCGCCGCCATGCCGATCGTCCACATTATACGGTTATCTACACAGCTGTCCTTTGCCGCTGACGCCGCAGAACCTGCAGCTATCCCCAGATCTATCATATTGTAAGCGCAGCGTCCTCCGCGGGCCTCATTTTCCGCGCAATCCCTGAACCCGCATATACCGCAGGGAACAAGCTGATGCCTTAACAGTTTCGAACCAATAACAAGAACGCCGGCTGAGGCCTCGACCTGAGGAGAGTTCCTCAAGAAAGCCTCTCTTCCCGAGCTTTTGTGTATTGAGAGCATCGTTTCGGACAGCTTTTTCAGGTCGGGCCCGTCGACAAAGGCGATCTCGATAAGGTCTACTCCTCTTGTCTTCGGCGCCGTCCTTGCGGCTACAGCCATCGCTCTTGCCGCGTCTGCCACCCCGGCATTTGTCAAAGTATCGTTGCTACTGACCGACATGGTTCCCCAGCAGCTTTTCAAATTCTTCAAGCTGTTTGTTCGTGCCCAAAGCCACCACGGTATCGCGCGCTTCAAGCTTGGTGTCGTCGCCGGGATTAAAGATGAACGCCCCGTCCGGCTTTTTTATCGAAAGGATCATGGCCCCTGTGTTCTGCCTTACTTTTGCATCTGCGATCGATCTGTTGGATAGCGGGGACCCGTCCTTTATCCTCGTCTCTCTCATCCACAGCTCCATGTTCTCCCATCCGGTTATGATGTCAACGAACTCGGCCGACACCGGGTGCAGTGCCATTGACGCCATACGGCTCCCTGCAATGAAATACGGGGATGAGACCTTGTTCGCTCCGGCCCTCTTGAGCTTCATTTCACTTTCCTTGTGGCTGGCCCTGGCAACGATGAATATGCTCGGGTTAAGCACCTTGGCGGTAAGAGTGACATAGACGTTCTCGGTGTCGGAATCTGCAGAAGCAAAAAGGACCTTAGCGTTCTTTATGCCTGCTTTTTCAAGGATAAAATCATCCGACACGGGTCCGATGATGAACGGGATGCCTTTTTCCTTGAGCTCTGCCTCGGTCTCCGGTTTTGTGTCCACGACCACATAGCTCTTTTTTTCCGCCTCAAGCGTCTGCGCTATCTGATGCCCCACCCTTCCGTATCCGCATATTATGTAATGCTCTTTCATGTTCCTGATCTTATCTTCCATCTTTCTCTTCCTCCTTATGCCTGCGATGTTGCCTTCGATTATGAACTCAATGATAGTGGTGACCGCGTAGAACAGCGAGAATACGCCGAATATCAGGAAGATCACCGTAAAGACCTTGCCTGGCACCGAAAAGTTCGGGTTGCCGATATAACTTACGGTAAGGAAAATGCTTGAGACCGTGAGATACAGGGAATCCAGTACAGGAAGCCCTTCGATGACCGAATACCCTACAGTACCGACCGTCATCGCGCACAGAAGGAAGAGCGTCGGGATCAGCACCCTTTGTATGGTCTCGCTCCTGTATGAGTTCTGCTTCTTTTTGGTCATAGAAGGTTCTGTCTGACCATCTCCTCCGCTATCTGTACGGCATTGGTCGCCGCTCCTTTACGGAGGTTGTCGGAAACGATCCACATATCTATGCCGTTCTTCACCGACGGGTCTTTCCTTATCCTGCCGACAAAAGTATCGTCAATGCCTACGCAGTCAAGCGCCGTAGGATAGACCTTGTTTGTAGGGTCGTCCATGACCTTGACCCCCGGAGCCTTCTTCAGAAGTTCTTTTACGGCTTCTGCAGTGATAGGTCCCTCTGTTTCAATATTGACGGCTTCACTGTGGCCGATGAATACAGGGACCCTTACGGTCGTAGCTGTAACCGCGATGGAATCATCCTCCATGATCTTTTTTGTCTCGTTGATCATTTTGAGCTCTTCTTTTGTATAGCCGCTGTCCGTAAAGGAGTCGATCTGGGGAACAACGTTCCACAGTATCTGACGCGGCAGTATCTTGGTCTCTATCTTATCTCCAGCGACCCACGACCTTGCCTGCTGCATCGCCTCGTCGACAGCTTCTTTGCCCCAGCCGGAAACGGACTGATATGTCGACACCACTATCCTCTTGATCTTGAACATGTCGTGTATAGGTTTCAGGACCACTACCATCTGTGCGGTCGAGCAGTTCGGGTTGGCGATGATGCCTTTGTGCCGCTTTATGGCCTGGGGGTTTACTTCAGGAACTACAAGAGGAACATCAGGCGCCATCCTGAAGAACGACGTATTATCGATTACTACCGTGCCTCTTTTTGCGGCCTCGGGAGCGAACTTCTCCGAAATTGATGCCCCCGCGCTGAAAAGACCTATCTGTATCCCGTTGAACGAATCGGGCTCAGCCAGCTCGACCTTATACTCCTTGCCTTTGAACTTCACTGTTGAGCCTGCCGTCCTTGAGGACGCGAGCGGGAGGAGCTTTTCCACCGGGAAGTTCCTCTCTTCCAGTACTTTGAGCATTTCGCCCCCGACAACGCCGGTGGCTCCTAATATTGCTACGGAATATCCTTTTGACATCATTTGACCTCCTATTTTTTATTGATTATAACATCTGGTTTTTGCTAAAACAAACCGCGCCGGCATGCCTTGATAACCGAACTGGCATCATGATATAATCTTTTCATGAAAGACAAGATCCACCCCAAATATCAAGATGTAGTAGTTAGCTGCGCATGCGGCGCCGAATTCCACGTAGGCTCCACAAAACCCAATATCAGGGTGGACATATGCAGCAATTGCCATCCCCTATTCACCGGCAAGCAGAAGCTTCTCGACACGGAAGGAAGAGTGGACAAATTCAAGAAGAAGTTCGCTTCTACTACTCTTGCTCCCAAGAAAAAGAAGCCGAAGGTTGCCAAAACAAAAGACAAGACAAAAAGCAAGTCCAAGTAACGGCCTCCCCGCACTTTTCTCATGAGCTTTTCCGACAAACTGCAGAAATTCGAGGAGCGCTACTCCGAGCTGGAGACCTTTCTTTCCGACCCCGCCGTCCTAACCGACAGGGAAAAGATCCAAAAGTTCAGCAAAGAGCTTTCTGACATAAAACCTCTTGTCGATAAGATAAAACAGTACAATTCGATCGTGCGAGATATCTCGGAAATAAAAGAGTCAAGGGACTCCGAGCTGAGGGACATGCAGAAAGAGCTTGAATCTAAGGAAATTACCGTAAAGAAAGAGATCGAGTTCCTCCTTATTCCCAAAGACCCTAACGACGACAAGAACATATTCCTTGAAATAAGGGGCGGGACAGGCGGAGAAGAAGCTGCACTTTTTGCGGGCGACCTTGTAAGGATGTACCTGAGATATGCTGAAAGGCACGGGTGGAAGGTAGAGGCGATCGAAACAAACCCTACCGGGCTCGGCGGATACAAAGAGGCGATCTTCCTTATCAAGGGACAGGGTGCATACAGCAGGCTGAAGTTCGAGAGCGGCACGCACCGGGTACAGAGAGTACCGGCAACAGAGGCTTCAGGACGCGTCCACACCTCCGCAGCGACAGTGGCCGTGCTTCCCGAGGTAGACGACGTTGACATAAAGATCGAGGACAAGGACCTTCGGGTCGACACCTTCAGGTCATCGGGACCTGGCGGACAGAACGTCAACAAGACCAGCAGCGCCATAAGGATAACCCACCTGCCCTCCGGCATGGTGGTCGAATGCCAGGAAGAAAGGTCTCAGCACCAGAACAGGGCAAAGGCCATGGCCTACCTGAAGTCGAGACTCTACGAGGCCGAGGCCGCCAAGCGCCAGGACGAGGTGACAAAGATGAGGCGCAGCCAGGTAGGGTCCGGCGACAGGAGTGAAAAGATCAGGACATACAATTTCCCGCAGAACAGGATAACCGACCACCGCATCGGGCTTTCGGTATTCAACATCACCGAGGTCATGGACGGCGACCTTGAAGAGCTGATAGACGCGCTCACGGCCGCGGACAGGGTCGCCAAGCTCGAATCCTCCGTTGACTGACATGGAATGGACGATAGCATCCCTTCTTGACTGGACCTCCGACCACTTTTCAAAGAACGGTATAGAGCTCTCAAGGCCTGAATCCGAGATGCTCCTCTCCCACTCTCTTGGGCTGAAGCGCATTCAGCTGTATATGCAATATGACAGGATAATGACCAAGGAAGAGCTGGCATCTTTCAAGCAGCTCGTTCTGCGGAGGCTTAAGAGAGAACCCGTAGCATATATTACGGGCAAGGCATCCTTCATGTCGCTTGAGCTCTACATAACAAAGGACGTACTGATACCTAGGCCTGAGACGGAGCTGATAGTCGAGATAGTTGCCGATATCGCCAGGGGTAAGGAAGGGCTGAATGTACTGGATATCGGCACAGGCAGCGGAGCCATAGCCGTCAGCATTGCCAAGTATTCCCCGGGGACTTCGGTCATTGCGACGGACATATCCGAAAAGGCACTTGAAACAGCCAAGAATAACGCTGTAAAGCACAAGGTCGAGGACCGCGTGTCATTTGAGAAGGCGGACCTGTTCCCTGCCAAAGGCTCTTTTAACATCATCGTCTCAAACCCGCCATACATACCAACGGACAGCATCAACTCGCTTCAACCCGAAGTAAAGGATTTTGAGCCTGTTAGTGCCCTTGACGGGGGCATTGACGGACTTGATGTGTATCGCAGGCTGATCGCCGGTGCCGCCCCCTATCTCAACGACAACGGCCATCTGATACTCGAGGTCGGACAGGGTCAATCAAAACAAGTATTAGAGATGCTGAACTCTTCTGCCTTATTCGAGACATTCGAGACAAAAGCGGACCTGGCAGGCATAGAACGCGTCGTACTGGCCAGGAAGAAATGAAAAAGGTAGCTTTCATCACTCTCGGATGCAGGGCCAACCAGGCGGAGACCGATGCCATGCGCCGTACCGCAGTTGAAAAAGGATATCTTATCGCCGGTAAGAACGAGAAGGCCGACATAAGCGTTATTAACACATGCACTGTCACGGCCCTTGCCGACAAGAAGTCCAGACAGGCTATACGGAACTCGATAAAGAAGAGCGGCAAGGTCTTTGTGACGGGCTGTATGGCAGATACGGATATTGAGCAGTTAAAAGCTATAACCGGCATCGATAAGATATTCGTCAACGCAGAAAAGAAACATTTCGACCGTTTTCTTCCAAACCTTCAACCTGCAACATCGAACCTTCAACCTTCCAAGATCCGCGCCAACCTGCTTATCCAGACCGGCTGCGAGAACTTCTGCACCTATTGCATAGTTCCGTACGCCCGCGGAAAAGAAAAAAGCCTGGGGCTCAACGAGGCTGTAGCCCAGGCCAAAGCACTCGTCAAGAACGGGACGAAAGAGATAATACTTACAGGCATAAACATCGGCGCTTACGACAAGCTGCCTGATCTGATAAGCGAACTTGCAAAGCTCGACGGGCTTGAAAGGATAAGGCTCAGCTCTATTGAGCCCGAGAGGATAACTCTTGAGCTGCTCCACTGCATAGCCAACGAACCGAAGGTGTGCCGTTACCTGCACATCCCCCTGCAGAGCGGGGATGATACAGTGCTAAGGAAGATGGGCAGAAAGTATGACCACAGGGAATACTCTAAGCTTATCGGCATGATACGCGATGTCATACCCGGGATCGCGGTCAGCACCGATATGATCGTCGGCTTTCCTGGAGAAACCGACGAGAACCATGCCCACAGTCTGGCCCTTGCACAAAAGCTCCGCTTTACACGGCTGCATGTCTTCAGGTACTCAAGCAGGAAAGGCACTCCGGCAGCCGAAATGCCTGATCCGGTAACGGAAAAGGTCATTGAAATACGGAGCAAGCAGATGCAGAAGCTCCGCGAAGGACTTATGCTCTCATATCACAAGAGCTTAGCTGGGAAGGACCTTCCTGTTCTGATCGAACAGAGAGACAAGAAGACAGGACTGCTCGAAGGTCTGACCTCGGATTTTGTACGGGTACTGTTCAAGGGGCCCGACGGATACATAGGAAAGATCGTCAGCGTGAAGATCGGCAGGACTTATGCCGGATCGGTCGAGGGAGTCCTTAAGGTTCAGTCCTCGTAAAGTCTGTCTACAGGGACCTTAGGGAAATAGCTCTTGAACATATGTTCCCTGAGATGTCTATAGACGTCTTGCTCAAATCGTTCCAGACCTTCGGCAAGATATAACCGCTTTCCTTCGAACGCTTCAAGATGAAGGGTCCCGTCATTCCATACTATGTTCCTCTTGTACAGCATCTGGTAGATAGCATTGCTATCGTCCCCGAATCTTCTAACGAACTGTTCGGCGTTGAAAACGACCGGCTCGTTCACGAACCCGAGCCTTGAGACATACTGATCGCCGGCCTCACCACTCAGCCTTATCATGGTATGAAGTGTTATTGCTTTGTTTATCCCCATATTCCTTGCAAGATAATGCAATATCCCGGTTGCTTTGCCGAAATACTCGGTACTGCCGTCAACATCCATTTTTAAGGGCGCTTCGATAGAAAGCTCGTTCGACGGCCCGGAGAACATGGCGACATGATTAAAAAGAAGGCTCTCATAGCTTGAACACGTGTAAAAAGGAAGCCTTGAGAACACCTTATATGCCCAGCCGTCAAGGGCCTTAGTATTGTCGACCAGAGCAAGGGTAAGGTATGACTCGGGATACGGCCTGTCAGACCGTGACTGGAGAGGAACAGCGGTCGATCCCAGTATCAGGGCTCCGGTCTGCCAGCTGATCACATCGTGCTGTTTTTCCCTTATCCTGGCAAAACCCTGAACAGCGGTAGCAAGTTCTTCATGACCGAAACGGGATGCGATGTCGGATATTTCGGATATATCCCTCAGCATGCTGCTCACAGGAGCGCTTCTGGAGATCACTTCATTGACTGAAGAGACCTTTCTGAGGTTTGCGTTTATCCTGTGGGCACGCGCAAGAATGGCATTGCATTCCCTGTCGGGCATCCTGCATGATGTTCTTGTTTGATTTCCCGGTCCCATAAATGCTCTTACTGTTATATCGGCAGATATTTGGCCGGATTTCGAGCTTTTTTTTTACAGAAGAGTGACGTCGATATCAGGGTTGTTCTTGAGCGTATTGTGTACGGGGCAGTTCTTTACGAACTCGACCAGAGCTCTTTTCTTGACATCATCGATAAGCGCGCCTTTAAGGTCGATGTCCACGGCGATGTTCTTGAAATAATAGCCCTTGTCCTTGGCAAGATCGGACTCTACTTTGACGCTGAACATATCAAGCTGGATATTTGCCGTCCTGGCGAACCTGCGTATGTAATAGCCCATGCATGCGCCAAGCGCTGCGAGCATTGAATCGAGAGGCGTTATCTCTTTTCCCTCGGTATCGATCGTGAAAGCTCCGTCCTTTGAGGTAACAAAGAACTCGCTTCCGCCTTTATTGCTTATTTCAACGCCGTATTTCATACCATTATCCCTCGACCGGTATTTTAGCGGATTTCAAGGATATTTTACAACAGTGTGGTTTGGCCGCTGTCCCCGATCATCTTGGCCTCATCGGCACGCGGCATTGTCTGGACCTTTTTAAGCTTGCCTTCGATGTTCCTTGATTTCCTTGAAGCTTCATCGATAGTATTTGTGGCTTCCTCAAGTTTCTTCTTTGTTTTGTCCAGTATATCGCCGAACTTTCCGAACTCCACGATGACAGCCGAAAGTATCTTCCAGACATCGCTGGCACGCTTCTCGATGGCAAGAGTACGGAAACCCATCTGAAGGCTGTTCAAAAGGGCATAAATGGTGGTCGGACCGGCGACAACGACGCGATAGTCCCTTTGCAGCAGCTCTGCAAGCCCTGTTTTCCTGAGGACCTCAGCATACAGTCCTTCTATCGGGAGGAAAAGTATGCCGAAATCCGTCGTGTTGGGCGGATCAACGTATTTTTCCCTGATATCCTTGGCTTCCGACTTGATCCTCATATCAAGAGCTTTGACCAGCTCTTCCACCGCGGCCTGGTTCCCTGCCTCCTGCGCTTCCACTATCCTCTGGTAGTCCTCGACGGGGAACTTTGAATCTATGGGCAGCCATATCGTCCCTCTTTCCTTGCCGGGCATCTTTATGGCGAACTCGACCCTCTCATTACTGCCTTTTTTTGTTACGACGTTCTTTTCATACTGTTCGGGGGTCAGGACCTGTTCAAGGAGCCTCTCGAGTTGGACCTCTCCCCAGGTGCCTCTTGTCTTAATGTTCGTTAAGACTTTTTTCAGGTCCCCCACCCCGGTCGCGAGGCTCTGCATCTCCCCGAGACCCTTGTGGACCATCTCCAGCCTGTCGCTCACGAACTTAAATGATTCTCCCAGCCTTTTTTCAAGTGTTGAATGGAGTTTCTCGTCCACTGTCTCTCTCATCTTCTCAAGCTTCTGGCTGTTGTCCTCCTGAAGCGTCTTGAGCTTATCTTCAATAGTCGCCCTAAGGGTCTCGAGCTTCTTTTCGTTCATCTGCGTCAGAGTTGTCAGCTGGTTAAAAAGCTCCTCGCGCAGGTTCTTTGACCCTGAGGAGGACTCGTCCCTGGTACGTGAAAGCTCTTCTTTGAGTATCCTTTCGACCCTTTCCTGGCCTTTTTCGACAAAAGAGTTGTTCGTGCCTTTGAGAAGTATGACCGCCAGAAGGACCAATACAGACAGTAAAGTTAATATTGAAATACCTAAGATCATGAAGATGCTCCCGTTAGTATGGTAATGACCATTCTATCACTTTGAGCGGGCCTTATCATCAGCGCCGGTCAATTGTCCTTTGAAGGATGCTGATCATGTTCAACTTGTGCGCCCTGTTTATGTCCGGGTCGAACACCGGCTGATAATCGATATAGACAAGCGCTCCCTGGGGGGTCATTATGAAGTTATTAGGCGCTGCATCTATGCCCGGGTATTCCGAAATACTTAAGTACTGGCTCAATATACTGTGTGCAAGGGCCCTGTACTTACCGAGCAATAGTGCTCCTGCCTTCCTGTGATCAATTGTTATGTCGGCCCCTTCCACCTGGGCGCTGAGTGCGGCACCTTTTGGCAGCATTTTATCAAGAGGTGTCCCGTATATGAAAGGCTGGAAGATGAACTCCCTGTAGGTATTGAAATACCTTCTCTCAGTATAAGTCACAAGTATCGACTGCTGCACCATGTTCCACGGTATCATTTCGCCGACCTTCTCGTATGCTTCACTATTAATGAGCGGTCTCGGCAATACTGCCTTTAGACCTTCCGGCAAGGCTAGCGAATTAAAAGGGCCGATGCCCTTGACCGGTCCCTGTGACCCTTCAGTCTCAGCCAAAGACGAGTAGTTCATATCCATAAGAGGATATATTAGTTTTGAGCTTTTTATGACCGTCTCGCCCTGATCGAACGCACGGACCTTGTAATATGCACCAGAGCCGATGGGATTGCCGCTGAGCGCCTTTCTTAGGTCCAGCTCTGCCAATGCCCTCTTGAACGGCATTATCTTCACGCCTGACCAGGAATATCTTCTCGGGAGTTCTTTATAGAATGCACCGGATGTCATGTTGAATATTTATCTGCGCAGATCACGGGAGATTTCAGTATTTCACCCGATACCTAAGGTCATTTGATCTTTAACATTTTTCCGGAAGCTGTCAGCATGCCGTTATTTATCATGGACATAAAATATGTACCTGTAGCAGCTGACCTCCCCTGCTGGTCCAGGCCATCCCAGGTCACCGACTGAGGTCCCACGGACGTTACAGGGAAAACGAACTGCCTTACCTGCCTGCCAAGAACGTCATTAACAACTATCTTCAGCACAGAACCGAGCATTTCCTGCGAGGTCTCGAAAGTTATGTTCGTCCGCTCGGAGAAAGGGCTGGGGTGATTGCCGATACCCTTGATGTCAAAATAATCGCAGTGGCAATTGCATCCTATCCAGAACATATTTACCGGCGTCGATGCGGCATATGTATTCATGTTGTCATGTGAAGTCCTAGGCCACGGCATGGAATACGGAGGCACACTGCTCTCGTCCAGTATGAATGAATGCATAAGCTTGCCCGGTTCATAAAAGACCAGGTCCAGTCTGCTGTCACCGTTAGTATCTCCGATAACGAACCGTGAAGGGGGCTGGACCGGTTCCTCAGACTTTGAGATCAATTCATACCCGGGAACTGTTCTCCCCGTCCCGTCGATCGCCCAAAACTCTTCTTGATAGCTGTGTGCCCAGACTTGTCTGTGCTTTTTGTAAAAGATGTCGTTCTTGCCGTCCCCGTTTATATCCGCGATAGCAAAGTGCTGATATGCCTTAGTGTTGTCTCCCGCATCTGATACTTTCTTAGGCCATCCCGGCAATATGGCCCCTGAATCGTCAAGTGCGTACATATTTCCCCATTTATTCATAGCGATGATCTCGTTCCTGCCGTCACCGTTCACATCCCCCGTAGCAGGATTCACAAGAAAGCCAGCCTCTGTCAAACTGCTCCACTCCTGTCCAGGCACATAAGGGTTTAATGTCGTTATCTCTCCTGTCGAACTGAGGCCGACTATCATCTTTCCCTTATCCCCTGCAAGGTCCAAAATGGCCATACCGGTATAATTACCGGACAGAGTTGTCTCTACTGCCAGGGTCCCGGCATTGACGATCGATATATTCCCGCTGTTCCTGTCCAATGAAACTATCTCAAGGCCCTTATTGGCATTAAGATCTGAAAGCACCAGCATATTTGAATACTGGCCTGCCGGCAAAGGCACCTTTTCTGATGATACCTGCCTGTCGATGACGATGTTCCCCTGTGAATCACTGTAGACCAGCTCTTTTCCGCCTTTTGCCTCTTCGATGTCTGCGTAAGCAAATGGATTTGCCGATCTTCCTTCTGCTTGTATCGTTCCAAGCAGGGACCCTTCCGGCGATAGTTTCGCTATCCTTGTATCAAGTCCGGTCGTATAGCTTGAAGAGAAAACGGTCTTATCAGATAAAAGCTGGTCGAATATATAGCCTGTAGTTTTCACCGGCCATCCCTTTATTTCTACTGCATTCGCACTCCACGCGTTCGTCCATGTATAACTGGAGCCGTCCCCCTGCATCCCGAAAATGACCTCAGGGATGCAATCGTTATTCACATCATCGATAACAATATCCCTGACCTCTTTCGGCATCAGGACAGGCCAACCGGAGTTCTCGAACCTGTTCACTTTGACAACAGGATCGATTATTGAGAACTCGATGGGCCCGTTCGTTTCATTCACGAACATGAAGTTCAATTGTCCGGCAGTTATCCTAGCGGTCACTTCGCCCGTCGTACTTCCCTCTTTTGCTGCGATCGGCACTTCTTTTATCACCTGACCGCGCGCGTCACAGACGAACAATGAGACCCTGTTAAGTCCGTTCCTTCTGGGAAAACTGGCTGAATACTTAAAGGTTATCTCGGCCTCTCCGATGCCAAGTCCGGTCTTTATACCCCAGCCCGCATCGATCACCAGCGGCTGTTTTGTACGGAAAGTGATAGTGTTGTTCGTCTTGTCGATAACGCCTTCGGCTATAGGCGCGATTACAGCCGGATCATCGGTCTGCCTGGCAAATATCCATGCTTTTGAGATAAGTTCGGTAAGCTTGTACGTCCCCGGTTTTGGAGGAGAATCGGCCGCTGCCGCCTTAGCCGCCGTTAACGTATGTGCTAATGACCTGTATGCTGACACACTATTGATCATGACCATCATTAAGCACCCCCCTGTACATATATATCGTTAAATACTGGAGAGGATTGCGGGGAAGAAGGCAGCTCGTTACCCCCTCTCGGTCTCCCCCTTTGTAAGGGGGAGATGTGACATATACGGAAAGTACCAGGCAACTTTCATCTGCACAAATATGAATACGGGCAGAACCTGCAGACGTTCCGGTCCTCATCATCAAATTCGAACGGCTTTGCGGGATCGGTTATCTCTTCAAGAAGGCAAGTCAATCCTGAAAGATAGAGCTCCATGAGCTTTTCGATATCCTCAGGTGCTTCTTTTGACCATAGCGGCTTAAGCTGGACCTCCTTGATGCTGTACAGGGCTGCGTTCGAGGAAGCATAAGAATCAACGGCCCCGTTCTCTTGTGCGAGATAGAGGTATATTGGCAGCTGGAAAGAGCGGACACTTATCTTGAGCTCTTTTCTAGCTTTCGATCCTTCCAAAACATCCGTCTTTTTGACAGGCAGATTCCCGGTTCCGCCTGTCTTATAATCAATGACCGTAAGGACACCTGATGCTTGTTCGATCCTGTCGATCCGCCCGTTAAGCCTGAACCCTCCGAGCTGCGCCCTGTACTTTTTTTCAAGGGATACGATCCTACCTGCGCCCCTTTGATCTTCTTTATCAAGGAAAGATTTTAAACGGACCCTGAGGACCTCCTTAAGCATCACCCCTTCAGCGGGCATCCTTTTCATGAACGTCCTGTCAAAGGAAGCATCGAACTTTTCAAGGAATCTCTTTCTAAAGTCTGCGTCAATGACCGGAATATTCCCTACAAACGGCCTGAACTGTTCGTCCAGCAGCTCATGCACGAAGTTGCCCACATCAACGGCTTCCACATCATCCAGCATGTCTTCGTTCTCTTTGAGAGCGAGCACGTTCTTGAAGTAGAAGCTTGCAGGGCAATTGAGATATGTGTTGACCGCTGTCGGCGAAAAGTCGAACCCTTTGAGCCACTCTGACACCTTTTTTGATTTTTCGATCGGTTCTTTTTTCTTGGACAATGATATCTGACTGAATGAGCTCACAACAGGGAACTCCTTAGATCCTTTTTCAACACTTCCTCCAGGCCCCCGGCCACTGGTCGCTGCCCAATTCTTCTTCTCCTTCTTCTGCTGCTCCCATATCAGCTCCTCCACATATCTGCTTCTTTCGGACCTTTCGTCATCAATATAAATAAGATGCACTTCCTTTGCGCCGCAAATAAGGCGTTTGAACTGATATCTCTGTATCTCTTCTTCCTTGTCCGGTCTTATTAATCCGAGTCCGAGCATGACCTCCCGCGGGACCAGAGGCTCTACCGGCCTGGTAACAGGAAGAACTGATTCATTTGCGTCAAGGACAATGACCGATTCAAAGTTAAGCGAATGCGTCTTGTAAAGACCCAGGAGCTGCAAACCTTTAAGCGGAGCACCGGAATAGTTGATCTTCTTGCCTGATATCAGATCATCGAATATCGCGAACAGCTCCTGCTTGCCGAACACCTCTTCTTTAAAGGAGACCGTGCCGAGCATCTTTGCAAGCTCATATATCCTCTGGCTTGCGGCATGGTCTATGGGATAAGAGCCAAGTATGCTGGACGATGTTATCGTCTCGATCAGCTCCAGCAGCGCAGCTGAGAGCTGTTGAAAGTTCGAGACACCCTCCCACTTCCGGAACAGGATGTCATGCACTCTTTTAACCGTATCTGCCAGCTTATCTTCATCGGCATCTTCTTTGCCTACCAATGGGATCGCTTCTTTGATGACGGCCGTGTCACGCTCGACCGACCTCAGATCAAGGAAAAGCGCCCCGGTAATTTGGCCTTCGGACATGCCGGTAATTACTTCCTGCACCTTATGGCAAAGTATCCTTGTTGTCACTCCTGAGCCAGTCAGCCTGATGTTCTTGGCGAGGGGATGAAGAATTGCCTCCAGATAATCCTTTGCATAATACTTGCCGGACTTGGATGAGATCTGCGCTTCAAAAATAGAGCTTATAAGCTTATAGACCGAGCTTCTCGAGAGGTCGTATCCCATTGCGATGTTAAGGTCTTTTTCTTTGGAAGAAAGGCAGGACACCAGAGGCATCAAGGTGCCCTGATCAGGCATAACGATCACTGTGCTGTCGACGTTCTTTTTCTTAGAAATAATATCTGACGCAATGGCCGATTCCCCGTGCTTGTCAGGCGCCGAATAGACATTTAATGCGTAATTTGAACAGGCTGATGCCTGCGGTTTGATATCAACACCGAAATATTTTGAATTTTCCTTAAGGACAGACCAGTCGTTCTGGTCTCCCTGGAATAACAGGACAGCTTTGTCCGATAGGTTCCTGATCATCCTCTTTTCCGCTTCCTGCAGATAGAAGAAGTTGCAGAACAGGACTTTTTTCCCATCTTCCGGCACTGACTTATGCTGGGACGCCTTGAAATATTTATACCCTCTGGAATAGCTCCTCTCCTTCTCCATTATCCCGTGCAGCTCTTTTCGGACAGAAGAGATATTAAGCAGAAGGGAGGTTATCGCGTCAGGCACGTCATACCCTATGGCAGCGCTCCTCTCGACTGCTTTAAGCTTTTCATCAGGGATGCATTCAAGGTCGAGCGACTCTATGAAGGTATATATCTCTTTTGCCCACGGCAGGAAGCTGGCGAAAGTCTCCTTACCGTAAAGTGCGGCTTTGTCCGTTCTTAGGAGCATTTTATAGATCAGATAGCACGCCTCTGCAGCCGGCATTCTTGAATGCCCCCCGTCAGAGGCCAGTATCCTGTCGACATAATCGTCAAACACATAACAGTCCGGTGGGAAGAACTCCATTTTCATCCTTTTTGAGAGCTCTTTGTTAAGGAATAAAATGGACCTGCTGTTGCTGAACACGCATGATATACCGGAAAGATCTTTTTCCGGACCGGCTATCCCAATAAGATGGTCGGCAAGTTTTTCGATAAAATTGTCGTTAAAGCCGAAGGCAATTGCTTTATTCATGCACTTCCTCCGGCGACTGGAGATCGGAATACAAGAGAAAACCCCTTATCTTCTTGTCGGGATATATTGACTTAAGGACCGAGATATAGCCTTTTATCTGCTCCCCGTACATCTCGTGCCTTTCGGAGGAGCTTTTGTAATCCACAACAACCGCTTCCTCAGGCGTTACGATCAGCCTGTCCAACCTGACAGACCTTCCGTCCCTCAGGACAATCTCCTTTTCCGTATGAACATCAGCGTCTTTTACAAAAAAGAAGCTTGAACAGTCTTTGTTAAGGAGTATCTTTTCCGCAACATGTTTTACTCGGAGCAGCTCATCTTTTTGATATTTGGAGCACGCAAGGCCGACAGCTCTTTCAAGGTCGTCTTTCAGACCGTTCTTTGTGGTCTTACTGATGAAGGAAAGGATAAAATGCACCATATCGCCGTCGGTCTTCTTTTTCCTGTCAACGACCGTCGCATCCTTTATGTACTGGTCGTTCTTCAGGAGCTCTACGATATCTCCCGGAATGAACCGCGCGCCCGGCGACGGCCGCGGCTCTGCTTTCTTTTGCGAAGCTTCTTTTTTGCCCGAGACAAGACTTTCCGGAAGCAGGAATGTCGCCGGATTGACCGATCTGCCTGCCTTCGGAGGCACAAGCACATACAGCTCCTTTGCGGCCCTTGTCATTGCGACGTAAACAACGTTCAGCTCATCAAAGAATGAACGTTTTAACTCTGCCACATACACCTTTTCAACTGCTTTTGAATAGTGGTTGTAGTCTTTGTTCAGCCTCACGAAATAGATATTATCCTCGTCCTCCATAACAGCCCCTGACCTCTTGCCGGAGCCCGCGGTAACGTCCATGTTCATAAAAGGCATGATGACGACCGGGAATTCCAGGCCCTTTGCCTTATGGACGGTCATGACCTTTACGCTTTCGCTTTTGCCATGGTTCACGTAGATCTTCTCATCCGTTGTTTCTAGATATTCGATAAATGACCTCAAAGACGGGTGGTCGCTTTCCTTTTCAAGGACGACCTCAAGCAATCCGGTCATATATGGCATGCTCTCGGGGATATTTGAGCTTAAATTGAATTCGTTCATTATTTTAAGGATGAACTCGTAGACAGGGACAAAATCGACCGTTGAAAAATGCCTGTCAATGAACCTGTTCCAGAACAGCTCGTACCTTCCTCTGAAATATTTGTAAAGGAAAGCCTCGGACCTCTGCCTCGCCCAGTCGAACATCATTGAATGGACCTCTTCAGCGGATATACCCGACACCTTCCGGAATATATCACCTGATATGAACGCCGCAAAAGCCACATTGTCTATCGGGGATGTCAGGAACTTCAAGAAAGCAACGAGCTCCTTGATATGCGGGTCTTCGTCCAGTCTTGTAGTTGAGGCGGAATCAACAGGCAGAGAAAGCTCTGACAGCCATCTTGATGTAAGGGCCACTTCCGAGTTCTCCCGGCAAAGCACTGCGATCTCTTTTGGCAAATACCGGCCCTTAAGGTCCGATACTATCTGCTTAAAGCGCGCCCCTATAGTCTCTTCCTGGTCTTCGCCGTCCTCGACCTTGACCGTTTCGACGCTCACAAAGCCGGCCTCCTCTTTGTTATGGCAGTCTTGCTCCACATTTGCGAAAAGTTCAAGCACTTCAGGGAGGAATCCTTCAGCATATGGGTTCTTGCCTGAGTATTCCGATATGAACTTCCTGAGATTATCTGGAGAAAAGACAGAATTCACGGCTTCAACAACCTCTTTTGCGCTCCTGTAATTGATCTTCAGCGTTTCTGCTTTTGAGTGGAACCTGCCAAGCTGTTTTGTAATATCATCAAAAAGAGCAGGACGGGCGCCGCGGAACCGGTAAATAGACTGTTTTTTGTCGCCTACATAGAAAAGGGACCCTCCCCTCGACAGGGCCTCCTCCACCAGCGCATAGATATTGTTCCACTGAAGGACCGATGTGTCCTGGAACTCGTCTATCAGATAATTATCGAACCTGGTCGCGAGCCTGTAATACATCTCAGGCACATCCACCATTTGCCTGACCGCGCAAGCCCTTTTGTTGAGCTCTTCGAGAAAGACCAGATCATTGTCGGACGAGCGTTTTGACAGGTTCTTCATGACCATATCGTAGATATCGACATACGGGTTAAAGCTCGAGAACGCCTCCGTCTCGCAAAGTTCTTTGATCTCTTTCCTGATCCTTTCCCATAGATCGGTCACATCTTGCGGCACATCAGCATCTCTGTTGACCGGGAATCCTTCGTGCGTGAAATAGTTGGATATGTCCCCTATCGAGAACCCGTCATCAGAGCCGGAGACGAATTTGGACAAAGCGCTTTCAAATCTTTTGTTCGTTCCCTTTGGCAACATGTTCAACAGCCTTTTGCAAAGCGATAAGATACTCTTCTTGACCTCGTAAAGCTTGCGCTTTGGCTCGATCTTGGCGTAGGGCTTGCCGTAGATATTGGACATCTCGAACATGTCACTCACCACGTCAAAGATGTCTTTCTTTGGGAACCAGCTTGTCTTGTTCTCGATATAAATGTACTGGTCAAGGAATTTTCTGATGACCTTGCGGACCTCTGTGTCGTTCTCATAACTGTCTATCAGGTCATCAAGGCTGTACGCAATGAAATCCTTGTGGTCATGTCTGACATCAAAAGACCCTGTATGCTCGGTCAGCATGGCACAGGCATTTATGATCGACTTCACGAAACTGTCTATTGTCTGTACCCGGAAATTATCATAACGATCAAAGATGGCTTCAATAATTCGTGAGGGCCTGCCTTTATCCGCATTTGTGTTGTCCGGGATATCTTCCAATTCGCGAGGGATCTCCCCGAATTCGAGTAATTTGAGATACTTCAGCACCCTACCCTTCATCTCATTGGCGGCTTTGTTCGTAAATGTCACAGCAAGGATATTCCTGAAAGCTGTGGGGTTATCGGATCCAAGGAGTATCTTTAGGTAGTTTTTTGCAAGCTGAGTGGTCTTGCCGGAACCTGCAGAAGCCTCGACCGCGGTTATTTGAGGCGAGGACATCACCCTCTCACCTCAGAAAAGCGGCATCTTCACCGTCGATCTCTTTAACCTTTACGGCGATCTCCTCATTTGGAGAAACGGATATCTTTTTACCGGCATAGTCGGGCTGTATAGGAAGCTCCCTTCCTCCCCTGTCGATAAGCACGGCCAGCTGCACGCAGGAAGGCCTTCCGTAATCGTTAAGGCTGTCAAGCGCCGCCCTAACGGTCCTGCCTTTGGAAAGGACGTCATCTATCAGCACTACCGTCTTTCCATCTATAGAGAACTGGATGTCTGACTTCTTTAAAGTGATATCCTTACCCCTTACGGCAAGATCATCCCTGTAGAGCGATACGTCCAGTGAACCCGTGAACACCTTGATCTTGCTCCCCTGGGCTATCAGCTTTGACAGACGCAGGGCAAGAGGAAAGCCCCTGTTGAGTATCCCGATAAGGGCCAGTTCTTTCTTGCCTTTGTTGGCATCTGTTATCTCACCGGCGATACGGGCAAGGGATTTGCTTATCTCGCTCTCGGTAAGTATGTTTTTGCCATCTTTTGCCATTTGAGACTTTAATTTTAGCATACCCCGTCGTAAAATGGGACAAG
>CAZHHM010000016.1:0-42448 GCA_964532225.1 uncultured bacterium | reverse complement strand
CTATCAGCCCATGTGAATAAAGGAGAACTTCTAAATGCTAAAATACTTCCAAGGAGACAATCATGAACAAAGAAGAGATGTACTCATTTATGACGGCCAATCCGGGTTTTAATCTTGCTACTGCGGAAGGCGATCAGCCGCATTGCAGAGGCATGTTCCTCTACAAGGCCGACAAGGACGGGATAGTATTCCATACGGGAATAATGAAAGATGTATTCAGACAGATCAGCAAGAACCCTAAGGTCGAGCTCTGCTTCAACGACTTCAAGAACGGAACCCAGCTAAGGGTCATGGGAAAACTAGAGGAGATCACCGACAATAAGGTGAAAGATGAGATCTGCGACCATCCGTCGAGAGTATTCCTTAAACCATGGCGCGCTTCTGGAGAATTAAGCGATTTCTACAATCAGTTCAAGGTGTATTGTCTGAAGAAAGGCAAAGCACATGCCTGGACTATGGCGACCAACTTTGCTCCCAAGGAGTATGTTGAGCTGTAGTCATGGGCCGATCCTGATAAAATCAGAATGGATTTTTTGAAAGGCGACGGGCAGATTCGAACTGCCGAATAACGGTTTTGCAGACCGCTCCCTTACCACTTGGGTACGTCGCCATGGGGATATTTAAGATTATATCATGCAGGGAAGACCGTATTGGGGAGACCGTATGGGGTGACCGAGGACATTGGCAAAGTATATGTCCTGATGTTAAAATACATCTAATACCCAACTATCATATTCCTTGTTTGGGATTTGGTGTTTGGAATTTGGGATTTTGTTTGAGTTGGGGCGTTTAGCCCTTCGCTATGGAGCGGAGCTCCTAGCTCAGGACTAACGATCGATGTTCCTGCTTCTTGTTTGACGTGAGGGCGTTTAGCTCAGTTGGTTAGAGTACTTGCTTGACAGGCAAGGGGTCACTGGTTCGAACCCAGTAACGCCCATTGGTTTGATATCTTCCCGTCGCCTTATCTGACGATACCGGAGACGTAAATGAGCCTTATCTGCCCGGTGGTCGACCGAACGACAACAGAACAAGCCGAAAGGCTTAATGCCCTTTTTTCAGTAATAGTTGTTACAGCCTCGTTCCTTACCTCTCCCGTTCTTGTTGCGCTCCTGGGAATTGAATACTACATAAGAGGGTTTACAAAGGCTCAAAGCCCCGTAACCAAAGCATCGCTAATGGTCCTTGACCTGTTCAGGACTGAAAAGAAGACGGTCAACGCGGGCCCCAAGGTATTTGCGGCAAGGCTTGGCTTCATCATGTGCTGCGTTATAACGGCTTCATTCATTTTCGGAGCTTACCAGATAACACTGGCCGCTTCGACGCTTTTCATATTACTTGCCTTCATGGAAAGCGCTCTCAACTTCTGCGTGGGCTGCCATATCTACACTCTGCTCAAGAAACTGGGCTGCTGACGCCGGTTTGACATGTATTCCCAATACCCATAAAATTACCTTATCCCGACACAAAGGAGAACAACGATGTTTTTTACGGTCACGGCTTTGATCATCCTCTTCCTGATGGGCATCCGCATAATAAGGCCGACGCACAGGGGCCTTGTCGAAAGGCTCGGAAAGTACAGAAGGTTCGCTGAACCCGGGTTCCACTGGATAATCCCCTTTATCGACCAGATGTATACGGTAAATGTGACCGAGGTCATGGTGAACGCCGAACCGCAGGAGATAATAACCAACGACAATCTTAACGCCAGGGTCGACGCGCAGGTGTATTTCAAAGTGAAATCCGACGAGACAAGCGTAAAAAGCTCTCAGTATAACGTCAACAATTACGCTTATCAGATAGTCAATCTCGCCAGGACCACATTAAGGAACATAATCGGCACAATGACGCTGAAGTCCGCCAACAGCGAGCGCGGCAGGATCAACGAGGAACTGCAGAAGACACTTACCAGGGAGACAGATAAGTGGGGTATCGAAGTAGTAAGAACAGAGTTGAAAGAGATAGACCCTCCAAAGGACGTCCAGGAGACCATGAACAAGGTCGTAAAGGCCGAGAACGAGAAGATAGCTGCGGTCGATTTCGCCACTGCCACCGAAACGATGGCTGACGGACAAAGGCGCGCCGAGATCAAGAAGGCCGAAGGCTCAAAACAGGCCAAGATACTTGAGGCCGAAGGTGAGGCTTTCTCGATAAAACTGGTGAACGAGGCCGCTGACAAATATTTCATCGGTAACGCTCAGGTGCTCAAGAAACTTGAGACGGTCGAGAAAGCGCTTTCGAACAACTCTAAGGTAGTAGTGCCGACCAACACCGAACTTGTGAACGTTATCGGTGAAATGGCGGGCGTAATGCCGTTGAAATAGCTCTTTGTTGACTCATTAACGTAAAGTAATATAATCTTTCTAAGGGTCCGGGTACATCCCGGAGGATACCGATGGTCGGGCCGCCATCAAAGGTGGCTTTATGAAAAAATATTTTTATTTCATCATACCGACCCTGCTGATAATCGGGGCTGTTTTTGCCGGGTACGGTTTCTTGCAGGCCCAACTCGAAAAAGATCGCAACCACGACGATATCCAAAAAAGGGTCGAATCGCTTGCAGACAGCCTTGACACATATGTAAGGCAGGTTGTGCTCGCCAAAGACGTCAACTCCGCGAAATACCTGGTAGACAAGTTCAAGAACCGGAAACGCCTTCAGGGAAGCGCGATATATGATGCCGACGGCAATGTCATGGCAGTAACGGAGACCTACTCCAGGTTCATCACCAAAAAACAGGGGTTCATTGATGATGCCTTCCGTAACGGACAAAGCGCCGGTAAATTCGACAGGTTAGGGCTGCAGCTCGTATACAGGTATGCGCTTCCGATCAGGTCCGGGGAAAAGACCGTTGGGATGCTTGAGATCATCTATGACACGGGATATGTGAATGAAAGGATAAACGAGCTGTGGAGGAATATCGCCCTCGCCTATCTTGTGATTGCCCTCACATTGATCCTAATATCTTTCTTTATCCTTCAGAGATATTTTGTCAAACCTGTTGAACAGCTCACCGACTGGTTCAAGAAGTTCCAGAAAGGCGAAACGGGGACAAAGCACAATATCAGCGGGTCCGGAGAGATAACAAAACTGGCCGATGAGGTGGAACAGGTCGCTCTTAAGCTTAAAGTCGCAAGGAGCTCGATCTCCAGGACAGCAAGCGAAAGGCTGAAGAGAGAGGACATCTGGACCGAAGGCAAACTTAGGGACCTTTTGCACGCTAAGATCGGAGAAAAAGCATTTTTCGTGGTGTCGAACCGCGAACCGTACATACATTCTTACGATGAAAAGACGGGCGAGGTCATATCTACCAGACCGGCAAGCGGCGTCGTCACCGCAATCGACCCTATCCTCAAGGCTTGCGGGGGAACATGGATAGCTCACGGCAGCGGGAGCGCCGACAGAAAGGTCGTGAACTCGAACGACCAGATCGGAGTGCCTCCCGAGAATCCCAGGTACATCCTCAAAAGGGTCTGGCTCACAAAAGAAGAAGAGCAGGGATATTACTACGGTTTCTCGAACGAAGGTCTGTGGCCGCTGTGCCATATAACCCATACGAGACCGGAATTCAACGAGGAGGACTGGAAGTATTATGTTGAGGTCAACCGCAAGTTCGCCGATGCCGTTGTGGCCGACATGCCGGCGGGACAGACCTTTGTTTTCGTCCAGGATTATCATTTCGCCCTTTTGCCGAAGATGATCAAAGAAAAGCGGCCGGACGCCGTGGTAGCGCTTTTCTGGCATATCCCGTGGCCGAATCCCGAGATATTCTCTATCTGCCCCTACCAGAAGGAATTGCTCGAAGGCATGCTGGGAAGCGATGTTATCGGCTTTCACGTCCAGTTCCACTGCAACAATTTCCTAGACACGGTCAACAGAACTCTCGAATCAAGGGTCGATTTTGAAAGGTTCAGCGTAACAAGGTCCGGGTGCGAGACCCTTGTTAAGCCCTTCCCTATAAGCGTGGCCCTTCCTTCTGCTGATACCGCGGCCCAGGAGGACGCTTCTCAGCTGAGGAAGCTTGAAAAGGAGATAGATCTTTCGGGAAAGGCCCTGATACTCGGCGTCGAGCGCATCGATTACACAAAAGGACTCGTTGAAAGGATACGCTCTATCGGGTACTTCCTTGAGAAGAACCCTGAATACAAAAAGAAGTTCGTCTATGTGCAGATCGCCGCGCCCAGCAGGACGCACATCAAGAGATATATGGACCTCGACCACGAGATCGACCGGATGGTAGACATGGTCAACTGGAAATATTCCGACCATGACTGGAAACCTATTGTTTACCTTAAAAGGCATTTCTCCCCGGAGGAGATACTGCCGTTCTACAAGGCGGCGGATATCTGCATTGTCAGCTCTCTGCATGACGGGATGAACCTTGTTGCTAAAGAGTTCATCGTGGCAAAGGACGGAGACCCCGGAGCCCTGATACTCAGCAAGTTCGCAGGTGCCTCAAAAGAGCTCACCCAGGCGATCCAGATGAACCCGTACTCTATCGAGGAGTTCGCGGGAAGCCTCAAGACGGCAATAGACATGCCGGAAGAAGAAAAGGCTTCAAGGATGTCAGAACTTCTGGCCGTGATCGAGGTCAATAACGTGTTCAAATGGGCGGCCGATATAATAAATGAGCTGACATCGCTGGACAAGTGCCACGAGGTCAAACCAAAATGAGGCATGAAATGACCATTTTTACTGACCTTGACGGAACGATCTCCGAGATCGTGAACGACCCTGCCAAAGCGCGAATCCTCCCGGCCGCAAAAAAAGCTCTTAAGGACCTCTCAAAATGCGCGAACGTTGCCGTTATAAGCGGAAGGCCGGTAAAAGACCTTAAAAAGCGCGTGGGACTGCCCTGGATCATCTATTCAGGTAACCATGGCATCGAGATCGCATTGCCCGGAGGCAAAACGACGGTATGCGCCAAAGAAAAGGAGATAGAACAGTTCAAGGCATTCGTTTCCGAGGTCAAAAAAAGCGGTCTGCCGTCTTTACCCGGAATTTATCTCGAAGATAAAGGCTTCAGTTTTGCCGTGCATTACCGGAATGCCGCGCCGGGGATAAGGTCAAAAGCCTTGGCCCTTTTACGCCGGACCAAGTCTTCTTCTAAGTTCGGAAAAACGGTAAAGCTCCTTCCCGGTAAAAAGGTCATGGATATCACCATTGACTCCGGCGTGAACAAAGGGACAGCAGTGCGCCATATCCTTTCAACGCCGGTTTATCAAGGCTCGCTCCCTGTATATTTCGGCGACGACACGACAGATCTATATGCCTTTAAAGAAGTGGACAAAGAACACGGGATAAACATATTCGTTTCCCACGGAAGACCCGCACCCAAAGGCCCGGCCGCTCCGGACCTGACCGTAAGCGGTCCTGAAGATGCAGCCGAGCTTCTTGGGGAGTTCGCGAGGGTATTATGCCAAAGAAAAGTATAGGAAGAAAAAAGTTCCGGTTCTATACACGGCTCCACCTTTCGGAGCTGACAGGCATAAAAGCGTCCAACCTGAGGCATCTCCTTACCGGACTGAGAAAAGTATCCGGCTCGTCGATATATCACCACACCCACAGGTTCCTTCAGCAGCACATCTCCTATTCTCCCGACCCTCCGAACGACTTTGCCTTTTGGGTCGGCCATTCCCTGGGCGATCCGGAACTTGCCGAAAAGCTGGCAAGCATCGATATCATGGCATTCACGGCGATACGAGACCTGAGGCTTAAGATAATCGCAGTAATAAGGGAGCATATCAAGCTGAACCCCAACTCGCTGAAAAGGTTCTGCAAGACCGGCTCGGAGTTCCATTTCATCAAGTCCAACAGTTTTATAATACCAACGAACTTTTCGGCATCTACTCTCGAGGAGTTCGCCGATGCCCTGGAACATGTCACGGTCAATTCCCTGTATTTTCATATGTTCGAAGCAAGGATACGGCTGGAACAGCCGTCCAATGATTTCTCGGAATGGATCGGCACAGAGCTTGGCAGAGCTGATATCGCGGACAGGATCTCCAGACTGGATCCCTACACTTTCACGCTGGAAGCATTGAGAAAAAAGATCATCCGGATCATTAACGGAGCGGCAAATGGCGGGAATTGAAGAATATCTCCCTATAGTCGGGGAATCGGTGATAGCCGACCTGAGGCTCATATCGCAGCGTCTTAAAGGCAATGTTGTGCAGCACATCAACTCGACCTATTCAGGAGGCGGCGTCGCGGAGATACTCAACAGGATGATCCCTCTTTTCAGGGAGCTCGGGGTCGACGCGAAATGGGACGTTATAAGCGGCAACGAAAAGTTCTACGGGGTCACGAAAAAATTCCACAACATGCTGCACGGCAAGACGGACAGCATTTCAAAGGAAGAGTTCGACATCTTCCTGGAGACCGGAGAAAAGAACAAATCGGAACTCCCGATATACGGAGATGTCGTTTTCGTGCACGACCCTCAGCCGATAACACTTGTCGAGAACAGAAAAGGGAACCGCTGGATATGGAGATGCCATATCGATGTCTCCGACCCCGACCAGAGGGTATGGAAGTTCCTTCTCCCCTATGTGAACAAATACGACGCGAGCATATTTACGGCAGCCGGGTTCTCGCAATTGCTGAAGATCCGGCAGTTCCTCATCCAGCCGTCGATAGACCCTCTCAGCGACAAGAACAAGGATATCCCGGACGACTATATCGAGTCGGTCATGAAAAAATATGATATCGATATGCAGAAACCGATCATTACCCAGATATCCCGTTTTGACAGGCTGAAGGACCCTGTAGGCGTTATCCAGGCATTCAAGCTAGTCAAAAAGTACGTGAACTGCCAGCTTATACTTGCCGGAGGCGGAGCTGACGACGACCCGGAAGGAATGGAAGTGTTCAAAGAGGTCCAGGAGCGGGCCTCTGAGGACAAAGACATACGCATCCTTATGCTGCCTCAGAACGACCTCGAGATAAATGCTCTGCAGAGAGCGTCCTCGGTGATAATGCAGAAGTCGCTCAAAGAAGGTTTCGGCCTTACCGTGACCGAAGCCTTATGGAAAGCAAAACCTGTAGTGGCCTCTTATGTGGGCGGCATCCCGCTGCAGATAACGAACAAATATTCTGGGCTCCTGTGCCACAACATCGAAGGGGCGGCTTTTTATCTGAAGCAGCTCTTGAACAATCCTGAATACGGGCAAAGGCTGGGCAAGAACGGCAAAGAACATGTCAGGGGGAACTTCCTGATAACAAGACATCTCCGCGACTATATGCTGCTGATGCTTGCGGTGCTCAATGAACAAAGCCGCAACAATGTTATATACTTCTAGTTAAAGATGAAAGCAGGCTCAAAACACTACCGCACCGTTTGGATGAAGGGCAGCACGGTCTTTATGATAGACCAGACGCTTCTCCCCTTCTCCTTAACGACCAGGCAATGCCGGACCTATAAGGATACCTGCGCTGCTATCAGGGATATGACCGTAAGAGGGGCCGGAGCCATCGGTGCTGCTGCCGGCTATGCGATGGCCCAGGCGTTCATGTCAGGCAAGAACATAAAGAAAGCAAGACTGGAGATACTTTCCGCACGTCCGACAGCGCAGAACCTTTTCTATGCCGTTGACAGGGTCTGCAAGGCCGCCGTTTCTTCTGCATATCCTTCAGCAGCCGCGATAAAAGAAGCTCAGGCTATTGCTGACGAAGATGCGGAAAGCTGCCTGAAGATAGGGATGATCGGCGAAAAGCTGATAAAGAACAACTACAGCATATTGACACACTGCAATGCCGGCTGGCTGGCTTTTGTCGACCACGGGACCGCCCTTTCCCCGATATACGAAGCAAAGAAAAAAGGCAAAAAGATGTTCGTCTATGTCGATGAAACAAGGCCGCGCGGACAGGGAGCAAAGCTCACCGCATGGGAACTGAAGAACCAAAAGGTCCCGCATGCCGTGATCCCCGACAATGCTGCGGCATATCTGATGTCGCAGGGAAAGATCGATATTGTGATAACCGGCGCCGACCGTATAGCAGCGAACGGGGATACGGCCAACAAGATAGGCACACTTGAAAAGGCCATTGCCGCAAAAGAGTTCGGCATCCCTTTCTATATTGCCGCGCCGACGTCGACGATAGATAAGAAGTGCAGAAGCGGGAAAGATATCCCGATAGAGAGCCGAGGTCAGAATGAAGTATTGTTCCAGGAAGGCATTGACGCAAAAGGAAAAAAGCACAAGGTACTGACAGCAAACCCCGGCTCACAAGCATTGAACCCGGCCTTTGACGTCACCCCCTCAAAATATATCACCGGGATAATAACAGAAAAGGGCATTATCAAAGCTGACAGGAGTTCGATAGCAAGGATCTTGAAATAATGAGCGAAGGCATCGTCGCCCCTAAGTTCACGACTGTATTTGCAGAAAATACACCTCCTGACGATCCCCGTCTCGAAGAGCTCAAACACTGGTGCAGGATATTCCATGAAAAAGGGCTTGCGCCTCCCTACCCCGGCGGTTCCTACGGCAACCTCAGTTTCAGGGTAAAGCCGGACAGCAATCAATTCATCATTACGGGAACAAATATCGGCCTGAAAGGACAGCTTGATGATTCAAAGTTCTGCCATGTACTGAAAGTCGACCCCGCAAACATGGAGGTCACGGTGAAGGGAAAGATAAAATCGTCATCCGAGACCATGCTGCATCACGCGATATATGCGGCCCGTCCTGATGTCAACGCGGTCTTTCACGGCCACTCTCAGGAGATACTGGATAATTACAAAGCTCTGGGCATTTGCTGCACAGAGAGCGAAAAAGACTACGGCACTGCTGACCTTGCCGAGGCAACGGTCAAGGCGCTTGGCAAGGGCAATACGGCCGTCATGAAGGGGCACGGTTTCATTTGCGCCGCCCCGTCCATGAGCGAGGCCGGGACCATCTCCGTTTCCCTGCTCTCTCGCTGAAATATCATCCCCTTTTTTTCGATATATAGATACAGGGGGGTGCAACGAGCATGTCAACTGCCAGGCTTTCCTGCATCAGTGCTCCACAGACACAGCAGTTCAAGATTGAGAATGAAGGACCATCTTTACCCGGAAAGAAACTCAGGATAAACGGTCTGGCACAGGCGGTGTTCTTAGGCGACAAGATCATCACCGTTTCCGAGATAAGGGACCTCTGCCGCAAATGGGCGGTCAGCCCCGATCCCGTACTGGCCAGATTAAAAGCGGACGGATATATCGACCATCACGGAAGATACCTGGCCAAGCTGACCCCCGATCTCGACCGGTTCCTGCTCATGTTCGATCCCGGCAATTCGCTTGGCATAGATGCCCAGTTTGCAGACCGGTTCAAAAAGGAACTGCTCGACACCGCCATCAAGAATAACGAGACCATAAGCCTTGAAAGGCTTGAGAACTTTGAAAGGATATCCGGAAAAGTACATATTGCTCTCAAATTCCAGGCTTACGCCACTGGGCTGGAATTCCCGTTAGATGAGGCCTCGGTCCTGGACGCTAAAGGGGCCAAGCTGTTCATCAAGCTGGAACCCTGGTCATGGCTCGGAGCTGATGACCCGACGTTCACTCTTAAAGACCTGCTTGCCGGCAAGTTCGATCATCTTATTGAGAGGTTCGCTGAAGGTGCCAGAAGGTTCGGCAAACGTTTCTATCTGTCGCCTGTAGGCCATGAAATGAACGGTTCGTGGTATCCGTGGAGGGACCCGGCTGATTTCGTCGCCGCCTGGAAATATTTCCAGGACAAGATGACCGCACTGGGAGTCGATACGATAACCTATGTCTGGAACCCGAACATTGATACCGGTACAGACATGGACGCATATTGGCCCGGGAATGACAGGGTCGATGTGATCGCGCTGGACGGGTATTGCTGGGGTACGGCCTGCACTGTTGAAGCGGTATTTGAAGGCACAAGGACCAAGCTGCTCAAATACGGCAAAGAGATGTGGATAGGAGAAACGGGAGCCTATCCCGATAACTCTTCGACCGAGAAGAGCGGCAAACCGGAATTCCTGAAGGACCTTCCCAGATACTGCGTCGAAAAGGACATTAAATGTCTCCTGTATTTCAACTTTTCAAAGGAAGGCGAGTGGGCGATCTCCTCTCCCCTGTCCCAAAGGGCATACAAGAACGGCATGTCGGCCTATTCAGAAAAGCTTGAAATGCCGATAGAAGAGTACTTCGGTTTTAAAGGCGCACCCGGGAGTTTTTCAAAAACAGCTGGACAGGCCCGGGAAAAAGCACGGAGAGAGACACTTCTGAACGCGCGTTACACCCCGTGCATATTCACCGGAGACAACGGGACTAAAAATGTCGTATTCGGGGATAATTGGGGAAAGCTTTACCTAGTTGATGACAAAGGCAGGGATCTGCCGGGCTGGCCTATCAACCTGGGTACCGAGGTCCATTCTTCGCCGGCGGTAATAGAGGATAACGGAACACGCAAGATCATTGTTTCCGCCGGTGACGGAAGGATATACATGATCGGCACGGACGGTTACAATGATGCCGACTGGAAGGCTCCCCGCGCCGATAAATGGATACATTCCTCACCCACGGTGACATTTGACCCCTCAGGGTCTCTGAGGGTGATCAGCGGCTCTAACGACGGCTCGATCAGGGTCTTTGACAGGTACGGGGCCCAGTTGTGGGACCACCAGATGGGAGACTGGATCACAGCTTCTATAGCTGTTTCGGACATTGATGGCGACGGAGAGAAGGACCTTGTCGCTGCCTCCTGGAACGGGAAAGTAAGATGCCTGTCGATCACAGGCAGCACCAAGTGGACCTTTGACCTTGATTCCCCTGTCCTTGCAAGCCCGGCGGTAGCAGACCTTGATATGGACGGCAAAAAAGAAGTAATAGTAGCCGCGTCTTCAGGCAGGGTCACATGCATATCGGCCGAAGGGGGGCATATCTGGACAAAAGGGTTCCCTTCGCCGATAGAATCCTCTCCGTCCATAGCAGATATCGATGCGTCTGGGACAAAAATGATCTCGTTCGGATGCGGCAACGGGGATGTGTATCTTCTTGACAGGAACGGAGGGACGGCACAGGGTTTCCCGAAAAATACCGGTGACTACATCGAAGCATCCCCTTCATGGGCCGATCTCGACGGCAACGGCTCGCCGGACATGATAGTCCCTTCCTGGAACGGGACGGTAAACGGCTTTAATATCTCAGGCGAACAAATATCGGGGTTCCCTTACTCTTTCGGCAAACCGGTCACCGCTTCTTCTGCCGTTGCAGACCTGGACGGCAACGGCATCCCTGATGTCGTTACGCTTTCAGGCAATGAAATGATCATCAACGAGGACCCTTCGTGGAGGTCAGGGCCTTTGTTCTCGGCCGCGGCCATCCACAGAGCGGACAATGACCGTACCGGATACTACCCTCTGTCTTTGACGACCACCAGGGCTGCCCTTCCCCCTGCTCCGTCTGGCTTTAATGCCGGATCTCCGCATCCGAACCCGTTCATTAATACTGTCAGCATTGGATTAAGCGGCGCTGGCCATTTAAGGAAGATCTCCGCAGGTGTTTACGATATCCTCGGGAGGCTCGTCAAAGAGCTGAAGCCGGGCTCTGTTGATAATATCCTGGTCTGGGACGGAACGGACAGGAACGGGAATGTTGCTCCTGACGGGAGTTATTTTATGAAGATCTCGTCAGGGAACGATATTATTGTCAGGCACATCGTCAAAATGAGGTAATGCCGGCATCTGATATAATTCACCTAGTGAAACACAAGCCATACTTCGTAGTAAACCCTCACTCAAGCAACGGCCGCACCGGAAGGATCTGGCCTAAGATAAAACACCAGCTGGAGCTTAACCTCCCCGAGATAAGGTTCGATTTTACACAGGGCCCCATGCATGCAGCCCGGCTTGCCTCAGAAGCCCTGCTCAACGGCAACGACATGGTGGTCGCTGTGGGAGGAGACGGGACGCTGAACGAAACGCTCAACGGTTTCTTCCAGCACGGCAAGCCCGTACGTCCGGATGCCGTATTAGGTTATATCTCAAGCGGTACGGGAGAGGACTTCGGACGCAACTTCTCTATCGAAGGTCTGGACATGACAGAGAAGATCAATCACATGCTGAACGCTGAGCCGTTCTCTATCGACTACGGAGAGGTGGAGTGCAGGCATGAGGACGGCAGGATGAAAGCAAGGATGTTCATCAATGAAGGCAGCTGCGGTTTTTCTTCAAATGTCGCCAGATATGTGAATTACAGATCAAAGTTCCTCGGAGGCACGCTCTCCTATCTTCTCGGGGTATTGAAGAACATTCTTTCTTTAAAGAATTACTGGCTGTCCGTTGAGATAGACGGGAACCCGTTCTTTGAGGGGGAATGTCTCATCGCTTCCGCCCTCAACGGGCAGTATTTCGGAGGCGCAATGCAGATGGCACCACAGGCCAAGTTCGACGACGGACTGTTCGATCTGGTCGTTGTTGAGAGAATGAACCAGTTTGAGCTGATCAGGAACATCGGCAAGATATATTCAGGCAAGCACACCTGCATCCCTAAAGTTCATATGGCGAGGGGGAAAGAGATCGTGCTGCGTTCAAAGGAACCTGTCTGGGTCGAGACCGACGGCGAGGTCGCGGGTCTGCTCGAGGCCAGGTTCAGGATAGTGAAGCACGGGATCAGGTTCTGCGTGTAGAAAGCAGCTAGCTAAAGCCTCCGACTACCAGCTGCCAACTGCTATAATATATTCAATGCCTCACATCGAAGACTGCAAAGTACTTAGTAACGAAAAGATAGCTCCTGACTACTACAAGATCTCTTTTTCATCAAAGAATATTCAAAAGAACGCTTATCCCGGCCAGTTCGTCGAGATCAAGCTTCCCGGTGCTTTCCTGCGCCGTCCGTTCAGCTTTCATGAAATAAACAAAAACGGCTTTTCGATACTGTTCCATGTGGTGGGAAAAGCTACAAAGAACTTTTCAAAGTTCAGGAAGGGCTCAACACTGAACGTGATCGGTCCTCTGGGAACCGGCTTTAAGATCGTAAAAGGCAAAAAGGCAGTCCTTATCGGCGGAGGGGCAGGAATTGCTCCGCTGGCAGCCCTTGAAAAGGAATTAAGAAAGAAGAACGTACCGAGCGTTCTGTACATGGGAGCAAAGACAAAAGACCTGCTGCTGTGCAGGGACGACTTCTCTGAAATGGGGTCCGAATGCGCCGTTTGCACCGACGACGGCACCGAAGGTCCTAAATGCACTGCCCCCGCACTTTTTCTTTCTAACTATCAAACTATCCAACTAGCTAACTGTGTGATCTATTCCTGCGGCCCTGCCCCCATGCTCAAAGCCGTGGCCGATATTGCAAAAAAGAAGAAAATAAAGGCCCAGCTCTCTCTTGAAACTCATATGGCCTGCGGCATAGGCATCTGTTTCGGCTGCGCCGTCAAAACCACAAAAGGCATGAGGCGCGTATGCAAAGAAGGGCCTGTTTTCGACAGCGGAGAGATAATATGGGACTGAACCTTGCCGGCCTGAAGATGAAGAACCCCGTCACCGTCTGCTCGGGGACCTTCGGTTTCGGGATCGAGATGGCAGAGTTCTTCGACATCTCTAAGCTGGGCGCGATCACGACAAAGACCATCACGCTCGAACCGCGGGAAGGCAATCCTCAGCCAAGGATAGCCGAAACAAAGGACGGTATCATCAATTCGATCGGTCTGCAGAACCCCGGATCATCGGTCTTTATCAGGGATTATCTTCCCAAGCTCAGGAAGTTCAAGACCTCTCTTATAGTGAACATCGCCGGCAATACCGTACATGAGTACGCGGAACTGGCGGGACTTCTTTCCGGACTGTCGGGGATATCCGCGCTCGAGATCAACATCTCCTGCCCCAATGTAAAAAAGGGCTGCATGCTTTTCGGCAAGAGCCCGAGCATGACCCTTGATGTTGTCTCGGCAGTTCGAAAAAAGACAGACCTTCCTTTGATCGCAAAACTGACCCCGAACACAGAGTTCATCTCGGATATCGCCAAAGCTGCTGTTGACGGCGGCGCTGACATCATTTCCATGATAAATACGGTATCATCAAGCGCCCCTGTGACCGGAAAAGGTGTTGAACTTACAGGCGGCGGCTCAGGGCCGGCAGTCAAAAAGACTGCGCTTAAAATGATCAAAGAGGTCAGGAAGCACATAAGCGTACCCATTATCGGCATGGGCGGCATAATGAACTCCCGGGATGCACGGGACATACTGGATGCCGGAGCGGATGCGGTCGCTGTCGGAACGGCGAACTTCATCGACCCTCTTATTACTCTTAAGATAATCAAAGAACTGGGTTATTAACCGATTTTTTGCGATCTGCGGGCTGCGAGCTGCGGTTTTGTATGCTAATATAATCCCAAATGATATTTAACCTTTTCAAGAAAAGAAAGATAGGACTGGCCCTGTCAGGCGGAGGGGCAAGAGGTCTTGCTCATATAGGCGTTCTCAAGGTACTGCATGACAACCGCATCCCTATCGATTATATAGCCGGAACAAGCGTCGGTTCATTGGTAGGAGCTCTGTATGCCGGAGGAATGAACATGACGACCATGCTCGAGATAGGCGCTAAGGTCAAATGGAAGAACTTTTTCAGGATAGTCCTTTGCAAGACGGGCCTTGTATCGAGCGAAGAGATCGAGAAGTTCATCGAGAGCCAGATAGGCAAAAAGACCTTCGCTGATATGGAGACCCCTTTTGTTGCCGTAGGGACCGATCTGCGCTCAGGCAACGAGATCCTTCTTAACAAAGGCGAGGTCGCGCGCGCGGTCAGGATATCATGCTCGTTCCCGTGGATGTACATCCCGATCAAGGAAGGCGGGAGCCTCCTGGTCGATGGTGTCCTGGTGAACAACCTGCCCTCTCAGACCGTAAGGAAAATGGGAGCTGATTTCGTCATAGGTATAGACGTCATCCCCAGGACCTCGGAAGCGATTGACTACCAGAACGTGCTTGAGATATTTGACAGGGCGTTGGACCTCTTTATAATCGGACAGAACAAAAAGAACGCTGCCGATTGCGATATACTTATCACTCCGATAAGGGAAAAGATCACTTCTTTGGAGCTTGATAAGGCGCAATACCTCATTCAGCTGGGAGAGGAAGCCGCAAAGCAGGCGATGCCTGAGATCAAAAGGGCCCTGTCTATCTTCTAGTTGAGCCTGCTCTTGAAGTTCTTCTCAAGGAACCTTGCTTTTTCAAGGAGATAAGGATCGATACCGTCCTGTTCAAGGACCTCTTCGTAAAGTTTTTCCGCTCTTTCTTTCTTGGATACTTCAGCAAGGACAAGCTTTGCCCTGGCAGCGAGATCTTTGTTGGAGGAACTTGACGATATGACCTTGTCACAGAGCGTCTCGGCCTTGTGCAGGTCGGAGGAACTGCCTCTTCTGACCAGCATTTCCGCCTGGATCACCCTGGCTTTTACTGCAAAATAATCTATGGGCCTGTCAGACAGGAGTTTCAGCGAATCTTCGCATAGTTTAATGCCTTTGGAGAGGGAGTCCAGCCCGTGGTAGAGTATCAGCTCGGCCTTGCCTACCGAAGCCCTGGCCCTGAAATACGCGTTCGCCTTTTTCCGGGAGACGAGCGAATCAAACAGTTTTGAGGCGGCTTTGATGCTTTTCGGTAATCCCTCTGAGACCAGAAGCTCGGCCTCGACGGCTATTCCTTTTGCGCCGAAGAAATCATCGGCATTGTTCTTAAGGAGCTTCACGCCTCTCTTGCAAAGCTCGATGGCTTCTTTTACCGACATGTCCGCTATGCCGCTAATGGCAAGCTCGGCCTTGCCTATCAGAGAGCGTCCGATCATAGTGTCGTTACCGCCTTTTTCTATAATCTGCTCATAGTACTTTAGCGCTTCTTTGTAATCCTGCGGCTCTCCCCTCGCGACCAGAAGGTCGGCCAGAGCGAACCTGATATCTTCCATGTAGTCCTTCCATTTTTGCCCGGTTGCAAGTAGTTTGTAACGCCCGATCGCTTTGTTTATCTTGACCTTGGCCGAAGGCGACGGATATGCTTTCTCGTCATCCACCATTTTTTTCATTATCGGGGACAGGATTCCGTTCATCATCATGTTTACTCCATTCCTACCCTAATCACATTGCCTATGCCTGCCACGGTCGGCAGTTTTTCGATAGCGGCAAGTGACTCGGAAAATTCTTTTTCTTTGACCTTATGAGTTATTATAACAATAGTCGCTATATTATCAATGGTCTCTTTTTGTATAACGCTTGCGATGCTCACCTTGTGCTCGCCGAACACGCCTGAAATACCCGACAGCACTCCCGGCATCTCCTTTACGTGCATCCGTATGTAATATTTGCTCTCGGCTTCGTTGATGCTCCGCACCTTTATCGCCCTGTCAGGCACATAATAAGGGTCGCCTCCCAGCGAAGCTATCTCGACCACGTCCGAAACAGCAGCTGATGCCGTAGGCAGCGAGCCGGCCCCCTGGCCGTAGAACATGAGCTCCCCTACCGCGCTGCCTCTTACATATATTGCGTTGTACACATCGTTCACGCTTGCAAGAGGATGAGCTTTGCTTATGAGAGTGGGGTGGACCCTGACATCAGCCGTATCAGCAGAGACCTTCTTCGCCACTGCGAGCAGCTTGATGACATAGCCAAGTCCGCTGGCATATTCTATGTCCTCAGCGCTTATCTTGGATATCCCCTCAAAATGAACGTCGTTCCAGTCGACTATCCCTCCGAACGAGACCGCGGCAAGAATGGCCGCCTTGTATGAGGCATCGTATCCTTCTACATCGCTTTTAGGGTCAGCCTCTGCATATCCTTTTTGCTGGGCATCCTTCAGAGTGGACGCGAAATCCCAGCCGTTGTTGGTCATTTTTGACAGAATATAGTTCGTGGTCCCGTTAACTATGCCGAAAACTTCTTTTATGTCGTTGCCCGCAAGGCTGTTCCTGAGTGGAGCTATTATGGGAATGCCCCCGCCAACGGCACCTTCGAACAGGAGGCTCACTTTGTTCTTCCTTGCAAAGCCGGAAAGTTCCTTCATGTGCTTTGCTATAAGCTCTTTGTTGGTAGTTACAAAATGTTTTCCTGCTGACAGCGCTTTTCTTGCGAATTCCAGTGCGACCCCCGTGCCTCCTACTGCCTCTATCACTATCGATACGGAAGGATCGTTGAGGATATCGTTTGCATCCCTGGTCAACTTAACGCGCGAGGTGTCTATCCCGCGGTCCTTTGATATGTCAACATCGGCGATATAGACAAGCTCGATCTCCTTGCCCGACCTTGAAGCGATCGAACTGCGGTCCTCTGTCAGCAGCCTGGCAACTCCCGCGCCTACCGTCCCGAAACCTATAAGACCCGCTTTTACCATGTTAGCCTCAATCAAAGAGCGAGCTTATGGATAGGTTCTCATATGCCCTCTTGATCGCCTCGCCAAGCAGCGGAGCGACAGAAAGCACCTTTAATGCAGGGAACTTCTTGTCATCAGGCACCGGCACGGTGTCGGTGACCACCACTTCTTTGATCCCTGCCTTCACTATCCTCTCGACGGCCGGGCCTGAAAGTATTGGATGCGTAGCCATGAGGTATACATCCTTGTTCGCGCCCATTTCAAGGAGAGTTTTTACTCCGTTGGTAGCCGTGCCGGCGGTATCGATCATGTCATCGACTATCACGACAGTTTTCCCCTTTACGTCGCCCACCACATGTATGACCTCGCTCTTGCTGTGCTCTGGGCGCTGCTTGTGAATTATGGCCAGAGGCGCCCCTATCCTGTCGGCGAACTTCTTCGAGGTCTTTGCCCTGCCTGTATCGGGAGATACGATGACAGGGTCCTTTATGTTCTTGTTCTTGATATAGCTGGCCAGTATCGGCGTGGCTGTAAGATGGTCGACGGGGATACTGAAGAACCCCTGTATCTGGTCTGAATGAAGGTCCATGGTTATTATCCTGTTCACTCCGGAAACTGTAAGGAGGTCGGCAACCAGCCTTGCAGAGATCGGTTCGCGGGATGCGGCTTTCCTGTCCTGTCTTGCGTACGGCAGATGAGGGATGACCGCCGTAATGCTCCTGGCGGAAGCCCTTTTAAGCGCGTCTATTATGATGAAGGTCTCCATCATGTCCTCATTGACCTGCGAAGTGCCTGTCTGCACGAAGAAGACCGATTTCCCCCTTACATTATCTTTGAGCCTGGCATAGACCTCTCCGCTCGGGAACCTTGAAATATCTATACTGCCCATCTCAACTCCAAGGTATTCGGCTATGTCGGAGCACAGTTTGGGGTTGGATGTACCGGAAAAAAGCATCAGGGAGTCGTTCTTGTAGCTCATATGAGGTGATGTTCTCCTTGATTTTTATTATATCAGCTCTTAATATCGCCCTGCAATACCCATGATTTTGCCGAAACTATCCTGAGGCCCAGCAGTTCGCCTTTCCCGGCCAGGGATGCGGGGAATTTCACTATCTTGTTTGACCTTGTCCTGCCAGACCCGTTCTCCTCGACCAGGACCTCCTGCACGGTGCCTACAAGCTCCTGGTTTACCGAGAAAACGGTCTTTTCGACCGTGCTCATGAGCCTTTGGAGCCTGCCGCTCTTCACGTCTGAGGTCAGCTGTCCTTCCATCTCGGCCGCTTTCGTCCCCGGTCTGGGGTTGAACGCGAGAGTATTTACCGCATCGAGCCGGCATTCCTCGATCAGGCGGAGCGTATTCAGGAACTGACCCTCTGTCTCTCCGGGGAACCCTGCTATTGCATCCCCTGTGATAGCCGCACCCGGCACCATTTTGCGTATCTTTTTTACAAGATCGATATAGTAGTCCCTTGAGTAGCCCCTGTTCATTCTTTTCAGGACAGTGTCGTCCCCGCTCTGAAAAGGTATATGGAAGTATTCGCACACTTTAGGGGTCGAGGCCACTGCCTCTATGATCTCCTCAGTCATGTCCTTCGGATGGGAGGTCATGAAACGCACTCTCTCTATCCCGTCGACCTTAGACACCTCTTTCAGAAGGCCTGCAAGCCCGGAACTGTAAGAATTGACGTTCTGACCGAGCAGCATCACCTCTTTGAAAATGTTCTTATCAAGTCCTCTTATCTCCCTGATTATGTCCTCCTGCGGCCTGCTCTTTTCCCTTCCCCTCACATAGGGAACAATGCAATAAGAGCAGAAATTGTCGCAGCCCTCCATTATCGTTACAAAAGCACAAACATTTTCCGGTCTTTTTGATATCAGCGTATCCTTGAATTCCCCGGAATCCCCCACAAGTACCTTTTCCTGCATCTGGCCCGCATAGGCAACAAGGCCCTCAAGCTCCTTTTCCATGTTCGGGCCTATGACATAGTCTATGAACTTATATGCCTTTGTCAGCTCCCGCCCCATCCTTTCGGCCATGCATCCGCACACAGCGACAATCGCGTCCGGATTGCTGGTCTTCAGATGGGTGAGGTCGGCGATGAAGGTCTTTGCCTTCCTTTCGGCAGAGTCCCTTACCGAGCAGGTGTTAACAAGTACGATATCGGCATGAAGAAGATCATCGGCAGGCGTATAACCGCGCGATTCAAGCAGGCCGGCCATGAAGCCGGAATCGTTCACGTTCATCTGGCAGCCGTACGTTTTGATGAAATAAGAGGGCATTTGGACTTCAGATGAACTTTCTGACCTCGGCAAGAAGGCTGTCAAGCTCGATCGGTTTTGTCAGGTACGCGTCAGCATGCGCGTACTCTCCGCTCTTCTTGTAATTGTCGGAGCCTTTTGACGAGAACAGGAGTATGGGTATCCTGGAGAATTCCTCATCCCCTTTCAGCACAGAGCAGATCTCGAACCCGTCCATGTTCGGCAGCTGCACGTCAAGGATTATCAGGTCGGGGGATACTGTCCTTGCCTTTTCAAGACCCGTATCGCCGTCATAGGCGGTGTCGGTCTCATACCCGTTGGAAGAAAGAAAGGACGACACCAGATCAGCAAGGTGGGCTTCATCGTCGATTATCAGTATCTTTTTTGTCCTCATGGACTTCCCTCCCTTTATTCGTCCTCGTTAAGAGCCCTGTTCTCCTCAATAAGCTCCTCTGCCCGGTTGAGAAGAACGTCAAGGTCCTCGATCTTCGATACATAGGCGTTGGCCCTTACGTCCTGCCAGATATTGTCGTCACCCGTGGCAACTCTTGATGTATACAGGATTATCGGTATGTGCTTGTACTGGTCATTGTACTTGAGCAGTCTGCAGACCTCGTATCCGTGGATAAATGGCAGCATTACGTCAAGCACCATGAGGTCCGGGTCCTCGGATTTGGCCATCGCGAAACCCGCCCGGCCTTCCGATGCGGTGACAACACTGTATCCCCGCTCTTCAAATGCGAGCTTCACCAGATTAAGGAGATTGGCGTCATCATCTACTATAAGGACCTTGCCCTTGCTCATCCTTTAGTACAGAAGCTTGCCCCGGCCGGGCTCTTTCTTCTTTTCTTTCTCCATGTTATTGACCTTGTCGGTCATCTTCTTGATGTACTCCGCATTAACTATATGAGGCGTGATCAGGACCATGATGTCCCTTTTCTCCGTCTGCATCTCTTTTCTCCTGAAGAAAGCCCCGAGGAAAGGTATGTTCATAAGATAAGGGACCCCTACCTCCACATCGTTGCTGTACTCTTTTGTAAGGCCGCCGATAACTATGGTCTGGCCGTCCTTTACCAGCACGGAGTTCGTTGTCTCCGTCGTGTTCTCATTGGGAACGCCGTTCAGTATAACGCCGTCGCTGAGCGAGGGCTGTATCTCCATCTTTATGTATCCGTCGCTTGCTATATGTGGGGTGAACTTCAGTTTCGTACCGACCTCCAGGTAGTCCGTCTGTTCAAGTATCCCTGCAGCTGTGTTAAGCAGGGTCTTGTATCCGAGCTTCTGGCCGATAAGTATCTCTGCCTGCTCGTGGTTGAGCGCGCTAATGAACGGCGAGGCGATCAGGTCGTAGCCGATCTTTTTCTCGAGAGCGGAAAGATATGCGTTCACATCACCCCTTAAAAGCTGAGCGTACATCCCCGGCATCAACGCCTCAAGCGTAGGGGCCTGTATGCCATTGAACTGCACATAGTCATTCCCGCCGGGAGTGTTGTAGACCTGCCAGCTCAATCCGAGCCTTGACGGACTTGAGCTGTCGCCGTTGCCGGACTTTATTTCGAGTATCTTAGCTTCTACGTTCACCTGTGCGGGGGGCTTGTCCAGGGCTGTAAGGAGCTTTTCTATCCTTGCTATGGTCTTTTGCGAAGCCCTGACTATTATCGTGTTTGTCCTTGCGCTTGACATGACCCCTTCTCCGGGTGCCGTGACTCCGGCTATCGTGTCCTTGATCTCCTGCGCGTTAAGATAATTGAGAGTGAAGGTCTGCATGATATAATTCGCATCCACGGGCGGCTTCTCGGCCGTTTTATCCTGCGCGGGTTGGGTATCCCTTACTTTAAGGAAAAGGTCGCGGGCCTCGGCCATGCAAGACATCGAAAGGACAAGGGCGATCATCAATAGTGATACTTTTTTCATCCTAAACCTCCTCTGTTCATTTGAACGGTGTTGACACCCTGAGCTCTGCGGTCACCTTTGACCCGCTGTGCGATATGGAACATGTGTCTATGACAAAATATGATTTAAAGCCCGAAAGTGAGTTCAGGAAGTTCAGCAGGTTCTCGTAATCTCCGGTAACGCTCAGCGTCAGCATCAGCTTCTTGTCGGCGGAATCCTGCCTGAGCGATTCGAGCTTGATGACATTTGCCTTAAGGTTGGAGTAGAGGAACGACACGATATAGCTCAGCTGGTCCTCTCTGGGATATACATTAAGGTCCTTCATCGTCGCAGGCATAGCAAGATTGCTCTGGACCACCTTGGTGTACTGGACGATCTTATCGCTGAGCTTTATGATATTGTTCCTGTTCTTTTCCACGGACCTCAGGACAGGATCGAGCAGCAGGATCCAATACACAAAGAATATCAGGACCGCGCCGGTCGCGGCCATCATCATTTTTTCCCTTGGCGACATTTTATTGAAGTCCATTGCTATAACCCCGGCAGGATAACGCACCTGATCTGAAAATCAAATGTCGGTATCGTATAAGTGCTCGAGCCCTGCAGATAGTTCAGGTCTATTGCCTGGAACATCCCGGTCTCCTTGAGCCGGTCGACCATACCGGCAACAGCACTGCTTCCGTAAGATTTGAGTATTACGCCGTTTATCATGAGGGAATGGCCAGCTTTGTTGTATGTGATGCTCGAGAAATAGGTGCCTGAAGGGGTCACTCTGGTCAACTGGTTCATGATCATGACGAACAGGTCGGTCTTGCCGACAGGATTATAGCCTGCGGCCGCCATCTGATTGTCGTTGTTTATGACAAAGCTCTTAGCGTTGACATCCATTCCCATGCGTTTTGCCTTGGATTCAAGCAGCTTATAATCCGATAGCTGTACCGATTCGATCATCGCGAACCACCCGTAAATTATCATGAGGAAAGCGATATAAACAAGCAATATAGTATAAATGTTTATTTTGTTGAGCACATAGAACTTGAACGGGTTCTTCAGCTCTTCAGGCAGCAGGCTTAGAGCTAAAGTCGGCCTTTCGACCGTGGCACCGTAAGCTAACGTTATAAGCGGCAGAAGATCCTGTATGTCGCTCTTTGACACCGCGTCCGAAGGTTTGAACCCGGTGACCTTAAGCCGTGTCTCTTTGGCAAGATATTCCGTAAGGTTCTTAAGTTTTGAGCCTCCGCCGGTGAGATAGATGTTCTCGAACTCCGCCCTGCCGCCTATCTCATGGTTGTAATACTCGAAGGTCCTGAATATTTCCGAAGTAAGCTTCTCAAGCTGAGGCCGCATCATTGAGAAGATCTCAAGAGCAGGGAAACCGGACTCCTTGGAATATGCGTCCAGATCAAGAGGGATGCCGTACGTGTTCTTGAGCTCTTCGGCCTTTTCGTAGTTGATCTCTACCCTTTCACCCCCCGCGAGTATTATCCCGGTCATTGCCTTGCTTATGTTGTCCGACCCGAACTTCAGCTCGCGTGCGAACACGATCTGCCCGTCCTTGACGAGCACTATCGTCGAGATATTCTTCCCGATCTCAACAAGAGCGGAATTCGTTGAACGGCTAATGTCGAACGCCGAGGTCAGAGCAAGGACAGAAGGTATGATATCCTTTACGGTTATCCCGGCCTTTTCTATCTCCCTTAAGATGCTTGCCAGATACACATTATCGATCATCGTTACAAAGTAGTAATGAGTGCCTTTTTGGCTTGACATGGTCAACTTGTTGTAGGTAATAAAAGCGTTCTCAAGGGGGATCTGTGATGAAGCGGCCAGCTTGAACCTTATCGCGTTCACCAGTTCTTTTTCAGGTATGGTCGGGAGCTCTACTATCTTGTACTGGATATCACCGCCGCTTATGCAGATAACAGCTTCTTTGGTGCGTATCTTGTTCTTTTTGATGGTCTCGTGCAGGACCTTGGCAAGGACCCCTATCAGGTCCTCATCGAACCTTGCTATCGAGATATTGAGTATCTCGTTGCTTTTGGAGGTGCGGTTTAATTCGACGACCTTAACGGTGCCGGGTTTGATATCTATGCCTAGTATTCTTTTTTCCATATACCCTTCAATAAATGCTCAACAAAACATAAGCGATCAGGAAAGCCAGCCCGATTATTGCCATCCACCCGGCAATAAGGACCCAGCCTTTCACATCTTCCAGCATATGGCCCCGGAAATCATAATGATTTTAGTATACATATATATATTTATCAAGCTTATTATACAAAAAAACCGACCCCGGGGTCCGGGGCCGGCTTTTATTCTTTATGGAACTAGTGACCTGCTGCGTTCGACTCAACAGTACCTGAAGCCGGGTAATATGCCCAACCACCGGAATCATCCCTTGTGTCGATGACTACCGCTCTGTTGTTCACGCCCCACGGGTTCGCCGGTATTTCGTTCTCAGCGAAGAACGATCCGAGGATCGTCGCCGGGAATGAAGGTGTACCGTTGACCGCCGCGTTAGCATACTGGATGGCCAGTGCCGCCCTGATGCTTCCGAGCGCTGCGTCCTGCGCCGCGTCCTTGGCATTGGTCGAAAGATCCAGATACCTCGGCAGTGCTATAGCTGCCAGGATGCCTAGAATTACGATCACCATGATCAACTCTATCAAAGTAAAACCTTTCTTACTCATTTCTTCACCCCCTTCTTTCTGCAATATTATCCGCTATCTTCTGCTAAGTGATTCTACATTATCTACGGCTTAAAGTAAAGATTCATCATGTTCCAGGACGGCAGGAACACCCCCAAAGCAAGGACCATGACGAACATCGCCAGGACAAAAACGAACAAAGGCTCGATCAGGGTCATCAGGTTCGCTATCATGTAGTCCGCCTCTTCATCGAAATAGTCCGATATCTTTCCGAGCATGTCGGAAAGCCGGCCCGTCTTCTCTCCCAGAGATACCATGTGGACCGAAATTGCAGGAAAGAGAGAGAAAGCTTTCATCGACGATGACAGCGAATTACCTTCCATGACCGAGTTCTTTATCGTTGAGATCGCGTCCATTATCACAGTATTGTTCGACGCCCTGCCGGTAAGCTCGATACAAGCGACTATGGGGACACCGCTTGTGAGCAGGTTGGAGAACATCGAGAAGAACCTTGACAGCGACAGCTTCTTGACCAGAGGACCGAACACCGGTATTTTGAGTACGACCGCATCCAGCCGGGCCTTGCCGTCTGGCGTTTTGAAATATTTGCTCAGTCCCCATCCACCGGCAATGACCGCAACAAGTATTATGTACCAGTAGCTCTGGACGAAATTGCTTATCCACACGAGTATCTTTGTCGGGAGCGGAAGATCGGAGCCCATGGCACGGAACATCTTGCTGAATTTCGGGATGATGAAGACGACCGTGATGATAAATGCCACGAGCAGCACGGTAATGACTATCATCGGGTACCTGAGGGAGGCCTTTATCTTTTGCTGAAAGTTGTATTCCTTCTCGGTATAAGCGGAAAGCCTCGACAGTATGTCTCCGAGGACACCGCCTTTTTCTCCGGCCTCCACCATGGCGACGATTATCTTAGAGAAGATATCGGGGTATTTTGCCAGGGACTGGGAGAAAGAATTGCCTCCTTCGATATCCTTTCGAATGATACCGATTATCCTTTTAAGGTTCTGGTTCGAGGTCTGCTCCTCGATAGCTATAAGGCCCTCGAACAAAGGGACCCCGGCTGTCACTATGACCGATAACTGCTTGAAGAAGATCGAAAGGTCCCTGATCTTTACCCTGCGCCTTTCAAGAAAAACATTGGCAAGGTTCGTTACGGCGTCCTCTTTTTCGATAGATACCGGTATAAGGTCACGGGAGATGATATCCTGCATCGCTTCGATCTCGGTCGGAAGGTCAACTATGCCTTCGATGAGGTCTCCTGAAGAGTTCCTGGCCTTGTATTTAAAGTTGCTCAAGTTCGGTGACCCTGAGGACCTCATCCAATGAGGTGATCCCCTGTTTTACCTTGTCAATGCCGTCATCGAACAGGGTTTTCATCCCGGAAGATATCGCAGCTGCCTTTATCTCCGATGAGTTGCGTTTGTCGGATATGAGCTTCCTGATATTGTCATCTACCACAAAAAGCTCGAATATCCCTATCCTGCCCTTGTAACCCGTCCCTTTGCAGGCCTTGCAGCCTTTTCCCTTGTACATTGTCTGAAGATCGGGGAAGCGCTTCTTTATGGGCTCGGGAACCGGGACCTCCATCTTGCATTTTTTGCATATAAGCCTGACAAGCCTCTGAGCGAGCACTGCGTCAAGGGATGAGGCTATTAAGAAGGCTTCCACGCCCATCTCCTGCATCCTGCTTACCGCTCCGGAACTGTCATTGGTATGCAGCGTGGAGAACACTAGGTGCCCGGTGAGAGCTGATTGTATGGCTATGTTCGCCGTTTCTGTATCCCTAATCTCGCCGATGAGTATTATGTCGGGATCCTGCCTGAGTATGGATTTTAGCGCGGATGCGAACGTCAGGCCCGCCTTCACGTTCACCTGGGCCTGGGTTATCCCCGCAAGTTCATATTCGACAGGGTCCTCAACGGTTACGATATTGAATTCCTTGCTGTTAAGCTCGGCAAGAGTGGCATAAAGAGTAGTGGTCTTACCTGAGCCTGTAGGACCTGTGACAAGTATGACCCCGTGAGGTTTTGACGTGGCTTTTTTGAACCTGGCAAGGTTCTCCTCGGAAAAACCGATCTCAGTGAGACGGTACATGATAGCCGATTTGTCCAGGATCCTCATAACGACCTTCTCCCCGTAGACCGACGGGAAGGTCGAGATCCTGAAGTCTATGCTCTTGCCGTTGTGGGTCATATTGAAACGTCCGTCCTGCGGGACGCGCGATTCGGCTATGTCCATTTCGGAAAGGACCTTTATCCTCGAGACTATCGCATTGAGGATATATGAAGGAAGTCTCAGTTCCTCATGCAGGAGCCCGTCGATCCTGTACCTGACCCTTAGGCCTTTTGCCTCCGGTTCGATATGGATATCAGAAGCTTTTTGTGCAATAGCCTGAGTGACTATGGCATTGACCAGCTTGACTATAGGGGACTCTTCTTCCAGCGCCTTAACAGGCTTAATGTCCTCTGTCCGCTGGTATTCTTTAAGCACATCCTCAACAACGCTCTGTATGCCGTAATACTCTGAAATGGCCTCTTCGATCTCCCTTTCAGTGCTTTTTACGTAGTTGACCTCCATGTTCACCTGGGCATGGACCTCGTCAAGTGCCAGGATATTGCGAGGATTGGCCATCGCTATAGTGAGTGTATTGCCCACTTTGAAAAGAGGTATCAGCTTGTATTTTTGGGCAAGACTGGCGGGGACAAGGCTCAGCACTGCGGGATCAAGCGTATAGCTGGACAGTTCTATCTCGGGCACATCGTTCAAGGCGTAGCTGTCGCTCATACTGCAATGATATATTCAGTAGCGGACTTATGTCAAGCATTTACAAGCTGATGGATATAAGGTATCATCAGCTTCATGATAAAAAAGGACCAGCTGCTGTTAGACCTTAAAGACGACATGGGAATGGAAGAGGAGATGATCGAAAAGCTGTCTGCTCTCGTGAATTCCCTCAAGCTCAAAGATATCCTGTCCGCCGAAGAACACGAAAAGATACGCAGCTCGATAAAGATCATGCAGACGGACAGTGAAAAGCACCACAAGCTCGTTGCGGACATGGTTAGATACGTGAACGAAAGCGAGAAAGATGAGTTCTAAGATCTCCTATCAGAAGCTGTTCCTTGACCTTCTTGCCATAGAAGAAAGGGCCAGGGATATCTACAAATATTATTGCGGGAAGATAAGCGACCCCTATCTTGCATCAAAGTTCGAGGAGATATGCGCCGACGAAGAAAAGCATGTCAACATCGCGAAAGAAATGCTGAAGGTATTCAGCTAGCAGTCCTGAAGCAGTTTTCCCACCGTCTCAAGCAGTACTTTGTGGTCAAATGGCTTGCAGACATATGCCTCTGCCCCCACATCCTTGCCGATGACCTTGGAGGATTCCTCCGCCTTGGAAGTGAACATGATGACAGGAGTCTTTTTGAACCTTTCGTCGAACTTGACCATCCTGCAGACCTGAAAACCGTCAAGCTTCGGGAGCATGATATCAAGGATGATCAGGTCGGGGGATTCGTTCCTGGCTGCGGCAAGCCCTGACTGTCCGTCATAGGCCACGACGACATCATATCCTTCGTTCTTGAGGCGGGCCTCGACGAGACGTACCACATCCGGTTCGTCGTCCACGATCAGTATCTTTTTCTTGGTCTGCTCCGCTTCGGTCATTTCGCGTTTAACAGCCTTTCTATCTCTTTTTGCAGTTCTTCGGGATCATAGGGTTTGGACATGACGCCTTCTGCTCCTATGGCCCTTGCCATGTCCAGAACGTTCAGTTCATTGCTGGCGGTAAGTATGATCACCGGTATCTTTGAGGTCCTTTCGTCGGAACGTAGCCGCGCGAACACTTCTTCTCCCGTAAGCTTTGGAAGACGAAGGTCTAGCAGGATTATGTCGGGGAGGAATTCCTTTGCTGCATCAACCCCTCTTTCGCCGTCCATGACCGACATTATGTCGAACCCGGCCTTTTTCAGCCTGAAAGTAACTACCGACAGTATGTCCGGTTCATCGTCGATCACAAGGATCTTCTTCATATTTTTCCCCTGTCCGCCGGAAGAGAGAATGAGAACCGGCTGCCTTTACCGAACTCGCTCTCTACCCAGATATGCCCGTTATGGGCGTTGATTATCTGTTTTGATATCGCCAGACCGAGTCCGGTACCTCCGGTCTTCCTGTCCTTAAGGCCTCCCAGCTGAGTGAACTGACCGAACAGCTTAGGGATGTCCGATGACCTAATGCCCTCGCCCGTGTCCTCGACCGTGACATTTATTGTATTATAAAAATCATCTTTTGTCACGACGACCGTGACCCCGCCTTTGGAGGTGAACTTGATCGCGTTATTGACAAGGTTCATAAGGACCTGGCTTATCCTGTCCGGATCGAACCCTATTTTCGGCACTTCCGCTTTGACCTCATATCTCAGGGTTATTCCCTTGTCCTTAGCTACGCTTTCCTGCGCGATGACCACCTCTTTTACTGTCTCGATAAGGTCCCCGTCCTGGATATGGAGATCTATTTTGCCGGCCTCCAGCTTTGAGAAATCAAGGACATCGTTTATGAGCCTGTGAAGCCGGTCTACGTTCCTCTTTGCAATGGAAAGGAAGTTCTTCTGGTCCTCGTTTATGGCCCCCGCAGATCCGTCAAGCACTATCCCGATCCCCTCCTTTATGGATGTGAGAGGCGTGCGGAGCTCGTGCGACACGGTGGAAGTGAATTCGCTCTTGATCTTATAAAGCCGCTGTATCTCCTCAAGCTGTTTTTCGATCTGCTCGCTCTTTATCCTGTTCTCTTCCTCTGCCCTCTTCCTGCTTGTGATGTTCCTTACGATCACAAGGAAATCGCCTGTGCCGCTGACGGCCACCCTGCCTTCGTAGTACTGCTGTGAACCGCCCTCTCCGGACAGCTCGTATTCCATGGTCTGAACCTCACCGGTCTTTTTCGCCCTGTCCATCGCCGCAACGGTCTTTTCGGCGAGAGACCTGGGAAAAACGTCCTTGATCGACTTTCCGAGAAAATACTTCGAAGGGAGGTTCATCTCGCTTTGGGCCGAAGGCCTGTAGTCAGTGAACACACCTGAAGGGTCCAGCTGGAACATGAGGTCCGGTATGGCGGCGATTATGCCCCTGCTCTTTGCCTCGGCCCTCTTTAGGTTCTCTTCGGCGCGCTTGCTCTCTGTGATGTCCCTCGATATCACGGAGATGGCAACGACCTTTCCGTCCGAATTGGATATCGGCGACATGCTGACCGACGCATCGAAGATCTTGCCGGACTTGCTTACATGGATAGTCTCGAACTTTTCCACGTGCTGGCCTTTTTTGACTTTTCGCAGCAGGTCAAAGTACTGGACTTCATTGCCTTTTTCGAACAGCTCCGTGAAGCTGAGCCCCACAATATCCTCGCTCGTGAACCCGTAGGTCCTTTCCGCCCCCTGGTTCCACGAAGTGATGGTCCCGTTCATATCAAGCCCCATGATCGCATCGTCGCTGAAGCTGACTATTGCGGCCAGCTTTTTTACGGATTCCTCGTTCTTCCTTCTTCTGGAGATATCCCTTGAAAGCCCAGTTATGCCTATGACACTGCCTTTTTGGTCGAATATCGGGGCCTTGAACGTCTCGAACCAGATATTGCCTGAAGGCAGCGGGACCATTTCTTCCATCGACCTCTGGGCCCTTGAAGAGATCACGAGCGCATCGTCCTTTGCGGCCCTTTCGGCATACTGACCTTCGTAAAGGTCCTTGTCCTTTCTCCCGATGATCTTTTCAGGAGAGAGTCCCAGCGCTTTCGCGAACTGCGTATTCACTGAAATGTATTTTCCGTCGATATCCTTGAGCCACGCTCTTGACGGCATGTTGTCCAGGATGGCCTGCTGCTGGGCGCGCCTTTCATTAAGAGAGTCCTCGATGCGCATTTTTTCTACAGCCGTCCCTGCCTCGCGACCGATCGCCAGCAGGATGTTCTTGTCCTCGTCGGCAAAGCTGTAGACCTTGCGGCTGAACATGCTCAATATCCCGACCACAGATGCTTTCGCATACAGAGGGATCACCGCCATGGCGCTCTTTCCGGATGCCGACGCGAACTGGTCGGAGCATGCGGCGCCTTCAAAGAGCGGGTCCCCGCTCAGGAATACGTGGCTGTAGGGTGGAGTAGAAAGTGATATCTCCTTTCTGGCCCTAAGATAGCCCTGGTCAAGATCGACACATGCCTTGAGCTCCGCGCTCCTGCCGTCCTGGCCGAGAAGATGGATGCATCCGCCGTCAAAGTCGAGCATGTTGACCGTAGAGTTAAGTATCCCGTTCAAAAGCTGGTCGAGCTTCTCCGACTTGTTTATCATCGAGGAGACATGGCTGAGGATGGAGAGCCTTTTTGTCTTCTGTTTCAGGCTATATTCGGCCTCTTTTCTTTTCGTGATGTCTGTAAGTATCGCCACAAAGTTCCTGACGTTGCCGTCAGAGCCTATGATCGGGTTAAAGACCGCTATGGCCTCAAGCATCGACCTGTCCCTTTTGAGCAGAGTAGTTTCGAATGTGACCTTGTCAAGCTTTACCGCTCTTTCGATGTAAGGCGCTATGAGGGACCTGTCGTTTTCCTGCCACACATCAAGGAACTTAGAGCCTATAAGCTCATGTTCGTACAGTCCAAGCTCCTTCAAGGCCGCTTTGTTCACTGATGTTATGACCCCGAGCAGGTCCACTGAGAACACCATATTTGGAGAACCGTCGACAAGGCTTTTATACCTCGATTCTGAGACCGCTATCTTCAGTCTGGTAAGCCGGTTCGTCTGCAGAAGCCCGTAGAAAAATAGGATCACTACGGCGACAAGCGCCACAGTATAGATGGAGACCAGCCGTACAAGCGACACCCACCTCATCCATTCGCTCGCATCTATGGACATCAAGAACGAAACAGAACCCCCGTCGCCAAGCTTTACTGGCGCGATCGAATCGATGAAAGGCTTCCCGTTCTTTAGATACGGGCCCTTGATTGACGCTTTCCCGTTGAACAGAGAGTCAAGCACCAAAAGCGTGGTGATCCTGTCCAGCTTTTGCGGCCTTTCGTGGCCTGTTATTGACCTGCAGCCGCTGTGCTCCTTATCGGACACTTCACGGAAACCGTCCCTGTCCATTGCGATCACGCTTAGGCAGGTCTTAAGCCTTTGAGAGGATGCGATCTTTGTCAACTGCTCTGAAAGCGCTTGGCCTGAAACAGAGGCCGTCTCGGACGTGGAGGCCATGTCCGCCAGCAGCTTCCAATCAAGAGCGGAAGCGACCGCCTGTGTCTTTGTCCTGAGGTCGTTCTTCATTATCATGGTGAAGTTCGAGCTGACAAGCTCTGTCAGGAACCATCCTGACAGCAGCACAGCGAACAAAAGGACGCCTACAGAATAATGCTCGAACCTCGAACCCTGGTACTCGCCTTCAAGGATGTCAGATGCATTGTCAGAAAAGTAAGCCCTTATGGAAGCGGCCGCGCCTACCGCGACAAGCCCCCTGAGCAGCTGAGCGTAAAAGGCGACCATGGGCAATATCCACTCGGATGAGGGGACAGGGAGGAACCACAGATCATGGTCAGCAGCGACCAGAAGGGAAGCTGCCGCGTAAAGAACGAACATCCAGCCCAGCCATGCCAGCGGTCTTGAAGCTCCTTCTTTCTCCTTGTGCTCCTTAAAGATCATCCATGCGGTGAGAAGAGCTCCGGGAAATCCCATCGACACCCGCGCCATGGATATGAAGCCATCTGACCCGAAAAGGCCCCCCATGGCACAAACGGACAGGAGGAGAAGGTAGAGCACGGGATCGAACAGGCGTATCCCGTAGCTTCTGGCAGAAAGCCTTGCGAATTCAAGAAGTGCGATATAAGACAGGAGTGACAGGACCGCGCGCACCGACTGGAAGAAAGCCGTGTCGGCATAAAGGAACGACAATAGGCCTGTTATGCCGTCAACTCCGCAGGAAAGCGCGAACAATGCGAGCAGCCACCACTTCAGATTTGTGCGCTTCTTGTCCTTGAGCAGGAATGCTATGACAGCGAATATGATATACGAGAACCCGTAGAGGAAAGTTATATAGTCAAGATGGTTTTCAAAAAACTCGAATATCACGATATTTTTCCTTAAGTGATAATGATATCACTAGAAATGCGGCAATGGAATGGGCCATCAGATAGGAAGAGTGAAGCAGAACGAGCTGCCCTTGCCTTCTTCCGATTCCGCCCAGATATTGCCGCCATGGAGCCCCACCACTTCCCTGCAGATCGCAAGACCAAGCCCGGCTCCTCCCGTCTTCCTTTCGTTAACACCCCCAAGCTGCCTGAACAATCCGAAAATATCCTCCACAGAGTCCTTTGGGATGCCCTTTCCTGAATCTTTTATGCACACGGTGACGACCTTGCCCGCAAGGTCTTTATTCACTATGGCCTTCACCTCTCCCTTGTCAGTGAACTTTATCGCGTTCCTTACAAGGTTGTTCAGGACTTTCCGTATCCAATTCCTGTCCACGAACACCTTAGGCACATCATTTTCCGCCTCAAGCACCACCGACAGTCCTTTTTGGTCGGCCGCCTGTCTGTTCTCATCAATGACGGAGGCAATAAGCCCAGCAAGGTCGGTCTCGGCCAGTTCCATTTCGGTCCCTGCCCCTTCGAGCTTGGAAATATCAAGGACATGATTGACCAGCTTCTCGAGCCTTGACACATTCCTGGAAGCGATCCCAAGGAACTCCTTCTGCTGTTCGGTCACCGGACCGGAAGAACCGTCCAGGACGATGCTTATACCGTCCTTTATGGATGTCAAAGGCGTCCTCAGTTCGTGCGACACGGCGGACGCGAACTCGCTTTTCACCTTTGAAAGCTCCTGTATCCTCTTTAGCTGGTCCTCTATCTGGATCGCTTTCAGCATCCGGTCCTCTTCAAGCTTCTTCCTTTCGGTGATATCCTCGAACATGAAAACGCGGCCGAAATACTCGTCGTTCCTGTCCCTTATCTGCGTGGAGAACCTTCTTATGGTCCTTCCGTCATTAAGGACGATCTCGTCCTCCAGTATCTCCCTGTTCCCCACATCCTTTATCCTGTCGCTCTCCAGCTTGAACTGCGAGGGGTCCTTTGTGAGATTTGCCATGTACGAGAACACTTCCCTGTCAGCTATGAGGCCGTTCATGATCCTCTGTTTCAGCAGAGTAAAGCCCCATATCTGGCAGAACCTGTCGTTAAGATAGAGCACCTTGTCTGTGCCTGCATCCACGACATAAAAGGCCAGAGGGGACGATGACGACATCAGTTTCAGCAGCCCCTCGTTCCAAAGGATATTGTCGATCGAAGCCCTGTATTTCTCCCAGAATATGAAAGAAAGGATTATTATTATCGAGAACACAAGGAAGAAGGAGATCGATATAAGACGGCCGAGGGCGATCTCCGATCTGAGAGCCTTTCCGTCCATGTCAAAACCGAGCACGGCCATGACGCGGCCTTTTTCCCTTTCCGTTATTGGGACTACAGCAGTGATCCACTGCCCCCATCTGTCGGAATACGGTCCGGTTATTGCGCTTTTCCCGGTATCGAAGACCGCTGTAACGCCTGACATATCCCTTGACTCCGAATTCACCGAAGACCCCGTTTTTTTATCAAGATGCAGGAGAGTGTCCTCATAATAGAGAACTCCCGACTCATCCTTGACTAGCAGATATATCGAACGGCAGTCCTCGTTGGCAAAGTGTACGTTCATCAGCTGCTTCAGCAGCGTTTGACGCAGCTGCCCATCGTCTCCGAAATCTTTTCCTGAAAGCTTTGAGAATCCGGTCATATCAAGGGTCGCCGCTATGGTCTTAGCCCTTGTCAAGAGAAGGTTCCTGGCCTTCTGCTCATAATTCCTGGAGCTTGACTGAGTGACCGCCCAGCCGGTAGTGATGACCGCCGTAAGAAGGACCAGGATCATGATCACATGACCGACAGGCTGCTTTCTTACCGAAGAACGCCACCTGAGTATGGTCACATACCGAGACATGACCACAGCCGCAAGAAGCAGGGCGGAGACAGCCCTGAAGAACTGGATCATCACTGAAGATGTCTGATAGAAATACTGGTTGGATATGCCGGTCATAGGCATCACATCTGAAGTAAGCGACAGGAGCAGGGTGATGACGGCATAGGTCAGCATGATCGAGGACATGGCCCTGAAGAAACCCCGCGTAAGCACGTCGCCGCCGCTGGAGGACTCGATATTAAAGGCCCACGCCGCAAGGAATATCGCGGGCACCCCTACTACGAGCTTTAGTATCAAGTTCATCTCAGCGATGTCAAAAACACCGATAAGCAGCATCGCGAAGACCACAAAAACGTAGAACCCGGGGTCGAACACCTTTTTGCCGTGCCCGGCGGATGAAGACCTTACAAATTCAAGCAGGAGGATATATGAGACCAGCAGCGTAAAGACCCTCACAAGGAAAAAATTGACGCTGTCGTGATAATTTACTGAGATAAGGGTCATGAACTCGTAGGACCCCAAGAAGAACGTCGCTATGCCGAGCCAGACCCATTCAAGACGGTCATACTTGTTCTTGGTAAGAAGGAAACTGAGCGCCGCGATAACAAAAAGCGACAGAGCATACACGAACAGCACATAATCAAGCTGGCCCAGAAGGAACTTCTCGAACTCGATCACGGCTTCACCTTGACCTTAAGGAGCAGGTCGCCTTTTTTTGAGCAGCAGGGACACTCGCCCCCGAGCCCCTGAAGACGCAGTTTCGTGCCGCTCGCTATGTCTTTTGGCAGGTTGACGGTGATCTTTGAGCCTGTAGAAAGGGACAGGTCTATCTTCCCCCCTGTCTTCGCCAACGACCCGGGGATCTCTATCGACGAATCAAGATCGGTCCTGACCTTTTGCTGTTTCGGCGACGCGTATTGGCCGGAAAAGCTCCTTCGCTCGCCCTGAGAGAATATGTCAGAAAAGACATCGTCGAAGATGTTGAAATCGACCCTCCCCGAACGCCCGGCCCTTGCTCTTCCGCTTGAATACCCCATATGGGAAAGCAGGTCCTCGATATCGAATTCCTGGGCGCCGCTGTACCCTCTGGACTGGCCGGGCCTGAAACCGCCCTTCCTGAACGCGTCGTATTCCTGCTTTCTTTTTTCGTCCCCCAGCACGTAATACGCTTCGGACACCTGCTTGAACTTGGCTTCAGCGCCTTTTTTGTCGGTGGGGTTCATGTCGGGATGGTATTTCTTGGCGAGCTTCCGGTACGCGCTCTTGATCTCGTCCATTGAGGCGCTCTCACTGACGCCCAGGACCTTGTAATAGTCTTTGTTGCTCACGGCAATATTGACCTCTTGATGAGAGTTATTTTACCCTGGAACCCGGGATAATATCCCTGTCCGGCGACAATACGGAGATCCCGTTCTCGTCGCTTGCCGCCAGCAGCATCCCCTGGCTTTCCACTCCCCTTAGTACTGCCGGCTGCAGATTGGCCACTACGACTATGTTCTTGCCGACAAGTGAAGCAGGATCATAGGACTTCTTTATGCCTGCGACTATCTGCCTTATCTTCGGCACCGAGGTCTTCGTTTCGACCTCTTCGTTCATCGTCACCACTTCTTCTGTTTCGCCCAGGTCCACCTTAAGAACGACAAGCTTATCAGCGTTCGGATGTTCCGACGCTTCGACTATCTTTCCCGTCTTAAGCTCTATCTTCGCAAAATCCTCTATCGTTATCATTAAAGACTCCTTATTGTTGCAGGTTGAAAGTTGCAAGTTCCAAGTTCAGGGAACAAAACAACCCAACTTTAAACCTTCAACCTTAATCCTGCAACCTGCAATTTACAACCTTTAACTGCGTCCTACAACCATCCCGCCATCGCAAGCGCGCTTATGGTCTTTGCATCTACGATTTTACCACTGCGGAACATCTTTTTTATGCCCTTGCGGGAAAAGACCATTGTCCTGATGATCTCGTCCTTTTCGTTCTCCGCGCCTACAAAGGTCAGCTTTTCCGCTTTGTACACATATTCTTTTTCTGTAGAATATCCGGGAACAGGGAATATCTTTCCAAGAAGGGTCATTTTGCCCGCTTTGTACCCTGTTTCCTCGATCAACTCCCTCTTTGCGTTGTTAAGTGGGCTCTGTTCCGGCTCCATTGTACCTGCAGGGACCTCGTATATGTACTGCCCGATGGCTGCCCTGTACTGTCTGATAAGGGCTATCTTGTCTTTTCCGAGCACGGGGACTATGACCACGGCTCCGGGGTGGTCGATATAGGTCATCTCGAAATCGTTCCCGTTGGGAAGCCTCAGTCTTTTTTTCTTGAGATCGAACATCTTGGCCTTGTAAATGGTGCTGGTCTTCATCATTGTTCCTATATTAGCATAATAGGCGATCCGGGAATTTACGAATTCTTTACATCCCCGTCCGTCAATTTCGCGACCTGCGGTGATATAATTTCCGTGTGAAAAGCATCCTTATAGTTGATGATGAAAAGGATATTGCCGAGGCGGTATCCTACGCATTTGAAAAGGAGGGCTTCAGGGTCTACAAGGCCCATGAAGGGACCGACGCGATTGAACTCGCCGTAAAAAAGCGCCCGGACGTAATCATACTCGATATCATGCTCCCGGGAATATCCGGCCTGGACGTTTGCAGGAACCTCAGGGCCTCACAGAGCACTAAGGATATACCGATAATAATGCTGTCCGCCAGATCGACCGAGTCGGACAAGGTTGCGGGGCTCGATACAGGCGCGGACGATTATCTTGTCAAACCGTTCAGCATGAGAGAGCTTTCTGCCAGGATCAAGGCACTGATCAAGCGCGGAACCAAGGAATTCATTGGCAGCAAGGGCACCATAAAGTTCCCCGAGCTGGAGATCGATCCCGAAAGACATTCGGTGAATGTCTCTGGTCGTCCGGTGGAAATGACCGCAAAGGAGTTCTCTCTGCTCCTATTCCTTGCCGAGAACGCAGAAAAGGTCTTCAGCAGGGAAAGACTGCTGGACGCTGTCTGGGGAATAGACGTTGCCATCGAAACAAGGACAGTTGACGTTCACATGAGAAGGCTTAGGGAAAAGCTGGGCAAAGCGGCCGTGTATCTCAGAACACTGCACGGCGTGGGCTATCAGTTCTCCGCCAAGAAAGGATAATGATCTGAACAGTTTAAGGTCTTTGGTCCTCTTGTCCTTCATCGCCGTAATTGCGGTGTCGTCCTCGGTCTTCGGCTATTTTTCCGTGACCGGGCTGGAAAAGATGTCGCTTCAGCTGCTCCGCGAAGAGATCATAAAGCAGGCCGAGCTCATAAGCAAAGACGCGGTCAGGTCGGGCTACTCCGGTCTTGACCCCAAAGAGTTACAGGCAAGGATAAGGGATTTTTCGGAAGCCACAGGCAGCAGGGTAACGCTGATATCGCCTTCTGGCAGGGTCATCGCGGATTCTTCAACGCCCTTTAATTCCATCGGGTCTTTGGATGACCATTCCTCCAGGCCCGAACTGATACAGGCAAAACTGACCGGGACAGGGTTCTCCACCAGATACTCGGAAACACTGCGCGAATTCGAGATGTATGGCGCGGTCCCGGTCATCGACAGGGGAATAACGGTCTCGTACGTGAGGATAGCCCTTCCAATGACCGTAATCAACGGTCTGAACTCGAGGATAGAGATGGCCGTTTGGGCAGGGGCACTTGTGTCGGTCATCATCGCGGTGCTCTTGAGCCTGCTTTTTTCTCACTTCATCTCGTCCCCGATAAAGAAACTGTCGCAGAACGCGAAAGCTCTTGCAGCCGGGACCACCCCGAAATTTTCGCTGAAAAGGTCCTTGATGGAGATAGGCGAACTCGAAAAAGAACTGTCCGAAATGAGCGAGGCCGTAAGATCCGCTCTTGACAGGCTCAAAACGGAAAAAAGCACGCTTGACGCCGTGTTCACCGGCATGAGAGAAGGCGTCCTTGTGGTTGACCGGAACGGCAGGGTATTATCCTCAAATCCTGCTTTCCGGAAGATATTCGGGCACTCGCAAACCGGGACCGAAGGAATGACAGCAAGGGAAGCCTTGCGCAATAACGAGATCTCGGAATTGATCGAGAAAGCTGCGGGCGCCAGCAGCGAGATGACCGGGACTATCAGACTTGTTACGCCGATCGAAGCGCATTTCGACGTTTACGTGTCCCCCATGAGCGGGGGCGGCTCGATCTGCGTTCTGCACGACACGACCAGGATAGAGACCCTTGAAAGGTACAGAAAAGAGTTCATAGCCAATATTTCGCACGAGCTGAAGACCCCGCTGACCTCCATCAGGAGCTTTGCCGAGCTGCTCCTGTCCGGCGGTCTTGAGGACAGGAAGAGAGCAGCCGAGTTCGCCAGAAAGATCGAGAAGCACGCTCTAAATCTCACGAACCTGATAGAGGATATCCTGAGCCTTTCAAGACTTGAAAGCGCGGACAGCGGCAGAGACGAAAAGAGGCCAGTTGCGCTTTGTGAAGCTCTAAGAAAGACCGTTGAAGACCTTGCCCCGAAAGCAGAAGCAAAGAACATCAGGCTGTCTACAGACTGCAGCGTAGAGGAGCTTAACTGCATTGAGGGGTACCTGATCAGGGCCGTCTCAAACCTTGTCGACAATGCAATAAACTATTCCGGAAAGAACGGCTCGGTTGAAGTCCGGGCCAGTTCTGATGACAGAGGGAACGTGACCATCTCGGTAAGCGACAAAGGGATAGGGATCCCTGAGGAAGCGCTCCCGAGGATATTTGAAAGGTTCTTCAGGGTCGACAACGCAAGATCAAGAGAGCTGGGAGGGACCGGGCTCGGGCTCTCGATCGTTAAGCACATTATGGAGCTGCACGGCGGATCGGTAACAGCTGAAAGCGTTCCGGGTTCCGGGTCCACTTTCACTCTTGTGTTTCCGGTAAATAATTAACATTTTGTTCACAATTCCGTAATAACCGCTTAACCTCAGGCATGCATAATGGGTCCAGAGGAGGGGAACAGATGAAAATGACCGCAAAGACAGTGCTTACGATGATGTGCTTGATGCTCGTTGCACAGGCCGCTCCGGCAAGGACAGTTGATGAGGAAAGGGCCGCTATTAAGGATTATCTGAAGGCGATCGACCGCAAGATCGAAAGGTTCATGGTAGAGGGTAACAAAGAAAAGATCTCAAAGATGCAGTTCGAAAAAGAAAAGACACAGGCAAGGCTCGATTCGCTTTCCGCTCCGGAAAGGCCGTCAGATAAGGAAGAGGTTTCGGTCGAGGACCTGAGAGAAGAGATGAACATGGCCATCGCCGGTCTTAAAGAGCAGCTGGACAAGGTAAAGAAGGACAACAGTGACGCAAAAGTAAGCGGCGAGATACGCTTCGGATGGGCTTTCCCCGGCGACAACTCTACAATAAAGAACAACTTTGATGTTACCAGGGCATATCTTACAGTAAGGAAGAAACTTGCCTGGGATGCCAGCGCAAGGATAACCCTTGACGTATCTAGGCTGTCGGCGACATCAGCCTCATCCGGAGGGACGACCACAACGACGTCGGTCAGCCCGCAAAGGCTTTTCGACTATATCAAATATGCATACGTTGACATGCCTATTCCCGTATCGGAAATAATGGGAACCCCCTTCACTATGACGGCAAAGATGGGTCTTCAGCATAATATGTGGATAGACTGGGCGGACAAGATCTGGGGCCATGCATATATAATGAAGCAGTTCACTGATAACGAAGGCATCATGTCTTCGGCCGACTTCGGTCTAGGAGCGACAGGCAAGTTCACCTTGTTCGAGCTTCCTGAAGTAGAGTACCATGCCACACTGCTTAACGGTTCGGGATACAGCGCGGTCGAATCGAACACTGAAAAAGATATCGCGCTTCGTTTGAATTCCGACCTGCTGAAGAACGAGACTATCGGAACTGTCGTTCTCGGCAGCTATATAAACTCAAAGAACGGTTTTGCCAATATCGGAGCCAGGAACCAGAAGCAGATCGGCATGCTCATAGCACTGGTGAACGATACATACGGGAACCTGTACATTGAATACCTGAAAGGCACCAACAACAACAGGTCAGTATCTGGTCTCAGCATAGGCGGCTTCGTCTACCCTATGCCTGAATTCCTTCCCGGAGTAGGTCTCTTGGCCAGGGCTGACAACTATGACCAGAACACCGTCACCACGAACGATGAAAAGCTCAAATCCGTGTTCGGCGTGTTCTACAACTGGGGCAAGGACATGAAGATAGCTCTTAACTGGCAGAGCTCTCAGACCGGCAGCGGGATTGCGACAAAGACAACGAACCTGTCGACCGTAGTGAATTTCTAAAGAAAGGATGCAAAGAAAATGACAAGAAAACTGATAACAGCGCTCCTTGCATCGGTCATCGTGGCCGGCACTGCATTTGCGGCGACCATAAACGGTGCGGGAGCTACTTTCCCCTACCCGATCTATTCAAAATGGATGTCAGAATATAACAAGGCCACCGGGACCAAGGTCAATTACGCCTCTATCGGCTCGGGCGGAGGGATAAGGCAATTCACGGCGGGCGTTGTGGATTTCGGCGGCACGGACGCTTACATGACAGATGACGAGCTGGGCAAGATCAAGTCAAAGGTCCTTCATATACCTACGGTAATGGGCGCAGTTGCGGTGATATACAACCTCGGAGCAGACGGCCTCAAGCTTGACGGGCAGACCCTGGCAAAGATATTCCTCGGTGAGATCAAGAAATGGAACGACCCTCAGATATCCGCTCTTAATCCGGGGCTACAGCTCCCGGACGCCGACATACTTGTCGTGCACAGGTCAGACGGCAGCGGAACAACAAGCATATTCACCGAATACCTTGCAAAGACAAGCACTGCCTGGGCCTCGAAGGTCGGAGCCGGCAAAGCGGTCGCCTGGCCGGCAGGGATCGGAGCAAAGGGAAATGAAGGCGTGACCGGCGCGGTTAAGAACAACAAACGGTCAATAGGATACGCGGAACTGGCTTATGCCGAGCAGAACAAGCTCTCCACGGTAAAGATCAGGAACAGGTCCGGAGCTTTCGTCGGTCCCAGCATCGACGGCGTAACAGCAGCGGCAGATAAAGGTATAGGCAGGATACCGTCGGACTTCAGAGGCAGCATAGTCAACATGCCTGGCGCGGAGACATATCCGATCTCCGGTCTTACCTGGATAGTAGTAAAGCAGACCGGCAACGGGAATAAGGCCGAAGAACTTAAGGGGTTCCTGAAGTGGGCGCTGACAAAAGGGCAAAAATTCGCCCCGGCGCTCCATTACGCGCCCTTGCCCGACTCTCTTGCAAATAAAGTGCTTGGTTCGATAGATACGATAGAGTGATCCGGTAAGAAATACGGATGGCCCCTGAACAAGGGGCTGTCCTGGATTTTTTAAAAGACAATGAGAATTAAAGGACTTGATCCGGAAAATATCTTCAACGGCATACTTGCCGCAGTGTCCGCTTTCACTCCCGCGGTCCTGGCAGCTGTGTTCATTATGCTCGTCTGGATGTCATGGTCGTCGATAGCAGCTTTCGGCGCCGGCTTTATCTTTAACTCGGCATGGGACCCGGTGAACGACAGCTACGGAGCGCTTCCTTATATCTACGGGACCGTCGTTTCATCTCTCATCGCTTTGATGATAGCCGTACCTTTGGGCATCGGGACGGCTGTATTCCTTTCCGAAGTGTCAAGGTCATCGCTTGGCGGCTATATCGCCAATATGGTAGACCTGCTCGCTGCGATACCGTCGGTGGTCTACGGGCTCTGGGGAATATTCGTACTAGGCCCTTTCCTTGTAGACCATGTGATGCCTTTCCTGGGAAAATATCTCGGGTTCCTTCCTTTCTTCCAGGGACCGCAGATGGGGCTCAGCATGATGACCGGAGGCTTGATACTTGCGATCATGATACTTCCGACAATTACGGCAGTATCAAGAGAAGTGTTCCAGGTAGTCCCTCATTCTCTGAGGGAAAGCGCAATGGCACTGGGGAGCACAAAGTGGGAAGTAGTAAAGACAGCCGTTATCCCGCCCGCTGTGTCAGGCATCATCGGGGCAGTGATACTTGCTTTGGGCCGGGCCGTGGGAGAAACGATGGCGATAACCATGGTCATAGGCAACAAAGCGGACATATCGGCCTCTCTTTTCTCGCCGGCATACACCCTTGCATCGGTCATCGCAAATGAATTCGCCGAAGCGACCTCTCCCATGAACCTCTCGGCGATGTTCGAGATCGGATTGATACTTCTGCTGCTCACTGTGGCCGTTAACGGACTTGCCAGGATACTTATATGGAAAATAGCCAGCAAAACACGTATTCAATAAGGAAGACCAAAGAGAAGGTGTTCTTTGCCTTCGTGCA
>CAZHHM010000015.1:0-44521 GCA_964532225.1 uncultured bacterium | reverse complement strand
GATGAAGGGATCGTAAACAATGTTGGGTCCAACATACTGCCGATAAGTCTTGGCGACAGGCACATGCTGCAGATAGCCTTTATGCAAGCACAGATAGGCAGGGAGTTCGGCTTCCTCAAGCACCAATGGAAGGAAATGCTCGTTTCCACGTTCACTCTGGTGAATCTCAATAGCAGCAACAGGGACGAAATATTCCGCGACCATATCTCCGTTTGGGGGCATTATGGGTTCACTCCGGAGCGTACGCTGTACACAGAGCAAGAACCGGAACACGGATATTCCATCAGGGAAGGGAGGCTTGTGGTCGATGAAAGGTCGGAAAAAAGACTTTTCAACCACGGGCTAATGATGCTCAAATGCGCAATGGATGGAAATATATTCAGGATTGACGAGAACGGGCCGGCCAGGATGAGCGCTGAAGAATTCTTCGGGATACTTGAGGTAATGTCTTTCATGAAGAGCTCTCCGGTGGAGGATGCGGACTTCCTTCATCAAAAACCTGATTATCCAGGTTTTTCTACAGCGCTAAGGCTTGCAAAGGCCGGATACAATATGGTCATGGAAGTGATCGGGCAGAAAGAAGAACCTCAAAAAGGCGGGGTCTGGATGTATGACACCAACTACGACAGGCCAGTCATGATCGAGAGCGATATGCTGGGCATCGAACAATACAACGAAGAAAGCTTCAACGATTTCCTGAAGACCACCGAGATACTGAACAGGAACATGAATTATTATCTTTCTCCGGCAGTGGCACACAGAAAACTGCTGGAGTACGGTCTTCCGATGCACTTGAACGTCAGGGAAACCAACAGCGGTATGTTCCTGTACCCTCAGCCTCCTCACGGCGATTCGAATTTCCTCCTCAATACGGCATTCGTCAAGAAGAGGAATGCAGGGTTGATCAAAGGGCTTAAAGTACTGTCGGATATCCCCGACATGCTGAGGGCCATGTCATTGCAGGATTCTCAGCCCGGGTTCAGGCATTTTGTAGAACAGTTCGGCGTACTGAAAAAGAAGACCTACTAGCTCAGCGCCTTTACTATCGCTTCTCCGAATTTATAGGCTGACTGAGGCCCGTTGGCGGTTATCAGCTTTCCGTCAACCTCAACGTCTTTTCCTGTCCAGATACCGCCATTAGCCTTTACATCACTTTCCGCATCCGGGAAAGCAGTGGCCTTTTTGCCTTTAAGTACTCCGGCGAAAGCGAGTGTCGTCGGAGCTATGCAGATAGCTCCGTAAAGCTTGCCCAGGCGGACCGCTTCGTTAAGTATCTCGTGGGCTTTCCTGTCATAAAAGAATTCTGACGCACCCGGGCCTCCTATGAAGAAGATCCCGTCATATTCCGACGGGACAAGCTCGTTAAGCGCGGTCTCGGCCTTTGCCGATCCTCCCAATTTTCCCGTACAAGGGCCTTTTGAAGAAGACACGGTCGTGACCGATATGCCGTTCTTCTCAAGGACCTCTTTAGGGTGGAAGTATTCTTCGTCACGGAACCTTTCCTTGGCGATGACAAGCGCGACTTTTTTCACGGGAGATCCTCCTTAGTTAAACGCAGAGATTGGTCTTTATCTCGAACAGGCGCAGAAGGTCCCTTTGTACAAGAATCCCCAGAAGTCTGCCGTCCTCCACGACGAGCAGCCTGCCAAGACCTGATCTGGTCACCTGAAGGAGAGCTTCAAGGGCGTCCTTCTCCGGTCCGATCAGAAGGTCCTCTCTCGCAGGTATCATGGCCTTTTCGGCAGGGGTCTTCGACCAGAGGTCGGAATGTATCTCCTTGACACTTTGCAAGGTGACGATACCCTTGAGCATTTCATTGTCAACTACAGGAAATCCTATGTGGCGGTACTTGAAGAAGTAGTCGTTAACGATCCTGTCCAGTGAAAGCGACGACGGCACAGTGATAACGTTGGACGACATGATCTCCCTGCAAGGCACCCCGACAAGGGCTTTTTTGAGTATCAGTTGCTGATAGCTCATTTCCGCGGCTTCATGAAGGAACAGGCCTACTACGAGCAGCCACACGCCCTGCATCAGGTTCCTCTGGAAAAGTAAAAGCACTCCCAGGAACATCAGAAGATAGGCGAACCATTTACCGAGGGTCGTTGCGATCTTTGTCGCGGCCCTGAGGTTCTTGTTAAAGTACCAGATGACCGCCCTGAGCATCCTTCCGCCGTCGAGAGGGAATCCAGGGATGATGTTAAATACGACCAGAGTGAAATTGATTATGTACATATACTCAAAAACGGACGCCGCAAGAGGGCTCAGGTTGTATATGCGGATCATGTAGTAGAAGACATAGGCGAAAAAGCCGACCATAAGGCTGCATACAGGGCCAGCGACCGCGATAAGGAGCTCTTCTTCGCTCATCTCCGGTTCTCTTTCCATCTGTGCCACTCCGCCGAATATGAAAAGAGTGATCTTTTTGATAGGTATGCCGTTCATTCTTGCTACATATGAATGTGCGAGCTCATGCAGGAGCAATGAGATGAACAAAAGCAACGAAGAGGCTATTGCCGCGCTCCAATAATAGAAGGACGGAAGGGAAGGGAAGCGGACCGGGAAATCTCTGGCAAGTGTCCAGGTGACAAGACCGAAGATGACGACCCAGGTATAGTTGATCTCTACCGGGATCTCAAGTATGGTCCCGACCCTTATCGAAGATCTCATATTAAATTGAATTATATCATGACAGAAGTATTCGATAGCATCGGACGGAATTCGGGTCCAGACATTTTAAAGTGACGAGGCGATCTTCTTCGCGATATCTCCGGGAGAGCCGACAGGTATCCATTCAACTTCCTTGAAACGCCTGAACCAGATGAGCTGCCGCCTAGCGAAATTCCGCGTCCTCTTCTTGATGATATCGACGGTCTCGTCCAGAGAGACTCTTCCATCGAGATGAGCGGCCATTTCTTTGTAGCCAAGGGCCTGCATCGAGTTGAGCTCTTTTCCGTATCCCTTTTCAAGAAGAGAAGAGACCTCGTTCTTGAGGCCTGACACCATCATCCTGTCAACACGGGAACCTATCCTCGAATACAGTTCTTCCCTGTCCATATCAAGGCAAAAAGACCTTATCGTTCCGGTCGCTGCGGGAGCACTTTTCTGGAGTTGAGAAATGGGCTTCCCTGTCATGTAGAATACCTCAAGCGCCCTTATCGCTCTTTTCCTGTCGTTAACAGCTATCTTTACGGCCGCCGCAGGGTCGATCTCAAGCAGCTTATTATGGAGAGAGACGGCATCCAGTTCAGATAGTCTTTTTCTCAGTTCATCGTCCTTGCCCGCGATCGGGAACGAGAACCCGTTGATATAAGCGTTGATATATAAGCCTGTTCCTCCCACGATCAAAGGGACCTTGCCTCTGCCCAGGATATCTTTGACCTTTGACGAAGCCTCCCTGACAAAATCGGATACTGTCCATTCCTCATCGGGGTCTTTGATGTCTATCAGATGATGGGGGATCCCCGACATCTCATCTCTAGAGGGTTTTGCCGTCCCGATATCCATATACCGGTAGACCTGCATGGAATCCGCGCTTATGATCTCCGCGCCGATCATTTTTGCCAGTTCGACGGCGGATGCCGTTTTCCCCGATGCTGTCGGGCCGAAGATCAGTACGGCCGGTTCAGTCATTCCTGCCGGAACGCAGCGCGATAAGCCTTAAAAGCTGAAGGACCGCCATGGCCGTTGCGGCCACATAGGTCAGGGCCGCGGCATCGAGCACTTCCTTTGACATTGACAGCTCCCGGTCGGAGAACTGGCCTGAAGAGCGCAGCATTACCATTGCCCTGCTGCTGGCGTTGAACTCTACAGGCAATGTGACCACGGTAAAGAAAACTGCAAGCGAAAAAAGTATTATCCCAGCGTCCATGAGAGGGCCCCAGCTGAATATGAGCCCCATGAAGAACAGGGGGATGGCGAGCCATGAGCCAAAACTGGAGATAGGCACGATACTGCTCCTGAGCATGAGCGGAGCATACGCTGTAGAGTGCTGCACTGCGTGCCCGACCTCGTGCGCTACTATGCCCATTGCTGCAACAGAAGAGCCGTCGTGGACTTCCTGAGAGAGATTAAGCGACTTGTCCCGCGGGTCGTAATTGTCCGAAAGGTGTCCCGGCACCTGGTTGATCCTGACCTGAGGCAGAGAGTTGCCGTCAAGAAGCTGTCTGGCAAGGGCGGCTCCTCTCATTCCTGATGAGCTCCTGACTTTTGCAAGCTTTTCATACGTCGAGCTGACCTTGAACTGCGCGTACAGAGAGAGTGCTATCGCGGGCAGCAGAAGTATAAAGGTCCAGTCGAACATTGGGTACATGTTATTTCCTCCTTGAGCCTAAAGTCCGAACCCGCCGTGCTTCTTGAAATGGTTCACCAGCCCGCCGTCCGAAAGCAGCGTCTGCATCGTTTTAGGGAAAGGGGACACCTTTACCTCTGTCTTTTTTGTCAGGTTCTTCAGGACTCCTTTGTCCAGGTCGATCTCAAGCTCGTCAAGATCATCGATGCCTGAAGTGTCGCATTCGATGAGCGGAAGGCCCAGGTTGAAGCAGTTCCTGTAGAATATCCTCGCAAAGGACTTGGCTATAACTGCGCTGAGGCCGGCGTATTTGATGGCCATAGGGGCCTGTTCCCTTGAAGAGCCGCAGCCGAAGTTCCTGCCGGCAACGATAAAGTCGCCTTTCTTCAGTTTGGAATAGAAGTCGGGGTCAAGGTCCTCCATAACGTGCTTTGCCAGCTCGTTCGGGTCCTGGATCTTGAACTTGTACCGCCCCGAAATAATGTAGTCGGTATTAATGTCGTCCGTTATCTTTGTCCTGTGTGAAAAGCCTTTTAATAACACTGTCAGTTCTCCTTCTGATCATTATATCCACTCCGAAGACCACCACGCATCCGGTAAGCGCTGCAACTACTGGAGGCCCCCAGTCCATGCCCGGCAGCGAAAGCGTCAGGTATGTCCTGCTCCATGAGCCCCATTTTTCCGACAGTTCGCTCATGTACTTCATCCCGGCCTCATCATTTGCCATTTCCCCCGTGCCCGGCGCGATCAGGGGAACGGCGATCATTACAGCCAGGAACGCGATAAGAACTATCCAAAATGTCCTGTTGAACAGGGATAACATCAAAGATATTTTCTTGGGTCGGCTATCTTTCCTTCGATAGCCGATGCGGCTACCGTTGCAGGGGAGGCAAGGTATATCTCGGACTTGTTGTTGCCCATCCTGCCCTTGAAATTCCTGTTCGCCGTCGAGATGACCTTTTCTCCGTCAGACGGCACACCGTTGTGCGTTCCTACGCAGGGCCCGCAGCCCGGCGTGACAAAAACACCGCCTGCGTCGATGATGGACCGGACATATCCTTTTTCCATGGCGTCAAGGAATATCTTCTTTGACGCGGGAGCTACTATGAGCCTGAAACCGCTGCGGACATTTTTTCCGGCAAGTATCTTTGCTGCGACCTCAAGATCTTCCAACCTTCCGTTGGTGCAGGTCCCGATAAGACCCTGCTGAAGTTCCAGGCCTTCCATCGCTTCTATCGGGGAGGTGTTGTCTACAGTATGAGGCTTTGCGATCTGCGGCGAAAGCTTTGAAACGTCATATTCGTGAACGGCAGAATAGACAGCGTCAGGATCTGCAGTGACGGGTGCCGGGATCCTTGAAGAGTGCTTTTTTACCCATTCGAGCGCTTTTTTGTCCGCGTTCATCAGCCCTGCCTTTGCTCCCATCTCGATGGCCATGTTGGAGATGGTGAACCTTGCTTCCACCGAAAGAGCGTCTATGGCCTCTCCGGCGAATTCCGCTGCTTTGTAAGTCACTCCGTCAGCTGTAACGTCGCCAATTATTTTAAGTACCAGGTCCTTTGAGAAGACGCCTTTAGGCCATTTTCCTCTGACGCTGAACTTGACCGAGTCCGGCACTTTGAACCAAAGCTTTCCCGATGCCATGCCGGCTGCCAGATCGGTCGAACCGATACCGGTAGAGAATACGTTTATCGCCCCGTAGGTGCAAGTGTGGGAATCGGCGCCGATGACAAGGTCGCCCGGAACGACGAACCCGAATTCCGGAGTTATCTGATGGCAGACACCTTCGCCGATGTCAAAGAGCCTGATGCCCTGCTCCGCGGTGAATTCACGGATCTTTTTGTGGATAGCGGAAACGCCTTCGTTAGGGGAGGGGGAACTATGGTCAATGATAATGGCGATCCTTGACGGGTCGGCCACTTTCGGCACGTCCATCCTCCGGAAAACATCGATTGCCACTCCCGATGTCCCGTCCTGTCCGATCATGAAATCCAGGTCGGCAATAACGATATCCCCGGCCTTGGCGTCCTTTCCGCTGTGTTTTGACAGTATCTTTTCGGCAATAGTCTTACCCATCTTGTTTCCTCTTCTTTAAGAATTTTTCGATTATCGAAGCCCTGTCCAGAAGGTACTGGTCGACCATTTTTGAAGTGCGGACCTCTTTTATAAGCTGCTTTGCCTTATCGACGGTCGATATTTCGGCAAGGTCAAGACGAGATCTGTTAACCAGGTCCATGTCGGCGTTCTTGTTACCGATAATACCCATGAAGATGCCTGTCGCTCTTGATTTGTCATAGTGGGCCATCCTCTGCACGATGAGCTCCCCCTGGAGCAGTTTCGCTTTTAGGCAGAAATAGTCGTTCGGCTTGTCCTCAAGGTATTCGGTGGCGTCGTGCAGGAGCGCTATCTCTTTTTCGATGTTCTTCTTCTTTTCGTAAAGGAGCAGCTCGCTGTGGCCGACGATCGCCCTGGCCCTGAAATACTGGTCGGCCATGTCGTCCTCGTAGACCTTTTGGAAAAGCCTGAGCGCCGTTGACCTGTCGCCCTTGAAGTTCCTTCGTATCCTGAGCTCCGCCTCGACCACAAGGCATTTCACGCTGTAAAAATCGCTGGGGCCTACCAAAGAGGCGAGGTTCTTATAAGCTCTCTGCGCCAGACCGATGGCGTCTTCCATGTCCTTTTCGGCAGAAAGCCGTATCGCGAGCTCTGCTTTGCCTACCATCGCAGCAGACCTCAAATATCCGTAAGGGGCTTTTTCCAGTACGAACTCGTAGTGGTTCCTGGCCTCTTTCCAGTCGCCTTCCTCGTCGCGGGTTATGAGAAGGTCGGCAAGGCCGAAACGGATCTCGGAGGCATTAAAGGTCCCGTCGACCATAGAAAGCATCTTCCGGTACTTCGTGATGAGCCTGTCGAGCTTTTCCTTTTCACCGACCGCGGAGATCGTCGCCTGGACAAGATGGCTTAGGATCGGCGATAGTGTTCCTCTCATTTTCTCTCCTTAGATCAAAAAACTTGATAATTGATTTTAACTATTGTAAAATAATAAGTCAAATGATCAGCCCGGCCAGGAAAAAACAACTGGAAGAACTCCAATCCCGGCTGAAGACATCTTTTAACTCCGAAGAGATACTCAACCAGGCGCTTACGCACTCAAGCTTTGTCAACGAACAGAAACGTCCGGATTCGTCAGACAACGAGCGTCTTGAGTTCCTCGGCGACGCGGTCCTCAAGCTTGTAATATCCGATTATATCTACAAAAGGTTCCCGGATATGAGCGAAGGGGAACTGACCAAATTACGGGCCGCTGTCGTATCGGATGTTTCACTGTCTGAGATAGCAAAGGACCTTGATCTGGGCCAGTACCTAGTGCTCGGCAGGAATGAAAAACGCTCGGGCGGTGAAAGGAAGAAGTCTAACATCGCCAATGCTCTTGAAGCCATCATTGCGGCGGTCTTCCTTGACGGAGGGATAGAAAAAGCCGGAGAAACAGTGGTCTCTCTGCTGAGGTCTTCCGTCGATAAGGCCAGTTCAAAGGATTTCATCGTCGATTATAAATCTGCCCTGCAGGAGCTGTCGCAAAAGAACAAATGGGGACTGCCGGCATATCTGGTAGCAAAAGAATTCGGCCCCAGACATAAACGCATATTCATCGTTGACGTAAAAGTAAAAGGCTCAAGGCAAGGTTCGGGAAAGGGCCTTTCAAAAAAGGAAGCAGAACAGAACGCAGCCAAAGAAGCTCTTTCAAAACTGAAGACCAGGCCCCCAAAGGCTCCCAGGCCCGCTTCTCCCGCGCCCGTCGCAGCGGCACCGGCGCCTACACAGCAGGCATCTTCACAAAGACCGAAGGGTTTGTTCCATAACCTGTTCGGGAAAAGGAAAAAACAGCCATGAGCATCCTTCTCATTAAGAGCGGACATGTGGTGGACCCGGCCAGCGGGATCAATGAAGAGAGGGATGTTCTTATCGAGAACGGGAAGATCAAGGAAGTCGCGCGCAATATCAGCGCACATCCGGGATTCGAGATAATAAATGCCAAGGGAAAGCATGTGTTCCCGGGGCTCATCGACATGCATGTCCATTTCAGGGACCCCGGCAGAGAGGATAAGGAAACGGTGTTTACCGGTTCGCTTGCCGCCGCTCTAGGCGGGTTCACGACGGTCGCCTGTATGGCCAATACAGACCCGGTCGCGGACAACCAGGCCGTGATCGAGTACATCATTAACCGGGCCAAGGCCGCCGGACTTGTTAACGTACTCCCGGTCGGAGCTATCACCAAAGGACTTAAAGGCGAAGAGCTGTCTGAGATGGGAAAAATGATCGAGGCAGGAGCGATCGCTTTCAGCGATGACGGAAGATGCCTTATGGATTCCTCTGTCATGCGACACGCTCTCGAATACGCAGGACAGTTCAACAAGGTCATCATCAGCCATAGCGAAGACCACCATCTCTCTGACGGAGGGATGATGAACGAGAGCTACCTCTCAACGATACTCGGTCTTAAAGGCATCCCCGCCAGTGCTGAAGAGTCCATGGTGCAGCGTGATATTCTGCTTGCCAGGGATTTCGGACGCGTGCACATCGCGCATGTATCTACAGCCGGGTCGGTCGACCTTATACGGAGAGCGAAAGCGAAGGATATTCCCGTGACATGTGAGACCGCTCCCCAGTACTTCTGTCTTACGGAGGCCGCTGTCGAAGGATACAACACGAACGCTAAGATGAACCCTCCTCTCAGGAGCGAGAAGGACCTGGAGGCCGTGATATCCGGGCTTCGCGACGGTACTATTGACTGTATCGCATGCGACCACGCGCCGCATAATCAGGAAGAAAAAATGGTAGAGTTCGCGAAAGCATCGAACGGAATTGTCGGGCTAGAAACAAGTCTCGGTCTTGTGCTTACCGAGCTTGTCGAGACCAAAGCGCTTACACTGGCTGATGTGGTCGCGAAAATGTCCCTCAACCCGGCTAACATCCTGGGACTGAAAAAAGGGGCGCTCAAGCCGGGCTATGACGCTGACGTGACGATAGTCGACATGAACAAAGAGTGGACGGTCGACCCCGACAAATTCGCCTCAAAGAGCAGGAACACCCCGTTCTCGGGCTGGAAGCTCAAAGGCAGGGCCACGCATACGATAGTGGGCGGCAGGGTAGTGATAAAAGAAGGTGTCCCGGTCTAGAGCCTTTTCCAGGTCTTGCCCTTGATGGTAATATCCTTTGCCGGTTTTTCCGCCGGCCTCACTGTTTCTGTCACTTCGACCTTCCCGTCAGTACTTTTCTTGCCTACCGTGATCGCGCTTGAGAGGTCAAAGCTCATCGTGAACCTGTGGGTCTGACCAAGGTCGCCGTAAGGCACATACGCGTAATCGAATGAATATGTGCTCATCTTAAGTCCAAGACCTGCACTGAGAGTGCCGCCGGCGGCATCCTCGCTCTTTGTCGTCATTCCGAGACGGACGGCGAGCATAGGATTGAAATTGTATTCTGCGCCTAGCCTGAAATGCGACGCGTTATCGTTCGGCAGGACCAGATCGATAGCGGCCAGCAGCGGATACGCGCGGTAAGAGATGCCGGCAGAATATCCTCCTGCTATCTTTGAGCCGTTCAGTGCTCCGGCGATATTTACGGCCGAAATGCCGAATGAATAGCGCTGGTTCATCTTCCACAGCAAGCCGGCATCGACCGCCAGGCCCGTCTGGTCATATGTCGCGATCGTTTCGTTAAGATATTTGACGGCAGCACCGGCTGTCAGGTCGCTTGAGACCTTCTTTGCCAAAGCGAACTTGATATCGTAAGAATAAAGCGAGTAAGTGTTCCCTGTTCCGAGAGGATTTCCGGAAGTGGTCTCGGCGATATCCCCCATATTGATATAGTCGAGCGATATCCCGTAAGCCATATCCCTGTTGGATGTCGCATAGCTCATGTTGGCCGAGGATATCCCCATGAACCAAGAGGAGTACGACGAAGAAAGCTCCCCGTTCTTCAGGTCGATAAGGCCCGAAGGGTTATGGTCTATACAGGCGTTGTCCCCAGATATCGCCGTGAAAGCATCGGCCATTGAAGCGGGCCTTGCAGGCGACAGGAGCTTTAATGAGCTGCCGGTAAGCGTTCCAGTGGACGAGTTCGCCGCATGGACGGCCGGACAGACCGATACGGCCGCCAGAGCCGCCAGTATGACCGCGGTCCTTATGCTAGTAAGTGATAGCAAGTTTGCCTGTCCTTCTGTCCGCGCCCAGACTTATTAGGTACAGGTACACACCCGGAGTTATACCCGAACCTGCGCTGTTCCTTACATCCCACAACCAGGACCCAGTCCCTGCGGGATTAGAATATGAATATACCAGTTCTCCCGATACCGTGTAAATCCTTATTATTTCCCCGCCGGAAAGTCTGTTGAAAGTGACGCCTGCTCCCGACCCTATCCTGAAAGGATTCGGATAGGAAATAACGTCCGAAAGCGACGACGGCGAAGAGAACACCAGATAGATGCCAAGCGTGCTTGTCGTGAAGGTCACAGATGATGTGCCGGACGATGCCACGCTCACCCCGTCGTTCTTCCATGAAGACACGCCGTCCCAATAATAGGGCGCCGGTGAAGATGCTCCCGCAGTAAGAGGCAGGGTCACTGTTACTGGCAAAAGGAAATTGGTGACATTACAGGCTATGTTATACGCCCTTCCTTTGTGAACAAGCTCATACGGGAAAGGCTGCAACCCTTCAGGAGAAGAGTATATCCCGGTGGATACAGCAGGCGTTGTGGCAGCGCAGTCCAGAGGGAATACGACCGTTATGCCTAGGATAGGATCATTATATGTCATCTCTCCTCTTACAGTCGATGCAGAGGTCGTTCCGCTCAGGTTACCGACGTCGTCGGATGCGACAGCCGTTATCGCGTTCGTGCCGTCTGCAAGCGGAACGGATGCCGACCAGGTCGTGGACGTAGGATATGTGACCCCGGATGAAGATCCGTTCACAAGCACTGTGCCGGCATCGGCATCTTTTTGTCCTGTTACCACAAGACTGGAGACCACGGTCCTTGACGGCAAATCATCTATTACAGGCGATGAAGGTGCGGTGCTGTCCACATAACCGGTAGCGTAGCTCGACTTGAGGCTCTCCAACCCGGAAAAGTTGTAAGCAGTTATCTTGTAATAGTAAGTGCCTTCAGGGGCAGTGTCGGTGTAAGTGGTCTGCGTCCCGCTCGTTACCGTGGCGAGCAGGGAGTAAGTTCCGTTGGATGCAATGCTCCTGTATATCTTATAGCCTGACAGATCGGGTTCGGTGTTTTGCGTCCACGAGAGAAGTACAGCGGTCCGGCCGCTCACGGCCGAAAATCCTGCAGGGGTCGCAGGGAAGAATCCGGTAGGAGCTGCGGTGACAGTGAACCCCGAAGCTTTTGAAATAGTCTCGATGCCTGTAACTATGTTCATGGTCCTTGCTCCGGGCACCGCATTCCCCAGAACAGTAAGAGTGAACGACAGACTTGTTGTGCCCGTAACTGTGATGTTCGATGCGGTCATGCCGTTCCCCGAAAAAGTTATGTTCGTAGACCCGTTCACGAAATTCGTGTCGGTGCCGGTTACTGTCACTGTCGATACGGAGCCTTGCCTTGCGTAATCCGGGCTGGCATCAAAGGAAGGCGTGCTGTTATTGAAAGTGGCTTCTATTGTATGGTCCGCCCCGACATTATTGAAAGTGTATGTTGATGCAAGGGGTGCATTTGAACCGTCAACTACAAGTGCCGCAAGTCGGTATCCAGTGTTAGGCGTAAGAGCGAACGATTGGCTCGCATAAACGTTTACAGGAACCTGCCCTGAAGGGCTTATCGTCCCGTCGCCGGTGGCCGTGGCGGTTATTATGAAACTGCTCTGATTGGTGAAAGATACCGAGATCGTGTGGTCAGCCGTGACATTTGAAAATGTGTATGAGAGGATGGCCCCCTGAGAAACTCCGTCCACTATGACATTCGACACATAATAGCCGCCCGACGGGGTCATTGTGAAGGTCTGGTTCGCGCCATACGACACGCCGACTGGTCCTGAAGGGCTTATCGATCCGTTAGCTCCTGCACTTGCAGTGATCGTGAACGAGGCGGGGGCAAAGGTCGCGCTTATAGTATGGTTCGAAACGACATTAGTGAAAGTATAGCTGGAAACAGCTCCCTGCGATACGCTGTCCACAACAACATCGGAAATGGTATAGCCCGGGTCGGCGGTTATAGTGAACGTCTGGTTGGAGCCGGATGAAACCGTCACCGCTCCTGACGGCGTTATCGATCCGTTGCTTCCTGCCGAGGCAGTTATCGTATAGGTAGTCCCGAATCCCTGCACTGCCGACAGAGCATCTACCCTGCCGTACCCAAAGATGTTGTCGTATCCGGCCGCTCCCAGGTCTATCGCATTGCCGGCCATAAGGCTTGCAACCTGTGCTGCCGAGTAATGAAGGTTCGAGCTCCAGACCAGAGCGGCAATGCCTGCGGCATGGGCTGCCGATGCGGATGTGCCTGATAAAGGCGAGCCGAGACCTCCGTTGCCGGTAACAGATACTTCATCTACGGCCACCATGTCAGGTTTGCTAAGACTTGCCGGCGCAGGAAAATCTATCCGCGTCGGGCCCTGTGAACTGTAAGGCTCAATGGCCGTAGGATTGTTCCAGGGAACAGCGCCCACGGCGAGCGCTCCAGCGGCATTCGGATGGCCTATAATGCTGCCCGCAGAGGTCGAATACTCGTTCAGTACTCCGTTAGCTACGATAAGCTTAAAGTTCGAGGCTGTCACCGTCCCGTTCGCAGAGACTATGGCGATATAGTATGTCCCGGCTGCCGGGATGACAACATACTCCAGAGGATCGTTTGCCCCGGTCTGAAAATTCGTCGACTGATAAAGCACCGTACCGGCGGCATCAGTGATATATAGATCGAAATCGTTGCCGGATGCTCCCCATTGGTCGTTCCACTGAAGGGCGACGATACAACCGCCTGCGTATGCGTCGAATTCCATGTTCCAGTCCTGCGCGCCTCCGAAGTTGAAGTCCTGCGCCATTACGCTCGTTCCGTTCAACACAGCCGTCATGTCATGGAAATCGCTCGAATGGAACTGCCTGTCACCAAAGTTCCCGGCAGAACTGATGTACACCTTATTGTTGAAGAACAGTGTGTCGATCTCCTGCTCGATAGAGCCGAACTCGAACCAGGGCTGGTCGTAAAAGCCGAGATCATCGATGATGATATTGCTTCCGAACTGGTTAGCCACTATGTCCATAGCCTGGAGCATATCAAGCGAGGTCTGCACATTGGAGAAAGCGAGCTTGGCGTCGGGCGCGATATCATGGACTATCTCCATAAGGGCAGTGCCTTCTTCTCCGTTCAAAAGGTTGCCGAAAGGGGATTGTGCCTGGATCGAGGCGGGAAGGTCATTAGTCGCCTGTGATTGAAGATATCCGTTCATTCCGTCAGAAATGACGCCGACTATCATCCCGTTACCGGTGTGCCTTAATGTGGCCCTCACAATGTCGGCCCGGTGAACGGTGTCGCCCTCTGAAGTGACAGACCCTGTTTTTGTTATCGCGTAGCCGGGCAGAGAGACTTTTGTCACATATGACTTTCCGGATATTTCCTCTATCTTGTCCGAAGGAAGCCAGACCTGCATCGTGCTCATGCGCGGGACATCTTTATCGACGATGCCGCCGGCCGATATGACATCGGAACGTAATCTGCCGGGTTCTCCGGAATACTTAACGTACAGCTGCACTCTGCTGCTGCCGTCGACTTTAATGAACTTGTTCGAAAGTGAGGAAGGGCCTTCGCCCGACATTGCTTTCATTTTTCCCGGAGCAAGCCGGTCCTTTATCAAAAGGACCTGTGAATCGACTTTTTTCAGAGAGGACGGAAGCTCGGTCTTTTTTGTGAGGCCGTTTCCGGCAGCGGAAGTCCCGGACAGCAAGATGCCCGCGGCCGCAATAACGGCCCAAGACCTTATAAAGAACCTTCTATTTACCATCTATATACTAATATCGTACCTGACCGGTCCCGACTTGTATCCTCTTTTTTCACTTTATTACCGCTATCTTGCCTGTCCTTGTCGCTCCGTTCTTAGCGATCAAATATAGATAGACACCGGGAGTTATGCTGTTCCCGGCGTTCTTTAAGTCCCATGTCCATGTAAGAGACGCTTCAGGGTTGGCTGCCCCCGCGACAAACTCACCGGAAACCGTGAATATCCTTATCGTTTCTCCTCCGCTCAGTCTGTTGAACGTAAGCCCAAGCCCGCTTTCAACGGAGTACGGGTTCGGGTAAACGATCACCTGATCGAGCGAAGTTGCGGCTGACATGATAGCGAATAGCCCGAGATAGGAGGTCGTGAAGGTGATGGCGCCTGATGAGACCGACAGTACCGTCACACCGTCGTCCTTCCATGTCAGGGATGATGGGTCCCAATAGTAAGGGGCCGGATCGACGGCCCCGGCAGGGACGGGCATCGTTACAGTGACCGGAAGGTCAAAGTTGGTGACGTTCGAACTGAAGTTGACCCCGTTGCCGGAAAAGACCCTCTCATACGGGAACGGTTTCAGCGATGAAGGGTTGAAATATACCGTTTGAGCTATCGAGGGGGTCGCAGTGCAGGCGCCTGAAGGAACGATAACGGATGACCCTGTGTCAGCGTCAGTGAACACCATTTGAGACCTTGTGATCAAGACCGTTACTGATGGGCTGATGTTCCCCGCATGGTCCCTGGCGGTGATGACAAAAGCATTACTGCCGTTCGTCAAAGATACGGTGGCTCTCCAAGCTGTGCTGGAAGGGTATGTCGTTCCTGAAGACGACCCGTTCACCAGGACAGAAGAAGTATCTGCAGACTTAGTTCCGGATATCACTATGGATGACACACAGGTCGTTGAAGGGTAGGTGTTAACGGTAGGTGCCGGTGGAGCGACGGAATCGATCGTCCCGATCACATAAGAGCATTTAAGTCCTTCGATGTTCGAGGTGTTATATGCGGACAGCTTGTAGTAATACGTTCCGTCAGGTGCTGTATCCGTGTAGGTCAGTGTGGGGTGGGCCGCAGATGCGACCGACTGGTATGTTCCTGAAGGTGAGCTGCACCGGTACACTTTGTATCCGGATATGTCCGGCTCAGAATTGGTCGCCCAAGAAAGAGATACCGATGCCGGCCCTGATGATGCGGACAGCCCCGAAGGAGCAGCCGGAGGAGTGGATGATGATGCCAGGACAAGGAACCCGTTAACGGCGGTCACGGTCTCGGAACTGGTAATGACATTGAAAGTCCTGGCGCCAGGAACGGCATTTCCTGCGATGACCATATCAAAGGTCAGATGGAATGGATCGCTTACGCTTATGTTCGATACCGTTATCCCGTTGCCCGAAAAGGTTACATTGCTTATACCGTCAACAAAGTTGGTAAATTGTCCTGCGATCATAACTCCTGAATAACTTGTCCCCTGCACCCCGCTGGGCATGGTTATGTCGATAGAAGAGGCGCTGACATCAAAGGAAGCAACTATGGTATGGTCGCTTGTGACGTTAGAAAAAATATAGGGATTAGCCAGTGTTACCCTTAAGCCGTCCACAAAAATATCGTTAAGGAAATGACCCGTGTCGGGGGTCATTGTGAAAGCTTGGCTTGAGCCATAGACAACCTCAACTTCAGTTGACGGATCGATAGTGCCATTCGGACCGGCATAAGGGCGGATAGTGAACGTCCTGACCTTGAAGGACACGGATATGGCATGATCCGTAGTTACATTCGTGAATATTACTTCATCTGTTGGGGCAATCGTTACAGCATCTCTGGTCAAAATGTCTATCTCATATCCTGTGTCGGGAGTTATTGTGAAAGACTGCGTCCCTCCATAAGGGACGCTTGTTGTGCCAAGCGGTGATATGGTCCCGTTGGGCCCTGCCTCAGAAGTAATCAAAAGGGTTATTACATCAAAAGAAGCAATAATGGTGTGGTTCGCGGTCACGTTGTTGAATGAATATGTTGTCGCGCCTGGTTGCGTTGCTCCGTCAATGACAAGCGCAGAAACATAATATCCCGTGCTTGGGGTTATTGTGTAAGCTCTATTTGCGCCGTAATTGACCGTTGATGTGCCGGATGGGCTGATAGAACCTCCGGCTCCTGCGGACGCAGTAACAGTAAATGTTACGGTGTAGTTCACCCCGTTACTTGGATTCCCGTTCACGGTAACAGCTACGTTCCCGCTTGCACATCCGCTTGGTACGGTACACACTATCTGCGTATCGCTCCATGAGGTGATATTTGTCGCTGTCGTGCCGTTAAAATCTACCTCACTCGTTCCCTGTGCGGCCTCAAAGCTTGTTCCCGTTATCGTAACCGAAGTGCCGTATGGTCCGGATGAAGGCGTTATCCCTGTTATTGAAGGGACCCCTCCGCCTCCACCGCTCAGGGAGAACCTGGCCATTATCGTCCTGTTACCGGTGACGTTCAGGAACTCATAAGTTTCACTGGTAGATGTCCCGCTGATCGACTGTGGGATGCCGTCTATCTCGAAAGAAGAAATGACATAACCGCTGTCAGCCTGGATAACGAACTCTTCGTTCAGACCATCTCCGACGAGAACATCATTTGCTCCGTAAGGATGCGGAAATATATATCCGTTGGCCCCGGCATCTACCGATATTGTATGTGTGGTATATGCTGTGCCTACGGCATTATTCGCTTCTATCGAACCATATCCGTACTCGTTGTTGCGGTTCTGTCCTCCGATCATCGTTCCTTGCGGCGTAGCTTTTCCTTTTATCTGCGCTTCGATCTGGAAATTTGACCAGGAACCCCATCCGGGTTTTGCAAGTATCAATGCCGCAAGTCCGGAGACCAAGGGGCATGCCATAGATGTTCCCCCGGTATCAGCATATGAGTCGTCGAAGGAAAAATACGTGCTACGGATAAGAGCAGCCAAATCTCCGCCAGGGGCAGTTACATCAACGTATTTATTGAAGTTTGAATACGCGGCTCTTGTGCCGTAAACGTCAAGAGCCCCCACGCCGATCACCGAAGGATAGGCGGCAGGATAGTTCACTGTACCGTTGCTGTCATTTCCCATTGCGGCGCATATGACGATCCCTGCATCATGGGCCTCCATTATCTTTTCCTGAAAAGCGAGAGAACGTCCCGGACCTCCCAGGCTCATGTTGATCACATGCGCATCATGCGTGACCGCCCAATCGATAGCTTCCATTATGTCAACATCATCGAACAGTGCATTCGGAGTGCTTGTGTCAGAGGCCCTGATGGGAATTATCTTTGAATTTCCGGACATTCCGGCTACACCTACTGTGTTGTCGGTCAGTGCAGCTGCTAATCCAGCCACATGGGTTCCATGTCCGTTTACATCGTTGTATGTTGCATTGTTGTCATAAGTGTTGTAGCCGTTAGTCAGATTCGAGGCAAGGTCCTGGTGAGTTGGCCTTACTCCTGTATCTATAATTGCAATATTCACTGAACTTGATCCGTAAGTTCCGACAGTTGTCCATGCCGATTCCGCGTCTATCGATGCGAACATCCATTGAAGGTTGTAGTACTGGTCATTTGGTACCAAAAAAGAGGTCCTGATGAAGTTTGGTTCAACGTATTCAATAGATGGATCGTTCCGGTACTTGTCTATCATGGTCTGTACAGATTCGGACTGGGAAGTCCTTGATAAAAGCCGGACCCTGTTCTTCAAGGACTTTATTTCCTTGTGGCCTTTTTTTGAAAAAGCCGAAGTCCCGATCTGTTTTCCCGGCAGGTCTTTTAGTTTCACTATCACCTGTCCAGGGACTACGTCCACATAACGTTGCGACTGAGGGTCGTACCACTTTTCAGTCTGCCGTGCGTCGACAGCCCCGTTCGAGAAAAACAGAACAACAGCCAATAATACCAAGCATCTGTTAAATCGTTTCAATCTGCTTTTTATAATACAAAGCTTTTCCGATAAAGTCCACGTTTTTTCGCAGGATCTCCGGCGGGAAAATTGCTGGAACTCCGCTATGGCAAAGAACATAGTCGCGGCAATGCTGGTATTTGCGTCTGTCCTGGTCAGTTCCTGCGCATTCGAAGAGGAGTCGCCTCCCGCGCCTGTTCGAGAGGATGAGCCCGCCGAACAACCCGCTTCGAAAGAGGCTGTCTATCTTCTTCCACAGGAAGAACACAGTTCTGTTCTTCCTATGGAGTACAGGAGCATAAAGCTGAACTATATCAGCGAGAACAAGGCCGCAGAACTCATGTCAAAAATGTTCCCTGATGCGGTGTTCTGCGGTTCCGGAAAAGGCAGCGGACTTCTCGTAAAGGCGAGAGGGACCGACATTCCAAGGATCAGCGACCTCTTGTCCAGAGTGGATATTTCCCCTTCACAGGTCATGATAGAGGCAAAGATGGTGGAGGTTTCGGAAGACGAGCTAAAGAACTTAGGGTTCACGTGGGGATTGCCTTCTTCATCGGTCAAGCTTCAGATAAAGCAGGGGGCAGGGTACGGGGTGCAGGATATTGATGTCCTGCTAACGGCTATGATGGCAAGGGGCAAGGCAAAGCTTATCGCCTCTCCCAAGGTTATGGCCAAGGAGAACACCGAGGCAAGCATCGTCATCGGGAAAAAGATACCTTACGCGATCCCTGTGTCGGCTGCTTCGGGTGTCCCTCAATGGACCGTTCAGTACATAGACGCCGGCGTAAGCCTGAAAATGACCCCACGGGTCTGCGGTTCCGGCATGGTCGATATTACCATCAGGCCTGAGGTCAGCTCGGTCTCGGAATGGCGGGCCACGGCGGCGGGTGAGTTCCCTGTCATCTCTACAAGGAACAGCGAAGTGTCCGTTGCTGTCAGGGACGGTCAGCCGATAGTGATCGCAGGTTTGATGAGCGAAGCCGACAGGGAGAACGTTCAGAAGCTTCCTGTAGCCGGTGATATCCCGATAATAAAAGAGCTGTTCACTCGAAGATCTTCAGAAAACTCAAGGTCAGAAGTGGTGTTCATGATAACCCCCAAGATAATATAGAGATATTTTTCCGGCATGATATAATTTCTTGTAATGAAATGCCCGAAATGCCGTAAGAGCGTACCCGAATGGAAAAAAGGCTGTTCATGCGGCTACAAGTTCGATTTCAGCAGGATCCCCGACCCTCCGAGACAGATCGGTCCGGTCAACGACTATGAAGCGATAATCGGGGATTATGCGGGCAAGATGATCCAGCTTTCGCAGGACTTTGAAAAAAGGACAGGGATTGAGATCGTCGTTGCGGTCTTCGGGATGACCAAGCCTTTCCCTCCCGAGAACTACGCTTATTTTCTCTTCAATAAATGGAAGCTGGGCAAGAAGGACCACAATGCCGTCCTCATGCTTGTCGCCATGCACGAACGCAGGATAGAGACCGAGATCGGTTACGGCCTTGAGAGCACGATAAGCGAAGAGTTCACCGAGAAGCTTCTGGACCAGATTGTTGTCCCGTATTTCAAGGAGTGCAAGTACGGCGAAGGTCTTTATGAAGGCATGAAAGCCGTTGTCAAAGAGATCGAGAGCAGGACGAGGACCGCTGACTAGTACGACCCGAGGCGTATCTTAAATCCGTTCAGTCTGGGTGTGGTCACCTCAAAAGTATGTCCTGTATGTTCATTGTCAGTTATCAGCCTTAGTATCCCGTGCGCTGTCGATACGGAATTTGTCGTTTTCAATGCCTCAAAGTAGAAGAACAGATCGGTCGGGCGCGTCTCAGGTGAAATAGTGATGCGGTCGTAGGAGATTGATGATATCCTGTCCAAGCGGCGGCCTTCCGTCGTGCCGTTCGATCTTATGAGCTCTATCGTTCTTATTGAGGCATCCCCGTTAACACGCAAAGGATCTGTCAGGTTGAATATTGTGTGGACAGTCTTACCGATATGATCGACCGGTCTTGTATTTTGCCGCAGCAGAATATCAAATAGAGCGAACTGGTCCATGTCCTTTGCTTCTATGGTCAGGGATCTCGCGATGAATTTATTGTCAGGGAACGCCTGTGTCAGCACGCGCTGCACTTCTCTGTCTATTAAAGAGACCTTACGAACGAAGCCTCTCGAATTCGGGAAACTTCCGAATACTCTTGGTATGCCGGTATTGATCGCTGGCCTTAGTCTTGCAAATATTGATCCGCTCATAGTATCTACGAATATATATCTGCAGGATAAGCTCAGGATTTCAGTTAATCTTGCGATCCAAGGAAGAAATTACAGCCTGCCTTTTGTGGAGGGAACGCCGGTCTTCCGGGGATTGATGGCGCAGGCTTTCGACAATGCAACGCCGAACGCTTTGAATACGGCCTCTATCTTGTGATGGGTGTTCTTACCTCTGACAATGTCGATGTGGACGGATATGCCTGCCTTGTAAACGAATGACTCGAAGAACTCCCGAAGCATTTCCGTATCCAGGAAAAGCTTCACCCTCTCTTTGCCGATCTTTGCGTATAAGAGCTCTTTATCGAACTTCCCTTTGAACGTTAAGTGCGGCCTGCCCGAGATGTCGATAGCGGCCTTCACTTCCGCGAGCGATTCGTCCATAGGCAGGATTGCATGTCCGTATCTCTCGATCTTAAGTTTTTTTCCCAGAGCTTTCGCAAAGGCCTCTCCGAGAGCGAGCCCGGTATCTTCCACAAGGTGATGAAGGTCGACCTCGATGTCTCCTTTTGCTTTAATATCGAGATCAAAAAGCCCGTGCTTTGAGAATAAAGTGAGCATGTGCCCCAGAAAAGGGATCGGGTAATCTATCTTGTTCCTGCCTTTGCCGTCGATGTTAAGCTTGATCCTTATCGATGTCTCTTTTGTGGTGCGGTCGATATTGGCAATTCTCTTTGCCATTACATCAGTTCCTCTTTTTTGAAGATCGGGTCGAAGTCGTATTCCTGGAGAGCAAGAGCTCCGCCTTCCTGTCTGTCCACAAGACAGATCACCTTTTCGACAGTGCATCCGAACTCTTCGATGGCGGCGATCGCCTGAAGGGTGGCGGTGCCTTTTGTGACAACATCATCTAGAACGCAGACCTTCCATCCTTTTTGGATGATGCCTTCGATCTTTTTGCCGAGGCCGTGCTCTTTTTGTGTTTTTCTTACGATAAAAGAGGGGACCGGTCGCAGGGTGCCTGCGGACACTACCGAAACAGCTGCTGCCATCGGGTCTGCGCCGATGGTCATGCCTCCGATGGCATCTATCTTTTTTCCTTTTAATTTTTCCAAAATGATCTCTGCCATAAGTTTTGCGCCTTCGGGATGGCAGGTTATCTGTTTTCCGTCCACATAGAAGTTGCTGGTCCCGCCCGAGGATAGTTTGAACTCACCGATACGGACGGCTTTTTCTTTGACAAGGGCCTTGAGCTGTGTTATTTTTTCCATTTGAAGATATTTTAGCATACCCCCTCTCGCCTGTCGGCGTATCTCCCCCTTGCCAAGGGGGAGAAAAAGAGGGGGTGTTATAATCTATTCATGAAATTATTCCTTCTGCGGCATGGGATTGCCGAGGACGCGCGTCCCGGCGGAGGGGATGAAGAACGCGCTCTTACCTCTGAAGGCGTCAAGAAGATGCTTAAGGCGTCCGCAGGGATGAAAGAAGTGATCGAGGGCCTGGACGCGATCTACTCCAGTCCCTACCGCAGGGCAAGACAGACCGCCGAGATCGTTTCAGAAAAGTTCGGGTTCGTAAGCATTACCGAAACAGCGGCCCTGCTGCCGGGTTCAAGAGCGGATGATGTCATAGACTACTTGTCGAAAATGAACATTTATGAGAGCGTTATGCTGGTCGGCCATGAGCCACTGCTGGGATATCTTGCGTCTTCATTTATCGGGTCGACCTCATCCGTGATAGAATTTAAAAAAGGTTCCCTGTGCCGGATAGACTTTTCTGGACCGCCTGCAAAGGGCACGGGGACATTATGCTGGCTCTTGACCTCAAAACAGCTCAGGAGCGTCGGAAAGTAGAGTGCTGTGATAAGAAAGTACACTGAAAAGCACCCGTATCCCGGGAAACTGATCATTGTCGAGGGCATTGACGGTTCAGGGAAGACGACGCAGCTTCATCTTCTCCATAAGTGGCTGATCAATAACAATTACAAGGTGTTCCTGACAGAATGGAACTCTTCCGCACTGGTAAACGAAGCTATCAAGAGAGGGAAAAAGAAGAACCTTTTAACCCCTTCAACATTCAGCATCTTACACTCGACCGATTTTGCTGACAGGTTCATGCACCTGATAATACCTCCGCTCAAGGCCGGCATGATCGTACTGGCGGACCGGTACATTTACACGGCGTTCGCAAGGGACGTGGTGCGAGGCGTGGACAGGGAGTGGGTAAGGGATATGTACGGATTTGCAGTAAAACCGGACCTTGCCTTCTATTTTCGCGTATCGATCGAAGAGTCGTTGAAGAGGCTTTTGATGAGCAGGATGCAGCTCAAGTTCCATGAGGCAGGGATGGACATGGGCTTTTCAGACGATCCAAAAGAGAGCTTCAAGCTCTTTCAGGGCAGGATACTTGAGGAATACGAGAATATTGCAAAAGAGTATGAAATGACCGTCATTAACGGGAACAGCCCCATAGAGCACAAGCAGAACGAAATGAGAAGCATCGTTGCGGAAAAGCTGAAGGACTATGATCCGCGGCCGTACCTTCTGGGAGAAGAGCAATGAACGGCTCCAGCAAAAAATATTACGGAAGCGGGCTGCCTTATGTCGAGACCGAGGAGATCAAGGGCAAATTGATCATCGTGGAAGGGACTGACGGTGTAGGAAGAACGACCCAGATACAGGAGCTGCAGAAATGGCTTGAATTCAAGGGCTACGGGGTATATGTCACAGGCCTGGCAAGATCTCCTTTGCTGAGCAGGGTCATCGAGGACGCAAAAACCGGGCACAACCTTAACCCTTATACATATAACCTTCTGTATCTGGCCGATTTCTCCGACAGGCTTGAACATGAGATAATCCCGGCGCTGCGCTCCGGTTTTATCGTTATCTGCGACAGATACATGTATTCCACCATTGCCAGGGCGATAATGAGGGGCGTTGACAGGGAGTGGATCAGAAAATGCTATGGGATAGCTTTGGTGCCGGATATCGTCCTCTACATGAAGATAGACATCAAGAACCTGGTTCCCAGGGTCATAAACAGCCAGAACCTCGCATCCCGGTACTGGGAAAGCAAGACAGGTGAGGGGATGGACTACTGGGAAAGCGGGATGGACCTTAAGCTCGGAGAGGATTTCTACGACAGCTTTGTGAAATACCAGCAGAAACTGATCGAAGAGTTCGACAGGATGGCAGAGGAATTCGGGTTCGTTACGGTCGATGCCAACAGAAAAGTCGACGAGATAAATGACATTTTCAAGGAAAAGATCCTTACCATACTCTGAAACTTCCGACAGGAACCTCGCGGTAATTGATATCGGTTCCAATTCTATCAAGCTTGCGATCGTAAAGACCTTCCCCGGGAAAAAGGATTTCGCTTTCATAGGAAAGGACAGGGTCATACTGCCTCTTGCCGCTAAAGGGAAAAAGGCAAAGATCAAAAAGAGCTCTATCAACAAGGCGGCCAAGGTCCTCAAACGGTACGCAAAGACCGCCGAACACTTTGACGCCTCAGTGATCGCGGTCGCCACTTCGGCGGTCAGGGAAGCGTCAAACAAACAAAAGTTCATTAAGGCCGTCCTGAAAAGGTCCGGGATAAAGGTCCGTGCAATTTCAGGCAGGGAAGAGGCGGAGCTGATCTTCAGCGCCGCGTATTACAGCCTTTCCCTATCCTCAAAGCGTTCCATAATGATAACTATCGGCGGAGGGAGCACGGAGTATGTTCTTGCCCGCGGAAGCAGGATCATTGCTGAAAGGACGCTTAAGCTCGGAGCAAAAAGGCTTACGGACAAGTTCTTCCCTAAAGGCAAGCTGCGGAGCGGATCGGTAAGGAAATGCAAGGACCATCTTGAACGCTCGATCTCGCTTTCGTCCCCGTTCCATAAAGACAACCAGAAATGTGTCCTTGTAGGAGCTGCCGGTACCGTACTGTCCCTCGCAGAACTGATACTGGCATCAAAAGGCCTGAAAAAGGAAGGACATATGAACGGGTTCAGCTTCAGCATATATGAGCTTCGACAGATCATTGACCTTCTTATTTCCAGAAAGACCGTAAAGGAAAGAAGGAAGATCCCCGGCATTGAGATATCGAGGGCCGATATAATCGTTGCGGGCTCGCTTATCCTTCTTGAATCCATGAAAAAGCTGGGGATGAACCATATAACGGTAACAGATTACGGTCTAAAGGAGGGTCTCGTCCTTAGCTGTCTTCCCATGATATAATCCCTTAATCAATGCCAAAAACCAGGGAAAAGACAAAAAAGGGCCTTATAGTTGTTATCTCCGGGCCTTCGGGCGTAGGGAAAAGCACCGTGGTGAAGCGTCTCCTGAAAATGAACCCCGAGCTTAAGATGTCCATCTCATATTCCACCAGGCCCGCACGGCCGAACGAGAAGCACGGCAAAGATTATGTGTTCGTCAGCGAACATGATTTCTTTGACAGGGTCGAAAAAGGGGAGTTCGTTGAGTGGGCCCAGGTCCACGGGTCATATTACGGGACGCCTAAGGAGTATTTAAAAGAAAATGTCGATGCAGGACAGACCGTGATCCTTGAAGTGGATGTACAGGGGGCGGCGACCATAAGGGAGAACATCGGGAAAGGTATTCTGAAAGGCACTAACGTAGTCTTTGTTTTCATCATTCCTCCATCGGTTGACGTGCTTGCTTTCCGCCTAAAAAGGCGAAAAACCGAGGAAGTCGAACAAATGAACTGGAGGTTGAGGGCAGCCATAGCAGAACTGTCGGTAATGGAGAAGTACGACTATATCGTGGTCAACGACAAGGTGGATTCCGCCTCAGATAAAATTAATGCTATAATTAAAGTCGAGAGGGAAAGGACTCTATTAAATTGACACTACCTACAGCTGACGAACTTACCAAGAAGGCAGGGAACAATGTTTTCATGCTTTCAAATGCCATAGCGCAAAGAGCAAAAGAGATATCGGAAGGAAGCATACCTTTCGTAGAGGATTACAATCCCATAAATCCGATCGAGACGGCCATGAAAGAGTTCTCAAGAGGCCTTTTCGACATCAAATCGCTCAAGGGCCCGGCGCCTAAGCCGATGAAGGTCATCGAAGCAAAGGCAAAGGACTTCTGGACGCTTGATAACCTCCAGAAAGAGACCCGCAAGAAATCATCGCCCTCAAAGAAGCCTGCTAAGTCTAAAAAGTAGTCTTCAATAAAGGAGCCGACCCTCATGCTATCCGGTAAAAAGATAATACTCGGGGTGACCGGCTGTATAGCTGCTTATAAGTCCGTCGAACTCCTGCGTCTTTTGCAAAAAGCAGGGGCCGATGTGTGGGTGGTAATGACGGACAGTGCCCAGGAGTTCGTTACGCCGCTGACGTTCAGGACACTTTCAGGGAACCCCGTCATAACAAAGATGTTCGACAAAGACATCTCTTCAATGCCGCTGCCGCATATTTCCCTTTCGGACAATGCTGACCTGCTGCTTGTTGTGCCGGCGACCGCCAACATCATCGCAAAGGCCGCTTACGGCATCGCGGACGATGTGCTTTCAACGCTTTTTCTCTCGTGCGAATGCCCAAAGGCGATGGCCCCTGCCATGAACACGAAGATGTGGAACAACGCCACGGTCAGATCGAACATCTCTAAGCTAAAAAAAGAAGGCATTAAATTCATCTCACCGGTTGAAGGGGACCTTGCCTGCGGAACAAAAGGGCAGGGACACCTTGCGGATATCAATGGAATATTCGATCTTGTAACAAAAATGATAGGCAAAAAACAGGACCTTGCCGGAAAAAAGGTCCTTGTGACGGCAGGAGGGACGAAAGAAGCCATCGATCCGGTCAGGTTCATTTCGAACAGGTCTTCCGGAAAGATGGGAATGGCCATTGCCAAAGAAGCAGCCGAAAGAGGGGCAGAGGTAACGTTGATAAAGGCAGGGGAAAGGGTGCAGGAGGCGGGGCACAGGGTGATCCAAGTCGCGACTGCAGCCGAAATGAAAAAAGCCGTAGAGCAGGAGTTCCAAAAGAACGACTTCCTGGTAATGGCCGCGGCAGTCTCTGACTACAGGCCCGCGAAGGTCTCTACACAAAAGATCAAAAAGAACGAAGCCAAACTCATGATAGAGCTTGAAAGGACCGAGGATATCCTTTCTTCCGTAACAAGGAACAAAGGCAGAAGGACGGTCATAGGGTTCGCTTTGGAAACTGAGGACCTTTTGGCGAACGCCAGGAAAAAGCTCAAAGAAAAAGGCCTGGACCTCATCGTGGCCAATGACCCTTCCGCTTTCGAGGGGGATGAGAGCTCGGTCTCAATTATCTCGAGGACCGGCAAGGCAGAAAAACTTCCCAGGATGAAAAAGGCCGATATTGCAGCGAAGATCATTGATCTCCTCAGCTAGATACTTATTATCACTCCCAAAAGTCACACTGCCCCCGGGAAAAGTATGCTTTAACATTTAAAAGGAGTAAAATGATAGTCTCATGTATGCTGATATCCTGATATCAAAGCTCGCGCAGAAGATCGACCGGCTGTTCACCTATAAAGTACCTGAAGGCCTGAAAGACCAGGTGCTCGTGGGCCAGCAGGTACTGGTGCCGTTCGGTAAGTCGCTGAAGACCGGATATATAACAGGGTTGTCCGCAAAGCTCAATTATGAGATCCCCGGTATTAAAGAACTGGCAGAGATCCGGTCCGATATTAGGTTCTTTGGTGAGGAGCATGTAAAACTGGCAGATTGGATGTCGCAGTACTATGCGGCCCCATTTGGAGCATGCATGAGAAGCATGCTTCCTTCATGGCTCTCCCCGTATGAGAACCCTTCGGCACGGAAGAGGCTCTTCAGTGACAGCTCCTGCAACTGGGGAACTTCCGGTCAGGTCAAAGCTCCGTCCGCGGTCCTTCTGTTCAAAGGCACTCGCGCTCTCCTGGATGACTACAAGAGGATGATCCGAGAGAACCTGCGGCTCAACCGCGGAACGATCCTTCTTCTGCCTGAGATCTCGCGGAACAACATGATATTTAAAGAGCTTAGGCAGGAATTCGGGGAAGATATCGTCCTTGTACATGCAAAAACCCCTGAAAAGGACAAGATGGAGGGATGGCGAAAACTTTGTTCAGGGCGCTCCAGGATAGCCGTGGGAACAAGGAACGCGATCTTCGCTCCGGTGAGGGACCTGGCTACCGTGATCGTTCATGAGGAAGAAGGCTACGCCTACAAACAAGAGCAGATGCCGAGATATCATGCCAGGGAAGTCGTGCTGCGCATGTCAGAAGTGTTCGGTTTCGAGGTCGTTCTTGGTTCGTCTTGTCCGACATTGGAAACATATTTTAACGCTGTCAACGGCAGATACCGTCTCGAAAAGGCCGAGGCGGCGGGGGATGGACCCAAGGCTGAGATCATAGATATGAACGTTGAGCCCAGGTCCGGGGCGGGCCTGTTCGCGGACAAGACCGTGAACGGGGCGGACCACGCTATACGCTCCGGAAAAAAAGCATTGCTGATCATAAACCGAAGAGGGTACGCTACATACATAACGTGCATGGACTGCGGACACATAGTTGAATGTCCCAACTGTTCGATCTCGCTTTCTTACCACACTTTTGACAAGGCCCTTCACTGTAACCGCTGCGGCTACCGCTCCGATAAAGGCCTTGTCTGCCCAAAGTGCATGAGCAGCAGGGTCAACTACGGAGGGACCGGGACACAGAAGGCCGAGTCTGAGGCCGTGAAATTCTTTCCGCACGCGCGAATACTGCGTCTGGACAGGGACATTAAGACAGAAGCGGAAAAAAGAAAGGTCCTCGAGGTCCTGAATTCGGGACAGTACGACATTGTTATCGGGACACAGATGGTCCTTTCGGCCGTGAACCCGGCAGATGTTGGATTCGTCTCGATACTCGACGCGGACACGTCGCTCAATATGCCCGACTTCAGGGCAAGCGAAGGCACGATGCGGCTGCTATTCAGAGCGTGCGGACACTACAGCGCCGGGGCCGATCACGGCTGTACTATCCAGACAAGGAACCCGACCCATTACGCAATTGTCGCGGGCAAGCGCGGCGATTACCGCGGCTTCTACGACAAAGAGATCGGTTTCAGGGAGCAGGCAGGTTTCCCTCCTTTCTCAAGAATGGCTTTGGTCGTCATGTACGGCGCTGACAGCGCATATGTTGAGAAGGCCTGCAGGTCGGCTGCTGAAGCGCTCAGGGCGGACAGGAACGGGGCGGAGATAAGCGGCCCCGCGCAGTCAGGACTATCAAAGGTGAGAGGACAGGCCGTTTGGAAGATATTGATACGGTCGGAGGATTTAGATATGATTAAAAAGAGCATAAGTGCGGCCGTCTCCGAAGTTCTTTCGGAAGCGGAAAAAGCAAAGCAGCCGCTCAGGGTCTCGGTGGATATTGACCCGATGGAGATGGTGTAATGACAAAACTTAAGATACTTACTGACGGACATCCGATACTGAAAAAGAAGGCCAAGGCGGTGGCAAAGCTTTCGAAACATCATGTAAAGCTTATGGATGACATGCTTGAGACCATGAAGGCGGCCCCGGGAATCGGGCTTGCCGCTCCCCAGGTGGGAGTGCCCGAAAGGATAATCGTAGTTTCATGCATGGGGCAGGAGCACTGTCTTGCCAATCCGAAGATGACAAAAAGGGCAGGCAGACAGGTCTGCAACGAAGGATGTCTTAGCGTCCCGGGTCTTGAAGGACCTGTAGAACGTTTTGCCAATATCACGGTCACAGGCATGGACAGGTCAGGGAAGCAGGTAAATATCGAAGCAAAGGACATGCTGGCGGTGGTCTTCCAGCACGAAATGGACCATCTTGACGGAATTCTGTTCACACAAAGGGTGAAAGACCCGTCCCTAATAATCCCGACACAAAAATCGGACAACGAAAAGATATGAGGATAGCTTTTTTCGGTACTCCGCAAAGGGCCGCTTCGGTACTGAAAGACCTGATCTCTGAGGGGATAGATATACAGGGCATCGTGACAGCTCCCGACAGGCCGAAGGGTAGAGGGTTGGGCATGGCAGAGTCGGCGGTTGGAGAAGTTGGGAAGTTGGTTAGTTCGTTAGTATTGAAACCGGAGAAGATCGATGATGCTTTTATTGAAGAATTCAAAAAGTTGCAGGTAGATCTGGCAGTAGTTGTCGCTTACGGAAAAATCCTCCCAAATAAATTACTTGAAATCCCGAAATACGGATTCATCAATCTCCATCCATCTTTGCTTCCAAAGTACAGGGGCGCGTCACCTGTGCAATCTGCTCTGCTTAACGGCGAGCTTGTTACGGGCGTCACGATATTCAAGCTTAACGAAAGGATGGACGCGGGCGACATGATCGAACAGGCGGAAATGCAGGTGAGCGAAGATGATAATGCCGCATTACTTTCGGACAAGCTCTTCAAAAAAGGGACACAGCTGATCATCGAAGCGGTCAGAAAGATCGCGGACAACACTGCCGGCTACGCTAAGCAGGAAGAGTGCAGGGCGTCATATTGTAAGACCATAAAGAAGGAGGACGGCAAGCTGGACTTTTCGGACGACCCTGTAAGCGTTTCGAACAAGGTAAAAGCTTTTTACGAATGGCCGGTTGCTTTCTGCACTTTCAACGGTAAAAAGGTAAGGATCTTCGGTTGTGAGCCGGTGAAAGGCCCGATCGAAGAGCAGGGGAGCTCCGGTCAGGTGCTGCGCATCATCAAGAACTTCGGCCCTGTGGTCAAATGCGGCAGAGGAGAGGTCGTATTCACCGAACTTCAGCCCGAAAGTTCAAAAAGAATGAGCGGGGACCAGTTCGTGCAGGGATACAGGATAAAACCAGGGGATAATTTTACTTCTTTCTGACCACGATCGCATTGCTGACCGGTCTTTCATAGCCGGAATTCACTCTGGAGCCGTTGATCACCATTGATGACGAGCCTCCTCCGTCAAGATTCATTGCCTCTACAGCCCCGAGCTCTATCATTAGGTCGGAAAGCTCTTCGAGAGAAACGCCTTTCTCTCCGCCTGCGCCCTCGACAACAACGAAGATCAGGTCTCCGCGGCTGTTTATCCCCGCGGCCGTCCTTGAGGCCTTGCTCTTTGACACGTCGTTCCTGAACTTTTCTTCTTTTGAAGTGACATATACGCTGCCGTTACTCACCAGCCTCGGCCCGGCGGCGACAGCATGCATAATGTCGTCCATGGGCGGTGAAGTGATAAAGAACCATTTCAGCGGGCTTCCATCCTTTAACATCCCTTTGAGAGCGTCGGCCTGCACTCCGCTTGCGGATATGACTACGGCATTTGGGGGGATCTTTGTCTGCCCGTATGATACAGAGGTCACAATATCGTTGACCAGAGTGAAATTGACGACATTCCCGCCTCCGTCGGTAATTTGATAATCGGGGGTATAAACTACGATCCTGTTATCCTTCATCGGCTGGTTGACGCCGTCAAAACCGATAGTCTTTCCGCTCACGAACTTAAGGAACCCGTCCATCTTGACCGAGCTGATCGCGGCCTTACCGTTCTTGTAGATTATCAGCGCCGTCCTGTTGTACAAGGGGGTGGAGATGACCTGTCCGTTGACGATCACCGCTCCGACAGGAGTTCCGTCCCCGAAAAAGAAAGAGCCGTTTACTCCTGCGGTCGCGCCGGTAAGGTTGACGAAGCTCTTCACCGATCTTTTTGAGAAATGACTGCTCGGTTCGCTGCCTTTGTCCGCGAAACCGAAGAAATTCAGCATCGAACCAAGCAGGTCAGGGCTTGCCGTCCTGATAGAAGGCACGCTTATCATGGGGAACACTTCGGCGGAAGACTGGTCGACAAGGAGAGCGTATGCCTTGAACTTGTCCCTGTTGATGCGGTAATAAGAGACCCCGTTGATCACGTTGTTTATATGCAGAAGTCCGGTCTTCTTTATGTCCGGGCCGGGATCTTCGGAGAACTTTTTGAGCCCCTCCGATCTTGGTTCCTCGCTTGCCTTGATCTCTTCTCTCGGGATGTCGATGACTATCCTGAAAGGCGACTTCAGGGCGAATACCTTGGCATTCACAGGGTAAGAGGTCTCAATGAACAGGTTCGTACTGAGCCCTGACCTTGAAAAGGAGAAATCCCTGAGCATCCCGTCATACACCTTCGGGTCGGAAAGGCTGGCGGACAGCTTGGTCATTGGCAGCTTGAGGGTGATGGAGTTGTTGTTGACCAGAGAGGCATAGTCCACTGCCTCATCAAGCTCGACCACTATCCTCAGTGAAGTGCTTGAAGCGCTGCTGCGCACGGCATTGACCTCAGCCGCATTGGATATACCGGAAACAAGCAGCAAAAGCATTGCCGAAATAAGTAGTCTCATATCGATAATCATAACAAAATATTTGCCTCCCCGGACTATTAATAATGCATGAAATCTCTCGAGATACGGGTCGATAGATAGGTGCCGCAAAAAGGGGGCGGGAAGACATGGGAACTCCGGTAAACAGCAGGGCGAGGATAGCAGGGATGCTTTATCACGGGCTGGTGAAGGACAGGCTACCGCTGATATGTAAAAGGAGTATTTCCAAAGGAGGAATGTTCGCGCCGATAGTGAGAACTGGTCTTGTGGCCCCTGAGAGCCAAAACCCGTATATCGCTCTGGACGTTACTTGCAAGATAAATACAAGAATTGATGGTTTCCTAACACCCAAGATCGCGGAAGAGCTTCAAGTATCTTCCGATAATTCTCGGGAAATGTTGGAGGTATTGATAAAAAGTCTTGCCGTGGATCTCAACTATCTCGATCAAGTAATAGCATTCTCCACCTTTCATTATGAATGGAAAGGATCTGCTACTCCATCGACAGTGCTGGTTTATCCTGTTAATGTCGCGGTTGATCCTCGTCCGTTTGAATCATCGGACAAATTTCTTTACGGTGCAATGGATGCGATGAGAGGAATATATGCGTTGAACAAGCCAGCTGTCCTTCCCAAGGTTACGATGAACCTGTCAACTGAGGATATTAAAAGATACCCAAATAGAGGGATCAGGATCAGCAGCATTTGCGGAAGTATTGGACAATATACTCAGTTCGAGCATTCGGTCATAACAGACGTAAAAGACCGGATAAACGGCATTATGAGCGAACATCAAGTATCTCTTAGAGCAGATAACCCGTCCATGTGGCAGATGATAATTGAGCCTAGACAAGGACAATGATCAAGTAATGGGGCCGAAAATAACGGCTTGACCGGTCCTTGGGAAGGCCCAAAAAAAGCTTTCGAACTTATTATTGGACCTTAAGTACTGCCCCGGTGCTTCCGGATGTCACAAAGTACGCATACCTTGCAAGATAGCCCGTAAGTTTCTTGACCGGCTTCTTCCACTTGGCAAGGCGTGACCCGATCTCTTCATCACTTACTTTAAGCTCAAGCTTTCTTTCAGGGATATTGATCTCAATAGTATCCCCGTCCTGAACTATTGCGATAGGGCCGCCTTCTGCGGCTTCAGGGCTGATATGCCCGAAAGCAGGGCCGCTTGTTCCGCCGGAGAACCTTCCGTCGGTGATAAGGCCGACCTTTTCACCAAGACCGAGACCTACTATTGCTCCGGTAGGGGAGAGCATTTCTCTCATGCCCGGTCCGCCTTTAGGCCCTTCGTACCTGATAACAACGATGTCGCCTTCTTTTATCTGTCCGGACATGATGGCTTTCATCGCGGCCTCTTCGCCGTCGAAAGGTCTTGCTTTTCCGACAAGTATCTTGGCCTTCTCGGAAACCGCGGTCTGTTTGACCACTGCGCCATCGGGAGCGAGGTTCCCTTTTAGAACGGCAAGTCCGCCTTCTTTGTGATAAGGGTCTTTCAGGGTCTTTATGATGACAGGATCGGTGACCTCTCCCTTCTTGGCCAGTTCTTTTATGCTCTCTCCTGACACGGTCGGGTTATCATCAAGCATGTCGATGAGCACGTTAAGAGCTGCCTGTACGCCGCCCGCGTATTCGAACTCTTCCATATAGTGCGGGCCGCCCGGTTTCAAATTAGTGATGTGCGGAGTTTTTCTGCTTATGGCCTCGATAGTATCGAGCGTAACATCTACCCCGACCTCATGGGCGATCGCAGGTATATGCAGAGCAGCATTTGTCGAGCCTCCGAGAGCCATATCGATCCTGATGCCGTTCATTATTGCTGCCTTGGTCATGATCTTTCTTACAGTGATATTTTTGTTTACCAATTCAACTATCTTTTCGCCGCTTTCATAAGCGATCATTCTTTTTTTGGATGAAACTGCGAGCGCCGTGCCGCAGCCGGGAAGTGACATTCCCATCGCTTCGGTAACGCAGGCCATCGTATTTGCAGTGAACAGGCCTGAGCAAGAACCCGCACCCGGGCAGGCGCACATTTCAAGCTCGGCAAGTTCCTTTTCGCTTATCTTGCCTGCTTTGCAGGCGGCCATTGCCTCGAATCCGCCCGTTACCAGGTCGGTCAGCTTTCCTCTGTACCGTCCGGCCATCATAGGCCCGGCGGTGACCACGATGCACGGTATATCAAGCCTTCCTGCGGCCATCAGCATTCCCGGAGTGATCTTGTCGCAGGCGGTCAGGAGCACCAAGCCGTCAAGCTGATGTGCTTTTGCCATGGTCTCAACGGTGTCCGCGATCAGTTCCCTTGATGCCAGCGAGTAGTGCATCCCGTCATGGCCCATGGCTATGCCGTCGCAGATGGCGGGAAGCCCGAACTCAAATGCGATTCCGCCTCCTGAATGTACGCCTTTTGAAATAACGTTAGCAAGATCTTTCATCCCTATATGTCCGGGAACGATCTCCGTGAAACTGTTGGCAATGCCGATGAACGGCTTTTCCAGGCTCTTTTTTGTGACGCCGGTCGCGTGCAGCAGCTCCCTGTGCCCGGACCTCTCAAGACCCTTCTTTATGTTGTCGCTTCTCATAGTAAATACCTCCGTTTATTAGATGAATTATAACACTTAGACTTACGGCGGGAAAATTGCTTGTATGGCGGCGATGGGCAGGGAAAGCAAGGAAATAGGGGAAAAGGGCGAGGATATTGCCGAGAAGCACCTGAGGTCGCTCCACTGGGAGATACTTGAACGGAACTTCCGATCGGCTCACGGCGAGCTCGATATTATCGCCAGGGATAGGGATGTATTAGTCTTTGTAGAGGTGAAGAACTATTCGTTCCGCAGCTATTCCCCTCCGGCCTTCTCGATAACCAGATCGAAAAAGCAGTGCATCATCAGCTGCGCGAGATATTTTCTTGTGAAGTCGGGGGTCGAGGACACAAACTGCAGGTTCGACGTTATAACGATATACCGGAACATGCTTGGGCAAAAGAAGCTCGAGCATTATAAGAATGCCTTTATGGTGAACTAGTGTTCACAAAAGTAAAAAGTGCCGCGTACCTGGGTCTTGAAAGCTATGTCGTTGACGTGGAGGTCGATTCCTCCCGCGGATTGCCGGGGCAATCGATCGTGGGCTTGCCGGACGCCGCGGTAAAGGAGAGCAGGGACCGGGTCAAAGCAGCCCTGGTCAATACCGGCTTTGAATATCCTCCGGGCTATTACACCATAAACCTTGCCCCTGCTGACACCCGCAAGGAAGGCCCGATGTACGACCTGCCAATAGCTATCGGCATACTTGCTTCATCTGAACAGATCAGGGCTGACCAGCTCGAAGAAACAATGCTTTTCGGTGAACTATCCCTTGACGGAAAGGTAAGGAGCGTTGATGGCGCCCTTCCTATGTGTGCGGCAGGAAGGGACGCGGGACTCAAGAGGATATTGGTGCCTGCGGGGAACGCGGATGAGGCCGCGTTGACAGAAGGTATAGACATCATTCCGGTAAGCAGTCTAGATGAAGTTGTCCTTTTCCTGTTAGGCAAAAAGGATATTCCGGCGCATTCGATAGATGTTGAAGCGATTCTTACCAAAGAACGCATCTGGGAGACCGACTTCAGCGAGGTTAAAGGGCAGTTCCAGGCAAAGCGGGCCATAGAAGTAGCCTGCAGCGGGGGACACAACATCCTTCTTTCCGGCCCTCCGGGGTCAGGCAAAACCCTCCTTGCCAGAAGGATACCCACCATAATGCCTCCTTTGACCAAGGCCGAAGCATTTGAACTTACCAAGATCTTCAGCGTCGCGGGGCTTTTGACCTCGGACAAGACCCTGATAGCAAAAAGGCCTTTCCGGTCGCCTCATCACACTACCTCTGATATAGGGATCACCGGCGGAGGCCGGCTTCCGAGGCCAGGAGAGATAACGCTCAGCCATCACGGGGTGCTTTTCATGGACGAGTTCCCCGAGTTCGAGAGGGATGTCCTTGAGGTGCTCCGCCAGCCTCTTGAGGACGGGGAGATAACCATCAGCAGGGCTGCGGCATCGGTCACGTATCCGGCGCAGTTCATGCTGGTCGCGGCCATGAACCCGTGTCCTTGCGGCAATTACGGGGACCCGCTTGCCGAATGTACCTGTCCGCCCGTAAAGATACAGAAATATGTGCAGAAAATATCAGGTCCTTTGCTAGATAGGATAGACATCCAGATAAATGTCCCCAGACTGAAGAAAGAAGAGCTCCTTAACTACCCCGAGGGTGAAAGTTCCGCGGTAATCAGGGAAAGAATTATCAAAGCGCGTCAGGTGCAGACCGAAAGGTTCAAGGGGACGATAACGGCCTGCAATGCCAAGATGCCTTCAAAAATGATAAGGGAATTCTGCAAATACACAAAAGAAGGCGAGGAGATACTTAAAAAGGCCATTGCCACGCTGCGTTTGAGCGGCAGGGCGTTCGACAGGGTGCTCAAAGTGTCAAGGACAATAGCCGATCTTGACGGTGCGGAGCTCATCGAGGCCAGGCATATCGCGGAGGCGGTGCAGTACAGGGGGCAGTGAAGAAGATGGGAAGAGGGGAAGTTTGTTAGTTGGTTGGGAAGAGAGGGAGAGGAGATGGGAAGAGGGGAAGTTTGTTAGTTGGTTGGGAAGAGAGGGAGAGGAGATGGGAAGAGGGGAAGTTTGTTAGTTGGTTAGAGCCAATTGAAAGGAGGGATATGTGTATAAAGGAAGTGAAGAACTAAGGATCCTTGCTCTAGCTAACGAAATATCGGATCTCATCTGGGATGATGTGAGCACAAAGGACTGGTTCGCTAAAAGTACCATCGGGACTCAGATCGTCAGATCAGCCGATTCGATCGGCGCAAACATAGCGGAGAGCCAAGGGAGGATCAGTGTTAAAGAAACGTTGCAATTTCTGTATTATTCAAGAGGATCGATACAGGAACTAAGGTTCTGGTTAAAAAAGGCATTAAAACGTGGTGTTGTCCGAACTGAAACTTTTGAAAGGACAAACGTTATCGTTGACAACCTTTTTCCTCAACTGAATTCATTCATTAGCAAGTATAAGGCCAACAAACTTCCCCACTAACCAACTTCCCCACTTCCCTTCGAACCAACCAACTAACCAACTAACAAACTAACTAACTAACTAACTTCTTCTTCACTCCCCCCAAATTGACACCCCCTTCCAAATGTATTAAAATAGGTACTGAAACAATGTATGTTTGAGTAAACTCCTCATCCGGAAGCTCTTGCAGAGAGGGTTTTATAAGGGTGGGGTTTTATTTTGTCAAAATGACGGAATATATAGTAAATAATACATCTTTAGTGCTGCTTTTGACGGTATTCACCCCGATCCTGGGCGCCGTTACTCTTCCGATAGCAGGCAGGTTCTCAAAGTTACTCAGGAACTACATGGCCCTTGCTTTTGTGCTCGTCTCTTTCCTGCTTTCGGCATCAATGTTCCCCGCGATAAGCGCCGGACATAAGCTTGTCCTGGCAATGCCGATGCCTTTTGGCCTGAACTTCATACTTAATGCCGACGCGCTGGCCGTTTTCATGGCCGTTGTCTCTTCGCTCATCGGCGCGATAATAGTCCTTTTTTCCTTTGATTATATCGACCATTACGAGAACCAGAACGAGTACTACTTTATGGTGGTCATGTTCCTTGGCTCAATGATGGGAATAATCTACAGTGCCAACCTGATATTCCTTTATCTGTTCTGGGAGATCACGGCGATAACCAGCTGGAGGCTGATAGGGTTCTACAGGGGCAAAAAGGACATCTTAAAGGCCGATAAATCGTTCATGGTGACCTTTTTCGGTGCCGTAGTCATGTTGATAGGCTTCCTTATGGTGCTAAGCCAGACCGGTTCTTTCGACCTTATTCCCGGAAGCGGGATAGTGCTCGCCGATATCGCCGTCGGACTGGTCCTGTTCGGCATACTTTCAAAATCGGCGACCCTGCCTTTCCATACATGGCTGCCTGACGCGGGCGTTGCGCCTTCACCGGTGACCGCTCTTCTGCACGCGGCCGTGCTGGTCAAGATAGGCGTATATGTCTTTGCAAGGCTCTTCATATTGACCTTCGGCATGAGCTATTTCTGGCATGTCGGGGTCATGATCATCGCAGCAGTATCAGCGCTGGTCGCTGCAGGTGCCGCGTTGCTTGAAACCGACCTCAAGAGAATAATTGCTTATTCAACGGTCAGCCAGATAGCCTTTATTTTCCTGGGCCTTGCGACCAACAGCCCGATCGGTATATTGGGCGCGCTTCTTTATATATTGATGCATGGTCTGGCAAAAGGCGGCCTTTTCCTTTCGGCAGGAATAATCGAGCAGAATACCGGGACAAAGGACATCACTAAGCTTGGCGGCCTGATAAAGACAATGCCGGTAACGGCGGTCGCTTTCCTGTTCTGCGCTTTTTCCGTAATGGGCGTGCCTCCGCTGGGAGGGTTCTTCAGCAAATATCTGGTCATCGCGGGCGCGGTGGACGGCGGCAACGGCAAGTTGGCTTTTGTCTTCATTCTCGGCGCGGTGCTGACCATAGTATATCTTTTCAGGCTGTTCACTATGCTTTTCCTCGGTGAGGCCAAGGTCCCGGGCAAAGAAAAGACCGGACTGATGGTCTTTTCGGTGGCGCTTCTGGCCGTACTTTCTCTGGCTGCCGGATTCTCCGTTGATTATTTCGCGGGGTTCTTTAAAACAGCTTTGTTCCCGACAATAGGGATGCTTAAATGAAACTGATGCTTTTATTGATACTGCTGCCTATCATCGCGGGTGTCATTAACCTGCTGATACCCAGCCGGGTAAAGTTCGTAAAAGAGGCGGTAACCCTGCTCGCGGCAGCCGTCAACCTTGGCATAGTGTTCATGCTTTACAAGACCGATATCGCAGTCGCGATACCCTGGGGCGGTTACGGGATAGAGTTCGCTCTCAGGAATTATCAGTTCAGCTCGTTCATTCTGCTGGCCATAGCAGGGTTCAGCATCCTTTTGGCGCTGTACTCGAGCGCTTTCATGTCCGGGAAGCCCAGCACCAACCAGTTCTACTCGTATTTCCTTATAACACTTGGTCTCAGCAACGGCGCAGTGCTGGCGAACAACCTGGTCTTTCTGCTGTTCTTCTGGGAGAGCCTGATGCTGACCATGTTCGGCATGATAATGATAGGCGGTAAAGATTCCTGGAAGACGGCCATCAAAGCGTTCGTATTGGTCGGAGTGGCCGACCTATGTCTTATGCTCGGTGTAGCGCTGACAGGCTATCTTGCCAAGACCTTTACGATATCTTCTATTCACCTTCAGCTTGATACGCTGGGGGCGGCCGCATATATCCTTATGATGACGGGCGCTATCGCCAAGGCAGGTTCCATGCCTTTCCACAGCTGGATACCCGATGCGGCAAAGGACGCTCCGCTTCCGTTCATGGCATTCCTTCCGGCGGCACTTGAAAAGCTGCTCGGCATTTACTTCCTTACAAGGATATCGCTTGATATGTTCAAACTTGATCCTTCCTCATGGGTCAGCCCTCTGGTCATGACGGTCGGCCTGATAACCATTCTTCTGCCGGTGATGATGGCCCTTGTCCAAAAGGACTATAAAAGACTGCTCTCATACCACGCGATAAGCCAGGTCGGGTACATGATACTTGGTATCGGGACCGCTGTTCCCGCAGGCATAGTGGGCGGGGTCTTCCACATGATCAACCATGCGCTTTACAAGTCGACCCTGTTCCTCACGGGGGGCGCCGTAGAAAAGCAGGCCGGGACCACCGATCTTTCAAAGCTTGGCGGGCTCGCAAAGCTAATGCCGGTGACATTTGCGTGTTTCCTTGTAGCAGCGCTTTCGATCTCAGGAGTGCCTCCTTTCAACGGTTTCTTCTCGAAGGAACTGGTCTATGACGGAGCTCTTGAAAGGGGCTGGATATTCTACGCCGGCGCGATACTGGGCTCTTTCCTTACGGCCGCTTCATTCCTGAAGCTTGGCCATGCGGCTTATTTCGGAAAGCTCGAAGAAAAGAACAAGAGCGTGAAAGAAGCTCCTGTGAGCATGCTTGTCCCTATGGTGATAATTGCCGGGGTGTGCATATTCTTTGGTCTGTTCAACGCTTTCCCCATAGAAAAATTCATAGTACCTGTGCTCGGGCATGTTGAGCACGGGCATCATTTCGCCGGCTGGCCCGCAAGCACCCTGCTCGTGGTCCTGACGGTGGTCGTGCTCATAGCGGCTGTTCTTAACCATCTCTGGGGCGTAAAAAGGACGGGCAAAGGACTGGGTGCTGCCGACCATATACACTATGCTCCGGTGCTAAGCGGCATATACGACAAGGCAGAAAAGAGGATGTTCGATCCCTACAACATAGGCATCACGGCCGCATACTTGGCCGCAGGCGTGCTTTATGCAATTGACAGGGCCGTGGACTGGATATACGAAAGACTTTCGGTAGTTCCGACGCTTGCGCTGTCAGATTCAATAAAAAAAGCGCATAACGGAAATTTCTCGGTTTATGTGATCTGGTCGTTGGCAGGGGCCCTGATAGTGCTCCTGTACGTATTGAGGTAATATGAGCTATTTGCTGATACTGGTCCCGTTCGCAGCGCTTGCCCTGATTAATCTGCTTCCAAAGCAGATAAGGGCCGCTGTGTCGTTCTGGTCGCTTGTGCTTTTGTTCACGGCGCAGATGGCGGCTGTGCTGCTGTCCCCGCTTTTTGTCGCGCAGGCCTATGCTCTGGACTCTCTCGTTTCTTTCTTAAGGTTCAACATGTATGCCGACAATCTCAGCGCTGTTCTGCTTTTCTCTGTCGCGCTTGCCGGGCTGGCAAGCACAGTGGCAGGGTGGGCATTGATCAAGAGCGACGGGCAGAAGCTGAACTTTGCCAGCCTTCTTCTTGTGGCTTTGATCGGCATCAACGGGATCTCAATGGTCAGGGACCTTTTCTCTCTTTATGTGTTCATCGAGGTGACGGCGGTCGCTTCGTTCATCATGATAGCCCTTAACAGGGATAACGGAGGGCTCGAAGCGTCATTCAAGTATCTCATCCTGTCCGTTGTGGCATCCACTTTCATGCTTACATCCATCGCGCTTTTTGTGCTGGTCACAGGCAGCGTGAGCTTCGAGGCGGTCAGGATAAGCCTGGCAGGGGACAGCGTCAGCGTGTTCGCGGGGGCAGGCCTGATCCTGTTCCTTATCGGCCTGTTCATTAAAGGCGGTCTCGTGCCGTTTCACGGCTGGCTGCCTGACGCGTACAGCGCGTCGCCTACGGCGGTCTCTGTGTTCCTGGCCGGGATAGTGACAAAGGCATCAGGAATATTCTCTATTATAAGGATACTCACGGCGACAAACTCGCTGTTCCTTCCGCTAAGGGAAGCATTGCTCATCCTTGGCGCTGTCTCTGTGGTCATAGGGGCGCTCGCGGCGCTCGGGCAGAAGGACATGAAGAGAATGCTTGCCTATTCGAGCATCAGCCAGATGGGGTATATCATACTTGGTCTCGGAGCAGGCAACTGGATAGGGCTCTTTGCCGCATTGTTCCATTTTGTTAACCACGCGGTGTTCAAGGCTCAGCTATTTATCAATGCCGCAGCTGTCGAATCAAGGACAGGCTCTACCGAGATAGAGAAGTTCGAGGGTATCGCCGCAAAGATGCCTGTCACAGGCGTTTCTTCCGCGATAGCGGCCCTTTCCACTGCCGGAGTGCCTCCTCTGTCAGGTTTTTGGAGCAAACTGCTGATAATCATCTCGCTGTGGACGGCGGGACTGTTCTGGTACACGGTGATCGCCGTGCTTGCCAGCGTTCTTACTCTTGCCTATTTCCTGCAGCTGCAGAGAGGCATGTTCTGGGGCAAGCCGTCGGCTGCCATTGCGGAAGTTAAAGAAGCCGGCACAGGCGTTGTCGCCGTATCGGTAATACTTACATCGATAACGGTCCTGGCGGGAATAGCGTTCCCGCTGATAATGAATATGGTGATCAAATGAGCTATTTCGCGATAATGGTACTGCTCCTTTTGCTTGTCGTCATGGCCGCGTGGTCGGCTATCATGACAAATCTGCTGCTCAGGGCGGCACTTTTCCTGGCGCTGACAAGCGCTCTGCTTTCGATGCTTATGTTCCAGATGGGGGCTCCGCTGGCGGCAGTGTTCGAGCTGACGGTATGTGGCGGGCTTATACTTGTGCTTTTCGTTAGCGTGATAGCAATGACCAAGAGACTGCAGGAGGAAGAAAAGGCCGCGCACAGGAACGCGAGGATCGAAAGGTTCAAATATCTTCCGATAGTGCTGATACTCGGAGGGATAGCGGTATGGTTCATGTATATCCCGCTCGATTTCCCTGCGCCGGGCTTTGAGGCGATCCCTGACCCGAGGACGATATTATGGCATTTAAGAAGGCTTGACCTTTTCGGACAGATAGTCGCACTTATCGCCGGAGTGTTCGGGGTCCTTGTCCTTTTCAAAGGAGACAAAAATGGCGGGAATTGACCAGTCACAGTTCTTCTGGCTCATGCTGGGGACCTTTGTTCTGCTCGTGATAGAAGGTCTGTTCTGCATTACGGTTACCTACAACCTGCTTAGGGTCCTGATAGGACTTGAAGTGCTGATAAAAGGGGTGACGCTGTTCATAATAGCCATGGGCTATCTTAGCGGGCACATGGCCCTGGCACAGGCCATTGTGATCACCGTGATCGTGATCGAGGTCGTTGTGGTCGTGGTGGCCGGCGGTTTGATAATAAACGCGCACGACAACTTCGGGGATCTTGACGTTCGCAACATAAGGGGGCTCAAGGGTTAATATGGACATCAAGACATTGATACTGCTGCCTCCTGCGGCTTTTCTGATAATGCTTGCGGTGTCATGGCTCATGTCATATCTTTCAAAACCTCTGGCATTCAAGAGAAAGGGCCCTGAGGGCGCCTTAAGAAAGGCATATGCCAGCGGCGAGGACGTCAAGCAGCACAGGGTGCAGCCTGATTACGGACAGTTCTTCCCGTTCGCGTTCTTCTTTACGATACTTCACGTGGTGGCGCTGATAGCGGCCACCGCGCAGACCGGGACGGCAGGAGCGCTGGCCGTCGCGTTGCTTTACGTGGCGGGCGCAATGCTCGGATTGTTCATACTTTTCAGGGGGTAAGCATAAATGAAATTAGCGGATAAAGTACTGACCTGGGCGAGAACAAAATCTCCCTGGGTCATACATTTCAACACGGGCTCGTGCAACGCCTGCGATATCGAGATAGTCGCTGCACTTACGCCAAGGTTCGATGTCGAGAGGTTCGGGGTCCTGCTCAAGGGCACACCAAGACATGCCGATGTGCTTCTGTGCTCAGGTCCGGTCACCAAACAGATCAAGGACAGGCTGGTGAGGATATACGAGCAGATGCCGGAGCCGAAGTTCGTGGTCGCTGTCGGCACCTGTTCAATCGACAGCGGGGTCTTCTACAACTGCTACAGTGTCGAGCACGGGGTGGACAAGGTCATCCCTGTAGACGCTTATATACCGGGATGCCCGGCAAGCCCGCAGGCTATCATCGACGGCGTTGTGAAGCTTCTTCAGAAGCTGGAGGGAAAGAAATGATGGATATTGAAAAAGTCAGGGAAGACATTATAAAAAAGTACCCCTCACTGGCCGAGACCGTAAAAGTGCAAAGCGAACGAAGGATATGGGTGGATGTGGCCTCAAAGGATTTCCGTCAGGTACTGGAGTACCTTATCTCGCGAGATTTCACCATACTCATTACGATCACCGGTCTTGATGAGGGAGAGAACATCGCCCTCATATATCACCTGGCTTCAAAGGACAATACGATCGTCATGAACCTCAGGACAAGGATAGTAAAGGACAAAGAGCCGATCAGGAGCGTGATCGATCTGTTCAGGAATTCGGAACTGTACGAGCGCGAGATAGTTGATCTTCTCGGCGTGGACGTCCAGGGCCTGCCTCCGGGCATGCGCTACCCTCTGCCTGATGATTGGCCGGCAGGCAGCCATCCCCTCAGGAAGGACTGGAAGGACCCGTCAAAACAGGGAAAGGAGAAAAGCAATGCCTGAGAAAAAGGGTATAGTCAGGGTCCCGCTAGGCCCTCAGCATCCCGCTCTTAAAGAGCCGGAAAGCTTTATCCTTGACCTCGCGGGAGAACAGATCAGGAACGTCGGCGTGAAAGTCGGCTACAACCACCGCGGCGTCGAAAAGGCCTGCGAGATACAGACATACGTGCAGAACCTGTACTTTGTCGAGAGGATATGCGGCATCTGCTCGCACAGCCACCCGTCATGCTATGTACAGGCAGTGGAAAAGATAGCAGGGCTTGAAGCGCCGAAACGCGGAGAATATATCCGAACGATGATCGGAGAGCTTGAAAGGATACACAGCCACCTTCTTTGGCTGGGAGTGGCCGGCCATGAGATAGGTTTTGACTCTCTCCTTATGTATTCATGGAGGGACAGGGAAGCCGTGATGGACCTTCTGGCCATGCTTACGGGCAACAGGGTCAACTACGCCATGAACGTGATAGGCGGCGCGAAAAGGGACATATCAAAAGAACAGGCTGAAGAGATAGTCAAGGTCATGAACACGCTTGAAGAACAGACAAAATACTACATTGAGCTCGGGCTTACAGAAAAGACGCTCATACAAAGGCTGCTGGGCGTTGGCAAGCTCTCAAAAGAGGACGCGATAAGGCTTGGCGCCCAAGGACCGGTGGCCAGGGCGGCCGGTGTTGACAGGGACATCAGAAGGGATGACCCTTACTTTGCCTACAGATACGGCGAGATAGAGTTCAAGGTGATCACCGACGACCATGCCGACGTTTACGGCAGGACGCTTGTCAGGCTGCTTGAGCTCATGCAGTCGTATTCGATAGTCAGGCAATG